>CAVSSI010000006.1:0-203890 GCA_963730655.1 uncultured Bacteroidota bacterium
GTCCCGAGTCCAGCGCCGTTCCCGGCCAGCGCCAAGCTGATCGGTAATGCTCTAATCGCAGCGGGATTGATCACCAGCGAACAATTGACGCGCGCGCTGAAGCTTCAAAAGGAATGGGGCTCGCGCCTGGGAGACATTCTGCTTGGGATGGGCTGGGTCCGTCCCCAGCCTTTCTATCAGGCCTTGGCGAAGTTTTTCCAACTCGACTTCGTCAACCTGATGGACCAGCCGATCGACGAATCCCTCATCGACAAGGACAACTTCCGAATCTACGCCGACGGTCTCTACCTGCCCTGGAAAAGGGAGAACGGCAGGCTGTATGTCGCCTGTGCCGACCCCGCGTCATCGCTCCTCAGCGCGTACCGTGCGATGCATCCGGATGCGTCCGTCGTGATGACCTCCAAGTTCGATGTTCTGTACATCTGATTTTTGAAATCACGGTTCGCAATAACCTGGTAAATATTTTTATAGTTCGCGTGAAATTTATCATATGCCAGTTCATCCTGTACCCAAAGCAGGATGAGCAGGGTACAGGTCATGCCAATGGTTAGTCCCAGCATATTGACAAGGGAAAAGCCTTTATTTCTGAATAAATTCCTCCAGGCGATCTTGATGTAATTCTTTGAGCATAATTTTTAATTGTTGATGGTTGTTGTCAATTGAAATGCCAGTTTGAACGTAATTCAAATCAGGGACCTACCATATCCGGTTCAGGAAAAATTGCCGTCCTATAGTGTGGTGTCTGTAAAAGAGTCGGTTGCAAAAAGGTGGGCAGGAGTTATTGTACGAATTCGAACAGGGGACTGTACGGTCAACGGTCAACGGTCAACGGCCAACCCTGCCAACCGGCAGCAACCGCCAACCCTACTGCAGCGCCTGATAAATATTCTCCATAATATTCCCGCGAACATTCAGGGAGGAAAGTTTGCTGCTTTCCTGGGGATTTACCCGGTTGGAAAGAAAGATAAAAACAATTTGTTTCGCAGGATCTGCCCAGACGCAGGTACCGGTAAATCCGGTATGACCGAAGGTTAAGGGAGAAGCGGATGCACAGGGATAGGGTTCTTTCCTCGTTGCATTGTCTTTTTCCGGTTTGTCGAATCCAAGTCCGCGACGACTGATATCACTATGATAAGCGGTGAAGTATTCGATGGTTTCTTTTTTCAGATACTGATGTCCGCCAATCGTTCCGCCATTCATCAGCATCTGCATGATCACGGCCAGGTCATAGGCATCACTGAATAGTCCGGCATGACCCGATACTTCGCCAAACATCGCGGCTCCGGGATCATGCACATCTCCGCGCAATAACTGACGGCGGAAAGCTACTTCCTGTTCTGTCGGCGCAATCCGGTTCAGCGGAAATCGTTCCCTCGGTTTAAACCCGGTGGTGGACAGTGCCATGGGCAGATAAAAATTGGTATAGGCATACTGATCCAGGGTCTGTCCGCTCAGCGCTTCCACAATCTTTCCCATGAAAATAAAATCATTGTCGCTGTACACATATTTTCCGGCAGGTCCGAGTTTGCTGGTCAGGATTCTTTTATACATCGTGTCGTCCCAGTCATTGCGCAGATACAGATTTTCTGCCACCCGGATCCAGTGGGCACTGTCGGCACACAGGGTATAAATAGCCGGAAGGGGAAGCCCTTCTTTATCTTTTGAAATCGTTTCTGCATAAAAAGGAATAAAATCTTTCAGTCCGGCCTGATGCAGCATGATATCCCAGATCCGAAGGCTGTCTTTGTCCGATCCCCTTACCCAGGGAAGATAATATCCCAGGGTTTTATGCAGATCCAGTTTTCCTTCATCATATAATTTCATGACGGAGATGGTCGTCGCGCAAACCTTGGTAACCGATGCCAGGTCATAAATGGTTTCAGGATATACCGGTTCAGCTTTATTGTATTCCAGGGTGCCAAATGCTTTTTCATAGGCCACCTGGCCGTTTTTCACAACCACCACCACGCATCCGGGTGCAGCCTGCAGGGCGATCGCGCGTTTGCAAATGGAATCGATGCGCTGCAGTTTTGCCGGATTAAATCCCAGGGATTCTGCAGGCACTTCCGGAAGTGCACCCCGGGAATAACGTAATGCCGAATCCGGCTTTTATTCCATTACATACCGAAACCGGAAGCCGGCCACTGGCCAGGAATTTTCCACTCAGCCAGTCCGCCGCTACGGCCTGGGTTATTTCATTGATCATCATAACATTCCAGCAACACCGATGCATCGCAAACATATTTTAGTGCATAGGGATTGCCGAATACAAAAGTGACGGCACCGGGCAGGTGATCCAGATTTTTCAGTAGTTGCAGGGCGGCGGCACTGATTCCGAAATCATGTGCCGGATAACGGTTGATATTGTGCAGGCCGATCACGATCATATCGTAGCGGTTGCGCAGCAGTTCGAAAGCGGCGGCTGCTTTCACACTGTCCAGACCATAATCAAAATAATAGGTGTTGGCATGAAAATCATCCCGCATGCGTTTGCTGAATACATTGTCGTTCATCAGTCCGAAACCAATATAGGCAACCCGTTTTGCCATGGGGCCGGGAAAAGGACGGTCACTCTTGCGTACCAGGGTGATGGCCTGTTTGGCGACATTCCGGTAGAGTTCGGGAACGTCTTTGTTTAAATCTTCCAACAGATGCGCCGTGTCGATGGGCTGCCAGGTTGATAGTCCCAGTTGATATTTGGCTGTCAGCACTTTTTTCACGCGGCTATTCAGGTCTTTCCATTTTAGTTTTTTTTCTTTGATGGCCGCGAATATTTTTCCGATGCTGAGGGCCACATCGCCGGGCAGGCAAAGCATATCGTTGCCTGCGATCAGGGATTCAACCGATGCATCTCCATCCGGAAAATATTTATTCACCCCCTTCATTTCGAGGGCATCGGTAAAACTCAGTCCCGTAAAATGCATTTGTTTGCGCAGCAGGTTGGTTACCGTATTGTCGGAAATGGAAGTGGCGCGATGTTCGCGGTTATCAATGGCCGGGACAAAAAGATGCCCGATCATCACGCTGCCGATGCCGGCTTCAATTAATTTTTTAAAAGGATAGAGTTCGAGGGTATCCAGCTGTCGCCGGCTCTTATTGATCACCGGCAGGTCCAGGTGCGAATCGACGGATACATCGCCGTGACCCGGGAAAATGTTTGGCCGTCGCCAGCACATTATTATCCTGCAGACCCTTCATATACTGAATGCCGAGTTCGGCTACCCGGTGCGGATCTTCTCCGAAAGAGCGATCGTTGATCACCGGGTTATCGGGATTGTTATTCACATCCACCACCGGGGCATAGTTCACCTGGATGCCCATGCGTTTGCACTGTTCCGCAACCGTTTTTCCGTAAGTATAGATCAGCTGCGGATCCTGCACGGCGCCCAGCATCATCTGCCGGGGAAGGGCGCCCACACTGTCCATCCGCATACCCAGTCCGTTTTCTGCATCGATGGAAAACAAGGATCGGTGTTTTGGCGATCTGCTGAAAATGATTGATGAAGGCGGCCTGCTGTTTGGGTCCGCCCTGGAACAGGCAGATGCCACCGATATTAAACGGTTGATATCAGCCACCACCTGGGAATCATAAAAGGTGATTTTTCCGGTTGACTCTGGTCGATGGAAGAAAGGCGGACCACCATCAGCTGGGCAATTTTCTGGGTATCCGTCAGGGTATTAAATACGGAATCCACCCAGTGATTGGCCGGCAGGTTTACATTGTATTGGGCGTGCAGGGAAAGGGAAAAAACAAGCAAAACCGGGACTAAGAGCATTTTTCATGATGGGATTATTCTAAGCTCAAGGCTTAAGGCGTAAAGCTAAAGCGTAAAGCTTAAGGCTTAACGCCGAACTGACTTAACGCTTAGTACGTCAATCGGATGCAACTGTATCGTGATCGATCTGATCAACGGTCAACCGTCATCGTTCATCGCGTCAAGCCGTCACGCGTTGCGACGTTCATCGCTTCAAAGCGTAAACCTACGAAGGAAAATGAAATTTATTTCCACTAAATTGCCCAGCTCAACGGGCCTGAAGATGAATGACCTGATCGAATTATTACCGGATAATATTGCCAACCAGATTGCGGCGGGTGAAGTGATCCAGCGGCCGGCCAGCGCCGTAAAGGAACTGATGGAAAATGCCATCGATGCGGGTGCCAGCCAGGTAAAACTGATTGTACAGGACGCCGGCAAATCCCTGGTTCAGGTGATTGACGACGGCCGGGGCATGAGCGTAACCGATGCCCGGATGGCTTTTGAACGGCATGCCACTTCCAAAATCAGGAATATTGAGGATCTTTTCCGCATCCGCACCATGGGTTTCCGGGGTGAAGCACTGGCTTCCATTGCTGCCGTCGCCCAGGTGGAACTGAAAACAAAAAGACCCGCTGATGAAAACGGCACCTGTATCGAAATCGAAAACAGTTTTGTAAAGAAACAGGAACCCGTTGCTTTTCCGAACGGCACCAGCATTGCGATGAAAAATCTTTTCTTCAATGTGCCCGCCCGCAGGAATTTTCTGAAAAGCAATGCGGCTGAAATGCGGCATATCGTGGATGAATTCATCCGCGTGGCGCTGTCATTTCCGGATATCCGTTTTATTCTCTATCAGCAATGGCCAGGAAGTTTTTCACCTGGAAAAAGGAACGCTCAAACAACGTATCGTCCAGATTCTCGGGGTGAACTATACTTCCAAACTGGTATCTGTGCAGGAGAATACCGATTATCTGAATATCACTGGTTTTGTCGGCAAGCCCGATACCGCCAAACGCACCCGGGGCGATCAGTATTTTTTTGTGAACAACCGGTTCATCCGGAGCGCCTATCTGAATCATGCCGTGATGACGGCTTTTCAGCAGATGATTCCCGGGCGATAGTTTTCCGCTTTATGTTTTGTTTATTGAAATAGATCCTTCGCGGGTGGACATCAATGTGCATCCCACCAAACAGGAAATCAAATTTGAAGACGAGAAAATCGTCTATGCTTTTGTGCAGGCAGCCGTGAAACATGCGCTGGCGCAGTTCAGCATTACGCCCAGCCTGGATTTCGATCTCGATCCCGCCATCCAGCAGCTCGATGCGGTGAGTAAACCCTTTCTCGGAGGAATCGAGATCGGATATCGAATCGTCCAGCCTGTTTCAAACCTTCACCCGGAAAAATCAGGCGCATTTTATTGAACCGACCGAGAAGAGTGATCTGGCTCATTGGAGAAACCGGGAAGCGGAAGATGAAAATTTTGCAATTCCGCATCGGTTAGCCGCGATCTATTTGCCGGAATCAAACCGCGATGCAGAAAACGAACTCAGCCCAGGCGAACCGGATTCTCTTTCCAGTCCCTATATGCCCGATTTTCTTCCGATCCGCTATTCCAGGATGAAGTTGCGTAAAATCTGGCAGTTGCAGAATACCTATATCGTTTGCGAAACGAATGGCGGCTTTTTGCTGATCCATCAGCAGGCGGCCCACGAGCGGGTTCTCTACGAAAAATTGATGCTCGCCCTCAGTGGAAAACCCCTGCCAACCCAGACCGGGCTTTATTTCGCGACCACGCTGACGCTGTCCACCCCCGATGCGGTGATGTTGCAGGAACTGCTGCCCGCCCTGCAGGCGCTCGGATATCATCATTGAACCTTTTGGAAAAGATAGTTTTATTGTACAGGGAACGCCAGCCGGTCATGCGGATGGGAATGAGAAAAAAGTAATTGAGAAATTGCTGGAACATTGCAAACATTCGGGCAGTGAAAAAATAGATTCCCTTCAGGAAAAAATGATCCGCTCCCTTGCCTGGCAGCAGGCCATCAAAGCCGGTACCGTTCTCTCCGAAACCGAAATGCGTTCCCTCACCGAAAACCTTTTCCGCTGCCTGCAGCCCAATACCGCTCCCAATGGCAAACCCGTTTTTGTTGAATTCAAACGGGACTATCTGGAGAAAATGTTTGGGAGAAAAGCTTAAGCAAGTGTGAGAGTGTGAGAGTGTGGAGAGTGAAGTGTGGTAGTGCAATCTGCCCGCCAAATTCAAATAATAACTTCTTTCCAAATGAATAAAATTAAAGTCTCCATTGCGCAGATCACCCCGGAATTTCTCGACCGGGATGCGACCATTGAAAAAGCAATTTCTGCTATTGGCGAAGCGGCCAGCAAACGGTGCGAAGCTGATTGTTTTTCCCGAAGCCTTTATTCCCGGTTATCCTGAATGGGTGTGGATGAATGCGCCCGGAAAAAAATCACTGACCCATCCTTTGTATGAAGCACTATTGGAACAATCAGTTATCGGCCGATGATGACATCCGTGAAGCTGCTTTGTAATGCCGCACGCGAATCCGGCATCTTCGTCGTCATGGGAATCAATGAAAAAAATACGGAAGCCAGCGGCGCCAGTCTTTACAATACAATTTTATATATCGATGACAAGGGTCCGCTTCTTGGCAAACATCGAAAACTCGTTCCCACTTCCGGCGAACGACTGGTGCATGCGCATGGGTGACGGCAGTACGCTGGAAACTTATCGATACGTCGATCGGAAAATTAGGCGGATTGATCTGCTGGGAAAATTATATGCCGCTCGCCCGGTATTTCATGTATGCCCGGGCGTGCAGATTTATGTAGCTCCGACCTGGGATTATGGGGAACCCTGGGTTTCTACGCTCAGACATATCGCAAAAGAAGGATCGGTATATGTGCTCGGCGCCTGCATGCCTATGAAAGTGAGTGATATTCCGAACAATTGGAATTCAAAAAACAATATGAATCCGCAAAAGAATGGATTAATCCGGGTAACAGCATCATTGTTAATCCGAAAGGAGAAATCATCGCCGGTCCTTGAATAAACAGGAAGGAATCCTTTATGCTGAAATTGACTTTGCCCTGATCGCCCACGCCAAATGGAGCCTTGATGTGGCCGGACACTATGCCCGCCCGGATGTATTCAAATTTTCCGTGAACAGGACTTCCAACCCGATAATTGAAACACATTAATTTTCCCGAATCGAACATCATCCAGCGTGAAGAATAATTAACGAACTAATTATTCTTCCTTAGAAATTCCACATAAGATTCCACGCTCTTCTTACTGCAGATCCGCTGCCATTATGGTTGTTGACGAGGATGGAAAATTCAAGCAGGTGGTTATTATGCGTGTAAATATAACCGCTGAGACAGATCACTCCAGTCAGTGAACCGGTTTTGGCAAATACATAACCACTGTCGGCATGATAATAATTTTTCAGGGTACCCTTACCACCGGTCGGCAGAATTCTTTTCATCCGGTCCATCCCGAATTCATTTTTGAATTTGATGAGCAGGCTCACAAAATCCTGCGGTGTAAATAAATTAAACCGGCTCAATCCGCTGCCATCGACCCAGGAAGGTTTCTGCGGAAGATCTGCCAGCGGTCCGTTTAAAAGCATGGTGGTAATGGAATCATCATTCATGGTATACAATTCCTTTTCGCTCACCATCAGTAGGGTTTGCTCCGCAAAAAAATTATCACTGCGGTACATCATCGGAATATAAACCGAATCTGCAGGCCGGGAATAAATGGTTCCGAAACTGATGTTGGGATGTTCCGGAACAGAACCCGCAGGCAGAACTTTCCAGCCGCCCGTCATGGGCGAATTGGTTCTGTTTCGGCTAACGACCATCTTTCCCAGTGTATCACGAAGTAATTCAGCCGCCGCATTCAGATCATCTGTAATGAACGGGACATCCTGGATAATATCCGGTTCATTCCCCGGGTGGATGATGAAAACATTTGAATCCATCAGGCGCTTTACATGAAATGTTTTGGGCAGACTGTCATTGCTATACCTGACTTTCCAGGGAATTTCCGGTGAACTGGAAACAGAAACGGTGGGTCCGAATGCCGGATCGGTTTTATTCTCTGTTTTCTGCTGGGTCCACCGGATAAAATTTCCATATACCGGAAACGGACTGCGTTCAATGGCATAGTCATCATTATAATCATCCCAGGCCCATCCCGGCCCCCAGGGTGTTTCATGCCATTGGTTTGCGTGACAGACCAGGTAAATTTTCTTATCCGTCTTCTTTAGGAAATCAAATACCGGCTGGGATTGAAAATCAGGATGTAAAAAACTGGGATCACCCATGGCAAATACAAAGAGGGCAGTATCCACCTGTGTATAACTGATCCCTTCAATGGAATCCCCCAGGTATTTCATCCCCGCATACAGGGAAAATAATTTCGTGTTACTCGCCGGAACAAAATATTTATCGCTCTGGTAGTTGGCGATTTCTTTTTTTGCTGAATCGTCATATACATATACACCCACCAGGGCAGTTTTGAGGTCCTTACTTTCCAGCAATTGCTCTAATGCCGTATTTTCCGGGGAAGATTGCGCTTTTAAAGTCTGCGATGTTCAGGGCTGAAAGAAACAATAAGCAGGAAGCATAGAAGCGTAAGGCGTGAAGCCTTTTTAAAAATGGATGTCATCAACGTATGGAATATTTTTTGAAATATATGTCTTATTTGCCTTTCGCAACAAGCTTCACGCCTTAACGCCTCACACTTCAAGCCTGCCTGCCGGCAGGCAGGCTTAACGCTCCTGCGCCCGCAGCCATCGTTCCGGCACTTCATTGCTGCTGGCCATGCAGGTAATCCTGGTAGGAACAGGCGATATATTTCTGGTCGGGCAGTTGCATCCACCAGCGGTTGGTTTTTTTGCTTTGCAGAAAAGTCGTCTCCACTTCGGCGAAAGCGGTATGATATTCCACGAAATATTCCTTGTCGTTCAGGCTGGCTTCGCGCCGACCCTTGCTCCTGCCGTCGACAGATACCAGATCATCTGGGCGATCTGTTTGGCGGTCAGTTCATGTTCGTCATTTTCCGGAATATATCCATAGATGCCAATACTGTTGATATTGGGGCTCAGCCCGGCAAACCGCATGATGGAACAGGCTTCTTCACCGGAAAGTCCATTGGGACTAAAAAATTGGCCGGTGCAAAAGCATGGGCGATCGCAGAAATGTCAAAACTCAACATATTGGAATTGCGCAGATACCGGTTCCATTTCTTCGATGATTTCTTTCACCTTGCCCACCCGGAAACAATCGAACCGGAGTTTGTCCATCGTCTCCAGCATTTGGGGATGTACATAATAACTCTGGAATCCGATATGATTATAATGATGAATATAATTCGGTTCATCCGTTAGCATTTCCATCAGGAAATTATCACTCCGGAGGGGGGAATCGATATTGATATCGATCAGGGCATCCACGCAGGTCACTTCGATCAGTTTTTTTCGGGAAATATAACTCTGGTACTGGGCCAGGGTCAGGTCGTGTGAACCACCCAGGATGATCACGGTTTTTCCAAGACCGGTTAGTTCATTGATCACGGTCCGCAGGGCCGCATAGGTATCGGCCAGCGTGGCTCCGGTCTTGATATTTCCCACATCGACCAGTTGCAGATCGGCATGCCAGTGATAGAGCTGGTAAAACTGTCGGCGGATGGTATCCGGTCCGTTCATCAGTGTCCGGGAACGGCGGGCGCCCCGTTCTTCCCGACAACCGACCAGGACCAGGTCGGCCCTGGACAGGTCGGGAAATTCTTCTTCATAGCCTCAATCAGTTTTCCGACCTGACCGTCTTTATATTCTTCATCGTTGGAAATTTCCCGGGTATTGACCGGATCGAGGAAGTCAAGGATATGCAGACTGTACAACATGTACCAAGATTTGAAACAAACTTACACTTGTTTTTCCTTTTATCTTTGCGCCATGGAAGAATTGCTGCAAAAACTGGACAGTTACCGGAAGGAAATCATCGGCACGGAAATCATTGGCGCAGAGGCCGCGGAAACCTACCGTATCCGTTTCCTCGGCACCAAGGGGATCGTGAAAAATCTTTTCCAGGAAATGAAAAATGTTCCGGCAGACAAGAAAAAAGAATTCGGACAGATCCTGAATGAATTCAAACAATTCGCCGAATCCAAATATGACGACTGGAAAAGCCTAACGCCGCAACGGTCAACCGCCAACGCCAACCAAATGGACCTGAGTCCTTGCCCGGCGACCCGATTCCCTGGGCACCCGTCATCCGATCAGCCTGGTACGAAACCAGATCGTTCATATCTTCGGACGACTCGGATTTTCCGTTGCCGAAGGACCGGAGATCGAAGACGACTGGCATAATTTTACCGCACTCAATCTGCCGGAGAACCATCCGGCCCGGGATATGCAGGATACATTTTATATCCATAAGAACCCGGACTGGTTGCTGCGCACGCATACCAGCAGTGTGCAGGCCCGGGTGATGGAAAAGCAGAAACCACCGATCCGGATCATTTGTCCCGGCCGGGTATACCGGAATGAAACCATCAGCGCCCGGGCGCATTGTTTTTTCCACCAGAGCGAAGGATTGTATGTGGATGAAAATGTTTCCTTCGCCGATCTGAAACAGACGCTTTATTTCTTTGTACAGGAAATGTTTGGCAAGACGTTAAAGATCCGTTTCCGCCCTTCTTATTTTCCCTTTACGGAACCCAGCGCCGAGATGGATATCAGCTGCCTGATCTGCGGCGGCAGCGGATGCAATGTATGCAAACATACCGGCTGGGTAGAGATCCTGGGCAGCGGCATGGTGCATCCGAAAATGCTGGAGAATTTTGGTATCGACCCCAATAAATATACGGGCTTTGCATTCGGCATGGGCATCGAACGGATCTGCCAGCTCAAATACCGCATCAATGACCTGCGATTATATTCTCAGAACGATCTGCGCTTTCTCAAACAATTTGTTTCAGCCACCTAAAGAACGGAACCATGATCCTCGCCGTTCTTGCCAGCGATTTGCAGAAGGAAGAAATCGCAACTTCTCCTTTTTTCAGTAAACACGAAGTGGTGTATTCAGAAAATGATTCGTTATGGGCGAATCATACGGCAGACGCATTTTTGGATCTGCTTTTTGAGCCTACGCCGGACAGGATAAATAACCTGGCGAAACTGCTGCCCAAACCGGTTATGGTGAATTCCGTTATCGGAACGCTGAATTTAATTCATCCATCCTTTATCCGCATCAATGCCTGGCCGGGATTTCTGAAGGGAAAGCATCTGGAAGCAGCCGCCAGTGAAGAAATACAGGCGATAGCCGGATCACGTTTCGGAGATGATCTGATTTTTGTGAAAGATTGTCCTGGTTTTGTTTCTGCACGAATTGTGGCCATGGTGATCAATGAAGCTTTTTTTACACTGGAAGCCGGCACAGCCACAAAAGAAGAAATTGATATTGCCATGAAACTGGGAACGGGATATCCGTTCGGCCCGTTTGAATGGAGCGAAAAAATAGGACTGGAAAATATTGTTGAATTACTAAATGTGTTGTCGGTTGACAATCCGGTTTACCTTCCGGCCCGGACGATGTAAATGTGGTGAATACGGAATTGTGAGAAATGAAGAATATGGAAGTGAAATGTTTAATCGAAATGTGGAAATGAATTGTTTATTGATGAATTCAAAAATTTGCCTCAAGCCTCCCGCTTCAAGCCTCAAGCTTAAAAGATGATTCTACTCATAGATACTGCCCAGGAATCCGGAATGGTTGCGCTCGCAAAAGAGGGCAGGGTAATCCTTTCTGAAGAAAATAATATTGCGAAAGAGCATGCAGGCTGGCTTCACCCGGCGATCAGCCGGATTTTAGCCGGTGCAAAAATCACCATCCGGGAACTATCTGCCGTTGCGGTGGTAGCGGGCCCGGGATCTTATACCGGATTACGGGTTGGAATGGCAGCCGCCAAGGGATTCTGTTATGCTTTAAAGATTCCGCTGATCACCGGGAACAGCCTGGTCCTCATGGCCGAAGCTATGAGGGAAGAGGCTATGGAAAGCAATGCGCTCATCTGCCCGATGATCGACGCCCGCCGGGACGAAGTCTTCACAGCGCTTTACCAATTAGAAACCGCCAACCGCCAACCGCCAACCGCCAACCATTTTCCCGCCAACCGCCAACCGCCAATTAGCAACCAGTTCATTGAAGTTCTTCCGCCGCAAGCGTTGATATTAGATAAAAACGCATTTGATTCTTATCTTTCCGGAAATAGAATAATTTTTTCAGGAACAGGGGCGGACAAATTTCAAAAAATGATAAACTCGAACCAGGCCCTATTTAAACCCCAAAACAGTATTATTCAATCATTTGCAACATCAAGCCAGCTTGATTTTGAGAGTTGCAAATGGGTGGATCCGGTAATTTCTGCGCCAGTTTACCTGAAAGAATTCTTCTCTTATTGAAAAAAATTCTATATTACGATTTCTTTTGATACACTGCTTGTCATATAAGAATTGTTGAAATCCAGTACAAATACCTTTTTTATAACCTTCAACCGAATGAACCTGTATGAGTGGTACAAGCAGTAATTATTGGATGATCCTCAATGCCGAAGCAGGGGATGATGCTGCAGTTAAAGTAGATTTTATCAACCTTAAAAAGGCCGCGATGATCCTGCGGGCCCTGAACCACAAGCTGCGACAGCAGATTGTGCGTATCCTGGATGAGCATAAGAAGCTCACAGTCACCGAACTATATATACAACTCCGGCTGGAACAGTCTGTTGCCTCCCAACACCTGGCCATTCTGCGAAGGGCAGGAATTGTTAAAACCGAAAGGGACGGCAAATTCATTCACTATACCATTAACCCCGATCGAATCGGTGATATTATGAAAACAGTGCATTTGTTACTTTTATAAGAATAATTTGCCGTTCATTCCCCCTTATTTCTGGGAGTCATTTTGAAATTTACAATTGCGTTAAGCGTTGGGCGTTAAGCGTTAAGCCTAAATGGTTTAATTTTGCAAAATGTACATCCAACAGTTATACACTGCGTGCCTGAGCGAATCGGCTTATTATATTGAAAGTGAAGGCGAAGCTGCGATCATCGACCCTTTACGTGATATCGAGGAATACCTGGTGCTGGCCAAAGAGCGCAAAACCACCATTAAATATATTTTCGAGACCCATTTCCACGCCGATTTTGTGAGTGGCCACCTTGACTTGGCCCAGGCCTCCGGAGCACCCATCGTTTTTGGACCGGAAACAGAAACCTCTTTCCCGATATATAAAGCCAAAGACGGGGAGACGTTCAAACTGGGGTCACTGACCATTGAAGTATTGCATACACCCGGACATACCATTGAGTCTTCCTGTTACCTGTTGCGTGAATCTAACGGAAACCCTTATGCGATTTTTACCGGAGATACACTTTTTGTAGGCGACGTGGGCCGCCCTGATCTCAGCAGCGGTAATCTTTCCCAGGAAGAACTGGCAGGCATGTTATATGATTCCCTGCAGAAAAAAATTGCCCCCTTATCGGACAATATCATTATGTACCCCGCTCATGGTCCCGGTAGCAGTTGTGGTAAAAATCTCGGACCGGATACTTTCAGCACTCTGGGGGAAGAAAGAAAAACAAACTATGCACTTCGCGCAGAAAATAAGGAAGAATTTATTAAGGCCGTCACCGACGGACTGAATGCGCCACCTCAATATTTTTCTGTGAACGCCCGCATCAATAAGGAAGGATATGAAAGTCTGGATGAAGTAATGGAAAATGCATTAAATCCCTTGTCGCTGGAAACGTTCTCCGCATTGATCGCAGAAGATGATACCATCTGTCTGGACACACGTTTGTCAAATGAATTTACCGATGGATTTGTTCCCGGGTCAATAAATATCGGTCTGGATGGTCGTTTTGCAGAATGGGCCGGCAGTCTTCTTCCCTTCGATAAGCCATTTGTGCTGGTAACGGAACCCGGAAAAGAAAAGGAAAGTGTGGTAAGACTTGCGCGGGTTGGCTTCGCACAGATGCGCGGTTACCTGGACGGCGGATTTGACAGCTGGAAAAATTCAGGAAAACCGGTTGACCTCATCATCAATATAGATGCGGACGAATTTGCCATGGACCTTCCCTTTGATCCTAAATTAAAAGTAGTGGATGTGCGCCGGGAAACAGAATTCGCCGACGGACATGTTGCCGGTGCCCGGAATATTCCACTGGAGACCTTAACCGATCCCGGTACCATGGCTGAGTTTGAAGATTCTGACAATATTTATATTCACTGCGCCGGCGGCTACAGAAGCATCATCGCTTCTTCCCTTTTTAAACGCCAGGGAATACACAACCTGCACAATATCGCCGGCGGTTGGGATGAAATAAAAAAAATTGAAGGACTGGAAATTGTGAAGGAGAACAGCGTGTTGAACTAGGAAAATTACCTTAAGCTGGCGATTAATTTCCTTAGTTTATTGTACATAAATTGAATTAGCGCGGCCGGGTGTATGTAAACTTGTTTCAATACCGTTTTTCCAGTAAACAGCGCTATCCGTAATGGAAGTGTACGGTGGCGGATAGTAAGATGAATAACCGGCAACATATACATCTGACCCGGATACAAATACGGAGGTCGTGGTATAGAAGGTAGATGCATCCGGAGGTGTAATGACCGGCAAATCATTTTCAATTCCATTTTTCCAATAAGCTGCCCCAAGATAAGCACCAGCGGGCAGCCCGATAGCAATTAACTTTCCTGTGGTATACACATCATCTCCCGACACGAAAATAGAGTTTATATCCCCCACAAACGAATCATCATTCGGTCTCGGTTGCAAAAAATTGGAGACGCCGTTTTTCCAGTAAACACCCCGGTCAAACATTCCTCCTATGTATACATCGTTCCCGGAAACATACATACAGGAAATCAGCGGTAGGGTGGACCCCCTACCCAGATAAGGTGCTGTAACATTCAAAATACCGTTTTTCCAATAAACCACATCCTGGGCACTATCCCTTCCTGCAAAATAGATATCGGTGCCGTTAGTAAAAACGGATCGTACAGATCCTCCACCAGATAACACTCCTTGAAATGTAGTCATCGCACCGTTTTCCCAGCCGTATCCATTTGCATAATAAACACTATTACCGGCTATCGCGATCGTGGCGGGAAAATCAATATCTCCAAAACTTCCGATTGTATTTTGAATATCATTTTTCCAATAGGCATATTGTCCGGTTTCCGGTCCAGAGAGGACCCCCGGAGGGTTATAAACTATACTTCCCATACTGACGCCGCTAACGTATATGTCATTTCCGTATAATATTACCTGGTTCGCTGAACCTAAGGTTTTAGAAAGCGTATCAGGAATTCCATTTTTCCATAAAACCGGATTGGTTCCGTTGTAGCCAGCAATATAAACGGTCGGTCCGTTGTTTATCCCGGTAGTTGTATCTGTCCTGGTATTATTTGTACTGTTGGTTTTAGCGCATGAAATCAAAAAGAAGCAGGATATACCTATCAAAAAGCAGCTATGGAATAAGGCTGTCATCAGGATATAAAATTACCATAAATCGGTTGTAAATAGCGACCCTATAGGTTAATGCAGTGTAAAGGAGGTTTCGAAATTAATTATTGAAAATACTAAATTATTTAGTATTTTTATGCTAAAATATTTTAGATTTAAAGGGGTGGCCCAAATGTTGCCAGTATTTAAAATGAAATAGAAGTAAAATGGAAACAATCATTCAAACCATGCCGGGCTACCGGCTCAATGAATACATGCTGGTCTTATCACCGCATGAAGAATTGCGTAAAAAGATCCTGAGTGTAAAAAAAGATTTCTCGGAAAAATTCCAATGTGCACAGGCGACCTGGGGTAAGCCCCATATGCTGCTGGCCAGGTTCACCCAATTGGAAATGATGGAAGAGCGGGTAGTGAACCGGATAAAAACGATTGCGATGGCTTTTCATCCGGTGAAAATTGAATTGAAAGATTTCGGATCTTATCCTTCCCATTCCATTTTTATCCAGGTGGTTTCCCGGGATCCGGTAAAAGCACTGATTCGTGAAATCAGGGAAATGCAGCGACTGATGAAACCGGACAAAGAACATAAACCTTTTTTCACCGACGACCCGCATATCATGATCGCTGCGAAACTGCTTCCCTGGCAATATGAAAAAGGATGGCTCGAATACAGTCATCGTCATTTCACCGGCCGGTTCATTGCTGAAGATATGCTCCTGCTGAAAAGAAGGACAGGCGAGAAAGCCTGGCAAATCCTTGACCGGCTCGCATTTCAGAATTTACCGGTTTCGATTAAACAGGGAGAACTATTTGGTTGACAGTGTATCAGTTTATCAGTTGACAGGGTTAGTATTACTGTCAACTGTCAACTGCCATACTGTCAACTGCGATAAAATGTCAACCGAAAATAATGGAATACAAAAAAGGTCGCGGCGCGCAAATCAATACGCGCAATAAATTCCTGCGCAATGAAAATACGCGCGAAAATGTGGAGTCCATCGACGACTGGACGGAGATCAATGCACCAACGCAGTATATAGAGCAGGAAGCCAAATCGATCGTAAATAAAGTAGACACTCCGGACGTGGGTATGTGGTACAGCATGAATCCTTATGCCGGATGCGAACACGGATGTATTTATTGTTATGCCCGGAATACGCATGAATACTGGGGTTACAGCGCAGGCACGGATTTCGAAAGCAAGATCATCGTCAAGAAAAATGCACCGAAACTGCTGCGAAAATTTCTGATGAATCCCAAATGGGAAGCTGTGCCCATTTCACTTAGCGGGAATACGGATTGTTATCAGCCCGCAGAAAAAAAATATCGACTAACGCGGGGTTTGCTGGAAGTCTGTAATGAATTCAACCAGCCGGTGGGAATGATCACAAAAAATGCAGGCATGTTGCGCGACAAAGACCTGCTGCAGGAAATGGCCAAAAAAAATATGGTCTCCATCCTGGTTTCCATCACTTCATTCAATGAAGACCTGCGGCAGAAAATGGAACCACGTACAACCACGGCCACACAGCGTTTGAGAATTATCCGGGAACTGAGCAATGCCGGTGTTCGCGCGGGTGTGATGCTCGGTCCGATGATACCCGGACTGAATGAACATGAAATGCAGCGCATCATGAAAGAAGCCAGCGGATAATGGCGCAACATTTTCAGCTTATACATTTATCCGTTTGAATGGCGCCATCAAACTTCTTTTTCATGACTGGCTGTTGAAAAATTTTCCTGACCGCGCCGATAAGGTCTGGCATATGATCGAAAATGCGCATGACGGAAAAGTGAATGACTCCCGATTTGGAACCCGGATGCGCGGGGAAGGAAATATCGCCGAACTGGTGAACCAGCAGTATAAAAAATATGGCAAAATCTATGGGCTGAATGCCGAAAAATGGGAGCTGGACAGCAGCCGTTTCAGGAGACCGGGTGCCCAGGGCAGCTTGTTCTGAATAAACTCTTCTCATTAATGTACTGATTTACATAGTATTATCTTCAAAACTCGGTCACAATCCGCCCTTTCTTATACGCATTATTCCGAATTTGTTAGATTGAAAATCAGTTATATTTGCAAACGCGGCATTTTCCATTGAATGTGGTTGGGCTTTTCAGATAAAAAGATGAAATTCAATGAACTAAGATTAGCTTGCGCTTAATTAATCAATCCTGTGATTCAAAGTCTGGCGTTTTTTATATATCTGAAAATGAAAAATATTTGGAAGGGTGCAGAAAGTCATCATCGCATGGCTGTCTGCACCCTTTGCATTTAGGGGGCTGGGAACAGGATTTGTAGTAGTGGGTGAGCTTAGATTATGAGTATTGAAAATTAACCGGTTGCATAAAATGCATGTGACTGAGATGGCGAAGCTTTTCCCGAATCGCTGCTTTTTGGGCTTTATTTAAAATGAATTTATCTTGTCAGCGTTAACATCTCACTGGTATGCAATTTACACCAAGCCACGCTGGGAGAAAAAAGTGCATGCCCTGCTCTCAGAAAAAAAGATCGAATCCTACTGCCCTTTGAATAAGGTTCGTAAGAAATGGAGCGACCGGATGAAAACCGTGGAAGAGCCCCTGTTTAAATCTTATGTATTTGCACGGGTAAACGGTGAGGAACAGACCAAAGTGCGTATGACCGCCGGAGTGATGAATTTTGTCTACTGGCAGGGGAAGCCGGCGATTATTCCGGCCAAAGAAATTGAAACCATCCGGAAATTTTTGAATGAATATGAAAATGTGATGGCTGAACCGATCCAGTTGAAAGAAGACGGGAGAGTAACTATCCGCCAGGGATTATTCATGGATCATGAAGCGAAAATATTAAAGATCGAAGGCAACCGGGTAAAAGTGATGATCGAAAGTATCGGTTATTCCCTGGTCGCTTCAATAGATAAAAAGAATTTGTCAACCCTTACACACTAAACATGCGTCGTTATCCTTTGTTGAGAAATTTGCTGCTTTGTTGCAGTTGGGTTATGGATCATGCATACCATGAGTTCCTGTGGAACCACTAAGGGAATGATATTGGTTCGCGGGACCATTTGATACGGCGAAACTGAGTACGATCAAACCCGATTGAACCCATTATTCGCAAGGGAGATATCTTGAGTATTATTGTTTTCAGCGATAATCCCGAAGCCACTAAAATTTATAACCAGTCCCTGATCGCCGCTTCCTCACCTTCCAGCTCAAATTCTTCGGGGTCAGGCAGTAACAAAAGGTAGTACTTCACCCGACAGCTCCCGGATACGAAGTGGATGGCGATGGCAATATTGTTTTTCAGGGTATCGGTAAACTTAAGGTTGAAGGACTAACCAAGGCCGCATTAAATGATACCCTCGATGCCAGACTCAGCCCCTTTCTGCAGAATCCATATTACAGTATCCGGTTTCTGAATTATAAGTTTACGATGATGGGAGAAGTGATGAAACCGGGTGAATATTCGATTCCCGGAGAAAGAGTCAATCTCCTGGAAGCCATTGCCATGAGCGGGGACCTGACGGCTTATGCAAACAGGGATAGTGTATTTGTGATCCGGGAAAACAACAATAAAAGGGAATTTGCCTGGCTGAATCTTACCAAACCGGAAATTATGGCATCGCCTTATTTTTATGTGCAGCAAAACGATATCATTATTGTTGAACCCAATAAGAAAAAATCAGTTGCGAATGATATTGTCACAACGCGCAACGTAAGCCTGGCACTTGCCTTTATTTCAACATTCGCTTTAGTATATAGCCTTTTCCATCATTATTGAATAGTAACTATCTATGCCTGAACAAAATCAACGAAAGCGAAGAGAATAACTTTTCGAACACGGAGATGTCCTGGAAGGTGGGCCCGAGGGAATTTATTTTCAAATACCTGAAATATATTCCCTGGATCATCATCTGTTGCCTCATTGCGTTTTTTTTGGGATGGCTTAAGATCCGGTATACCACAAATATTTACCCTGTTTCCGCGTCCATGCTGATAAAGGATGAAGAGAAATCCCCCGGAGGTGATGCCCGTTTCAATGAGATGTTCCTGGGTCAGAAAGGCTCCAACCTGAACAACGAGATCCAGATTCTGAGATCCAGGCCCGTGTTGGCAAGGGTAGCCTCAGATTTGGGCGTCCAGATCCGGTATTACAATAAAGGTAAAATCCGGGCCAGTCTTACCTATCCCTATGCGCCGGTTCGCCTGGAAATTCCAAAACTCGTATATAGTGATGCAGGATTCAGTTTTACCATTACACTGGTAGATGATAACTCAGTTCCTCATGGGTAAAGAGGCCAAAAAAATGACTTTTGGCCAGCCTTTCACCGTTGGCCGGTAATACCTGTGTATTGTTCAGGAATATCGGTTATGATATGAAAACCCTGTCCAGCAATGATTTCACCATCACCTATTCCCCCATAAGTTCTATTGTAGGCTGGTTTTTGAATGACCTGATGGTATCGCAGATAGACAATCAGGCAACGATTCTTTCCCTTTCCTTTAAAACAGAAAATAGTGAGCTGGGCGTAGATTTATTGAATACGTTAATGTCGGTCTATGATTCGCTGACCATCGAAGACAAAAACCGGATTGCCAATAATTCCCTGCATTTTATTGACACCAGACTGGATACTCTCCGGGATGAATTGAATACAACGGAAGGTGGTGTAAAATCTTTCACGGTCAGCAATGATGCCTATGATATTACGGAGCAATCCAAAATGTACCTGAACGGAATCGAGGATAACCAGAAGAAAATCCTGGAATTTGAAACACAGATCAAAGTCCTGGACTGGCTGCTGAACTATATTGAAGCACCGGAAAACCAGCATAAACTGGTACCCACGATGCTGGGCATACAGGAAAAAGTATTGGCGGAATATGTGACGCAGTTTAATGCATTGCAATTGGAAAGGGATGCGAATCTCCGGACGACCACAGAAAATAATCCCCTGATCCGGGGTATGGATGCTGCCCTTGAAAAAGTAAGGAGCAATACCATCCAGGCACTTAAAAATGTAAAACAGTCCTACCTGATCGGCAGAAACAATCTTACCCAACAGGGAGATATGATTGCAAGGGCAGTTAAAATCCATGCCGGAGAAAACCCTGAAAAAGCTAAATATTGAACGAAGGCAAAAAATCCTGGAGGATCTGTTTTCTTTCCTCCTTCAGAAAAAAATGGAAACCAGCATATCCTCTGCTTCCACCATTTCCAATTCCAAAGTTATTGAGCCGGCACTGGCTTCCAAATACCCGATCATACCCGACCACAAAAAAATTTATACCCTGTATTTGTTAACCGGTATTTTAATACCTGTCGGCATTATTGCGGGAAGAGAATTATTGCGCGACAAAGTATCGGGCCGGGCAGATGTTGAAAAAAGAACCAAGGCACCGATCCTGGCCGAGATCGGACATTCCGAGGAGGATAGTACCCTGGTCGTTACCCGGAACAGCCGGCGTTTTATTGCCGAACAATTCCGGATCCTGCGAAGTAACCTGAAATATATGACCATCAAGAAGGAGAATCCCATCATCATGGTTACTTCTTCTTTCAGTTCCGAAGGAAAATCATTTATCAGTACCAATGTGGCTGCCGTACTCGCCCTGAGCGGGAAAAAGACCGTGCTGATGGAATTTGATATCCGTAAACCCAAGGTACTGGAAGGCCTGGGACTGAAACGAAAAATGGGCATTACCAATTATATTATCGGCCGCGCGAAGATTGAGGATATCATCATGCAGGTTCCCGGCTTTGATGATTTTTATGTGATTGCCTGCGGACCCATCCCACCCAATCCGGCTGAATTGCTGCTGGATCAGCAAACTGGATGACCTGATGCGCGAAATCAGACAACGATTTGAAGTGATTGTTATGGATACGGCACCGGTTGGTCTCGTGAGTGATTCCATGAGCCTGGGAAAATATGCCGATTGTACCCTGTATATTATCCGACAGGGTCATACATACCGGAAAATTTTAAGACTGATTGATGATATGTATACGGAGAAAAAACTACCCGGCATCTCCCTGGTGATGAACGATGTTAAACTGGAAGGCGGATATTATAGCGGGTATTATGGCGGGTATGGATATTATGGCGGTTATGGATATGGTATTGAATCCGGGTATTTTGAAAAACCAGCCAAAAAGAAAGGCGTTCCCATATACAAACAAATCATAAGGTGGTGGAACAAATGGTTCTCTTAGGAACGAATAAAACAAGCGGATGAGGATTAGTTTTTTTCTGGCCAGGGCGTTGAGTAAATTGCGGTTGCTTCCCTTTTTCAACGGTACGGTTTCCATTAGCGTCAATAAAAAGAAAATGATTATTCCCCTGCTGGGCAGGCAGGGATATGAAAATCTGCGCTTATCCGAACCCTGGATGACGAAGACCTTGCTGGCTTTACGGCCGCTATTTCAAGGACATTTCGTGGACGTAGGCGTAAATATCGGACAGACATTACTGAAGTCACAAGCCGTATTCGAAGAGGTTAATTACTTAGGTTTTGAACCCAATTCGTCCTGTGTACACTATGTTCAGGAACTTGTTCGGTTGAATGGGTTTAAACAAATTACACTGCTTCCTATTGCGGTAGGCGAAAAGACCGAAATGCTCCGGTTGAATTTTTTTTCCCCGGATAAAAGTGATTCATCAGCCAGCATTATTGAGAATTTCCGGCCCAATGCTACTACCGACCACTATGTTTATGTTCCGGTTTACGATTTTCAGTTGCTCTCCAATTTCCTGCCGGAAAAACATTTCTCCATCCTGAAAATTGATGTTGAGGGAGCTGAAATGGAAGTTTTATTTGGTTTGAAGGATTGGATCAGCACTTATCACCCCCTGATTCTTGTTGAAATACTTCCGGTATACCAAGCGGAGAATACGGCCCGTCTGAACAGGCAGCACAAGATTGAAGAGCTGCTGCGGAATGTACATTATAAAACGGCCCGATTGAAGAAACAAAACGGGGTGCACCTGGAAATCATACCGGAATTCGGAATTCATTCCGTTATTGAGGATTGTGATTACCTGTTATACCACGAGTCCCTGGACGAAAAAGTCAAAGCCTGTTTCACATAAAACAATGGACACTTGAATTATTTTAGTCATTCCACCGCGGTCATTGACGAAGACTGCATAATCGGGGAAGGAACAAAAATCTGGCATTTCTCCCATATCATGTCGGGATGCCGTATCGGTGAGCGGTGTAACCTGGGTCAGAATGTAGTGGTTTCTCCCGGCGTGGTTCTGGGGAGCAATGTTAAAGTGCAGAACAATGTTTCCATCTATACCGGCGTGGAATGTGAAGATGATGTATTTCTTGGGCCCTCGATGGTGTTTACCAATGTGATCAATCCGAGGAGCGCGGTGATACGAAAGGAACAGTACAAAAAAACAATAGTAAAAAAAGGAGCAAGTATCGGTGCCAATGCCACCATCATTTGCGGGAATGAGATTGGTTCTTTTGCCATGATCGGTGCCGGAGCGGTTATTACAAAACCGGTTCCTGCCTATGCCCTCCTGGTAGGAAATCCTGCCAGGCAAATTGGATGGGTCAGCGAATTTGGACATCGCCTGCATTTTGATGAATCCGGAAAAGCGATTTGCCCGGAAACCGGCCAGCAATATGCATTGAAGGGAAAAACGGTAACCAGGGTTTCATAAATCATTCTTTTATTTAAACATCCGAATGAACGAGAAGAATAATTCCAGGATCAGGTTTGCCGTTGTGGGTTACGGGCATATTGGCAAAAGGCATGGGGTAATGATTTCAAATAATCCCGAATGTGAACTGGTCGCCGTTTGCGATAATAATCCTGCTGAAAAAGAAAAATTAAAGGAGAAGGGAATTCCATTTTATTGTTCAATGGAAGAAATGCTGAATGCCGGGTTGACCATTGATGTGCTTTGTGTGGCCTCGCCAAATGGATTGCACGAAGAACAGGCTATCCAGGGACTTCGTGCCGGTCTGCATGTAGTGATTGAAAAACCGATGGCCCTTACCCGGGCGGGTTGCGAAAAAATCATTTTCGAAGCCCTGCACCAGCACCGCCAGGTTTTTTGTGTTATGCAAAACAGGTTTTCGCCACCTTCCCTCTGGTTAAAAGAAATTATAGAAAAAAAGCTGCTGGGTGATATTTATATGGTTCAGGTGAACTGTTACTGGAACCGGGATGAGCGATATTATAAATCCGGCAACTGGCATGGAACCCGGAAACTTGACGGGGGTACACTTTTTACACAGTTCTCTCATTTTATTGATATCATGTTCTGGTTATTCGGCGATATAAAAAATATTGAAGGGAAAATCACCAATTTCAACCACGAAAAAATAACCGAATTCGAGGATTCAGGGTTTATCCATTTTGACTTTATCAACGGCGGAATGGGCAGTCTTAATTTTTCCACTTCCGTATGGAACCAGAACCTGGAAAGCAGTATTACGATCATTGCGGAAAAGGGAACAGTGAAAGTCGGCGGTCAGTATATGAATGAGGTGGAGACCAGCTCAATTAAGGATTATACTATGCCCGAACTGCAAACCCTCCAATCCGCCGAACGATTATGGCGTCTACAAAGGATCTGCTGCTAATCATCATTTCATTTTTGAGAATGTGGTGAATGTGTTGAAAGGCCGCGAGACCATCACCACCAATGCCCTGGAAGGAATGAAAGTGGTGGAAATCATTGAAAAAATTTATCAGTCGGCAGTCGCAATAGCACAATGAATACTGAACTGATTATAGAAGCGGGTGCATCGGAAAAAAATTACTGGAAGGATCTCTGGCGATACCGGGAACTTTTTTATATTCTTGCCTGGCGCGACCTGAAAGTACGATATAAGCAAACCGTTATCGGGGCTGCCTGGAGTATTATCCGTCCGATTCTGACGACCATCATCTTTACATTTATTTTCAGCCGGGTGGCAAAATTACCGGCATCCGGATCGGCTCCCTATGCCCTGATGGTATTTGTAGGCATGTTACCCTGGCAGTTTTTTGCAAATTCCCTGAGTGAAGCCAGTATGAGTCTGATCGGGAATTCAAACCTGATTACCAAGGTTTATTTTCCACGTATGATCATTCCGGCAAGTTCGGTCATCACCAGCCTCGTGGATCTGGGAATTTCCCTGTTGATCCTGGTCGTGATGTTTTTCATTTATCATTTTGTGCCGGCGCTTACCATTGTGTTTCTGCCTCTTTTCATACTGGTTGCATTCGTCGCGGCTTTTGGTGTGGGATTGTATGTGACGGCCCTGAATGTGAAATACCGGGATTTCCGGTATATCATACCGTTTATCATCCAGTTTGGTTTATATATCACCCCGGTTGGATTCAGCAGCAGCGTGGTTCCTGAAAAGTGGAGAATGGTGTATGCACTGAATCCCATGGTAGGCGTGGTGGACGGTTTCAGGTGGTGTATTCTGGGAGATCCTTTACATATTCCTTCCTTTCTGATTTCCATAGTTATTTCCCTGTTGTTTTTATGGCTGGGAATCCGGTACTTCCGCAAAACCGAAAAAAGTTTTGCAGATAATATTTAATTTATTGCATGTCTACCATTATTGAGGTTGAAAATATTTCCAAACAGTTCATCATCGGCCATGAGGCTGCGGAACGATATACCACACTGAGGGATGAGATTTCAAAAAAGACGAAGAAAATATTTTCATCTTCAAAAACGGGTGAAGACAAGAACAGACAATCCAGTAAAGAAATATTTTTTGCACTTAAAGGATGTAAGTTTTCGAATTGAACAGGGTGACCGCCTGGGTATTATTGGAAGAAATGGCGCAGGAAAGTCTACATTACTTAAAAGTACTAAGCCGAATTACTGAACCAACTTCAGGGCGCATAAAAATAAAAGGCCGGATAGCAAGTTTGTTGGAAGTAGGAACCGGTTTTCATCCTGAATTGTCCGGAAGGGAAAACATATTTCTTAATGGAGCCATTTTGGGAATGAGCAGGGTTGAAATAAGAAGAAAATTTGATGAAATAGTTGAATTTGCTGAAATAGAGAAATTTCTGGATACTCCGGTTAAAAGATATAGCAGTGGAATGTACGTTCGTCTTGCTTTTGCCGTAGCAGCACACTTAGAGCCGGAAATTTTGATTGTAGATGAAGTACTTGGCGGTGGGGGATATTCAATTTCAGAAAAAGTGTATTGGCAAGATGGAGGATGTGAGCAAAAATGAAGGGCGAACCGTCATTTTTGTAAGTCACAATATGGCAGCTATTCAGACTTTGACAAATAAGGGACTGGTTTTAAATAACGGTGCAGTAAACTATTTTGGAGATATTACTAATGCTCTACAGAACTATTCTAATCTGATGATGCAGAAAAGTTCGGGCAATTTCGTCAAGGGAAAAGGGAAGCATTCGGCATTACGATCAATGAGACTAATAGATAAGGATGGTCAATATTCCAACTATTACATGCCCGGTGAACCTATGGCAATTGAATTCGAGATTGAAACTGATGGTACTGATGGACTTTCATGGGAGTTGTTTCTAAGCGACCAGGCTAGTCAGGCGAAAATTGCAGTTGCTTCACTTTATCAACTCGAAGGGGAAAAAATTCCCAATTACCCCGGAATATACAGATATACAATTCAACTAAATCCATTGCTATTAGCTGCCGGGAACTATTCTTTTGATTTTGCCACTTCTATAATTAATCAGAGTTGGGATCATTATGTCGAAAGATCGTTGGATTTTGAAGTTCCATATTTCAATTCAGAAATTGGAGGTGCATGGGATTTTAAATCTTCCCTTGGATTCGGAAATTTTGCGATTACATGTAAGGATTTACAATATAAAAAAATTGCCGAATTGAATCATGAATTTGAAAAATGACTTCTTATTTTAGCCTGTTTACCTATTACCTATGAATATATGCCCGGCGTGTAAGGCAAAGTCTGATAAATTTCTGGATTCATATGCGGTAAGTCAGGACGTGACTCAAAATATACTTCCGGCAAAATATAGAATCATTGAATGCAATATATGCGGACTGTATTTTAAGGATTATATTCCTGAAGATCATGAGTTAAATACATTTTACAATTCACTGGGAGATAGCGAATGGAACTATCAACTGGTTTACCCGCATGAAAAATATCTAAAACATATCCTGGCTGATCTTCCGGATCAGGCGAATGTGCTGGATGTCGGATGTAATACAGGCAGGTTATTAAAGGATGAAACGGGAAGATTGAATTGTTTTGGAGTAGAAATAAACAAGGAGGCTGCAAAAGTTGCGGAATCGGCGGGTATAAAAATAATTGCTGAAAAGGTAGAAAACGGGAATATTGGTACTGCTAAATTTGATTTAATTACGTTGATAGATGTATTTGAACATCTTAATGACCCCTTACCTTTCATCGCCCAACTTACGAAGGCGTTAAAACCAAAAGGCAAATTATTCATCTTTACCGGGCGGACGGATTGCCTGCCTGCACAGATATGCGGAAGCTACTATTGGTATTTTAAACCAGCGCAACACCTGATTTTCCTTAATAAGAAATTTATAAAATGGTTCGAGGAAAGGAACAAGGATCTTAAAGTGTCCATGGTTCCTATGCGCCATTTCTATTCTAATTTTCGAACCTATGTATACCAGGTATCCTGGCTGATTGCCTGGAGGTTCTTTAGTCCCCATAGCCCTTACAAAATTATTGGTGTCAAAAGCCTCAGCAGAATGAAAGAACCATTTATGGTTACCTGCTGGAAGGATCATGTTTTTTTTATTATTGAAAATAATATTTCGTAGGAATGTTCATGAAATTTGTTTTGGGCCAGATAAAAAAAAGAGGGTATGAGGTTTCAAAACCCGGGTATTCAGATAAAACATCCATTACATACAGAAAACTATTTAAACATTTTAATATAGGTCTTATTATAGATGTTGGAGCAAATGAGGGACAGTTTTCGCAGAGCATGCGAAAGCTCGGTTTTACGGGAAAGATAAGTTCGTTCGAGCCATTGTCCGATGTTTTTAAAGTGTTGTCAGGGAAAGCTGAACAGGACAATTTATGGCAGGTATTCAACCTGGCGTTGGGAAATGCAGATGAGCAACAGGAAATTAATGTATCGAAGAACCGGGTGAGCAGCTCTTTGTTGGAAATGATGCCGGAACATGTTAAGCAGGAACCGGAATCTTTGGTTATAAACAAACAAAAAATTACGGTTAAACGGTTAGATACAATTTGGGACCAGATTTCCCGGGGTTCCGGAAATGTTTTTTTGAAACTGGATGTGCAGGGGTTTGAGAAATATGTTCTCCAGGGAGCCGTTACATCATTGAAGCATATTAAAATGATTCAGTTGGAAATGGCATTGGTTCCCCTGTATAAAGAGGAATTGCTTTTAGCTGAAATGCTCCGGTATATGGAAGGACTGGGGTTCAGCTTATATAATCTTATGGGTGGGTTCAATAATTTCGAAACCGGTCAGCAATTTCAGGTAGACGGTATTTTTATCCGAACTGAAGATATCAACTAAGTAATGGGAAGAATAGCGTTGTTAATAGACCGGTCCTATATTGATACCCAGAGTTGTTATATGGAACTTCCCATTCACCTGGCAAATAATGGTTTTAAGGTTGATTTGTATATGCCCTTTAGTACAAATAACCACCAGCCTTTTTTTCAGAACCAGGCAATCCGGGTGCTTCCTTTTCCGGATTCCGCTTTTCAAAAAGCAGAATACTGGTCAAAAATCCTTTATGCCAGTGATCGTAAGTACAGCGCCATTATTGGAACACCTGTCAGGGGTGTCTGGATAGCCTATAAGACGGCATTTTTACAAAGGATCCCGTTTTACTATTTTGCCGATGAGTTACTGGAACACCTGATCAGGGAAATCCCTGCTTCGGAAAAAAGCAGGCTGATCAGGCAAAACTATCTTGCCAATAAAAAATCAGTTGCGTCTATTGTATTGGGAGAAGAAAGGTATACCCGTCAAAAAGAACAGAACCGGATTGACTTTCCCCATGAACATATTGTTATTCCCAATTCCCAGTCCGGCGCAGCAGAAAAGCTCCGGAGTAATTATTTCAGGGATGTATTCCATATTGAAGACCGAAAGCCCATATTGTTATTTGCCGGAACATTAGGCTGGATTTTGGCGGCCAGAATTTATGAAGAAACGAAAGGGTATTCTGAACGGGATTATCACCTGATATTTCAAAGCAGGACCGTGGGCATGATGGGAAACGAGATGCATCCCTTTATAAAAATGTCAACAATACCCATTCCTTCATCTATGATGAATTATGCGGTAAGCTCGGCCGATATCGGACTCGTGTTATATGACAGGGAATCCCCGCACGAAACAAACAACGGGATAACCGCCGGAAAAATCGGGACATACCTGAAAAACGGCTTGCCACTAATCGCCGGAAGCGCTGAAAATCTGAGAGTATTCGAAGAACAGGGAATTGGTAATTTCTGGGATGGAAAAACGGATTTTGATGAAGTTGCCGTTCGTGCGCTGAATAGCCTTAAAAATAACCAGGCGAATATTCCAGCTTATTACAAAACCCATCTTCAATATGAGGTTTTTTTCTCCGGCCTTCTTAGCCATTTAAGAAAATCCATCAGCTGATCTGATGCCTTATCAGGTAATGCTGAGATTAATGTCTAAAATCATCTGCCAATATGAATCTTAAAAATCAAACGGTACTTGTTACCGGTGGTACGGGATCATTCGGGAATAAGGTTGCAAAATACCTGCAAAGCATGTCTCCGAAAAAGATTATTATCTACAGCAGGGATGAAAAAAAGCAGTATGAAATGCAGAAGATGTATCCCGATTATCACTATATCATCGGGGATGTCAGGGACAAAGAACGATTGGTCCAATCCTGTAAAAATGTAAACTTTATCTTTCATGCTGCTGCTCTTAAACATGTACCCGCTTGTGAGAACTATCCTTATGAAGCGGTAAAGACAAATATTCTCGGATCAAATAACGTTTGTGAGGCGGCTATTTATAACCGGGTGGAAAAAGTGGTAGCCCTGTCAACAGATAAGGCAGTAAAACCCATTAATGCGATGGGATTGTCGAAAAGCATGATGGAAAAAATAGTCTGTTCCCAGAATCAGCAGGATCTGGAAACGGTATTTTGTTGTGTACGGTATGGTAATGTTATGGGATCCCGGGGTTCGGTCATTCCTTTTTTCAGGCAACTTCTTTCGGAAAAAAAAGAGCTCACTATTACAGATAATAAAATGACCCGGTTCATGATGACCCTTGATGAATCCGTGGACCTGGTACTATACGCAATGAAAAATGCGAAAGGCGGTGAAGTATTTGTCAAAAAGGCCCCGGCCTGCCTGGTTACTGACCTGGCCAAAACAATGATTAAAAAGTATGGGGATGGAGATATTTCGAAAATAAAAAATGTGGGTATCCGGCCTGGAGAAAAGCTGGATGAGGTATTGGTTAATGAATATGAGATCCGCCGGAGCATAGAAAGCGACCAGTTTTTTGTGGTGAGTCCGGAGTACAGACCTTCTGATGAAAATCACACATATACCAGTGGATACGAGTATACTTCTGCCAATACAAAGCAGCTGACAGAATATTCGGAAATAGCAGATCTGTTGACCAGCATGGGGGAAAGTGAATATTTTAGTTAATCATAATAAACTTAAGTAAGAGCCAAAACAATTTTCTCCCTGGATGCTGTTCAATTCATTTCAGTTTTTTGTATTTTTTCCGATTGTCACCCTGCTCTACTATTTAATCCCCTATAAATTCAGGTGGCTTCATTTATTGGTAGCAAGCTGCATCTTTTATTGTGCGTTTATTCCGGTTTATATATTCATTCTTTTTTTCACCATTATTATTGATTATTTCGCCGGTCTTTTAATATCGAAATCTGCAGGCAGGAAAAGGAAATGGTGGCTGGTTGCCAGCCTGGTGTCCAATATCGGAGTCCTCGCATTTTTTAAGTATTATAATTTTTTTGTAGAAAATTTCAATTCATTCCTGCAATCAGCCCATATATCGCATAGTACGATTCCTTTTCTCGCGATTATTCTTCCCATCGGGCTTTCTTTCCACACGTTCCAGGCGATGAGTTACACGATTGAAGTGTACAGAGGAAATCAGTTGCCCGAAAGACACTTTGGTATCTATGCCTTGTATGTGATGTACTATCCGCAGCTGGTAGCCGGGCCGATTGAGCGCCCCCAGCACATGCTTCATCAGTTTCACGAGCATCACGATCCGGTGCCATCTGAAATTGGAAGCGGGTTACGATTAATGGCCTGGGGATACTTTAAAAAAATGGTGGTTGCAGATCACCTGGCTTTATATGTGGACAAGGTTTTTGATGACCCGGGACAATACCACGGATTTCCCATTATGGCATCCGTATTGTTCTTCACATTCCAGATCTATTGTGACTTTTCAGCTTATACGGATATAGCGCGGGGTGCTTCCCGGGTGATGGGGATCCAGCTAATGAGAAATTTCAATTTCCCCTATTTTTCCAGGAGCATCAGGGAATTCTGGACGAGATGGCATATTTCCCTTTCTTCCTGGTTCCGGGATTATTTATATATCCCGCTGGGGGGAAACCAAACCAATATCCAGCGCTGGTGCTTCAACATCATGGTCGTGTTTGTAATCAGCGGATTATGGCATGGGGCCAACTGGACATTTATTGTCTGGGGTGCAATGCATGGCATTTACCTGATCACTGGCAGATTTAAAGACTTTATCGGTCAGAAATATTTGAAGAATATCCGGTTTTCTCTGCCCCGTTACCTGGATGTATTCACGGTTTTCCTGCTGGTGTCCTTCGGGTGGATTTTTTTCAGGGCAAAGAACCTCCATGTTGCATTTAAAGTTATCAGACGGTCTTTTTCAGGTTTGAACTGGAGAACACCCGGTCTGACTTCAGGAATAGTCAACAAAACCAATTTTGCAATTATTGTAATCAGTTTGATAGCCATGCTTATCATCGAAGTGTTTGTGTTCCGGTATAAAGGTTATCAGCGGTTCCTCCAGCTCAATAAAAACCTAAGACTTTGCTGTTATATTATTTTGTGTTTAACGATTGTCACATTCGGCATTTTTAACAGCAGTAAATTCATCTATTTTCAATTCTGATTGAGATCTCTATTTTACAGACTGGCGATTATTTTCGCGGTTGTCCTGGTTGTTTTTGAAATCATATTCGGATGGGCAATGCCCCGTCTGGTTAAAAGAAGCCGCGATTCCTATATAACCCGCTGGAGCAGTTTCTATAACCAGACAACAGACGCAGAATTGGTTTGTCTTGGCAGTTCGCGTGTACACAGACATTGTAATCCGGAGATCATTTCCGGCATTACGCACCTGAAAACAGAAGTTATTGCTGCACCGGGAGCTAAAATTGATATGTTTGAAAAATTGTATTACGATTATCTCCTGCGCAATAAAAGACCAAAAATTCTTCTTGTAGGTATTGACCTGACGGGCCTGGACAGCCTGATCGTCCTGCCATCACCGGAATACTTTTTCCCGTTTATAACGGTAAAAAATCATATTTCAGAAATGAAAGAGTTCAACATTTTTAAATACCATAAGACCCTCGGTTATTTTTACTATAAAGAGTTATATATCGACATGCTGGAGTATCCGGAAGTTCACCCTCACCAAAATGGGTTCCTGGTAAGGGACGAAAAGTGGAATTTGCAACTGGAGACTTTAATCGGAAAATTCCCGCATGGATTCCCGTTAAAAGTATATGAGCCGACGATGAAGAAAATATTCCAATTTATGGAGAAAGAAAAAGAAGCCGGTGTATTATGTATCGGTTTTATCGCTCCTGAATTTAATGAAGTCTGGAAATATGAATTAAACAGAAAGCAGGCGCTGCAGGCAGTTTATACATATGCTGACAGTGTAAAAATCCCTATTTGGAATTTTTCCGACAGCTCTTATAAAGTATGTTTTAACCGGGAGATATTTTACAATTCGCAGCATCTGAATAAGGCCGGTACGGTAATATTCAGCAAGGACCTGTCTGATTCGCTTCTCAAATATCAGGCATCGCTGAAATAAAATTATAGAATGCAGGAATTAATTACAATACTGGGTTCTCATGGGATGTTAGGACAAATGGCAAAGGAATATTTTACTGCTAAAGGGTATGCAGTAAACTGTTTTGATCAGCGGTTTGGCAGTGAGGGGCGGTTGGAATATGGTGCTTTTCTAAAAACTATCCGGTCGGGATACGTCATCAATTGTATTGGCAGAATCAGGCAAAAGACAGATGATGCCGGCGATTTGCTGAATGCCAACGCCTTATTACCTGCAGAACTCCGGAATATCCTGCTCCCGGATGTAACTTTAATTCACCCCAGTACGGATTGCATATTCAGTGGTAAAATGGGCAGCCCGTATCCCTCAGATTATGTATCGGATGCGGAGGATGATTACGGATGGTCTAAACAATTGGGTGAAGTTGTATTGCAGGGGAGGCCTAATACCCTGGTGGTCAGGGTAAGTATTATCGGTCCGGATGAAAATCCCCAGGGCAAGGGTCTTCTGGCCTGGGTGAAATCCAATCCGTCTGGATCAACCATTAAAGGGTATACCAATCATTTATGGAATGGAATTACCACACTGGAATGGTGCAACCAGGTTTACGAGTTTATTAAAAATCATTCGGGATTTCCATTCAGGATGCTGCAATTGGGTACAAAAGAAGACTATTCAAAATACGAGATGTTATTGTTGTTTAATAAAATATTTAACCTGGGGTTGACTATTGAACCCCTGGCTACACCCGATGCAGTCGATAGAAGACTGGTGCCGGATAAAATCTGTAAACCGCTTACAGAACAACTACAGGATCTGATATAATTATAAAATGGCATCCTGTACAATTTTAATTTTAACCTATAAAGGAAAACATCACCTGGAATTGCTTATTCCTACGGTAAGGGAAGCGGTTGGTAATTACAGAGGAACTGCTGAGATTAATGTGATGATTGTGGATAACGGCTGTGATGAACTGACCAGGCAGTTTGTGAATTCAAATTACCCTGAAATCAATTATTTATTTTCACCGGTAAATGACTATTTATTTTCCCTGAATCCCTTTATCCGGGATCTTTCTTCCGATTTCGTATTGATATTGAACGACGACATGAAAATGGAGCGGAATATCCTGAACGAGATCATTCCCCTGATGGAAGCAGATGAATCGCTGTTTTCGGTTACCTGCAGAATAATGGATTTTGACGGGAATATTACGGTGTCGGGCGTAAGGCAGGCGAGGTATTCAAGGGGCTGGATGTATCATTTTTACCTTGGTTCGGCAGAGAATCAAACGAAATATACTTTGTATCCGGGAGGAGGTGCAGCGATTTTCAGAACGAAACAGTATAACCAATTGAATGGATTTGACGAATTGTACCGGCCTGCATATAGTGAGGATACAGATCTGGGCATACGGGCCTGGCAGCGTGGCTGGAAGATTATTTATCATCCTCCGGCGATCCTGTTTCACCGGGAAGGAGGAACGATTAAGGACCAGTTCAAAAAAAATAAATTAGATCAAATGATCAACAGGAATCATATTTTTTGGATGATAAAAAATATCCGGTATCCGGGCTTCTTTTTTTGGTTTATGGCATTGCTTCCATATAGGATCCTGAAAGCGAAAAAGAATAATACCAATTTATACCAGGCATTTCGCGAATCCCTGCCTCTCTTACCATCACTCATTTCCAAAAGATGGGCTGGAGACAAATCGGTAGTGGCGGATAAAAAATGGCTTCCATGCCTGAACCAGGAATATGTCAAATAGAATTGATGCCCTGACCTCAACAAGGGGATTTGCTTCCATACTGGTTGTCATTTTCCATTTTGGAAGCAATGTATTCCCTTTTTATTGTGACTGGTCGTTTTTCAGAATTGGCAATGTAGCTGTAAACTATTTTTTTGTTTTATCGGGATTCGTCCTGACCCTGGTATATAGAAATGTGAGTTTAAGTTATGGGGAATTCATTAAGAGACGTTTTGCCAGAATTGCACCTGTTTACTATCTGGCACTTTTATTAGCCGTATTGCCCGCACTTTACTTTCACTATTTCAAGCATGCCCTGAGATTAGATCCGCATTTTTACCTTAAATTTATTTTAAGTGCCTTATTTCTACAGGCCTATATTCCTGGTTACGCGCTGGTATTAAACGGGGTGGCATGGACGATATCGGTGGAGTTTTTATTTTACTTTTTATTCCCGTTTCTAGTGGTACTCTTAAGGAAGTCACGCATTTTTATAGGAGTAACAATCGTACTATTTATAATTTCCCAGGGAATTGAAATATTTCTGGCAAACACTCAAACCGAGGAATATGTACAGTGGCTTGGATTTTTCTTTTTCAATCCTGTAGCACACCTGAATGAATTTTTGATCGGTATGACGGGAGCCTATTTTTATTTTTTAGTTAAGGACAGGACTTATTTTAAAACGAAATTAATTTCCCCGGCTTTACTCGTGATCATTGTTGTTATAATTCATCTGTTGTCCTCCAAAGCAGTTATTATGAGTGCCTTGCTTGTTCCATTATTTATGTTACTCATTATAGCCGTCGCTTCAGAAAATCCCAAACTGCTGAACTATTTCCCGTTGGTATTTATTGGCGAAATAAGCTATGGGATTTATATATTACAAAGACCTGTGCACTATTATTTTGTTGATCAGCTAAATATCAAATATTTTCATTTAACCGGGACTCCCCTGTTTTATGCATACTTTATAAGCTTATTATTAGTTTCCAGTCTTTCTTATTATATAATCGAGAGACCTTTAAGAAGGAAAATAAATTCAATCCATATATTTTCAAAAAAGCCTGAGCCGGATTTAGGCTAATAATAAGAAGGCGTAAAAATAAAAAATATTTATATATTGTCAGACTGGCATGATATTATGGTATACAAACCTTAATCAAAATATTGTAGTGGAAACGAACAGACATTTGGATGTTTTATTTTTAGTGGATGGTGGTATAGGCAATGTCCTGGAAGCATTATATGCTGTGGAATACTGCCTGGGAAACAAAAAGATAACCGGCGTTTACATACATAGCCTGAACAGGTCTTTTGTTGCTTTTTTAAGCCGGGGTTACGGATCTGATATCATTCTGGATTCCCTCGAAAATATTTCTACAGAATTTCTCATTCAGTCTTTTACCTATGTAGAGGATGTTCGGGTTCCATTTGATCATTATTTCTACGTTAAACCCGATGGACTCAGCACGAAATTGTTCAGTGAAACGGAATTGTATTTAAATATTGTAAAGGGCCTGTTTGGGTCTGGCAGTCAAAACCGCCGGTTACAGTTTCTGCCGGAAAATTATTCTGAAGAGGTTAAAAAGCTCAGTCCTGAAAATAAAATTGTTCTATACCCGGGCTGCAGTGCCGGGGTCTCTGCAAAGAGATGGCCTTATTTCCTGGATCTCATGAATAAACTGGGTTCTGAAAATACTTTTATTTTGGGCAGCCGGGAAGATCTTAATTTTCAATCTTCATATTACTATCCCAAATGGATAACCCGGTTACCACAGAAGATTCTTAACCGGCGAGCCTTTTATAATACCTGTAAAAAGCTGGGATTGCTAAAGCCCCATGCACAGTACACGGAAATAGATACGCTGGATAATGCCTATATGAATAAATTCAGCTGGGAAGAACTGGTAGCTATTTTCAATCGTTGTAAATATTTTATCGGGAACGATGGTGGCCTGATGCATCTGGCGGCTTGTTGTGGTGCACCGGGAAAGGCAATTTTTGGTCCAACTTCTGTTGAAAAAAATAAGGCCTATAACGATTTGATGGTGCCTACCCATCTGCAGTTTGAATGTCAGCCCTGTAGTTTGGGAGACAAGGGGATCAGTTTTGCAGACAGCATGATTGCCTGTCCGTACCAGCTTCGATGCCAGTATTCCCTGACCGTTGATATTATAGAAAGAGGAATTCCCGAAGTCAATAACCGGATGAATTAGTTTGGATCAAATTAAGGAAGATAAATTGAATTATTTGAAGGCGGGAGGAGGACGGAAAATTATCAGTTTTCATCCCAGAAAGCAGCATAATTTTGAACAGGCGGCTATGTTGGCGGAGCTTTTCCCGGAACAGTTCCAGCATGTAACCAGTGTTTATTTTCCGCCACTTTTGATAAGGATATTAAAGAAAATTTCGTCCCGCATTGGTAATCAACTTGGAAAACGCAGCTATTTCGGCCTGCCTGGAAAATATGTTCGTACAATGCCTTCCACCGAAATAAAAAGATGGCGGCTGGAAAAAAAACAGGGCCCTGCTCATTTATCAGATTACATGGATCTCAATGAATTCTGGCAGAAAAAAGTGCTGGAACATTTTGGACCGCCCCGGATCTGTATTTCTTATGATGGCATTTCCCACCATCTTTTCAGGGCCTGGAAAAGTAAATCACTATTGGTGCTTGATCTGGCGATCGGCATTCCGCAATACCGGGTAAAGATTCAGTATGGAAAAGATTTTCATCCGGGCATGTTGGATGAAGTAGACGAAGTTCGGAAGAAGTTATTCGAATGGTATAAAGAGGAAATTGAACTGTCCGATATCATTTTATGTGGCAGTGAGTTTGTAAAGATGACCGTGGTTTATTTTTTCCCTGCGTATGAAGATAAATGTAAAATCCTGCCCTATGGAACGGACCTGGAGGCATTCAGTTTTCCGGATAGAAAATTTAAACAGGAAGGGGAAGATCTGAAATTTGTATTTGTAGGGAGACTAAGTCTGAGAAAGGGAGCCCATCAAATGCTGGAAGCCTGGAAGGATTTTGTTAAAGATCACCCAAAAGCCGAGCTGCATTTTTTTGGAACGCCCGATCAGGAAATCAATATGCAAAATCTTCCGGTTAATGTTTACTGGCATGGCTGGATGCGTCCCACCGACCTGATTGCCTGGTTAAAAACAATGGACATTATGGTATTTCCCACCACATTTGAAGGGAGTTCAATAGCTGTATTTCAGGCAATGGCATTAAAGTTGCCCGTAATTACCACCCGGAATAGCGGAACCGTTTTGAAACATGGCGAATCCTGCGAAATCGTTGAAGTCGGGGATAAAGACGGGCTGGTAAAGGCCATGGATAAGCTGCTGCAGGACGCGGGTTACCGGAAACTCCTGGCTGAAAATGCCTTTGCCCTGAGCAGGAATTATACCTGGGAGGACTACAAAATGCGGCTGGGTGCAATACTGACTGAAAATATAGCCTGAATAAATCTTCATAACTTGTAAGAACTTTTAGGCAATCAGATAGATCCACATCATGGACGACATTAAACAGATACAGGAGAAATATTATACGGAAACAGCTTCCGGTTATGATTCCATGCATGTTCATGAGCAGTCAGATCCTGAGCATGAGTTTGCGTTTCATTTTATGTGTGCCATGATTGAGAAGCTGGATATAAAATCGGTTCTCGATGTGGGTGCCGGAACCGGCAGGGTACTTATCGGGTTAAGAAAAAAATATCCCGGACTCCGGATCACCGGAATCGAACCGGTAGCTGCTCTCCGGGAGCAGGGGTATAAAAAAGGAATCCTCCGGAATGACCTGGTTCAGGGAGATGGGAAAAAAATGGGATTTACGGATAACCAATATGACTTGGTCTGTGCTTTTGGAATTCTTCATCATATTGATAAACCGGAACTGGTCATTGCTGAAATGCTGCGGGTTTCCAAATATGCTATTTTCATATCAGACTCCAATAATTTTGGACAGGGTGGTCGTAAGCAGCGTTTTGTGAAACAAATGATAAGAAGGTTAGGATTATGGGCTGCGTATAATTATATCAGAACAGGAGGAAAGAAATACCAGATTTCCGAAGGGGATGGTTTATTTTATTCTTATTCTGTTTTTAATAATTATGACTTCATCCGGCAACACTGCCGGGCTGTTCATCTGTTGAATACAAGGGACGCCGGAATCAATCCATTACAAACTGCGTCACATGTAGCCCTGTTGGGTTTGAAATAACATAGTCATAGGGGTATTTACTTACAACGGCACTAACCAATTGTCAATCATTTGCAAAGCAAAGGTTAAACGGGACCATTTATTGTTAAAAAATCAATCATCACAATTTTACGATGAGAAAAAACGTTTAGTTTTTCGGTGGAATCCGATTTGCGGGTGCTTATTGCATCCGGGAAAGGGGATTTTCCATTAGAACCCTAAATGTTATGACCGGCAAAAAATTGCTGCTTTTTACTTTCGACTATGAATTGTTTTTAGGGGATAGAAGCGGTTCGGTACAGGACTGTCTGATAACCCCGACAGATCATTTAATTTCCCTCCTGAATAAATACGATTTCAAGGCTTATTTTTTTGTTGATACGGTTTACCTTCTAAGACTTAAAGAAGCAGCGAAGAATAACCCGCTTGCAAAAGCCGACATGAACAGAATTTACAGTCAATTGGTGCAGATCGTAAAAAAAGGACACGAAATATATCCGCACATTCACCCGCACTGGATGGATGCCATTTATGATGCAAATATTAATGAGTGGTGCTTAACTGAAAAGAGATACTATAAGTTTTCTTCTATTTCCCAGGATCTTCAAACCAGTCTCTTCGAGCAATCCGTTGAACTTATTCGTTCCATATTGGTTCGGGCAGGTCAAAATCAGTCAATAGATTCGTACCGTGCAGGGGGTTGGTCCATACAACCTTTTAGCAGTTTCATACCCTGGTTCCTGAAACATGGAATTAAACACGAATTCAGTGTGCTTCCCGGTATGTATCAGTTTTCGGATGCGCAGAGTTTTGATTTCAGGGGAGCGCCTGAAAACCAGACTATTTATCCCTTTTATGCAGATACCTGTTTGAAAGATGAAACCGGGCCGTTTACCGAGTGGACCATTTCTTCCCTTAAACTGAACCAGTATGAGACATGGTTCGATTTTAAAATCAGTGGCTTTCTAAACAGAACCGGCAGACGACCAACGCCAAAGGGGAAGGGTGTAAGTTCTATTATCAATAAAGAAGGCGACAACCGTTCAGTCAAAGGCCACAGAAGAATTGTTGCTTCCTTTGAAGACCTGAATCTTTTCCGGGTAAAAAAATATATCAACGCCATTAGTAAGTTAGAATATTTTCATTTTATTTCCCACCCCAAGATCATATCCCCCTATGATTTCCGCATGGTTGATAACATGTTCGGGAAACTGAAAAATAAATTCGACATCCAGACGGATTTTAGAAAAACGATCAGCTGAATTGATCAATATCCTTTTTATTGCATTTGAATTTCCTCCGTTGAGTCGTGGGGGAGTTCACCGACCGCTGGCTTTCGTAAAATATCTTCCGGAATCTGGCATAAATCCGGTCGTCATTACACTGGACCCGGAATCTTATCCGGATGTTTTTGATACCTATGGATTTGATGAAAGCCTGGGAAAAGAGATTCGTAAAAATGCAGATCTGATTCCGGTTAAATCCGGAAAGGTTCAACCATCAAACAGGCTAGAGGAATTTTTTTCCATCTATTTTACTATACACGGCAACGAAACCAGGAACTGGTCAGGAAATTTTTACCGGGCGGTGGAAATGGCGGTTAAAAAATACAAACCGAAAGCTGTTTTTGCTACGGTTCCCCCCTTCAGCGTGTTGCCCCTGGCTACGAATATTGCAAAAAAATATAATCTGCCCCTTATACTGGATTTCAGGGATGCCTGGTCGCAATGGAGAACGATACCGTATGGCACAATCTATCATTATTGGCGAACACTGCAGATGGAAAGAAAATACCTTCGCAAAGCCGATGCCGTGATTGCTACCTCTGAACAAACGCTCAGTGATTTTAAAGCACTCCATAGCGATATTCCGGAAGGTAAAATGCACTATGTTCCAAACGGTTTCGATGGATCGCTTAAAACCTGGAAACCCATCGTACCCAGTCAGACGGAATTTGTGATTGGTTATGTCGGAAGTTTTTATTATTCGCCCAAGGCCCGGGAGCAGATGTTGCAATCTCGCTGGCAGAAAAAGGGGCATCGCGTTTTACAATTTATTCCGCATAAGCAGGACTGGCTTTACCGGTCCCCTTACTTTTTTTTTAAAGCCATCCAGGGGCTGAATAATTCATATCCTGAACTGGGCAAGAGAATAAAAATAAAATTTGCCGGGAAAGTGCCTGACTGGTTAAGGGAAATGATCAGTTCCTTCGGCCTCGAAAATCAGGTTAGCCTGATCGGGCAGATTTCTCATGAAGAATCACTTTCCTTTCAGGAAAAATGTGATGCATTGTTGATTACTTCCGCGAAACAAATCGGGAGCCGGGATTATAGCATTGCCGGTAAGACTTTTGAATACCTGCAAATGCAAAAACCCATCGTAGCCTTTGTCTGCGAAGGGGCACAGAAAGACCTGCTTCAGGAAGGAGGAACTGCCCTGATCTGTGAACCCGATGATACAGAAAGTTCCATTGTATTATTGAAGAGTCTTTTTACAGGTATCATCTCCCTTCACCCGAACCTCGATTTTTTGCAGGGGCTTTCGAGGGAGATTTTATCGGTCAGGCTTGCAAATATTATCCTTAGCCAGTTAAAAAATATATGAAAGATATCGAACTTACCATACTCATGCCATGCCTGAACGAAGCAGAAACCCTTAAATTTTGCATAGATAAGGCAAATCATTTTCTTACTCGTACAGGCGTAAATGGGGAAGTACTTATCGCTGACAACGGAAGCAACGACAACTCCCAGCAAATAGCCATGGACTCCGGTGCCCGGGTTATTGACGTTAAACTGAAAGGATATGGAAGCGCCCTGATATCTGGTATAAATGAAGCAAAGGGGAAATATATTATCATGGGAGATGCCGATGACAGTTATGACTTCTCCCAGCTCGACCTTTTTGTTGACGAATTGAGGCGTGGAAGTGATCTTGTAATGGGAAACCGGTTTAAAGGCGGGATCAGAAAAGATGCGATGCCGTTTCTTCACAAATATCTCGGTAATCCGGTGCTGTCTTTTATAGGGAAACTTTTTTTTAAGATAAAAATTGGAGATTTTCATTGTGGTCTCAGGGGATTCAATACCCAAAAAGTCAGGTCTCTGAATCTTGGTACCACAGGAATGGAGTTTGCTTCAGAGATGATTGTTAAATCGAGGTTTGCCGGCTTAAAAATGGTTGAAGTCCCGACAATTCTCTACCCTGATGGAAGAAGCAGGCCCCCTCACCTGAAAACATGGCGTGACGGGTGGAGGCATCTGGTCTTTCTTCTTATATACAGCCCCCGTTGGTTATTTCTTTATCCGGGGCTTTTGATGCTTTCTGTGTTTTCCCTGGTATTTATCGTTTTGCAATTGCATCCTATTATTATTAAGGGCATTTATTTTGATATTCATAGTCTTATAGTTGTCGGCTTTGGTATCATTGCAAGTTTTCAAATGATTTTATTTGCCATCTTAAGCAAAGTATTTTCGACCAACTATGGCCTGATACCGGAGAAAAAGAATTACCAGATCTGGTATAAATATTTCAACCTGGAAAGAGGAATAGTTGCGGGATCGGTTTTAATGTTGTTTGGAATACTAATGATTTTATCAGCCTTTATTTATTGGAAGCATCTGGAATTTGGTGAGGTAAGGGATATAAGCGGAACTTCCCGAAAAGTTATTTTGGGTGGCGTCCTGTTTACCGTGGGCAATCAAATTTTATTTTCCAGTTTTATTTTCAGGATACTTGGCATCGACACAAAAACCAAGTTGAAATAATAGATATGAAAAAACTGGATATTTATTTGCAAAATGTGAGGATCGGAAAAGCAGTTGATTTCATTAAACCCGGAGATAATATTCTGGATATCGGCAGCGGGGATGCGCCATTATTTCTTTGCCTGATTAATAAAGGTGTGAAATTTAAAGGTGTGGGTTTCGATCCTGATGTGAAAGAGGTAATCAGGGCTGAGAATTATATAATATACAATGAAATGTTTCCGAATGATGCTATAAGAGGAAACAGTTTTAATATCATTACTGCTTTGGCAGTACTTGAACATATTCCTAAAGAACAGCTGGAAATATTCGTGGATAATTGTTATAGCCAACTTGAGCCGGGTGGCCTGATGGTGCTTACTGTTCCTTCCAAAGAGGTGGATTTTATATTGAAGATTTTGATCGGTCTAAGAATTTTGCATGGAATGGAAGTAGAGCAGCATTATGGATATGATACCGGCCGTACGATTCCTTTATTTACCGGTATCGGCTTCGAACTCGTTAAGCACAAAAAATTTCAGCTTGGGCTAAATAATTTGTTTGTGTTTAGAAAAAAGGTCAAATAATGAAGGCCGGGAGAATTTCGGAGACTTTGAAACACTTCCTTTCTGCAAAGAGCACGGTTACGGTGCTTTTCATTTTGGCAATTATATGCAGAATGGAAAACGCGTTATTTAACCAGGATTTTAACTCAGATAAGGAAGCGCAAATCATAGCAGCGCAGTCCTTTATAGAAGGGAAAGGTATTAAATTACCTATAGCAGATACAACTGATATTTCGAAGATTGCCTATGAAAGTTATACTCAATGGCCTAAGGGCTACAGTTTATATTTTGGCTGCATATATTATGTTGTCAGGAATGTTTACTGGGCGGCTTTTATTTTAGATGCGATAGCCATATTGATATATTTATTTTCCTGGCGACAGTTAATCAGAATATTTTCGCCAGGGAGGATAAACAGGAATTATGTATTTAGTATATTTTTAATACTCACAGCCTTCTCAAATGTGCCCTTTTTTTACCTGAAATCTTCGGATTTAGTTGCGGTTAGCTTTTACCTGGCTGCGCTTAGCTGTTTGTTTTCAGAAACAGCTGGCGGGAGGGCTCAACTGAAGTATGTTGTAGGTCTGATTTTTCTTTGTCTTGCCATTTATGAGCGATATGCTTATATCCCCGTTGCATTTGCAATTTTGTCAGGATTCCTCCTGCTTTATTATAAAAACAGGAGAAAATATTTTATTGCCAGGTTTTTTATTGGGTTAGTAGTTATTGGTGTTTTTGTGGGTCTTACAAATCAGTCTTCCAACTCTTCTGCCTTTGAAAATAAAGCAATAAGTACAGGCTATCAATTTAGTACGCTTTCCAAATTTTATTTTATGTTTCCGGTCCAAACAATTATGGCTGGAAATACAGTTCATTCCATTTCCAAAATCCTAAGAAAGGAACAACTGGTAAAAGCATTTTTGGTTGTTTTTACGCTTTTTATTACCGTTATATTTATTTGGGCCCTTTGGAAATTAATATTCCGGTTTATTGGAGGTAAACTGGAAACGGAGTCGGCTGTGATTTTAATATCCTCTTTTATGGCTGGCGGGATATCGATCTTGTTGCTTGTCTATATGTCCCTGACGAGGGCGATTCAAAAGAATGATGTGCTGGATAACTGGACATATGTTCAGGAAGAAAGGTATTATGTGATCATGTGGATCACAATACTTATGAGTTTTATGCTGATCATTTTATATGACAACGGGTTTTTAAAAAGAATTATTTTATTTATTTTATTCGCAGCTATTCTGATAGAAGTCCCCTATTTTATTTACAACAAATATATTCAGATAAGTAAAAACAGCAGCTATTTTGTAACAGGGGAAAAGAAGATTTACTTTATGCAATTTCCAAAAGATGTGGAGGAGCAAAATCAGGTAGTAATGGGTTACGATAAGTTAGAGTCGATTATTGACAATTCAAAACAGGCTGGTATAAAACCGGTATACTTATCGGCAGACAGAAGCGAAAGAATTGCAGCCATCATGGGAGCCTCATTTGGACCACATCAAATTTTAAAGACTAATATTTACTCTGGTAAAAAGCAGGTTGTAATTATTAAATTGTCCAAGGATGACCCGTACTTTAATGGAGATTTGCAGGCTTTTGTGAAATCGAATCAGTTAAGAACATGTTATATAGGATCAATTGGTACGATTTATACCTGTACAATTACAGGGAATATGATCGGCGAATATAGCCTGGGTAAATGACGCCAGGGGTAAAGTAAAGTTTGCAGACAAGAGCTAAACATTAAATGAAGACGAAAGCGATTTTTTTAACCCATAAGGGCAGCTTGTATTCAGAGATTACGGGCGGGGTACAACTCTGTTCCCGGGAGTTTCATTCCATCATTGAAACTGCGGATGATATCAACCTGGAAGATTATTATATTCCCTATACCAGGAACCTGATTCAACGGGTTATGATCAAGGGCAGCCTGGAGAACTATTCCGTTTTTAATATTAAGAAAGAAGCGCCGGCATTACTTGAGTACATAAGCCAACATCAGATTGGAATCGTATTCATCAATATGGCAACGGCTGTGCGGTTTGCCAGACCGATCCGGGAAAAATTCGGCGACAAACTGAAAATAATACTACTGTCACACGGAAATCATTCCTGTGATTTTCTCCACCTGATTACGAAACCCGTCGGAAATCCTTCTTTCATAAAAAAATCGCTGGATAAAATAAGACTGGGCCGCCTGATTGCAACAGAAGCGGAATACCGGGTGAAATGGCTGGATGGTGTGGTGACCTTATCTGAAACGGAAAAACAGATTGAAAACTGGCTCGGTGCAAAGAAGGCGTCTTTTCTTCCGCGGAAATTATATAAAGATTTTTTACCGGGAAAACCAGTTACCGGACGGATTGGCTTTGTCGGAAGACTGGATCATCCCCCGAATTTTCAGGGTGTGATCATTTTTTTGGAAGAATTTACCAAACACAATCATGGACTGCAATTCAGGCTGGTGGGAGCACCACCGGAATACGGAAATAAAATTAAACAACGGTTTCCCCAGGTGGAATACCGGGGTGAGCTGACAGACAGGGAACTTGAAGAAGAAGTATCCAGCTGGGCCTTTTTCCTGAATCCCGTCTGGTGGTATTCAACCGGCGCTTCCACCAAGCTGGCACGTGCCATCAGCTGGGGCCTTCCGATCATAACCACCACCGCAGGGATGCGGGGTTATGAATGGAAAAAAGGATCCCTGCTGGTAGCAGATAGCCCCGGAGAAATGGTGTCGCAATTGATGAGGGAGGCGAATTCTCCGGAAAGAATCCGTTTCTGGAGGAAACAAACGGAGTTAGTTGCAGAAAACGGACCGGATCAGGAAGAACTCATCAGCAGGATCCGGGTAACCTATGTATAAAAATTAATCTGGACGGCATGAAATTCTCAACTCGGATTAAGGAAAATATAAAAAGGGTCCTACCCTTAAATAATAACTGGATCCGGTATTTCTATTATCCCCGTTTCCGCGAATGGGTAAAAACACATGAAAGGGAAGGAAAGGTATTTGAGAGCCGTTACGAAATGTATGACTATATCAACCGGGAGAAATTTGGTTCCGAAGCGATCGACTACCTGGAGTTTGGTGTATATGAAGGCGCGTCCATACGGTATTGGTTGCAGTTGAATAAGAACAATAATTCCAGGTTTTGGGGATTTGATACTTTCTCCGGACTTCCGGAAGCCTGGAAAGAAGGTGATGAAATTGCACATCCGGGTGGTGCATTTGATGTTTCGGGACGAATACCGGTAATCGAAGATGGAAGGGTAAAGTTTATACAGGGACTATTTCAGGATACACTGGTAGATTTTATAGCTTCCTTTGACGCCGGAAAAAATCTGGTGATCCATAACGACTCTGATCTATACAGTTCCAGTTTATACCTGCTTACAAAATGTAATGAACTGATTAAACCGGGCACGGTGGTTATATTTGATGAACTGAGCTCCTGGATGAATGAATTTCGGGCACTCGAGGATTATACCCAGGCCTATGGCAGATCCTACAGCATTTTGTGCAGAACAAAAGAATTTACAGAAGTAGCTTTAATTTTTTAATATGAAATTAAATTTAAAGGACAAGCGCGTACTCATCATGGCACCACATACCGATGACGGGGAATTCGGATGTGGCGGAACGATCAATAAGATCATCAAAGAGGGCGCCGATGTTTATTATGCGGCTTTTTCTGCCTGCAGGCAATCAGTTATCAGTGGTTTCCCTCCTGATATTCTTATTACAGAAGTGAAAGCAGCTACGAAAATACTCGGTGTGCCTCCGGCAAATCTGATTTTGTTTGATTATGATGTACGCACGTTTAATTTCAGGAGACAGGAGATACTGGATAATATACTGCAATTGAAAAAAGACATTAATCCGGACCTCGTTTTTATTCCTTCTTTAAATGATATGCACCAGGATCATGAAACGATTGCCAACGAGTCAGTACGGGCGTTTAAATTTACGACCGTACTGAGTTATGAGGTTCCCTGGAATAACCTGAATTTTCACACGACCTGTTTTTTTCACCTGAAGGAAGAAGAAATTGAGTCAAAAATAAATGCACTAAAGGAATATAAATCGCAGGCCCATCGCACCTATGCCAATGAAGAGTTTATCCGGGGTCTCGCAAGGACCAGGGGTGTGCAGTGTGGCGTGAGTCATGCCGAAGTATTTGAAGTGATCCGGCTGATCATCAATTGAGCCACTTATTTTAAATCAGTCAAATTGAATAACAAAGAAAAGAGTCTGGTGGTGGTGATGATGACTGGTGCAGGCGCCCCTGGTGCACCCGGTATCATCAAGAGTTTGCGGTTGAATGGAGAGCGTGAGATCAAAATAGTGGGAGTGGACATTGATGATCAGTTTTCATCCGGGGAAGGAATGGTTGATTACTTTTATAAAATACCATCGCCGGGCAATGAACAGCTGTTTATAGATAAGGTTTTGGAAATTGCCCGGAAACATGAAGTCCGGGTGATTATTCCGCTTGTTACCCGGGAGCTCTTTGTTTTTTCGAAACATATTGATCAATTCCTGGAAAAGGGGATACAGGTACTGGTATCAGACTACAAACCTTTGCTGATCGCCAATGATAAGTATGAACTCATGACCTATTGCAGTAAAAATGATATTCCTGCACCGGAATTTTATAAGGTAAACAGTCTTGATGCATTCAAAGAGGCAGCGTCGAAATTGTCTTTCCCTGAAAAAATGATTTGCTTTAAACCGCCGGTTTCGAATGGTCTCCGTGGATTCCGGATCATTACGCCACCCGGGAAAGTGGATAAAATGGATATGCTGTTGAATCAGAAACCGAATGATGTGTTCATGGGAATGGATGAGTTTGAGAGCATCGTCAAACAAAGCAATTATTTTCCCGAACTACTCGTAATGGAATACCTGGAAGGGGATGAATACAGTGTGGATGTGCTTGCAGACAGAGGGAAATGCATTGAAGTAATACCGAGAAGCAGGGACAAAATTAAGATGGGGATCAGTTTTGCCGGTACCCTGGTTAAAAACGAAGAAATAATCAGGTATAGTCAAAAGATTGTAGAGCGTCTCGGTTTACACGGAAATATCGGACTTCAGTTTAAGAATGATTCGAATGGTGTACCCAAAATATTGGAATCTAACCCAAGGGTGCAGGGAACCATCGTGTTCAATACTGCCGGGGGATTTAATATGGTGTACAATGCAGTTAAGGTGGCGTTGCAGGAAGAAATTCAAAAGCAACCAGTGAAGTGGGGTATGAAGATGGTTCGGTACTGGGAAGAGATCTATTATTATAATGGACAGAGAATTGGAATATAAGGGTTGGTTCGATGGCAGGAAGGCGGTGATTTTTGATTTGGATGGTACACTCTACAATGAACGGGATTATTTATCCGCTGCCTGGCTCGGGATCGGAAAGGACCTGGAAAAAAAACAGGGCATTTCGCATATGGTGGTCAATCAGTTTCTGGAAGATGAATTTATTCTTCATGGCCACCCAGCCCTGTTTAATAAACTGATTACAGCTTTCGGATTGCCTGCTGAATATATGTCTGAAGCCCTGGTGATACTAAGGAATGTAGAAATTACCGGTAAAATAAATTGTTATCCTGAAATGACCAGATGCCTGGAATGGCTGATCGGCGAGGGCCGGCAATTATTTATCGTTACCAATGGAAACGTTATACAGCAAAAGAATAAAATAAAGAATATTGAATTCGGCACACTATTAAATCATATTGATGTGATTTATGCCAATGAAATCGCGCCTAAACCCGACCCGGCTGCTTTTTTATTTCTTCAAAAAAAGTATCAGCTTTTGAAAAGGGAAGTGCTGATGGTCGGCGATTCGCCAACCGATGAATCATTTTCCCAGGCGGCCGGTATAGATTTTATCCACGTCAGTAAAATACTTACCCGGCCTTGAAACTCTTTATCGTGTCACCGCATTTTCCTCCATCGGCATTACCTCCCTCCCAACGGGTAAGGCTGATGTTGCCATACCTGGAAGATTCCGGTGTTCAGGCTACTATTTTCACCGTAGATCCGGCAGTTCGGGAAGAAGCGACAGATGAATGGATGGTCGAACTGGCCGGAAATAAATTTGATAAAATTGTGGTGAACTGTTTTTCACCCAGGACCACGCGGAAATTTGGTTTTGGTGATCTGGGTTTCCGACTATCCCCCTTTCTTTTTTTTACGCTTTTAAAAGAAATTAGAAGAAAGAAACCGGATATGATTTTATTTCCGGTACCTCCCTGGAACACCCTGATGATTGTATCCTTATTACACCGGCTGACCGGCGTTAAATATTCGATCGACTATATCGATCCCTGGGTGGTGAGAGATAAGCCGGTTAATTTCAAACAAAAGTTCAGTCAGTGGATTGCCCGGTCTATTGAGAAAAAAGTAGTAAAAAATGCATCGGTCATTTTCGCCGTATCCGATGGTATCAATAACCAATTGCTGGAAGATTATCCATTTTTAGAGAAGGAGAAACTGATTGGCGTTCCCTACGGCGGAGAGGCAAAGGATTTTACTTATTTTCCTTCATCCGCTTCGAATGGAAAGGAGTTCAGCATGATACGTTACGTGGGAGGTATCGGTCCGGATATGCAGGAAGTGGCGAAAGCAGTTTTACTGGCGCTGAAGAAACTGGCTGAAAAAAAAGGATCCGTGCAGAATTTATCGGCACAACCTATGCTGGTCCCGGGTTGGCAAAACCCGCCCTTACTGAATATCTGAAAGACAATAACCTGAATTCGATTGTTTCTGAGATGCCCGAAAGAGTCAGTTACCGCAAAGCGATAGAACTTTCCATGGAGGCAGATATGCTGCTCCTGTTTGGCGGGATGAAGACCTATTATGCCGCTTCCAAGTTAATGGGTAACTTATTGTCGGGGAAACCGTTGGTTGCCTTTACCCACCGGCATTCCTTCCCTTCTGATTTTTTAAAGCAGGTGAATTTTAAATGGCTGGTCACCTATACCGGAGAGCCGGGAGATTTACCGGAAGATCATGTATCGGAGCTGGCCGCGATGATGGAGTTGTTGTTAAATGACCTGGGAGCATTTGAAAAAGTAGAAGCGGACACAACAGATTTAAAGAAATATACTGCAGAGGCCATGACCGGAATTTTTATTGAAAACATGAAAAAATATGTATAAACACCTTCCATCCATTAAAAACAAAAAAATCCTGATTACAGGTGGTTTGGGATTTGTCGGAAATAATCTCGCGAGGACTCTTGTAAATGACTTCGACTGCGAAGTGATTATTGTAGACAACTGCGCAAACAGTACGGTCAGTTCCATCGCTGATATTGCCAAAAAGGTGGAATTCCATCAGATCAGTGTTTTGGAAACGGAAAAATTATTCCCGCTGTTTAAGGGCGTTCACTATATTTTCCACCTTGCCTGTATGACCATCAATACATCAGGCGCGAATCCCCTGGAGGATTTGAAAGTAAACGGAGAGAGCACGCTGAGGATCCTGAATTATCTGAAAGAGAATGAGCTCCCCGGTTTCCAGCGTTTTATTTATACCTCTTCCTGTTCTGTTTATGGCAGTTCATCCAAACTTCCCGCTTCCGAAAATGACAGTACACCGGTGTTGAGCAATTATGCGGCCACCAAGTTATTGGGAGAAGAATATACGATCATATATAATCGCAATTATAATGTTCCCGTATCTGTGGTGCGATATTCTAATGTGTATGGCTATGGCCAGTCACCCCGAAATCCATACTGCGGTGTGCTGGGAAAATTCATTCACAACGCCATTACCGGTCAAACGCTGGCCATCTTTGGTGATGGAGAACAAACGAGAGACTATACTTTTATTACGGATGCCGTGGAGGCAACCATACTTTCTGCCGTCCATCCGATGGCCTATGGGGATGTATTTAATGTGGGTACGGGCGTAGAAGTTTCCGTAAATAAACTCGCGGAGTTAATCGGACAACATGTTCCGGGATCCACCGTAACCCATGTTCCTGAAAGGGATATCGATAATATCCGCCGGCGGGTGATTGATATTGAGAAAATTCACCAGCGCCTGGGATGGGTTCCTAAAGTTGGTATACAGAAGGGAATACAGCTCACCATGGACTGGTACAAGACCACATTATAATGGTAAAAGACCTGCTCAGTACACTTAAATTCATTTTTAATCATCCGGCTTCCCGGAAAAACAAATGGGCTGCTTTTAAAAGATTTGCGGGCTGGCAGATCCAGTCGAGAACTTTTCAGCGTGCGGTAGTATATCCTTTCGTTGAACAAAGCAGGTTGATTGTGCAGGGGGGAATGACGGGTGCTACCGGGAATATCTATACCGGGTTACATGAATTTGAAGACATGATGTTTCTGCTGCATTTGCTGAGGCCGCAGGATTTATTTGTGGATGTGGGCGCCAATATCGGTTCTTATACAATACTGGCTTCTGCTGTGGTCGGTGCAAATTCGGTAAGTTTTGAACCCGTGCCCGCTACCTACCTGCATTTGAAACATAATGTAGCTATCAACGATGTTGAATCCCTGGTTGAACTGCACAATGCCGGTGTTGGTAAGGAAGAAGGAATATTGGATTTTACGAGCGGCCTGGATACCATGAATCATGTAGTTTCAGATCCGTCGTCAGCAGGAAATATCCGGGTAGACATCGTTACCCTGGATAAAATTCTGGCCAACAAAAAACCTGTTCTGATTAAGATGGACACAGAAGGATTTGAGATGGCCGTACTGGAAGGGGCGTTATCAACCATTGCGCAACCATCCCTGATGGCGCTGATCATCGAAATAAACGGATCCTGTCAGCGGTATGGCGTAAATGAAAATGATATTCATGACTATATAATGAGCAAAGGATTTACGCCCGTATCCTATGATCCGTTTAAAAGGTCTGCTACCAAACGGAAAACATTTAATCCCCATGGGAATACCATTTATATCAGGAATGAAAATGAGACGGAGGAAAGGCTTACCGCTGCCAGAAAATTCAGCATACTGAAACAGGCAGTCTGAGGTTTAAAAAATTTATGCGTTTAGCTGTTGTCACTACCCATCCAATTCAATATTATGCTCCGCTTTTCCGGCTGCTGACAAATGAACCGGGAATGGAACTGAAGATATTTTATACCTGGTCCCAGACAGAGAAGGGGCCGAAGTACGATACCGATTTTGGAAAAATGATTGAATGGGATATTCCATTGCTGGATGGGTATTCGTATGAATTTGTGGAGAATGTGGCGAAGGATCCCGGGGTGCATCATTTCAGGGGTATTGATAATCCGGCCCTGAATAATAAAATAACCGAATGGGGTCCTGATTTCCTGCTTGTGATCGGCTGGAATTTCAAAAGCCATCTCTCCTGCATGCGATATTTTAAAGGGAAGATCCCGGTTTTATTCAGGGGAGATTCCACCTTGCTGGATGAGAAACCGGGTATTAAAAAAATCCTCCGGAGAATATTTTTAAAATGGATTTATCGTAATGCAGACTATGCTTTATATGTGGGTAAAAACAATCATGATTATTTCCGTAAAGCATGGTTTGAAGGAATCGCAGTTAATCTGGATGCCGCATGCGATCGATAACGAGCGTTTTCACGGTCACCCGGAATATGATCAGGAAGCCGCCCAATGGCGCAGGGAGTTGGGTATTTATCCGGATGATCTGGTTCTGCTCTTTGCCGGTAAACTGGAACCCAAGAAGGATCCGGAATTTATGCTGAGGCTGGCCCGGAATATTCCCGATCCCCGGTTGAAGCTGATCATTGTGGGAAATGGCAAATCGGAAGAGGAATTGAAAACGGCATCCGACCAGGATAAACGGATTATATTCCTCGATTTCCAGAACCAGCAAAAAATGCCCCTGGTTTACCGATTGTGCGATATTTTTGTGTTACCATCCATTGGACCCGGAGAAACCTGGGGACTGGCAGTAAATGAAGCCATGGCCTGTGAACGTCCGGTGATTGTTTCTTCCAAATGCGGATGTGCGCCGGATCTGACAGAGGAAAATAAAACCGGCTGGGTATTTGAACCGGGTGAAGAAGGGGATCTTAAAATCAAAAACCTGTTGCTGGATATTCTTGAAAACCGCTCCTAACCTGCAAAACATGGGAGAACAGGCCTGGCAAAAACTACAGGAATATTCTTATGCCAGTGCAATCAAAAAATTAAACCATTTCCTGAATGGCCTCGATCAGAAATAATTTATTTCTTTCTTCACTTGTCCTTGGTTTCCTGTTTTCACTGGTAACCAACTGGTATACGGAGATTTCGATTTTCCTGTTGGTCGTAACGATATTCTCCATCCTGGACAAATTGGGTAAGGGATTGGTATTGCGGGAACTGGTGGTTTTGCATACTATTTTTATCTGCCTGATTATGCCTTCTGTGGGGTATAATGTATATAATTATGATAACTACCTGGCCAGGATTTTTTACCGGTTTATGCAGGTTCCGGAGGATACCTATTTTGGATTTACCCTTCCAGCCATTTGTGCATTCTCCATAGCCATGTGTTTCCCGGTGATAAAAAATAAGCAGGTACTGGATGAAGGGAATTCTTTTAAAAAATTGCTTGACAATGTAATGAAAGAATTAAGGGTGCGTGTCAGCAGGGGGATTACGATAGTGGTCAGTTGGTATTATATCCTTGTTTACCATTCCATTCGTTCCGAGCGAGCTAAAATTTTTTGTTACCCTTTTATTCTTTTCCTCCTTTGCAGGCATTTTGTATTTGTATTATAGTCCGCCATTTCCGGCAAAAAAAATATTGCTTGGTTTATTTTCCATGTTCATCATTGCCCTGGCCATCCAGAGCGGGGTATTTACGGTAATCGTTTACATGGGGATCACTTTATTTTCTTTCTTTTTCCTGGGAAAGAAATATGCGCTCTGGAAGAAAATAGCTGTATTTGTCGTGGGTGTTTTTTTATTGTTTATTACCCAGAATGTGAAGACTTCTTTTCGGGATGTAACCTGGAAGGGAAAGGAAGTAGATAGTAAGACAGGCCTGTTTGTTGATTTAATTATCGACAAACTGAACAATTTCGATAAGATGGTAGACCTGAATGGGTTTTTCCCGGTGTATATGCGCACCAACCAGGGATATAATATATCTGTTGTGATGCGCAGGATACCGGCCCAGCAGGATTTCGACGAAGGAAACCGTCTGATGACCACGGCCATGTCGGCGCTGGTACCCCGGTTTCTCTGGCCAGACAAACCCAAAGCAGGCGGAGTGGAAAGCATGAAATATTTTACCGGGTATAATATAGAAGGCTGGTCGACCAATGTGAGCCCGTTGGGTGAAGCGTATGGAAGTTTTGGTCCCAAGAATGGTATTTTCTATATGTTCTGTCTGGGACTTTTTATTCGATGGGTTTATAAAAAAGTATTTCTCAATACCCAAAAACATCCCCTGCTTGTTCTTTGGATTCCCGTTCTTTTTTACCAGATTACCTATTGTATGGAAACGGATAGTCTTCAAATATTCAATTCCCTGCTGAAAGGTGCATTTTTTCTATGGTTACTGTACAAAATGCTACCCGCCTGGTTTGGGAAAATAGCCAAACGTGCGAATGTGCAAAACCGTTTCAGAAGCCAGCAGCTGCCTGCACAATCCTGATCATCCAGTATTAAAAATTCTTTTCATTGCCCCTTGTTCAATTGATCTTCCGTAAAACCAAGCCCTCTTTTTTTCAGTATTGAAAAAGTGTTTGCTTCCCTGATGGATGGTTTCCAAAATAAGGTTTCCATAGAGGAACAATATGTACCCTATTACAGTTCTTCCATAAGGGATATCCTGAGGAATATGCGTTTTGTGGGAAAGAGCCAGGGCAGATATTTATCATGTTACCGGAGATATTCATTATACTGTACTGGCATTACCTGCCGGGAAAACCATACTTACCATACATGACAGTGTTTTTCTGCGGGAGACCAGGGGATTTAAAAAGTTATTTTTTAAATGGATATTCCTGAAATTACCCGTGAGGAAATCCAGGTTTGTTACCACGATTTCAGAAAAATCAAAACAGGAGATCATCCGGTATACCGAATGCAATCCGGCCAAAGTGTTTGTGATTCCCAATCCGGTAAACAGGCATATTTATTTCAGGAAGAAGGAATTCAATGCTGAAAATCCCAGGTTATTATTTATCGGATCCACACCAAATAAAAACCTTGACAGAATAATACATGCGCTGACCGGTATTCCCTGCACCCTGGAAATTGTGGGCCAGATTCCGGAAGATCATCTGTTGCTGTTAAAAAAAAATAATATTCAATTTCATTCAGTACACTCGGACTTTCAGAGGGAGAAATGGCCGACCGGTATGCAGCGGCAGATATCATTCTTTTTCCTTCCCTCTATGAAGGATTCGGGTTGCCGATTCTGGAAGGACAAAAAGCCGGTCGCGTCGTGCTGACCAGTAATATCCCTCCCATGACAGAAGTGGCGGGAGGAGGAGCCTGCCTGGTGGACCCTTACGATGAACATTCCATCCGCTCCGGTTTATTAAAAATTATTAGTGACGACGATTACCGGGATCAGCTGATCAAAAAGGGTTTTGAAAATATTACCCAATACGAGGTTCAGAAAATTGCTGATCAGTATTTGGATTTATATGACAGAATAATGCATTCATAGAAATGTGCGGAATCGGTGGCATATTAAATTTTAATAACAGGGCTGTTGAAAAGCAACCGTTAAAACGGATGGCAGATACCATGCGCCACCGTGGACCGGATGCAGAAGGTTTTTTTCTGGATCATGAACTTGGCCTCGGCACATCGCCGCCTGTCCATTATTGATTTGTCTGCAGCGGCCAACCAGCCATTCTTTGATGTTTCGGGCCGGTATGTCAATTGTATTCAACGGCGAAATTTATAATTATGCGGAGATAAAATCCCGGATTCATGATTATCCATTTCGTACAAATGGCGATACTGAAGTAATTCTGGCCGGGTATATCAAATGGGGACCCGAATCCCTGTCCCGGCTGCGTGGTATGTTTACCATTGCAATCTGGGATAAACAGGAGCGGGAATTGTTTATTGCGCGGGACAGGCTTGGCGTTAAACCATTATATTATTTCCAGGATGAAAACCAATTTGTATTCGCCTCTGAACTTCGTGCGATATTAACCGTCGGAAATATAAAACGGGAGATGGATCAGGCGGCAGTAGCTGAATACTTTCGCTATCAATCCGTAAGTTTCCCTTTCTCACCTGTAAAGGGCATACGGCAGCTGGAAGCAGGAACCTGGATGCAGATTAAAAACGGAGTCGTCAGGAAAAATAAATATTGGGATCCGACCATCAACTAATTATGATTTTAAGTTTACGGAAAAAAAAGATGTTGAGCGAAAGGTGAGGGAGCTGATGCTGCAATCCGTAAAAAGGAGGCTGGTGAGTGATGTACCGGTCGGCGCTTTTTTATCCGGGGGCATCGATTCGAGTGCAGTTGTAGCACTCATGGTGGAAGCCGGGGATTCCTCCCCCAATACCTTTAACATATCTTTTGATGAATCTGAATTTGATGAATCCAGGTATGCGGATCTTATAGCGAAGAAATTTGGTGCCCACCATACACAGATCCGGTTGCGTCCCGAAGCCATGCTGGATGAACTGACAAATGCACTGGACGCGATGGATACCCCCAGCGGGGATGGAATAAATACTTATGTGGTTTCCAAAGCGATTCAGGAGAAGGGTATCCGGGTGGCACTATCGGGTGTCGGGGGAGATGAATTGTTTGCCGGTTATCCGATTTTTTTGAATTATATTCATTTATTGCAAAAGCGATGGATTTGGGATGCTCCGGAGAAATTAAGAAATTTGGCAGGTGCATTTCTGGGTAAAGGAGAAAGAAAAGACCGGATGCGTCAGATATTAAAATTATCATCTCCGGAAATTGCACAAAGTTATCCCATATTCAGACAAATCATATCTCCTGCATCGCTTCGGGAACTTACAAACCTGAATGGGTCAGATCAGGAAACGCTTTCAAATCAATTGCTGAATAAAAAACAGGCATTGGCCAGACTGCCCTTTTATAGCCAGGTGACCGCTGCTGAATATATGGGTTATACCCAGCAGACACTGCTGAAAGATACAGACCAGATGAGTATGGCGAATTCACTGGAAATCAGGGAGCCTTTTTTTGACCAGGACCTGGTGGAATTTGTGATGTCGGTTCCGGATCATTTTAAAGTTCCTGTTTATCCCAAGAGTTTGCTGGTGGAATCGCTTAAACCGATGTTGCCTGATGAAATTGTGCACCGGAAAAAACAGGGATTTGTTTTTCCCTGGGATCAGTGGATGAAAAAGGAACTCCGCAGTTTTTGTGATCTTCATATCAACCAGATTGCCCAACGGGATTTTATTCATGGCGACCGGTTAAAATACAGCTGGAATTGTTTTCTCAACGGAGATCACAATATCCGCTGGGTTGAAATGTGGTCATTTGTCGTTTTAAATTACTGGATGGAAAAAAACAATATAGAATAAGAGGTACCAGGATATGCCACGAAAAAGAAGAGAAAAAATATTGATGTTTACTGACTGGTATGAACCCGGGTTTAAAGCCGGCGGACCCATCCAGGCCTGTAAAAACGTTGTTTCCAGTCTAAAGGGAGAGTATGATTTTTATATTCTCTGTTCTGACCGGGATCTGGGGGATAAAATGCCGTATAAGGATATAGCCATCAACCAGTGGATTACAAAAGAAGATAACATACAGATCTGGTATGCTTCTCCCAATTTCATGCGCAGGCGGTTACTATTAAAACTGCTGGAGGAAGTAAAACCGGATTTTGTTTATTTCAATAGTATGTACTCTTACAGATTCACCCTCTTTCCTTTATGGGTGTTATTGAACAGGCGGTTTCACGGAAAAATTATTCTGGCGCCAAGGGGTATGCTGCATAAAGGTGCGTTGAAAAATAAGTTTATTAAAAAAGAGCATTTTTCTGAAGCTGTTTTTATTGGTCGGATGGAGCAGGAGAATTATTTTCCAGGCAACGGATGACCAGGAACGAAAGGATATCCAGTTTTTTTTCACCGGAAAAGTAAATGTTGCTGTAGTTGAAGATATTCCCACGGTGAATGAACTTCCCTGGCAAAGTAAATTTAAAGAGAAGGGTGTTTTGCATTGTGTATTTCTTTCCAGGATTCATCCTAAAAAGAACCTGCATTATTTTCTGAACCTTCTGAAAGAGGTTAAGCCGGATATCCGGATCATCTTTGATATTTATGGTTCTGACGACCATCCCGATTATGCTGATCAATGCCGGAAAATTGTTGCCAGCCTGCCACCCCATATAAAAGTGGATTTCAAAGGAGGAATTACTTTCAATAAAGTTTTTGAAACCCTTCAAAAATACCATGTCTTTATTTTACCAACCCTGGGTGAAAATTACGGACATGCCATTTTTGAGGCCATGACTACCGGTCTGCCGGTATTGATCAGCGATCAGACGCCCTGGAGAAACCTGGAGCAGATGAAAGTGGGATGGGATATACCGCTTCAAATGAAGGATAAATTCAGGGATGCCATTACCCAGGCAGCCGGATGGGATCAGGACGAATACGATGAATGGTCCATGAAGTGCAAATTCATTTGCCAGGGAATACATGCGGGAACTGGATGCATTTGCAAAATACAGGCAACTGTTTTCAAGTCCTGAGCGAAAAGTGATTTTATTATTTACTGACTGGTATGAACCCGGATATAAAGCAGGAGGGCCCATTCAGTCCTGCAGGAATATTGTAAATATTCTGAAAGGGGAATATGAGTTTTATATTATTTGCTCAGACCGGGACCTGGGGGATAAAAATCCATATCCCAATATTCCTGTAAATGAATGGGTAAAAACGGCATCAGGACCAAATATCTGGTATGCCTCGCCAAATTTTATAACCGGAAAATCGGTAAAGAAAATAATTGACAGTATACACCCGGATTTTGTTTATTTCAACAGTATGTATTCGCCGCTGTATACCCTGCTTCCTCTATGGGTTCTGCTTCGGAATAAATTCAGCGGCAAGATGATACTGGCACCCCGCGGCATGTTACACAAGGGTGCATTAAAGAGAAAATTTTTCAAGAAATACGTATTTCTGAGGTTGTTCCGGTTTATATCCTGGCATAAGAAAGTGATTTTTCATGCTACGAATAAACAGGAGCAGAAAGACATACTTTCATTTTTTTCTACAAAAGCCGATATCACCGTCCTGGATAATATACCCAACACCTCATTTCGCCAGTGGCTTCCAAAAATAAAAAAGCCGAATGAGCTGAACTGTGTATTTATTTCCCGGATTCATCCCAAGAAAAATTTGCATTATTTCATCAGAATACTTTCTGAACTGAGGTACGACGGGAAACTGAATTTTGATATATATGGTGTGGAAGAAGATAAAAATTATGCGGAAGACTGCAGGCATTTATCTTCTTCGCTGGGCATGAATATCCAGGTTGAATTTAAAGGACCGATTCCCTACACCCAGGTATTCGGAACTATGCAGGGATATCATTTATTTGTATTGCCCACCCTGGGAGAAAATTACGGACATGTGATTTATGAAGCCCTTTCTGCCGGCGATCCGGTACTCATCAGCGATCAGACTCCCTGGCGGAACCTGGAAAAAGAAAAAGCCGGCTGGGATCTTCCTTTACTTGAAAAGGATAGATTTAAGGAGGCAATCAGGCAGGCATTGGCCTGGAATCAGGAGAAATACGATGAATGGAGTAAAAATGCTTTTGAACTTGCCAGAAATAGTGTCGATATTCCCAGATTACATGATAAATACAAGAAATTATTCGGATGAACAGCACGGTAAAAAATGATCTTTATAATAATGACTGGTATAAAAAGGAGATCGGTGCATCCCGGTTAAAACAAATTTGCTGGTATCTGATCAATGTCCTGTTTTTTATCAATCCCCTGATTCCGGGCGGATCCATCAAAAGATTTTTTTTACGCCTCTTCGGTGCACGCATTGGTAAGGGGGTGGTTTTAAAACCGGGGATCAATATTAAATATCCATGGAAATTATCTGTCGGCGATTTTTCCTGGATCGGAGAGAAAGCCTGGATCGACAATCTTGCCGATGTAGAAATTGGAAAAAATGTTTGTATTTCGCAGGGGGCTGTGCTGCTCACGGGAAATCACGATTATACTAAATCAGGCTTTGATTTAATCGTAAAGAAAATAATCCTTGAAGACGGGGTATGGATCGGGGCATCGGCGATGGTTTGTCCGGGCATAACCTGCCAGTCGCATTCTGTTTTATCGGCCGGTTCTGTTGCCACACAGGATTTGCAGGCATATAAAATTTACCAGGGTAACCCCGCAGCTTATGTAAAAGAGCGGGTGATTCAAGCCTAACGCTTAACGCCTAACGCCTAACGCCTCAACGGCCAACGGTCAACGGTCAACTGAACACGATCATTCCAAATGCTTATTTCTATAATAACGGCAACCTTCAACAGCGCAACCACGATTGCGGAAACCATGCGTTCCGTGGAGGAGCAGGATTATCCGGACATTGAACATATTATTGTCGATGGACTATCATCCGATAATACCGTGAATATTGTGCAGCGTTATCCCCGTACTGCTAAAGTGATTTCTGAAAAGGATGAGGGGATTTATGATGCCATGAATAAAGGTATCCGGTCCGCCAGCGGTGAAATCATCGGTATTCTGAACTCCGACGATATTTATGTAGACAATGAGGTTATTTCAAAGATTGTACGGGTATTCCGGGATCCGAATGTTCAATCCTGCTATGCTGACCTTCAATATATGCACGCTGAAAAAAGCACGGTGGTTACCCGCACCTGGAAGTCTGGCAATTACAAAACCGGGTCGTTTTACTGGGGTTGGATGCCCCCGCATCCCACTTTCTTTGTAAGGAAATCCGTGTATGACCAAGTAGGCCTGTTTGATACCAGCCTGCGTTCTGCAGCGGATTATGAAATGATGCTGCGCATACTGGTAAAGTACAAGCTGGCGGCAACTTATCTTCCTCATGTTATCGTGAAGATGAGATCCGGGGGAATGAGCAATTCTTCCCTTAAAAACCGTATCCGCGCAAATCGCGAGGACAGGCAGGCCTGGCGGCTGAATGGGTTGAAGCCTTATTTTTTTACTTTATATTTGAAACCCCTTCGGAAGATTACGCAATTCTTAAAGAAATAATTATGTCGAAAGTCGCTTTGATCACAGGTGTTACCGGCCAGGACGGGGCTTACTTAAGTGAGTTCCTTCTGGAAAAGGGATACCAGGTGCATGGTATCAAAAGAAGAAGTTCCCTCTTTAATACGGACCGGGTGGATCATCTTTACCAGGATCCGCATGAAAAACATATCCATTTCCGCTTACATTATGGTGATCTGACAGACAGTACCAATCTCATCCGTATCATACAGGAAGTTCAACCGGATGAGATCTATAATCTGGGAGCCATGAGTCATGTGCATGTGAGTTTTGAAACCCCGGAATATACAGCCAATGCCGATGGCATTGGAGCTCTGCGGTTACTGGAAGCCGTTAGGATACTCGGACTCACTAAAAAAACAAAGATTTACCAGGCTTCTACTTCTGAATTATACGGACTTGTTCAGGCCGTTCCACAATCTGAAACCACTCCTTTTTATCCGCGTTCCCCCTATGCGGTGGCCAAGTTATATGCTTATTGGATATTTGTAAACTACCGGGAGGCTTATAAAATGTATGCCACCAACGGTATTTTATTCAATCATGAATCTCCATTGCGCGGGGAAACATTTGTTACCCGGAAAATCACCCGGGCGGTTGCAAAAATCGCCTTGGGATTACAGGACAAACTTTTTCTTGGGAATCTGGATGCACGCCGGGACTGGGGTCATGCAAAAGATTATGTGGAAGCGATGTGGCTGATTCTTCAGCAAAAGGAACCGGAAGATTATGTTATCGCAACCGGAGTTACTACGTCCGTTCGTGATTTTGTGAAGATGTCTTTTGCTGAAATCGGAGTCACCCTCGCCTTTAAGGGAAAAGACGATGGGGAACATGCAGAAGTTTTGAGCTGCAGCCATCCCGACTATCAACTGGAGAAAGGAAGAAAAATAGTTGTGGTTGATCCGAAATATTACCGGCCTACGGAGGTGGATCTGTTGATCGGAGATGCCACAAAGGCCAGGGAAAAACTGGGCTGGGCACCCAAGTATGATCTTCCGGCCCTGGTAAAAGAAATGGTACACGCAGATCTGGATCTGTTCCGCCGGGAAAAATTATTACGCGAGTCTGGTTTCGAAATTAAGAACCAACATGAGTAAGCGTGAAGCGTGAGGCGCGAAGCGTGAGGCCCATCTGTCAACCGCCAACGGCCAACCAAAAGAAAAATGAACAAACAAGCTAAAATATATATCGCCGGCCATCGCGGAATGGTGGGATCGGCCATTACAAGAAAACTGGAAGCAGGGGGATTTCAAAACCTGGTGTATAAATCATCGCAGGAACTGGATCTGCGGGACCAGCAGGCAGTGAATACCTTTTTCGATTCGGAAAAACCGGCATATGTTTTTCTGGCGGCTGCAAAAGTGGGTGGTATTCTCGCCAACGATACATTCCGTGCAGATTTTCTATATGAGAATCTGATGATCGAAAGCAATATCATCTATGCGGCCTGGAAATCGAAAGTTGAAAAACTTATGTTTCTTGGTTCATCCTGTATTTATCCAAAAATGGCTCCCCAGCCGTTGAAAGAAGAATATCTTCTGACCGGATTGCTGGAACCTACCAATGAACCTTATGCTATTGCAAAAATTGCAGGCATAAAACTTTGTGATGCATTCCGTGCCCAGTATGGATGCAATTTTATCTCTGCTATGCCCACCAATCTGTATGGGGCGAATGATAACTACGATCTGAAAAATTCTCATGTTCTTCCTGCCATGATCCGTAAATTTCACGAAGCAAAAATAAACGGAGATCCCTTTGTAACCATTTGGGGTACGGGCGAACCCAAAAGAGAATTTCTCCATGTGGATGATCTGGCGGAAGCCTGCATTTTCCTGATGCAACATTATGATGAAACCGGTCACGTAAATGTTGGAACGGGCACAGATCTCAGTATCATGGAACTGGCAGAAATGATTTCCAGAATTGTGGGCTTTACAGGCGGAATCAAAAAAGACCTGAGTAAACCGGATGGAACTCCCCGAAAACTCATGGATGTTTCAAAACTGAAAACCATGGGCTGGACGGCGCGGATCCATTTGGAAGAAGGGATACGAATGGTGTACGATGGGTATAAGAAATCGTTGGCCGTTGGCCGATAGTCGTTGGCCGGAATGAACTGAGACAATAAATGCAGTAAATAAACTTTAATAAATTAGTTTTAATCTTAAACCTTAAAACGGGTATCGGCCAACGGCCAACCGCCAACGAATATGTTTGGAATTTTTAAGAAGAAAGTAAACGAGCCGGCAGATCTTTCGGGACTTGTTGCGGATATGCACAATCACCTGATACCGGGTATTGACGATGGCGCAACCGATCTGGAGTCCATCCATTGTCATGATTCGTGCAATGCACGCACTGGGTTACCGCAAATTCATTGCCACGCCCCATGTTCAATGGGAAATGTTCAAAAATACCCATCAGATCATTGAAAATGGGGCAAGTCTGGTACAACAAAGACTCGCGGAAACAGAAATGAAGGTCGAATTCCGTGGCGCTGCAGAATATTATTTGGATGAACATGTGGATGATCTACTGGAAAAAAATATACCGCTGCTTACCATTCATAAAAATATGGTGCTGGTGGAATTCTCTTTTATACGCCAGCCCATGGACCTGAAAGAGAAGCTTTTTCAACTTCAGATTAAAGGATACCAACCCATTATTGCCCACCCAGAACGGTATTTATACTTCGGAGCCCATAAAAATCTCTACGACGAATTGCATGCTATGGACTGCATATTTCAACTAAACCTCCTTTCCCTGGTTGGATATTACGGGAAAAAACAGGAGGAACTGGCCCATTATCTCATAAAAAAGAAATACGTAAGTCTCTTAGGCTCAGATCTTCACAACCTCAGGCACATCAATATCCTGCGTGCCTCCACCACCATCTCCCAAACAGTAAACAAATTGCTGGATGCAGGCGTTTTGCTAAATCCGTCCTTGTAAGCTTAAAGGTTAAGGCTTAAAGACTAATGCCAAATGCTTCTCGCATAAAAAAGAGACGCTTTTCACCGGCTTGTCCGGAGGGAATCGTTCTTCCCCTTTCCTTCCATCCATTTCGCCCATCTGCAGTTATCACCAGCCTCCGCCAATAAAGCAGGATCCCGGGTGACTCAATGTCTGTATAAACATCATGTTAAGTTTCCTCCGCCTGTCCTTTATCTGACATTCCGTCTTGGCATTATTTTTATCTTTATAGAGTAAATCATTTCAAGTATGGGTGCTCTCGAATTCAACCAGCTTCTGGTATCCAATGCTGAATTTTTGAAGCCGTTTGCGATCACTTTAACCAGGGATAGCGAAGAAGCGAAAGATCTTTTTCAGGAAACATTATACCGGGCAATAGCCAATAAGGATAAATACAATGTCGGTACAAATATCAAAGCATGGTTATATACCATCATGCGAAATATTTTTATCAATAACTACCGGCGTAAGGCAAAGCAGAAAACAATTTTTGATTCCTCCCCGAACGACTACCTTTTAAATAACAGCCAGTCTGCTGTAATTACCGGGAATGCAGAAAGCAACCTGCGTATCCGGGACATCCAGGGAGCGATTCATAGTCTGCCTGATATTTTCAGAAATCCTTTCCTGCTTTATTTTGACGGATATAAATATCACGAAATAGCGGATATGCTGCAGGAACCTCTGGGGACCATTAAAAGCCGTATCCATTTCGCCCGCAAACTTTTGAAATCTCAGATCCAGCAATTTTAGGCTTAACGCTTAACGCTTAACGCCTAAAGCCTAAGGCCTGACGGTCATCCGTCATCGGTCATCGGTCATCCCTGCCGGCAGGCAAGCGTTCATCGGAATTATTGGAATTGTCGTAATATTGAATCAACCGGTAAATAATCGGAGTATATTTTATTATCCAGAAAGATTGATCAATCGAAATGAATAAGCCTGATGAAGTGATCCTGGTGAACGAGCAGGATGAACAGACGGGAACAATAGAAAAAATGGAAGCTCACCGGAAAGCCCTCTTACACAGGGCTTTCAGTGTTTTTATATTCAATGAAAAAGGTGAAATGTTATTGCAGCAAAGAGCGATGGGAAAATATCATAGTCCGGGATTATGGACGAATGCCTGTTGCTCCCATCCCCGTCCCGGGGAAGCTGTTGAAGAAGCGGCTGGCAGAAGATTAAAGGAAGAGATGGGAATTGACGTTAAGATTGAAAAGGTTTTTGATTTCATTTACAAAACGGAATTTGATAACGGTCTCACTGAATTTGAATTCGATCATGTATATACCGGTACATATAACGGCCATCTACAACCGGATAAACAGGAAGTGAAGGATTATTGCTTTCGTTCTATGGTAGATATTGAAGAAGATCTGAAAAATTGTCCGGAGAAATATACTTCCTGGTTCAAAATTGCTCTTCCACTTTTAAGCGTGAAGCAAAAAGCTTGAGGCGTGAAGCTTGAAGCTTGAGGCATAAAGCAAGAAGTGAGAGGTGCGAATAAGGATGTGCGAAGTCTGAGGCATTACCATTGAAACAAGATATTCCAGGCTTACGAAGGGCGTCAAGCTTCAAGCCTCACGCTTCACGCCTTCTTCAAGCTTTTCCGTTTTTTCAACTTTTTGAATCTTCAATTTGGATCCGCGGTTGTCCCGGGCCATACGTGAATAAACGGAAAGATTCCGGTCGAAAAGAAATTTAAAAAGCAGGATGGTATACGAAGTATGATGCCCAAGGGTATTATAATAATTACCGGCGAACTGTTTGATCTTGGGTAATTTATTCCAGGGAACAGAAGGGAAGTCGTGGTGTTCATTATGATAACCCACATTCAGGTTGACCGTATTCATCGAGCCGTAATAACTCTTGGTTTCCTGATCGCCGTGGGTAAGAAAATGTTCCTGTACCCAGCGTGCCCCCAGGGGATGCAGGCCAACAGAAAAGAAGAAACTTGCCGTCATATACACGGTTGATTTCCATCCGAGAAAATAAATGAAGAACGACATAAAGGTTACCTGGACGATAATATTTACCACGGTCCATTTGTCCATCAGTCTGACTTCTTTTATACGTCCGGGACGGATCATCTGGAAAACCGGATAAAATAAGAGCCAGAGCGCTTTTCCAAAGCCTGAATTATTGATCAGTTTTGCTTCCCAGCGGTAAGGCATATCCGCGTCCAGTTCTTCCACTCCCTGATAGGAATGATGTTTCAGGTGATATTTCTGAAAGGAAATCGCACTTGGAAAAACCAGGGGGAGATTGGCCGTCAGCGCGGCAATTTTATTGAAAAAGCTTTTTTTGAAGATCAGGTTATGGGCGGCTTCATGGATGCATACGTATAGTGTGTGGCTGGCAAAAGCACCAGCGAGGTAGGCAACTCCGAAAGACGAGCCACCAGGAAGCGTCGCGGAGGAAATAGGACAGAACGATTTGAATCCCAACGCAAAGCAGGATCACGCCAAAAGTCCAGGGGTTCCGGCCGATCAGGGTCCTGATTTCCGGATGTTTATGAATGATTTCTTTTGTCCTGGGCTTGTGTGGCTCACTCTCCATACTCCACCGGAAGCTGTTGGGCTTGGGCATACTTTTTTTTTGACGACGCGAAATTACTTATTTTTTTCTAGTCAACCGGGTAGTTGACGGCTGGCGGTTGACAGTTGGCAGTAAAAACAATGATATTAACAGATTTATAATAAGTCTAATTTCTCAATATATTGAATAACAAGCTGTTGCAGTGTATTCCCATCAACCATCAACCATCAACCGCCAACGGCCAACGCGCCAACTACTTCGGCTTATACTTCGCTTCATCAAAAATCGACTTCGCAGGAACTTTCATGAGTTGTTCCGGCGATATATCCGGATGCAGGGAGGCATATTTCTGAACGATTCGCCAGCCCACCCATTGTCCGATATTACCCGGAGAAACATCGGGCATACCCTGGGTATAGGGTGCATCGCCGATATAATTTTTAATCAGGTCAGGTTCCAGGGAATAGAGATTTTGTTCCAGGAAAAAATTCCAGATCTGCCCTTCATTTGAAACACACCAGTTGAGTTGTTTTTGGGTGAATCCGGTTTTCAGACTGTCGGCGGTTTCCGGCATTAACTGATCGATCAGCCACCAGTTTTTCCCTTTTTCGATCATTTGTTCAATCAGGGTTTTCCCCTGGCTCAGATCAGGATAAATGTCTTCCACAATCGCTTTCATACAATTGGGCACCACATATTCCGGTTCAAAACGACGCGATATATAAAGCGGAAATAAGTTCCTGTCCCTGGGAACTCAGGTAAAAAGGAAATTGTTTGCCGGCATATAACTGCAGTCCGATAGCCAGGGTGAACCGGAACATGGCGACACCGGGTGCATCAAAAGGTCCGATATAGGCAATGATTTTTGGCGGAAGTTTATATTGCGGGAAATAATAGCGCGTATACTGAAATCCTTTCCGGAGGCCTTCTTCGATTGGCTTCATTCCAGCTTCACCGGAACCGAATTTCAAATCCAGTGAATCCTGAACCGGCATATAACTGCTGATAAATCGACGGACCGCAAAAAAAGCCTGTGCGCTTGTATCAGAAAGCGGACTGGTACCCAAAATATTTATCGCAAAATCATTGATAAAATATGGATATTGACGGCCCAGTTCCAGCAATCCTTCCTGCACCCGGTTGGTATCGATCGCAAAAAAGGCCTGATCAAATCTTTCGATATGAACAGTTACCGGAATATCTGAAACATCGGGCGATTTTTTGCCTGATTTACAACCGGCAATAATTATTAAACAGAGGCAGATCAGATTTTTTTTCATCCGGATAAAAACGTTCGGGCCTGCAAGATAGTATTCGGGGGCTTAGCAGTAAATTTGTTTCATGAAGATCGCTCTCGTTCAACAGAATTATCATATTGGCAATTTTGAATACAACAGGGAAAAGATCATTCAGGGGATTGCCAGGCAAAGGAAGGCGGCGCTGATCTGGTTGTTTTTTCAGAACTATCGGTTTGCGGATACCCGCCCCGGGATTTTCTTGAATTTGAGGATTTCCTCTCCCGTTGTTATGCATCCGTTGAAGCGATAAAACAACATACGGACGGTATCGGGGTAATTGTGGGCTCTCCGGCTCCCAATAAGGACCCCAGGGGTAAGGATCTGTTCAATGCAGCCTGGTTTCTGCATGACCGGGAAATAAAGGCCGTGGTGCATAAAACCTGTCTGCCTACTTATGATATTTTTGATGAGTACCGGTATTTTGAAGCGGGATAAGGAATGGCAGGTGATTCAATTTAAAGACAAACGCATTGCCCTGACTATTTGTGAAGACATCTGGAATCTGGGCGACAATCCCATGTATACGGTTTGTCCGATGGATCAGCTTATGCCGCAGCATCCGGATCTGATGATCAATATTTCGGCATCTCCGTTTGACTATGATCATGAAGAAGACCGGCGGGCCGTGGTTCGTCAGAATGTACTCAAGTATAAAATACCCATGTATTATTGCAATGCAGTGGGCTCACAAACCGAAATTGTTTTCGACGGGGGAAGTGTGGTGTATGATGCCTATGCGAATTGTACACATCATTTAAAAATATTTGAAGAAGATTTTCAGATCATTGATACGGAAATGAAATACAGGCCGGTGAATAAACATCTGCCCGTATTTACATCTGCCGCTGTGTTGCATCCGGAACAAATCATTCGCCTATCTCACCCGCAGAAGTAATATCAAAGAGATTCATGATGCCCTCCTGCTGGGAATCCGGGATTATTTTGGAAAGATGGGATTTAAAAAAGCCATCCTCGGCAGCAGCGGGGGCATTGACAGCGCCGTTACCCTGGCCCTTGCCTGCCGGGCACTGGGAAATGAAAACGTGCATGCGGTTGCGATGCCTTCCGGATTCTCCAGTACACATTCGGTAGAGGATGCTATAGCCCTTTCAAAAAAATTAAATAATCCTTTTGATATCATACCGATCCAGCCGGTATTTGAAACTCTGATGTCAACCCTGAAACCGCAATTCAAAGACCTTCCTTTTTCGGTGGCGGAAGAAAACCTGCAGAGCCGCACCCGCGGAAATCTTTTAATGGGACTTGCCAATAAATTCGGGTATATCCTTTTGAATACATCGAATAAAAGTGAACTCTCCACCGGCTACGGGACATTGTATGGAGATATGGCTGGCGGGCTCAGCGTTCTGGGGGATCTGTACAAAATGCAGGTTTATGCGCTCGCTAATTTAATAAATGAGGAGGAAGAAATTATTCCGCAATCAATCATCCATAAAGCACCTTCGGCTGAATTGCGTCCGGATCAGAAGGATAGCGACAGTCTGCCCGCATACGATCTACTGGACAAAATATTATATCTCTATATTGAAAGAAGGAAAGGTCCCCGGGAAATCATTGCCATGGGTGTAGATGAAGCCCTTGTCTTACGTGTATTAAAACTCGTCAATACCAGCGAATACAAAAGGAATCAGTTCTGTCCCATCATACGGGTGAGCAGTAAGGCTTTCGGAGTCGGACGTCGTATGCCGATTGTAGGGAAATATCTTTCGTAAGCATAAAGCCTAACGCCAAACGCTTAACGCGTGCTTTCAACGGCCAACGACCAACGACCAACGCCAACAGTCATCCATCATCCATCAACGGCTAACCCTATTGTTTCACGAGCGTCGTCGTCGCAATCAGCGTATGTCCGCTACTGGAAGCCTTATCAGTCAGAACAAGGGTTTTGCCATTCCAGGATTCTATAAACTCGGATGATCCGTCTATTATAAGGGAGTCGGAATTGGAAGAAAGACTCCAGTTGCCGGAAGAATTTCCAGGTGGATCACAAACCACGCCGGCATCAACGGTTTGATAAGTAAGATCTGTATTTAACTTGGCGATATCGTCTTTTTCACAGGCATCAAAAGTTGCAAATTCGTCCACCACCACGCCGTCGGTACTAAGGGTTTGGGCTGTAAGCTTATAAGATCCTGACAGTCCTGCAACTGTTTTGTCCCCGCTGCCGCCCGTGTTGTTATTGGATTTTTTACAAGAAATGGAAGTAATGAAAATGGTAAATACGGTGAATGTTAAAAGGGTTCTGGTCATAAAAAAGGTTTTAAGGTTGAAGGTTCCTTAAAATTCGGATTATTGGAGCCGGAAAACAAATAAGTCTTTCTTATTCAGGAGTCATATATAAAAAAGTATACCGATGATGAAGGAATCGTTTAAGAATAGTGGTACCCATGCAGGTAAGCATGAACCCTGAGAACAGATAAAGAGTTAATTTTTACTGTTTATTTAGTGTAATCGTAGTGTTGGCAATATGGCCACTGATATCATTCGTGCCGTTAAGCACCAGTGTCTTACCATTCCAGGTCTGAATAAGAGCACCCAAACCGTCAGGGAAAGTTGATATCCCGCTGATATAAAGGGAGTCGGAATTAGAAGAAAGTTTCCAGGTTCCGGTGGAAGATTCCGGGGGAGCACACTGTGTGCCGGCATCAGTATAATCCAATGTCAGGTCAGTATGCAGGGTGATCGTATTATCTTTTTCACAGTCTTTCAGGCTGGCAAATTCATCAAAATTTACGCCACCGGTGCTTACATTGATGGCGCTGATTGTATAAGTGCCCGAAAGATTTTCCACGGTTTTGGCATCAGAAGTTGTCGTTGTATTGCTTTTCTTACAGGCACCAAAAATCAGGACTAACACGATAGCAGAGACTGACAAATATATTTTGCGCATAAACTGAGGTTTATTGAATATGGTAACTCCATATTCCGGTTTTTATTGTATTCTGTAGGCAAATTTCGGGAATTTAATTCCGAATCATTCTTCAGGATAATTGATCTTAAACATGCGGAAGGATTATAAAAATATCTCATACCCTTTTTAGATGCTTTCAGATAGCTGAATTCAGTATTTTTACCCATAATTTTCAAATAACTCCCGACTTAAGCGGGATCAAATTATCAATAATGTATACGGCGGAAGATATCAGGATTCTAAACGAAAAGATACAGGTACAGGGCCAGTTTGTTGACAAACTACGGGCTGAAATCGGCCGCGTGATCGTAGGTCAGCACTATATGCTGGACCGGCTGCTGATGGGGCTGCTTACCAACGGACATATCCTGCTGGAAGGCGTACCCGGACTGGCCAAAACCCTGACCATTAAATCCCTGGCACAGACCATCCGGGGCAAATTCAGCCGTATACAGTTCACCCCGGATCTGCTTCCGGCGGATGTAATCGGAACGATGATATTTAACCAGCAAAAGCATGAGTTTATCGTACGGAAAGGGCCGATTTTCGCCAATTTCCTTCTTACGGATGAAATCAACCGGGCTCCGGCGAAAGTGCAGAGTGCCCTGCTCGAAGCGATGCAGGAAAGACAGGTAACCATTGGCGACAGCAGTTATATTCTGGAAGAACCCTTCCTGGTACTGGCAACCCAGAATCCCCTGGAACAGGAGGGAACCTATCCCTTACCGGAGGCCCAGCAGGACCGGTTCCTGATGAAAGTAATCGTTACCTATCCGTCAAAACAGGAAGAGCAGCTGATCATCCGGAATCATATGGATGGTATTAAGCAGCCGGAACTGAAACAGGTGGTATCCATGCAGGAAGTACTGGAAGCGCGGGATCTGACCCGGAAAATATATATGGATGAAAAACTGGAGAATTATATTCTCGATATTGTATTTGCCACCCGTAACCCCGAAAATTACCGACTGGAAAAATTGAAAACCATGATTTCTTATGGTGGTTCTCCCCGTGCGAGTATTAACCTGGCCCTGGCCGCCAAAGCCAATGCTTACCTGCACAAACGGGGATATGTGATTCCGGAGGATGTGCGGTCCATCTCAAAAGATGTACTTCGCCATCGTATTGGCCTTACCTACGAAGCTGAAGCAGAAAACATAAATGCGGATTATATTATTGATGAAGTGCTGAGGGCGATACAGGTTCCTTAGTTGACAGTATGCAGTTGACAGTTGACAGTGGGTTTAGGTTGGTGGGTAAATAAAAGGGTTAACGCATAAGATTATAGCATAAAATAAATGCTATGACAAGTTATAAGAATTTAAATGTCTGGATTTTCTCCATGAAAACAGTGAAAGAAATATATAATATTACCAGGTTCTATCCGAAGTCAGGAAATGTATGGATTGGTATCTCAGTCAAATCAGTGCCGCAGTTTCAATACCCAGTAATATTGCCGAAGGTCTTGGAAGGACACATAAAAGAGACACCATTCAGTTTTTGCATATTTCAAGGGGCTCGGCCTATGAATTGGAAACGCTATTAAGTGTTGCATTGATGATAGAAATAATAGATCAGGATAAATATAATGCGGCGAATGAAATTTTAGATAATAATATCCGAGTTATAAATGGCTTTATAAATTATTTAGAGAAAAAGGCAAATTAATACTGTCAACTGTCAACTGCCTACTATCAACTAAAATGCTTACAGCACAGGAAATATTAAAAAAAGTAAGAGAGCTTGAAATCAAAAGCAAGCGCCTCACCCGGCATCTCTTTACGGGCGAATATCATAGTGCCTTTAAGGGAAGGGGAATGGCTTTCCGGGAAGTGCGCGAATATTACCCGGGCGATGATGTCCGGTTTATCGACTGGAATGTTTCGGCACGCTTCAACCACCCGTTTAGTAAATTATTTGAAGAAGAAAGGGAACTTACGGTAATGCTGATGGTGGATGTGAGCGGAAGTTCTTTATTTGGTACACAAAAGGGAAGAAAGAAGGACCTGATTACAGAAATCTGTGCGGTGCTTGCCTTTTCCGCCGTAAATAATAATGATAAAGTCGGACTGATTTTCTTCAGTGATAAAATTGAAAAATACATTCCGCCTAAAAAAGGCCGGGACCATGTACCCTGCATATGGTACGCGACCTGCTGATTACTGAGCCTACACACCGGAAAACCAATATTTCCCAGGCGCTGAAATTTCTGAACAATACCCTTCGTCAAAAGACCATCACTTTCCTGCTCAGTGATTTTCTGGATGAAAATTATGAAGAAGCACTGCGTGTGGCCGGAAAAAAACATGACCTTATTGGTATTAAAGTATATGACAAGATGGATATGGAACTTCCTGATGCCGGGCTCGATTGAAGTGGAAGATGCAGAGACAGGCAGAATGATGTGGGTGGATACATCAGACTTTTCCACGCGGAATTATTATCAGCAATCTTTTTTTAAAATGACTGAACTCAGCAAATCCCTTTTTCTCAAGTCAGGCTCAGACCTGCTCCATATGCGAACAGATGAAGACTACGTAAAAATTCTGCAGAAGTTTTTTGTAGGTAGAAACAGACCTGCATAACCGATGGTAAGAACCCTCACTCATATTTTTCTTATTTTGATCCTGATAACGGGTTACAGTTCCCTGCACGCACAGGAAAACGTTTCCGTTAAAGCCGCCGTTGATAGAAACCAGATCCTGATTGGTGAACCTTTCCGGTTTACGATCGACGTGAAATCGCCCATGGTATCGGGAAATGAGCTTCCACAGTTTGACAGCATTCCGCATTTTGAATTGATTGAAAAAGCAAACCGGGATTCGGTTATTTCTGCAAACGGCACGAGCTACCATCTCGAGTGGAAACTCACGAGCTTCGATTCCGGTACCCGGGTTATACCTGCACTTTCTGTAACCATTGGCAACCGGATCTACAAAACCGATTCCCTTGCTGTGGAAGTTTCCTATGGCGTGGTGGATACGGCCAAAGACTATCATGATATCCAGGGAATTATTGATAAAGAAAATCCGGGAGCAAAATATATTCCCTGGATCGTGGGTGCGATTACCCTGCTCGCGCTGGTTTTGTTTATCTGGTTCATCCGGAAACCGCTGGCCGTTGGCCGTGAACCGTTGGCCGTGAAGGAAACCAATCGGTTAACCCCATTGGAAGAAGCCATGGAACAATTGTCGGTGCTGAAAACGATGATCCAGAAAGAACCGGACGCCGTAAAAAAATATTATTCCGGCATGAATGATATCCTGCGCATATATATGAACCGTGAATTTGGTTTGGTGACAATGGAAAAAACCAGCGAAGAACTGATCATTAGTATTAGCGGGATGAATATGGAACGGCAGGCTTTTTCCAAATTGTCCGCAGCGCTGCGCATGGGCGATTTTGTGAAGTTTGCGAAATATATTCCGGGTCCCTTTGAAATTGACAGTAATCTGGACGAAGTGCGTACGGGAATTATGTTTTTAAATGAAATTGACCGAGGATAGTGTATCGTGTATCGTTAATCGCACATCGATAATCGATTCACGATCCGCGATAACCATAAACGATACACGATTAACGATCTACGATAAACGACTTTAAAAAAAGATTTAAAGAAAAAAAGTGCTTTACGACTGGATTTCAAATATTCATTTTGCCAAACCCTGGTTCTTTGCGCTCTTCGCATTGCTGCCCTTGTTGGTATTTTTTTACCTGCGCCCTCCGCTGCGCATACAGGGAACCCTGCTGGTTTCGGGAGTGAAAGCATTTGGGAATGGTCGTTCCTGGAAAACCATGCTACGCCATGTTTTATTTGTATTCCGGATGCTGTCTCTGTTCTGCATCATTATTGCCCTGGCCCGGCCACAAACCGGTAGCGAACAGCAAATGACATCGGGAGAAGGAATAGATATCGTTTTCTGCCTGGATATCAGCGGGAGTATGCTCGCCCAGGATTTCACTCCCAGCAGAATGGAGGCAGCAAAACAAGTGGCGTCGGAATTTATTGACCGCCGGCCAACCGACCGGATGGGACTGGTGATCTTTGCCGGTGAAAGTTTTACGATGTGTCCGTTAACTACGGATCATGCCGTATTGAAATCCCAGTTGTTTACAGTGCAGAGCGGTTTACTGGAAGACGGAACGGCAATAGGGTCCGGACTGGCTACGGGCGTGGAGCGACTTCGTTCATCCGTGTCAAAAAGCAAGGTGATTATCCTGCTGACCGATGGAGAAAATAACGGCGGAAGTATTGATCCGAATACTGCCCGGGAAATTGCAAAATCCTATGGGGTACGCGTATATACGGTCGGAATGGGTACGGAAGGTTTTGCTCCGGTACCCGTACAAACAAGCAGCGGGGTAATCATGCAGCGGGAAAAAGTAAGTATTGACGAAAAACTGCTCACGCAGATTGCAAATGAAACCGGCGGAAAATATTATCGCGCTACCGATAATGAAAGCCTGAATTCGATATATAAAGAAATTGACCGGCTGGAAAAATCAAAATATGAAGTAACCACGTTCACGCACTATACAGAGAAATTTTTTCCCTTCGTTCTCGCCGGCCTGATTTTCCTTATGCTGGAATGGATATTGCGGTTCACCCTGTTTAGAAAATTTCCCTGATGCGCGCAAGAGTGTATAAATCCACGGGCAGCTGGTATTCGGTCAAAACGGAAGCAGGAAATCCGGTCATGGCCCGTATAAAAGGAGTTTTCAAAATTGATGGCATCACGTCAACCAACCCCATCGCTGTTGGTGACTGGGTGAAACTGGAAGAAGAATCCGGTGATCAGGACCAGGCTGAGATGATGATCACAGCCATTGATGAAAGAAACAACTATATCAACCGGCAGTCCCCCGCAAACAAACACCAGCACCATATTATTGCTTCAAATCTGGATCAGTCTCTCTTACTGGCAACGCTGAAAGAGCCCCGGACTTCACAGGGTTTTATTGACCGGTTTCTGGTGGCCGGAGAAGCCTTTCATATTCCGTCCGTTATTGTTTTTAATAAATCGGATATCTATCGCAAAAAAGAAATGGATGTTTTTGAAGAGAAAAAAGATATGTACGAAACGGCTGGCTATAAGGTAATCCTCATGAGTCTGGAAAATAAAACGGGCATGGAAGAAGTGGAAGAGATCCTCCGGAATAAAACCAGTTTACTCAGCGGTCATTCCGGAGTTGGAAAATCTTCTTTTATTAATGCGGTGGTGCCCGGAAGGGAACTCAAAACGCAGGGTGTGAGCGGATGGAGCGGAAAGGGATTACATACCACCACATTTGCTGAAATGTACGATCTGCCTTTATGGAATGCCCATATAATTGATACCCCGGGAATCCGGGAATTCGGACTGGTCGACATTCCGAAACAGGAGCTTTCGCATTATTTTCCGGAGATGCGCATCCGCCTGAACGATTGCCAGTTTAATAACTGCCTGCATGTGAATGAGCCGGGTTGCGCCATAAAAAAAGCCCTCAATGAGGGCAAGTTATCGTTAGATCGTTATGTGAGCTATTGTATGATGCTCGATTCCATTGAAGAAAAAAGCTATTAGGAAGCCAGCCTGTTGGCTGTATGAATCAACAGCTTTCCTTCAAGAAAACGCGCAACTTCCACAACGGCATCATTATCTTTTCTGGGTGCTTCACGGAATTTTCTCGGATAAATGGAAATTCCGGTATAGATATTATAATGAAGTGTCAGTACATGACCTTTGAAAGCAAAGTCCCACATCAGAGAATCAAAATCATCGGATTTGTGATTGAAATTCACGTCCAGGTCATCAGATAAAATATTGGCAACTTCATAGAATCTTTTTAGACCACAATCGTCGTCTATTACGGCTTCGGTACAACCGAAGTCGGTACGTAATGTTAAGCTCATAGTGTTGGGATTTATTTGGTTTACGGATAAGAGCATGGGATATGGGTTAGGATTTAAATTTAGGGGGTGTCGGTAATTTCTCACCGGCTAATATTCTTTCAGCTCCAACATTTTTACCGTTGGAAGGACAACCATACTGAGCTTTACAGGAACAAAACACACTGATCAGTAAAATCAGGGTCGTTAGATACAGAAGGTTTTTACTCGTTTTCATTGGATACTGATTAACTATTTAAACCTACAACAAAGCCGCGGCAAAAGCAATGAAGCAGCCCGAAACTCGATGAATCGCGGGAAATCTTCGATGAATGGCGGGGTTGCAGGACGTCCATATAACGAGCGGGACTAATTGTTAATTGTCAACGTCAATGGTTAATTGTTAACTGATGTTTCCAATGGGAATGGATAGGCTTAAAACGCTAAGGATCTCAATTACTTATGTCCTAATTAACAATTGACAATTAACCATTGACAATTGCTTTAGGCTTTAGGCGTTAGGCTTTAAGCCTGTCGGAACCAATCCGCATACTGCACATAGTTATTGGCAATCCGTTCAATTTCCCCATGGATGAGTTCCTTGGGAATATCCTTGATTTTACGGGCCGGAATACCGCCATAAATGGCTCCCTGTTCCACCTTGGTATTTTCCAGTACAACCGCCCCGGCTGCGATGATGGAATTGCTGCCGATATCGGCACCATCCATGATGATGGAGCCCATGCCGATCAGCACATTGTCCTGTATGGTACATCCATGCACGATCGCATTATGGCCAACGGAAACATTGTTACCGATTACGGTTTTTGCTTTTTGATAGGTGCAGTGAATAATGGCCCCATCCTGGATATTCACTTTATTTCCGATCCGGATGCTGTTCACATCTCCACGGACGACAGCATTAAACCATACACTGCAGTCGTCTCCCATAACCACATCTCCCACTATGGTGGCATTCGGCGCGATATATACATTTTTACCAAATCCGGGCGAGATACCTTTTACAGGAAGGATCACAGGCATAGTTGAAATTTTGCAGTAAGAAATTTGAGGGTTCTGAACTTTACAGTTATACGAATTTAAGGATTTCAATCTTTACAATTTCTGAAATCAAAGCCATACGGCAATTGAGGATAATCACGTGATTCTGTATTATCATCCGTTGAAAATGTTTGATCGTTTTTCATTAAGCGTTTCAGCTTTAGGATTTAGGCTTTAAGCTTTGGGCTTTAAGCTTTAGGCTTTAAGCGCGTATTTTCGCAACATGAATAATCGCGAACTATTCTATCGCCACCTGGCACAAACCTCAACTGCACCACTGGCGTTGGAAATTGTTCGTGCGGAAGGAGTATGGCTTTTCGATGCAGATGGAAAAAAATACCTGGATGCCATCGGTGGCATCAGCGTTTGTAATACCGGTCACCGGCACCCCGATGTGGTCCAGGCAATCCGGAATCAGGCAGATCAATATTTACATGTTCTGGTATACGGAGAATTTATTCAGTCACCCCAGACCGCCTATGCCCAACGGCTGGCAGCGCATCTCCCGATGGATCTGCAGTCTGTTTATTTTACCAATTCCGGTACGGAGGCCACGGAAGGGGCAATGAAGCTGGCCAAACGGGTGACAGGCAGAACGGAGATGGCCGGGTTTGAACACTCCTATCACGGTTCTACACAGGGTGCACTCAGCATGATGGGCGATGAATACTGGCGCAATGCTTTCCGGCCCCTCCTGCCGGGCATTATCCATTTACGGTATAACAGTCTGGAAGATCTTGAATACATCACCGAAAAAACAGCCTGCGTAATTGCAGAAACCGTTCAGGCGGAGAATGGGGTGATCAAACCGGATTAACAACTGGATGAGGGCCCTACGGCAGAAATGTGATGAAACGGGTGCCCTGCTGATTCTCGATGAGATACAGACCGGTTTTGGACGTACGGGTACTCTTTGGGGTTTTGAACAATATGGTGTGCATCCGGATATCCTGTTGCTGGGCAAGGCCCTGGGTGGCGGCCTTCCGCTGGGCGCTTTTATAGCTTCCAAAACGCTGATGGACGCATTCACCGACCAGCCGGTGCTGGGTCATATCACTACATTTGGCGGGCATCCGTTAAGCTGCGCCGCAGGACTGGCAGCGATGAACGTCATATTAGAGGGAGGAACGATATCAACTGCAGAAGAAAGAGCAACTGCTGGTGAAAATTTAATTTCAGGCATTGCCGAAAAAGAAAAATTATTCAGAAAATTATTGGTACATCCGGCTATAAAATCCGTACGAACTGCCGGACTCTTAATTGCTGTTGAATTTGAAAATTTTGAAACCAACAAACGCGTCATTGATGGCTGCATCCGCGATGGTGTATTGACGGACTGGTTTTTATTTGCCACGAACTGCCTTCGTATTGCACCCCCGCTGACGATTGGAATTCCCGAGATCGAAGAAATTTGTCAGACCATTCTGCGCAATGCATGAGAATCTGAGTTTCGATTTCCATTTCATTTGAATTATTACTTTTTAAGGATAGTAACAGGTTTACTATGCTCAATAGTTTGACATACGGCCGGTAAACAGGTTAAAATAGACTATATTTATTGCCCCTACCTCTTGTAATACAAGTCCCCGCCCCTTTTAATTATTAAACATTTAAAGCAAAAGCAATGAAACAGTCCAGACTTGCCGGCTTACTTTTTTATTCCATGGTATTCTTTCTAGCCTCTTGCGGCGGAAACGAAAGTGACAAGAAACCCATCACCGACTCCACCACTGCTGACAGCAGTACAACTGTGGTTACACCTATAATAACCACCATTACCACACCGCAAAATATGATGGTGGTAAAACACAAGGTGTCCAATTATGCAAAATTTAAAGCCTCCTACGATGCGCATGATTCTGCCCGGTTGGCTGATGGCATACATAGTTATGTAATTGGCCGCGGTTTGCAGGATTCCAATATGATATTAGTAGCCGTGAAAGTAGATGACATGGCCAAAGCCAAAGCATTTGCCAAAGACCCCGGTTTGAAAAAAGCCATGCAAAAGGGTGGCGTAACCGGTATGCCGTCGTTTGCCTTTGTTACCATGACCTTCCAGGACACCGCACAAGTTGCTTCAGACCTCCGGTCCAGAACAACATTCACTGTTAAAGACTGGAGTGCCTGGCAAAAAGCATTTGAAGAGGGCAAGCAGGAAAGAACAGATAATGGCATAGCCGTCAGGGCTTATGGCCATGATGTAGATGATGATAAAAAGGTGGTGCTGGTAACGGTACTGTTGGATACTGCTAAAGCCTATAGCTATTATAAATCAGATATGCTCAAAAAAAGAAGAGCCGCAAGTGGTGTGATAGGTGAGCCGGAACGCTTTCTGTACCGGGTTGTACAACGGTATTAATATAAAATAGGTAAAGATCACTATTCAGAAAGTTCGAACTTGGGCTTCCCGGGGTTTCATCGTCCGAAACTCATTGAATATAGTGGCTATGGGTATAATCAGCGCGATATTTTATTTCTTAAGATATTTATTAGGAATGTTTGCGGGAACATACTCTATTCCAAAAGCGTTTTTCAGCAAAAGGGTAACAATATTTGAGATTGTATTTTCATCCCGGTGCATTTGGGGAAGCAGCCCCATCATGGCATAACTTACCGGGTTAACCGCAGGAATCAGGGTTTCCCATTCATAACCCTTCCCCCAGATAACTCCGGGAATGGTTATTTTCAAATCAGCCGGGTTTGCAAGCAGGTATTGCAACATATCTATGGAATGATTTAAAATTTGATTTACGGTATGAAAAATGGGAGTTTGTCCCCCAAAACCAAACTCGTCAATACCAGCTTTCAGCATTGATATCAGCGCCATGTTCAACCAGAACCCGGGCACAGGAAAGATGATTGAATTCCGCGCAAATATGAAGTAGTGATGCCTCATATAAAGGTGTAAAAGCACAACGCAGCGTATATCGTCTGTCAACCACACCAGGACTGGTTCTTAACAGATCATCGAGGGACCCGGCATCATCTGACAAAACAAATAGTAAGGGCTTATCATCGAAAATCAACCCATAATCCAAAAATGCTTTTACGCAATACTTAAACCTTGTCACTTCTCAGATATTCACTTGTTAATTCATAAATAAGTGGTTCACCATTGAAATAATCATTTGGATTTACACCATTTTCAAAGCATTCAATGATACCTTCAACGGAATGTATTTCAATCTCGCCGATAAGCTTTTTCAAATAGTCCATAGCCAAACATTTGCGGGAATTACTCCGATAAACAGTATATGGCAACAAACACCATTAACTCATATATCTAAAGGTAAATAGATCAAACCGGTGCTGTCTTCAATTTTTGGAAGCCTGCGGAGGGAAACTTTACCTTTGATAAGACTTTTTTTGGCCAGGTAATAAACCCATGTAATCTTTATGTGGAATCTGTCCGGCATCGGCCGCATATTTTACGGTATCGCTATAATCGGAACAGGGATTCTGACTGTTTATTACAATTCCCTTCCTTATTGGTTATTGCCTCCGGAGAATTTTCGTATTCCCTGGTTATTTCGTGGCTGTTTTCGGGATCCTTTTTATTTTGACAGGGGGTTGTTTCGTTTTTAAAAAAGGAACCAGACCGGTATCGCTGCTATTCGGAACCCTGCTGTTATTGATATTTTGCTTTTTATTTGTTCCCTATCAGTTTTTGACCGACTCAAATTATAGACATTTGGCGGAATGGGAGAATGCAGAAAAAGAATTGTCCTTTGCCGGTGGCGCATTTGTTCTTGCCGGCTGCTTTTCAGATCATACTGCTATATCCCGGAACCGGTTTTCGGATAAGCTGATCCCGTTCGGGGCTATTCTGTATTCCATACCCATCATCAGTTTCGGTATTCTTCATTTAATGTATGCGAAGGATGTGTCCCCGATGGTTCCTTCCTGGATACCCGCCCCCCTGTTCTGGACTTATTTTGCCGGAATCGCCTTAATAGGTTCAGGCATAGCGATTATTTTGAAAATCAGACCATGGTCCATTGCTGCTCTATTGGGGACGATGATTTTAATCTGGTTTGTCATACTTCATATCCCCAGGGTGATCCATGCAACGGTTGCCGACAGGGGAGATGAAATGATCAGCGCATTTTTGGCGCTTGCCTATAGTGGCATTGCTTATATTATTTCCGGTGCCACAAAAAAATTGGTTTAATATTAGGTTGGTGAAGCTTTAGCCACTCAAATTTTTCCCAATGAAGAAGGCTTTTTTTCTGGTAATATTAATATGTTTTGGAAGAGGGGTCCGGGGACAAAACAAGCTTGACGGTTACTATAAAGGGCTGGAGCCGAATTGTGATACATTAGAAAATGGCATAACGCAATGTTATCCGGATGCGCACCATAAGAAATGGAAAATGTATCATTTAACGGAATTAAAAATTCAGGGTGACTCTGTTTTCGCTGACCAGAGCCCCGTCAGTATCTATAAAAAAGACACTTCCTTTTCTGCTTCGGACGGTGCATTTTATTACTATCACGGGCATATGAAACAAAATGACTCCATAGTAAATATTCAATTGAAATTAATCTTTTGTGACTACTGTGGTGTGCCTGGACCGACAATTACCACCTTCTGGCCCCCGTCGGTTAAGAACTGGAATTGTAAAAAAACAAAAGACGGGCTTTTAATAAACGGGTATTTATTTAGAAAGACGAATCAGAAAGAAGCGATGACCAGTGAACATCCGGAGCCTTATTTACATCATTAAAGAGACCAATGCGGGGATGATCGACATGATTTCCCTGAATTATTGTACTTATCATTTACAACCAAAAATATATGCCGGAACAAACCTTGAAAAAACTCATCGACAATAAAGACTATCCCGGAATAGAGCAGGCGCTTTCAGATAACCCCGCACTTGCCAATGAGGAAATTCCGTACGATGAAATGAATTCCACGAAGGCCCACCCGCTGCACAGAATTTGTGACGGAGTATTTACCGGGAAGTATACTGACGAAGAAGCCGTGGAAATGGCGAGAATTTTTATTGAACACGGGGCAAATGTTAACGGCAACAGGATGGAAATAAAAAAGGATACACCTCTTATTGCGGCGGCAAGTCTTAATGCAGACAAGGTGGCTATTTTATATATTAGACAAAGGAGCAAATATTCATCATGCAGGCTGTCATGGCGGATCGGCATTACACTGGGCAGCCTGGTGCGGAAGGGATAAACTGGTTGCCAGACTTATTCAGGAAGGAGCAGAAATAAATAGGAGGTGCATAGATTTTACTTCCACACCGCTTTTCTGGGCAGTTCATGGATTAAAAAAGGGAGATCATACTAACCGGCAAAATCATCTGGAATCTGTCAGAATCCTGGTTCAGTCCGGAGCTGATAAAAATATTCCAAACGCGGAAGGGAAATCAGTTTTTGATTTACTAACGGATGAAGATTTGGACCTGAAGGAAATTTTAGGGCCGTCGTTTTTGGGCTCACCAGGTTAGTCATTTGGAGTCATCCCGTAGTTAAATCCTGCTGTTGTACCGCAGGTTACAGGTTCCCGGATATTATTTCATTTTGATCAGGGGGTCGCTGGTAATGGCATCAGACCGGTCAGAGCAGGCATCATCAACCGCGGTCAGGTAGAGTTTTTCATCCCGTATGTCAAATTTATATTTTCCGATCGTATTATTGTCGCAGGTTGACATTCCATTTACACGGTTTAGGAAAAGATATCCGGGTTCGGTTTTAAATGTCATCGTTTCGATCATCGAACTGTCGGTCAGGGCCAGTACTTTGAGGGTATCCTTATCAAAGTTCCAAATTACACTCACCGGTTTTTCCATAAGCACCGTGCCCATCCATTTGGAATTTGCCAATTGTGCCCGGGAATAAGTAATGGAACCGAAAAAAAGCATCGTCAGCAGAAGGCGGGATAAATTCATAAATAATAATTGAAGGATAAATCTACTTTTTTAAAGGGAGAAGTAATTTCTTTTTGATTTTTGCAACCACAATCACTTCGGGATCGGCAATTTCTACCTTCATCAGAACGATAACCGGAAACTGCCGAATACACCAAACTTCTGGATATTGGTCAGTCCGACATTGGATGGCGAAACATGCCAGATGAAATCCACCCGGCAAAACCGGAAAATATTATCCACTCCGGTTCCGATTTCCATATAGGTTTTGCCGTCCAGGGACTGGAATGAATAATCCTGATTGTTGTTATACGTTGCGTTTTCAGGAGAAAGATGCCCCCATAATAGTTTTACATTATAGAACTGGCGCCATTTTAATTTCCGGGTAATACCGGTGAACTTGAATATTCCGCTGCCGATATTATGTTCAAAATTGAAACCCAGGAACTGGTCGTGCAGGTATTCGTATTTATCCATCAGACTGAATGCATACTTATTGTAGTAATAGGTTTCATTTCCCGGAGCCACATTCAGGAAAGGATAGGGCTGAACACCGGTGGTTTTTCCGCCGAAGAAATTATAATATAGGGAACCGATCGGGGGAACTTTAATCACATCAGAAATGCTTACAAATAGTTTATTATAAGTGAGTGTACTGCCCAGTACATTGGGAAACCCGTGGGTATATTTTACGTCAATGATCGGATACTCGCTGCCCAGGCTGGTGCGGTAAAAGGTGGTTTCAAAAAATTTCTCCAGGAAAGCAAAACGCAGGTTGATGGATGCTTCAAAACCGTTCATCGGATTGCCGGTTCCTTTTTCAAAATAAGTGATGGGGGCCAGGTTCAGTTCCGGGTTATACACTTTATGATCCAGCGGTGAAGGTGAAGGAAAATCCATTCACCCATTCTTTGAACCATTGGACTCTCTGTTCGGTAAGGTTGATGAATTTAATCGGGATCCCCGGCTTTCGCACGGCGATGGCAAATATATTGTCGCTCGTGATCTCATCATAATATTGTTGTCCGTAGTCCAGGTCCTGCCGGAACATGCCATAGAGCGACATGCGCGGATTTCGTTTGAAAATATACAGAGCATCCGCCTCCCAGTGCCATACCTGATCGCCGAATCCATAGGCGAGGTAGCCGTGCAGGGTCAGGTTTTTATTGAATCCTTTATTGGTACCCAGATCAAAACGCACACGCAGTCCCTGCAGTTCATTACTGTATATCCAGTTGTACCAGGGCCCGATCTCATAATTTCCGATATTTAGATATCCGGTACCGATAAAATTCAGGACGTTGGCATAGGTATGAAAAACCTTCATCTTCATCAGCGTGTCCATCATTTTATACACCGCTTTTTCATCCTTGCTCAGTTCTTCATGCCGGTGCTCGAGCCAGAATGAATCCGGTCGCTCACGTGAATTGGCGGAAAATATCACTTCTTCCAGAATCTTGTTCTTATCAATTTCACGGATCGATGGAAGAATCGTTATAAACGAATATTTTTGTAGGTGGTGGTTTTTCTTCCGATCATACCCATCCGGTTTTTACCCAGCGGAGTCAGGTTCACCACAAATTTGTCTCGGGAAAGAAACCAGGTGGTGTCGTGGAGCAGTGTAAATTCCTGAATGATGGTCAGCTCCTGCACGAAATTCACATTGGAAGAAGCATCCAGGCGCAGGGTCATTTTCTGAATGGCAAAACTGGAATCATGTACCCAGCAGTCTCCTTCAAATGTATTTTCGCCTTTTCTTTTCGGGGTGAAGATCAGGTGGAGCAGTCTGCGGGTATTGACATACTGGGTATCCACAATCTGGTACCGGTAATAATAATCGCCGTTGTTGCTGAGCGGGCTCACAAACCGTTTGTCGAAAACGGGGATGAAATTATTATAGAAATCGATGTTCTGTTCCATGCCCCCCAGGTACTTGCTCACGCTTTCATTGTTTAGCCCGATGGTTTTACTTCCCTTGATTACTTCCCTGCGTTTGGTGACGGTTCGCGATCATAATAATAGTCAGACAGGGTTTCGGTTATATAAATGGGAAGAAAAGGTTTGGCTTCACTGCTGTCGATATTATTCAGGATAAAGACAAAGGGTTTGAGCAGTTTGACGTTCTGGATTCGTTCTTGTTTACCTGGTTCAGATCCAGTTCGAGTTTATTATACAGTTCGTAGGAGAAATTCTGAAACCGGTAACGGTCGTTATGTTCCTTGTGTTTTACAATTTTTCGCCAGAGCAGCAGCCCGAAATCCACTTTTCGGCTCACGACCACTTCATTATATATTTCCACGCAGCAGGTTGATGACCAGGTTTAAGGTATCGCTGGTTGCCCGGCGGAACAGGGAATCATTCAGGGCAAGGGAATAGGTCTGAAATCCCACATAGGAAATCTGAAGGGTGTCCCGGGGCCATTTTTCAAAACGGAAGGTAAAACCTCCTGCGGAATCACTGAGTTTGCCATAACCACTTTTGTCCAGCCTCATGGAAGCAAAGGGCACGCTTTCTCCACTTTGAATATCCAGGATCACACCGCGCAGAATTTTGGTCTGGGCCTGTGCACTGGAAAGACAAAAGAGACAATAAGAAGAGACTTACGCAAAACAGACATTTTTTCAATGCCGACATATGCTCAAAAATACTACAATGCACCCGAAGGAGTTGCTTCCTGAAGTCCATTCTCCTTACTTTTGCAGCCTTATGGCAAATGACCATCAAAAATTTCAGGCAATTATTTCACATTGCAAGGAATATGGATTTATTTTTCCTTCCAGCGAAATCTATGACGGACTCAGTGCAGTATATGATTATGGCCAGTATGGCAGTGAATTGAAAAAGAATATCCGGGATTACTGGTGGAAAAGCATGACCCAGCTCCAGGATAATATCGTGGGTATTGATGCGGCCATTTTTATGCATCCGACCACCTGGAAAGCATCCGGACATGTGGATAATTTCAGCGATCCGATGATCGATAATAAAGACAGCCAGAAACGTTACCGGGTAGATCATCTGATTGAAGGCTATGCGGATGAACTGGAAGCAGGAGGCAAGAAAGCATGAGGCAGATGCCCTGCTGGCGACATGGATGCCCTGCTGGCTAAATCGTGATTTTGAGGGACTGAAAAAACTAATTGAAGAAAAAAAAATCAAATGTGCCGTCAGCGGCACGGCCAACTGGAGTGATGTACGCCAGTTCAATCTCATGTTTTCCACCCAGCTGGGCAGTGTTTCGGAAGAAGCCAGTGAAATTTATCTCCGGCCGGAAACCGCACAGGGCATTTTTGTAAATTTCCTGAATGTGCAGAAAACCGGCCGGCTGAAAATTCCTTTTGGTATTGCCCAGACCGGTAAAGCATTCCGGAACGAAATTGTGGCCCGTCAGTTTATTTTCCGCATGCGGGAATTTGAACAGATGGAAATGCAGTTTTTTATCCGCCCCGGCACACAGAAAGAATGGTATGAACACTGGAAAGAAACCCGGATGAAATGGCACCTGAGCCTGGGAATTCCACCGGATAAATTCCGTTTTCATGATCATGTAAAACTGGCCCATTATGCCGATGCCGCCTGTGATATCGAATATGATTTTCCTATCGGATTTAAAGAAGTGGAAGGCATTCATTCCCGAACGGATTTTGATCTGAAGAACCACCAGGAATACAGTAAGAAAAAACTCACCTATTTCGATACCGAACTCAACCAGCATTATATTCCTTACGTGATTGAAACTTCCATCGGTCTGGACCGGACCATTCTGATGATTTTGAGCGAAGCTTACCAGGAAGAAGACCTGAGTACGGCCGATAAAAAAGACAGCCGGGTGGTTTTGAAATTCCCGCCAAGGCTGGCACCCGTTAAACTGGCCATTCTGCCGCTGGTTAAAAAAGATGGTCTGCCGGAAATTGCCAAAGAGATTATGGCTGACTGCCGAAGCCATTTCCGTTGTTTTTATGAAGAAAAAGATACCATTGGAAAACGGTATCGCCGGATGGATGCCATCGGTACACCATTTTCAGTTACGGTCGATTACCAGACCAAGGAGGATCATACGGTAACCATCCGTTATCGCGATAGTATGAAGCAGGAACGGATACCTATAAACACTAATCCGGGAAATTGTGGAAAAACAAATTTTATAAAACTTAATTGAAAGGGAAACCTTACTTTTGGGAATCACCTCCAATTGCATGATAAACCACTCGTTGGCAAGCATATCCTGCTCCAGCGATGTACCTGTTGAAGATCCATTGATTGATTCTTTAATTTAACTATCACCATGCTTACCAACGAGGTTACGTTCAATATTTATCTGCTTGCTATTTATTCTTGGGTTATCAGTTTTAGTTGGATTCTGCTTTCCGGGCAAAAATGATTATGAAATACCGGGCAAAAATTGAAGAACTGGAAAGGGAAATCCTGAATAATTACGAGCATATTCTGGAACTGGAACGAGAAGACCTCACATATGGAATCCCAGATTGCAGGATATTAAAGAGCCCGGTTATCACGATGAAAGCACCCAATGTAGGAACTGGAAGTCAATTTCTAAAAAAGTCCCGGATATTTCCCTTCGCAAACAACTTCTTTCCAAGAAAAATATCGGAACACAGTCGCTTCAGGACTTTAAGCTTAAGCGTTAACATCATCAACCATACAAGTTCCAAGATGTATCGCCTTCCGGTCATATCCAAGATCGACAATTCTTTTTTTCGCTTCATCAATCATAACCTTCCATCCGCATAAATAGAATGATGCCGGATGAACGATGAATTCAGCGCCCATGGATTCCGTCTTTCTTTTCTTTTTGCAGATTTCTTCAAACACGGCATGGACATAACCGGTCCGGATCAGGTGTTCCCGGTTCTCCGGAACCTCGCGGGAAAAAACGGGCAGGTATTGAAATCCGGTGAGGTTCATTTCCAGCTCTTCCATTTCTTTCTGATACAGGGCATCTCCCAGACGCCGGCAACCAAATATCAGATAGATATCCTGGTGGGCAAGGTTGTGATTTAAAATATGATGTACCATTGAACGAAATGGAGCAATTCCGGTTCCTGTACAAATCAGAAAAAGATCTTTTTCCACGGGATCAGGAAGTGTAAAAGAACCCTGGGGACCCCGGAGGGTAAGTTCAGCTGCCAACCTCTATTTCTTCAAAAAGGTATTTTGTACCTGCTCCTCCTTCCAGTAAAACGATCACGAGTTCAAAAACCGCGCTGCCATCGGGCCAGGAAGCAATGGAATAACTGCGCCATCGTTTGGACGGTTTCTCGTGAATGGGAAGATCCAGTGTTACAAATTGTCCGGGTTCAAAATGAAAAGGTTCTCCGGATACAAGTTCAATCCAGAAACGTCGCGTAAAGGCGGTAGCATTTTCAATGCGTATTACTTTTCCGGTCTGCCAGGGCTGAATCATTAATTGTTAATTATCAATTATTAATTATCAATGGATAAGGGTTATACCTAAAATTAAAGGAACCTGTAACAATTAATAATTAATAATTAATAATTGATAATTTATTCGGGGCTATGTTTAATAACCATGAATTTTTTTACATATTTCTTGCCTCCCATTTCCACCTGCACTACATACATGGCATGCACTGATGGGACCCAGCACAATCCGCTTGCTGTAAAATCCTTTGAAATTCGGATAACTCTCATGATAAACCAACTGGCCATTTATATCCACGATCCGCATATCCGTATTGGCGGCAGTCGGAATATAAAACTGCACGGTGAATTTTCCGTTATTCGGATTGGGTGTTACCGCTCAGACCGATATCGTTTCCGGTGGAGCTACATCGTAGGTAGCTACCAGGTCGCAGTCGGCACTGTCGCTGATAACATCTTTATAGGTACCCGGTCCGCGAATTGAAATGGTATCTTTCTGTCCCGCAATGCCGGCAATCAGGGTATCATTATAATACCACTGGTTACCCGTATGGATAATTACTCTTCAGGATATTTCCCAGCTGTGTAATGAGCGCCGGTGTAGGGGTGCTCGCTACAACCGGCACACGCGGCGACGCACATTTATCAAGTGTTATCCGCATATCATACAGGAAATAATAATATTTCTGATAAAATGCGGTGTCTTTACAATCATTTGTATTAATGGCGCTGTTTCCGGTGATGGTGAAGATGCCCGGCATACCCATGGGGTATGGATTTGTTGTGATATTGTTATTGCGGAAAAGGAATGCACTGTCCTGACCGATCACAATAATAATATGATCTCCCGGTGTGGGTATGGCCAGGTCGATATTATATACAGCACCGGTATCCAGCGGGTGAATTGACACTCGATGCAACCCGGGATGGGTTCGACGTAGTCGGATACACATCAATCAGGGAATTCGAAATCGGGAAATAACTGAAACTGCCCTGGCAGGAATCATAATTGGCCAGGTCAGCCAAAATAAAATTCACTTTACCACCTGCCCCTACATATAAACGGGCAGTGGAAATGGTAAGCGGCACATCGTTGTGAATGCGAATAAAATTTCCCTGTAGAAATAATTATACCCGCCATCTGGAAATACCAGTTTATTTTTGGGTCCGATGGATCCGGTCATTTCATTCAGTCCGAGATAATAGGTTTGATCCGACGGACAGGATATTGGTTTTGGCTTTTACTCCGGTTGCAATAGGAGTAGTGGAAGTAGGACTGTCAAACCAGAACGCTGCATCAGACTGGTCATGTGTATTTGCTTTCAGTCCGACCTGCTGGCGGATTCGTGCTGCAGATTTCTGCCGTTCCGGTAACGATATCCGAACCGGCACTGATGAGGACCGTATCTGAAATGGCATCATTTGCGGCATCCTGATCACCGGAGAGGGAAGTACCGGCCTGAATAATATAGGTTGTTCCTGAAACGCTACGGAAAGGCGTTTGAAAAGTGAATATCGCAGAACCCCGTGCCGCAACGGTATCGGGATAAACAGTGGTGATATCTACCAGGGTTGAGTTTCCGGAAATAACTTTCAGATAAATGGGAACATTGATCTGATCGGCGGTTCCGTTATTTCTGATTCGTATGGAAACATATTGGGAATCGGTCTGACAGGTGCCCGGAAGCGGATTAACCAACGCACTTACACCCACATCTTTTGACGGGGTCTGGAACGATACGCCATAATCTTCGGTTTCTCCCAACGCATAAGTACCGCAGGGCAATACCGTGCTGCTATCTGTTGTTTCTTCAGCTACAATCCGCATCCGGGTTATATTGCCAACCTGCATTCCGGCCGGAACAACCAGGTTTCCGCTGAAGGTGGTGGTACCACCGGCAAGTACCGGACTGGTAACTGCCGTTTCTCCCGGATCCGTGAATGTTCCATTGTTATTATAATCGATAAAAATCTTTACCACCCTGGCCGCCGTTGAGCCGCTGCAGCTGTGGAGTTTTATCGTGAAAGGATAAGAGGTATTGGACTGCAGGTTGACCGTCTGACTCGTGTTATCGGTATACGTGGTGCAAACTGCCGGACTGGTAACATTGATATTGCTGATGGTTACCTGGTCAATCTGGGTACCCGTAGTTGCCAGGGATGCAGACGCACAGTAGGCTGAACTTCCCACGCCACTTACAATCAGAGAATAAGCCTGTGCTCCGCTTTGCAGCGTTCCTTTATGCGTTACAGTAATGGTATACGTCATACCCGGAACGGCATTCGGAATCTGGATTTTTTCAACATTGTTGAGGTTGTCATCCCCATGCGTGGCCGGGTTCCAGGGCACCAAACGATTCAGGACCCAGGGCATATAGGTAGTGCCGTTGCCTGTAACGCGCAGATCCAGGTCGTTTATCAGCTTTGGAGCGGGATTGTTAAGGATGTTCACTTCATCCACAGAAGCCGGCGGATCGGTCCAGCAAATGGTTACCGTAAGCGGTCCTTTTCCCGAAGCAATTACCGGAAGTGAAAATGTACCGGCAGCCGTAGTAAGTTTATTTTCCTGAATCAGCTGGTCAGTATTATTGGAGGTAATTACGGATGCTGCTTTGGGCATATCGATCAGTCCGTATCCGAACTGGTAATCCGGTCCGTCTGCCGGTCCGGCTTCATCAGCTGTATGAATCAGGATTCCCTTCAGGGTGGCTGAACGCATGAACGTGCCATTGTGCAACTTGTAATAATATTCCTGCAGAAGGAAGGCCGACCCGGCTGCAGCCGGAGAAGACATGGAAGTACCGCTATAATATCGCGTATGCATTGTTGGACGTACTGATGGACGACAAAACATTAATTCCGTCTGCTACCAGGTCGGGTTTGATCCGGCCGTCATCAGATGGTCCCCAGCTGCTGAAATCTGACAATACCACATCGGAGGGAGAAGTATAACCTCCGGGAATTGGATTTACGGCGCCAATGGAAATGATATTTTTGGCTACTCCGTAGGTGGGAACAATATCATAACCATTATTGCTGCTGATACCGGCAGGCCGGTTACCGGCTGATACCATATCCCCGTTCGCATCATACCGGTAATAGGGCTGGCCAACATCCGGACCATTAACATCCCGGTTGTTGCCCACTGATTTGACGATCAGGTAGTTCGGTGCATTATACGACATGGAGTCCCATGCCTGCGCTTCGTTGCTGTAGTACCCGAATTTATAATCGACCGTATCCCCCGGATCACCGAGAAATTCCCACCTGGATTTGTCTGTGTTATAGTTCCAGCCAGCCAGCTCACCGTAAGAATGATTAGAAATAACCAGACTGTCTGCTGCCTTGAACATTTCAGCAATATGATTATTGTAATCATATGCCTTTAACTGCAGGGCTCCGAAAGACATTCCCTTTGCTACGGGATTTACCCCGGCGGCAATCAGGGTTCCGGATACATGGGTGGAATGATCATTCAGGGCGGCGGGATTATCAATCTGAACCACCCTGCCATTGAGCTCCTGGTGGGTTCCCAATACCCTGCCACCATCCCAGAGGGCGATTCTCCCTTTCAAACCCGGTGTGGATCCGTTCAGGTTCAGGCCGGTGCTGCCTCCCGGCCATAGCTGGGTTGTTCCGATCGTGGCAGCGGAAATGATATTGTTGTAGGTGGTTACATACAGCGGCATACCCTTGCGACTGATGCCATAAAGGACTGCCCGGTTTCCCTTTTTAAGGGTAATGAAAAGGGGCCAGTTCCTTTGAACGGCAACACGCATCAGGCGTTCGTTCATTTCCTGAAAGTCGTTTGCGGAATGTAATGCCGCTTCCCGGAGAGCGGAAATATTCGTTTTCTCCTGAGATCTAACCGAAGTAAACAGCGTTAAAGCAACCAGGATCAGGGGTACAAATTTCTTGATTATCATGAATTTTCTTGAATGATAAAGAGCCTTTAAAAATACACTTTTTTAATCACCGGAGGCATTTTTGCCATAACTTACCTGGGGTTAAGGTTATTAAAATGAAATGTACAAAAACGATACTTTTATTGGTTGCCGGTTTAAGTTTTTTAAGCGATTCTGCTCATAGTCAGGGCAAAAAAACAGGTTTGGAGGGTTTTATTTTCAGGATATCCGGAAACCGTATGCCTTCTCCCGATGTGAAGCCCATACCCCCCAAAGGAACAAAAGCCACCGTTTATATCTACCAGCTGACCAGCCTGAGTCAGGTGACCAGGGTGGAACAATCGGCTTTTTACAGCAGTATACGAACCAGGCTTGTCCAAACCGTCAGTTCTGACTCCACCGGTTATTTTTTCACCATACTGCCTCCTGGTGAATACTCCCTTTTTACTAAAAAGGATGCTTTGTTCTACGCGAATAATTTCGACGGGGACAACCATATTGCCCCGGTCCGGGTCAGCGCCGGTAAAATGACCCAGGTAAATGTCAATATCGATTATGATGCGGTTTACTAGCTTTTATTGCAGTTTTCGGGACGAATTACTGCTTTCTGCAGTTTCACAATGTGACAAATATGAAATTGTAATTTTGTGCGAATGTGAAGGTGAAATTTCAAATTTAATTTTAAAATTCACCTCCCACATTCACACATCTTCCCAATTCCACATTCGCCACATTGTTGATAAGCGTTTCAAGCTATCAATTCGTAACTTTGCCAAACGGAATGAGTAATGAGGTTTTGTTGAAGCAATACGAGCATTCATCCCGCCTTTTTCAACTGGCGGACAGGCTCACCATGTCCGCTCCCCAGCATATTCAGCTGAAAAACCTGCAGGGTTCTTCCCCCGCCTTTGTTATAGCGCGGTATTTTCGGTTTCCCGGCTTCCAGTCAGCTCAACCACCTGGTGGTATGTGAAGACGCGGAATCAGCGGCCTATTTCCATAATTCCCTGGAAAATCTGACAAAGGCCCTGGATATCTTCTATTTTCCTTCTTCCTTTAAAAATAATAAGACCTTCCAGGAGCTGAACAGCAGCCATGTGATGCTGCGAACGGAAGCACTTACCCGGCTGAGCGATGGCGGGAATAAGAAAATCATCATTACCTATCCCGAAGCCATTTTCGAAAAAGTGGTACTTCCCGAAACCCTCACCGGGAATATGATCCGGATAAAATCCGGCGAAACCATCCAGCTGGAACAGATGATGGAATCCCTGGTGGGATATGGATTTGAAAGAACGGATTTTGTATATGAACCCGGCCAGTTCGCCCTGCGGGGTGGCATCCTGGATATCTATTCTTTCGGGAATGAAAAGCCCTACCGGGTGGAATTGTTTGGGAATGAAGTGGATTCTATCCGCATTTTCGATCCGGAATCCCAGCTTAGTGAAAGAAGACTTATCCAGGTAAATATCATTCCGAATATTGAAACCCATTTCTCTGCAGAAAAAAAAGTCTCCCTGTTTGATTTCCTTCCCGACAATACCGTCATCTGGATGCATGACCAGCAATTCACCCGGGAACGGATCACGATCCTGGAGAAAGAACTGAGTGCCTTCCTGATATCGGGTGGTTCCAGGGAAATGGAATCCGGCGACGGTACGACCAAAAAACCCGTTTCGGCGGAAGATTTTATTCATCCGGATTCCATGGATAACCTTTCCGGAACCCGGCACCTGGTAGAATTCGGAAAGACCCGGGAGGGCAATGCATTTATTATCGAATTTCATACCCGGCCGCAACCGGCGTTTAACAGGCGGTTTGAGCGGCTCATTGCAGATCTGGAAAGCTGGGAAGCAAAAAAATTCGAAATCTATCTTTTTGCCGACAATCCAAAACAACTCGAAAGGCTGCATACGATTTTTGAGGATCTGAAATCGGTTATACGGTTTAACCCGGTAGCCAGTTCCATTCACGAAGGGTTTATTGATGAAGACCTGAAGATCGTTTGTTATACTGACCATGAAATATTCCAGCGTTATCACAAGTATAAAATCAAACAGGCTTATAATAAAAGCAAGGCCATCACCCTGCGAACCCTCCGGGAATTGCAGCCGGGCGATTATGTAACCCATATTGACCATGGCGTTGGCATTTTCAGCGGACTACAGAAGATAGAAGTGAACGGAAGACTGCAGGAAGCCGTACGCATCTTTTATAAAGACAGTGATATCCTCTATGTAAATATCAATTCCCTTCATAAAATATCAAAATACACCGGTAAGGAAGGCAGTATTCCGAAAGTGAGCAAACTGGGCAGTGATGCCTGGCAGAAGTTAAAAGAAAAAACAAAAACACGCGTCAAGGAAATTGCCTTCGACCTGATCAAACTATATGCTGCCCGCAAGGCCCAGGAGGGATTTGCTTTTTCTCCCGACAATTATATGCAGACAGAGCTGGAAGCTTCTTTTATTTATGAGGACACGCCGGACCAGAGCAAGGCCACGGCCGATGTGAAAAAAGATATGGAATCTGCTTCCCCCATGGACCGGCTGGTTTGCGGTGATGTGGGATTTGGAAAAACAGAAGTGGCCATCCGGGCTGCGTTCAAAGCCTGCCTGGACGGGAAACAGGCTGCCGTGCTGGTTCCCACAACCATCCTGGCTTTTCAGCACTTTAAAACTTTTGGGGAAAGACTGAAAGATTTTCCGGTTACCGTGGATTATGTAAACCGTTTTAAATCGGCCAAAGAGAAAAAAGAAACCTATAAAAACCTGGAAGAAGGAAAAATAGATATCATCATCGGCACCCATTCCATCCTGGGTAAGGAAGTAAAATTTAAAGACCTGGGACTGCTGGTGATTGATGAGGAACAAAAATTCGGGGTGGCGCACAAGGAAAAAATAAAGACCCTGCGAACAAACCTGGATTGTCTCACCCTAACGGCCACGCCTATCCCAAGAACCCTTCAGTTCAGTCTGATGGGTGCCCGGGACCTGAGCATCATGAATACACCGCCTCCGAACCGGCAACCGATTCAGACGGAGTTGCAGACCTTCAACGAAGATTTTATCCGGGATGCGATTTATTATGAAGTGGAACGGGGCGGACAGGTTTTTTATATTTATAACCGCATTCAGGGTCTCAAGGAGATGACGGTATTGCTTCAGGAATTATGTCCTGATCTGAGTATCGGATATGCGCACGGGCAAATGGAAGGTCATGAACTGGAAGAAAGGATCCTGCATTTTGTGGACCGGAAATATGATGTACTGGTTTGTACCAATATCGTGGAAAGCGGGGTGGACATTCCCAATGTAAATACCATCATCGTTCAAAATGCCCATCAGTTCGGGCTAAGCGATTTACACCAGCTCCGGGGACGCGTTGGACGAAGTAATAAAAAAGCATTCTGTTATTTGCTGGCTCCTTCGCTGGCTACCCTGCCATCCGATGCCCGTAAAAGACTTCAGACCCTGGAGCAGCACAGTGACCTGGGAAGCGGATTCCAGATCGCCATGCGGGACCTGGATATCCGGGGAGCAGGAAATATGCTGGGTGGTGAACAAAGCGGATTTATGGTGGAAATGGGATTTGAAATGTACCAGAAAATTCTGGATGAAGCCATCCGGGAATTAAAACGAACTTCTTTCAAGGATCTGTTCAAGGATGAAATTGCCAAACAGGAACAGGAAGTGATTGACTGCACCATTGATACGGATCTGGAGATCCTGATCCCGGATCAGTATGTGGAAAGTATTACAGAAAGATTATCGTTGTATACCCGTCTGGACAATTGTGAAACCGAAGAAGAATTGCTGGCATTTCACAAAGAAATGGAGGACCGTTTTGGTCCGGTTCCGGAAGAAGTACATGCTTTGTTTGATACCGTCAGGATCAGGCGGATGGCGGTGGAGCTGGGTTTTGAAAAACTGATTTTTAAAAACGGACAGGTGAAATTTTATTTTATCAACCGTCCCGATTCAAAATATTTCGAATCGGAAATATTTAAAAACATCCTGGATTATATTCAAAAACAGACCCGTCAGGCCAGGCTGCGGCAAAATGGAAAATTATTCATGCTCGTGGTGAGTGAGATGGATTCCATGAAGAAGTTATTGGATTTCGTTCAGCGGTTGTACGGGGCGACGATCAGGGAAAGTGTGGAAGTGTGAGAGTGTGGGAGTGTGGGAGTATGGGAAGTATGGGAGTATGGGAGTATAAGAGTATAGGAGTATAAGAGTATAGGAGTGTCTGGCTTCACGCTTTACGCTTCACGCCTCACGCTTTAAATGCTTTTCTCCATAATCACATGCGGAATGGTGATTTCAATGAACTGGCCATCTTTTTTTACATAGCCCAGTTTTTCATAGAAACCGGTCGCCGTTACACGGGCATGCATCATCAGGGTTTCAAATCCCATGTCCCGGGCGATATTTTCGGCAAAAATCATCAAAGCCCGGCCGATACCCTTTCCCTGCAGATTATTGGGCACAGCCATCTGCCGGAGACGCATGGTTTTGGCATCTACACGGGTCAGCAGGCAGCAACCCAGCAGGCGGTCGTCTTCAAAAGCACCCATCAGCACATCATCTTTCTCTTTTTCGAGTTCCTGGAGGTCAAAATTCAATCCCAGCGGCTTTCTCAGGAGATCATTCCGCAAACGCAGCATTTTCTCATATTCCGGTGAGCCGTAGTCTATTAGCTTAAGCGCCATGCCTAAAGGGTTGATTTTATGAAAAGAGGAGCGGAAATCGCAAATTCCGGTATATAATCCAAATCAAAAAATAAAATTGAAATAGCTTGTTGACGGGGTTTAGTTCAAAAATTATATTTTTGCAGCCGAAACTAAAATTTACAAAAATGTCAGACATCGCAACACGAGTCAAAAAAATTATAGTGGATAAGCTAGGAGTTGAAGAAGCTGAAGTAACCAATGAGGCGTCTTTTACCAACGATCTGGGTGCTGATTCACTTGACACAGTTGAATTGATTATGGAATTCGAAAAGGAATTCAATATATCAATTCCCGATGAACAAGCTGAAACCATTACGACAGTAGGTCAGGCTATCGGGTACCTCGAGGAACACGCTAAGTAGGCGTTCATCCGTGCTGCGCAAATCTTCGTTGATCCGCTTTTCAAAAGCCATAAGCTGGAGAAAGCGGATTTATCACATTATTTATCATCCGCGCAAAGGGTCATATGGAACTGAAAAGAGTTGTCGTTACAGGAATTGGTGCGCTTACGCCGATCGGTAATAATCTGCAGGATTACTGGAATAATCTTCTGGCCGGTGTTTCCGGTGCGGACATGATTACTCTTTTTGACGCTTCAAAATTCAAGACCCGGTTTGCCTGCGAGTTGAAAAATTATGATCCGCTCAGCTTTCTGGATAAAAAAGAAGCCCGGAAGCTCGATCGTTTTGCACAGATCGCCCTGGGCGTCAGCGACCAGGCGGTGGCGGATGCCGGTATTACACCGGATAATGTTGACAGCGACCGCGTAGGTGTTGTTTTTGCCAGCGGTATTGGCGGATTGATCACCTTCCAGGAAGAAGTGGTACAATTCGCCCAGGGTGACGGCACACCCCGGTACAATCCCTTTTTCATTCCCAAGATGATCCTTGACATTGCCGCGGGCCATATTTCCATTCGTCATGGTTTCCGGGGTCCCAATTTCGCCGTGGTCAGTGCCTGTGCTTCTTCAACCAATGCCCTGATGGAATCTTATAACCTGATCCGGCTGGGTATGGCGGATATCATTATCACCGGGGGATCCGAAAGTGTGGTGAGTGAAGCCGGTGTTGGTGGATTCAATGCCATGAAAGCACTGAGTGAACGGAATGACAGTCCGAAAACAGCCAGCCGTCCCTACGATAAAGGTCGTGACGGATTTGTGATGGGAGAAGGCGCCGGAGCCCTGATTCTGGAAGACCTGGAACATGCCAAAGCCAGGGGTGCCAGAATTTATTGTGAAATAGCCGGAGCCGGCGCTACCGGAGATGCACATCATATTACGGCTCCGCATCCGGAAGGAAGGGGCGCCAAGAATGTGATGATGGCTGCCCTGCGCGACGCCAGGATGTCCGGTTCTGAAATAGACTATATCAATACGCATGGAACCTCCACTCCGCTGGGGGATGTTTCCGAAGTAAAAGCCATCATGGATGTTTTTGGCGAAAATGCCTATAAAACAAATATCAGTTCCACCAAATCGATGACCGGCCATTGCCTGGGTGCAGCCGGTGTTGTGGAAGCCATTGCCTGCATCATGAGCGTGGTGCATGATATCGTTCCCCCCACCATCAACCATTTCGAAGATGATCCCGATCTCGATCCCCGGCTTAATTTTACATTTCATAAACCCCAGAAAAGAATCGTAAACGCTGCACTCAGCAATACATTTGGGTTTGGCGGGCATAATGCCTGTGTGATCGTAAAGAAATACAAAGCAGATTAGATTAGAATTAGATGATTAGGTGATTAGATGATTGGATTGATGAATGTCAAGTTTCCTGACGATGTATTTACTGCGGCTAAATTTTAAACTACAATCTCCTAATTATCTAATCACCTAATCATCTAATCTTCTAATCCCCTAATCTGTTTTTTCCCAAATTTTCAAATTATATTGTGCTGTGGGATTTATAGACAGGATTTTTAAAAGCGATTCCTCCATTGTTTCCTTTCGCAAACAATTGCGAAATGTGCTGGGCTTTGTTCCCGGTAATGCGGTTTTGTATAAAACGGCACTCACCCACCGCTCCGTAAAAGAAAGTTCTGATCAGAATAACGAGCGCCTGGAATACCTCGGCGATGCCATCCTGAGTGCCATTATCGCGGATTTCCTTTTTAAAAAATATCCCTACAAGGAAGAAGGCTTTCTCACCGAAATGCGGAGCAAGATGGTGAACCGCGTTCAGCTCAACGATATCGCCGTAAAAATGGGACTGCGCAAAATTTCTTATTTCAATAAATTCGACGGCTCACTCAAAATGAGCCAGATCTTCGGCAACACCCTGGAAGCGGTGGTAGGTGCTATTTACCTGGATAAGGGATATGACAAATGCCGTCAGTGGGTGATGGAAAGAATTATTCAGCCCTATCTCTTTATGGAAGATCTTGAAAACCTGGAGATCAACCACAAGAATAAATTATACGGATGGGCAAATAAAAACGGGAAGAACCTGGAATTTGAAACCATCGACGAACATATGGAAGGCGGCCGCAGATTATTTACCGTAGGTGCCGTAGTGAACGGCGAACTGATTTCCCAGGGCCGCGCCTATAATAAAAAAGACGCCAGCCAGATCGCCGCCCAGCTGGCCATGGAAAAACTCGGCCTGCAGAAATTGGAAGGCGAGGAATGACGGTGGTAAAATACAGACCGCAATTTTTTTTATTCGTATTGCGTAGTTACTCCCCCGGTTCATGGTTTATCCATGCACAATTCGATTAATACCCCATTGGTATTTTTCGGATGTAAAAAACAAATCAGTTTATTGTCTGCCCCCGTCCGTGGCGTTTCGTTCAGTAGAACGAATCCGGCAGCCTGGAGTCTTTTTATTTCCGCTTCGATATCCGGTACGGCAATGGCGATATGATGAATGCCTTCTCCTTTTTTTGAAATGAATTTTGCAATGATGCCTTCGGGATCCGTGCTTTCCAGCAATTCGATTTTATGGTTATCCAGGGCAAAAAATGCCGTGGTTACCGATTCAGATTCCACCTGTTCCTGCTTGTAACAGGTCGTATTCAACAGGGCTTCAAAGAGGGGAATGGAATGGGAAAGACTCTTTACGGCGATTCCGATATGCTCCAGTTTATACATATATAAATTATAGGCTTAAAGCCCAAAGCCTAACGCTTAAAGCCTAAAGCCTAACGGCCTAAATTCCTGAATTTTACAATTTCAGGCCAAAACCGCCATCCAGAACTATTCATTGCGCTTACTGTTATGTATAATGAGCCCTGTTTTCAAAAGAAAGGCTTTAAGCTTTAAGCTTTGAGCTTTAGGCTTTGAAAAAGCTTTAAGCTTAAAAGGAGTAAATTTGTATATGCATCTGCCAGTATATATGGACTATCATGCCACCACACCCTGTGATCCACGGGTGTTGGAAGCTATGATGCCCTGGTTCAGCGAACATTTTGGAAATGCGTCCAGCAAGGGACATGTTTTTGGCTGGCAGGCTGCAGAAGCCGTAAAGATTGCCCGGGAAGAACTGGCCTCCCTGCTGAATGCCGATCCGTCTGAGATTATTTTTACTTCCGGTGCTACGGAATCGATAAACCTCGCCCTGAAGGGGGTTTATGAAATGATGTCGGCGAAAGGCAGGCATATCATTACCGTTTCCACAGAACACCGCGCCACGCTGGATGCCTGTGCACACCTGGAGAAAATGGGTGCTTCGGTTAGTTATCTGCCGGTTCAGGAAGATGGATTAATTGATCTGGAAACCTTGGCATTGTCCATCCGGCCGGACACCATCCTGATCGCCGTGATGTATGCCAATAATGAAACCGGCGTTTTACAACCCATCCGTGCAATCGGAGAAATGGCAAAAAAACACGGGATCATTTTTTTAACCGATGCCACCCAGGCACTGGGGAAAATCAGTGTGGATGTTATCCGGGATGAGATTGACCTGCTCGCCTGTTCAGCCCATAAAATATATGGACCGAAAGGAGTCGGGGCTTTATACATCCGTCGAAAGAATCCGAGGGTTCGTTTATCTCCCCAGATGGATGGTGGCGGCCAGGAAAGGGGTTTTAGGAGCGGTACCCTGAATGTACCCGGGATTGTCGGCTTTGGGAAAGCCGCGGGACTGGCAGCGATGGAAATGGAGCAAAACAGCCTTTCGGTCGGGAGACTGCGAAACAGACTGGAACTGGGTTTGCTGCAGCTGGAAGGAGCGGTTTTGAACGGGAATTCCCGGCTGAGATTACCTACGGTATCCAATATTTCCTTTACCCGGGTATCGGGAAACCGCTTACTGGAAGCCGTTTTAAAAGATATTGCCATTTCCTCCGGATCGGCCTGTAGTTCTGCATCCCCGGAACCCAGTCATGTTTTAAAAGCAATGGGTTTAACGGATGAATCGGCTTATCATGCCATCCGGTTCAGTCTTGGGAAATATAATACCGAAGAAGAGGTGGATTTTGTAATCCAAAAACTGGGTAAAACCCTGGAGCGGATCCGTGAACCGGCGCAATTGAAAATTTAGTTCCGGAATTTTAGAATTCCTGAATACGTAAAAATGTAATTTTCGCATTTAAAAAATGAAACCATGATTTTCGTTTCTGATAAAGCAAAAGAGAAAGTAAAAGTTTTGATGGAAGAGTCCCCCATTGCAGATAAATCCGATCTGTTCCTGCGGGTTTCGGTTATCGGCGGCGGTTGCTCCGGACTGAGTTATAAAATGGATTTCGATAACCAGAAAAAACCAATGGACCAGGAGTTTGAGGACAATGGCGTTAAAGTGGTTACCGATCTGAAAAGTTTCCTCTATCTCGTGAATACCACCCTCGATTTTTCGGAGGGCCTGAATGGGAAAGGGTTCTATTTTAATAATCCGAATGCCAGCCGCACCTGCGCCTGCGGGGAGAGTTTTGCAGTATAAGATTTTTAACCTGTCGTTGAATTCTTCCTTCTTATCTGATAAGGTTACTTTTTAGTCGAAAATATTTCCCTGCCAGATTTTTTCATAACTGCCTTATTCCCTGCGCTTTATAATTCTGGTACAGAATTATTTCAGATGCCGTTATTCCCACAGAAAAGCTTGCAAAATATTCATTTACAAGGCATTAACTCTACGAAGTAGTTTTACTATTTGATATCGGTTGCCCGGGTATTACATTTAAGTGTTTAATCTTATTCTGGTGAATGATTCACTCAGAAAAGTCCGAACCAAATGAAAACCTATAAGCGCAATTTTACCCTTTTGCGGATCATCTACACCCTGCTAATTTCTGCACTTTGTGCTGATCCGGCCGTTGCCCAACTAAAAATAGACTACGGAAAAAGCTATGTGAACGTCACAAAGGGCGCCACGGGGGGAACTATTGAACCCAATGACATCCTGGAAATCAGGGCAACCTTTGTAGTGGGTGGATCAGGTATCAATGACTATGCCGACAGCTGCGCTTATTTTGACGTTATTCCCGCCAATACAACTTATATCCCCGGTTCACTGGGTATTCTTACCAACGAAGGCAAGGTTTACAAAACTTTTACGGATGCAGGCGGTGATGATGCCGGCGGAATTACCGGATCCAATCTGCGGATAAACCTGGGATTTAAAAATGCACCCACGGCCACGGCCTTCAGACGGGGAAGGATAACCTACAATGATAAACCAAGCTTTTATGGTTCTACCTGTATCCTGATTGCTACATTCCGGGTGAAAGTTACCGGCGCTTATGGAACCAAAGTGAGTGTGGGTGGTGGTGTGATCTCCTATTTCCCCCGGGGTCTCGCTTTAACATCCATCACGTTTCCGCAGGATTCGATCATGATCTTTCAGAATCAGGCTATTTGTCCGAATTCATCCAGTAATACCATCACCTCTGAATTCGGAGGTACGTTTGGTTCGGGAAAGGCAAAAAACAGAGCGCCTTCTTCCAATATTTCAAACAACTATACCTATAATCTTTTTAGTCCGGGTACACCCAATGACTATTATTATAATATTTCAAACAACACCAGTACAGGTGCCGCCGGATATACAACCCTGAATACCTGGCCTAAACCGGATGTCAACATTCCCGGATTCACTTACAATCATCGGGTGTTTTCGCTTTGGGATATTATCGGTGACCATACCGGAGCCACCAATCCTTTACTGGGTAATCCGGCAACGGACACAGTAAACAGTACCGGCGGATATATGGCTGTAATTAACTCTTCTTATAAAACGGATATCACGTTTTTGGATACGATAAATAATTTATGTCCCAATACCTATTACCAGTATTCAGCCTGGTTTAGAAATATATGTTCCCGTTGTGCCTGTGACTCCAATGGTAAATCACCCAGTAATGCGGGATATATTCCCACCGGACCCGGGGACTCGTCCGGGGTGCATCCCAATCTTACATTTAATGTAAACGGATACGATTATTATACCACGGGAGATATGCCCTATACCGGACAGTGGGTACAGAAAGGATTTACTTATTTAACCGGACCTACACAGACCAGCATGGTCATTTATGTGCGCAATAATGCACCGGGAGGTGGTGGTAATGACTGGGCAATAGACGATATCAATGTGGCGTCCTGTATACCGAATATATCGCTCACTCCGAATAAACCGGATACACTTTGCCGCGGAGCAGATGACACGGTTCGCTTTAAAGTGTCTGCTTTCTTTAATAACTATATTCAGTGGAAGCTGGAGAAAAGTATAGATAATGGTGCTACCTGGGTATCTCCGGGTACAGATACCCTGGGAAACCTTCCTGCGGGAACTGCTGCACCGACCTTTAATTCCGTTACCGGATTATATGAATATATCGTGACCCGGTATTTCAGACTGAACAATATTGACACCACGGTTATTTATCGTCTTACGGTTGCGTCCACGCTGGGAAATCTGAGTACCACCGGTTGTAGTTTTATTACCTCCAACCCAAAATTTGTCAGAACAGCGAACTGTAGTCTTACGTTGCCAACGCAGATTTCCGTTCGGGGTGATTTACTGGAAGGCGCAATGGCCAGGATTCAGTGGACCAGCCAGGATGAAACCGGAACCATGCATTATGTAGTGGAGAGAAGTGATGATGCCGGCGCGCATTACCAGGCCCTGGCCACTTTTACCGGAACAGCTTCCCCGGGTATGGGTAGCAGTTATATTTTTAATGACGCGAGTGCCGGTAACAGGTCAGTCGTATTATCGTATCCAGTTGGTAGATCAGCAATATCATAAGTATAGTAAAATTATTTTGCTGAGTAATAATGAAATCCCCGTGAGTATTTCAGGCCTGGTGAATCCATTTGTGCAAACGATTTCTTTCAACATGACGGTGCCCGAAGATCATCCTGTTCAGCTGGCATTATATGATACTTATGGAAGAAGGCTGATGAGCAGCAGTCAGAATACTTTCCGGGGAATCAATCATTTTGAATTCAGTGTACCCGCCGGTTTGCAATCCGGAATGTATGTACTGCAGGTATTTTACCGGGACCAGATGATTACCCGTCAGCTGATTAAAAAAATTAAATAACGGCCAACGGCCAACTGCCAACTGTCAACGGTTATCTGTCATCTAAAACAAATCCCCCCGGGCCGGGCCGGGAGGATATTAAGCAAGTAGCATTGGTAATGTAAAATGAAGTGCCTTAACTGGCAGGATTCAACGGCGGCGAAAATATGATTTTAAAGGTATAGATGCTGCAAACAATTATATCTTTATTTTCGCGTCTATGTGGGCCGTTTGCAAAAAGGAATTCCGACAGTTTTTCAGCAGTTTGACAGGATACATAGCCATCATCATTTTTTTACTTTTAACCGGCCTCCTGCTTTTTGTATTTCCGGATACGAGTATCCTGGATTTTGGGTATGCGAGCCTGGAAAAATTTTTCGACCTTGCCCCCTGGGTTCTTCTTCTCCTGATTCCCGCCATCAGCATGCGTTCCTTTTCGGAGGAATTCCGTGGAGGAACTTTTGAAATACTCCAGTCGAGGCCACTGACCACCTGGCAGATCGTAAACGGTAAGTACCTGGCTGCCCTGTTGGTTATCCTGATTGCCCTGTTGCCAACCTGGATTTATTTTTTTTCTGTTCAGCAGCTGGCTGCCCAGTCAGGTATGGATCCCGGCGCCACGGTGGCTTCTTATATCGGATTATTTTTTCTCACGGCCATCTTCGCTGCCATTGCCATCTGTTGCAGCAGTTTCACCAGTAATGCCATCGTAGCTTTTATTACAGCTGCATTCGCCTGTTTTTTATTATATACCGGATTTCATGCCATCAGCACGATGAAGGGATTGCCATCGGGAACAGACTATTATATCGACATGCTGGGGATTGACTATCACTACCGGAATATGAGCCGCGGTGTGATCACCGTCAGGGACCTGGTTTATTTCATCAGTGTAATTGCATTTTTTCTAACCCTTACCAGGAGCAACCTGTTAAAAAGATAAACGGATCATGCAGAAACTGTTCAATTCAAGATTCAGCTGGATTTATCTTTTGATCGGGATCATCGGGATAAATATACTGGCATCTTTCGTCAATGCCCGCTATGACATGACCAGCGAAAAAAGGTATACGCTGACCAAACCGGTGAAAACCATGCTGGGACGTATACACGAACAGGTTAATATCGATATTTTACTGGAAGGGAATCTGAAATCCGGTTTACGTAAACTCCGGAACAGTACCGAGTCCCTTCTTCAGGAATTCAATGAATATGCAGATGGTAATATTCATTACCGGCTGATAGATCCTGTTGCAGGCGTTGACGACACCACGAGGGTCCAATTGTTGGATTCTCTCGGCAAAATGGGTATTCAGCCCATGACGCAGATCGCCCAGTCAAAAAAGGGGGACGAACAGAGTCAGCGCGTAGTTATTCCCGCTGCGATTGTGAGATATAAGGACCGTGTTTTACCCGTAGACCTGTTAAAAGGGGTGCAGAGAAGCCGGGAAGGGCAATCGCCGGAACAACTCTATGTAAACGCGGAAAATCTGCTGGAATATAAATTTGCCAGCACCATTGATAAACTGGTCACCGATACCCTGCCGGCCGTCGGCTATCTGATGGGTAATGGAGAACCCCTGGATTTCCGGGTATATAACCTGATCCAGAACCTTCGTGAAAATTTTCGTTTCGCAATTGTATCACTGGATTCCGTGCCTGTTATTCCCTCCGAGCTGAATGTGCTTCTGCTGGTAAAACCGGCCATTAAATTTTCGGAAGAAGAAAAACGCAAACTGGACCAGTTCGTCATGCGCGGGGGAAGCCTGATCTGTATGATTGATAATCTGTATGCAGAATCGGATAGTTTACAATCGAACCGGGAAACTATTGCTTATGACCGTGGCTCTGAATCTGGATGATCTCCTGTTTCGTTACGGGGTGCGTATAAATCAGGATTTGGTTGAAGACATGCAATGTGCCAGCATTAACCTGGTAGTGGGTATGCAGGGCGGAAAGCCACAGTTTCAACTGCTGCCCTGGCCATATTATCCTCTTCTCGATGGAAATCCCGCCTCATTGATTACAAAGAACCTGGATCCGGTTTTTTCAAAGTTCACCAATTCCATTGATACGGTGAAAGCAGCAGAGATCACAAAAACGATATTATTGCAGACTTCTCCCAATGCCCGGACCATTTCCACACCGGCCCTGATTTCGCTGGAGGCGGTTAAAACAGCCAGTGATCCGAAAATATTTCAGCAGTCGAAAATTCCGGTGGGCGTTTTGCTGGAAGGGAAGTTTACATCCCTGTATGCCAACCGGATGTCTGCTGCCCAACAGGACAGCCTCTTAAAAATGTACAAGCAGCCTTTTCTGAAATCCGGTGAGAAAAATGCCCGTATCATTGTATGCGGCGACGGAGATATCTTATTGAATGAGTTGAATAAGCAGGGGCCCCTTCCTCTCGGATACAGCAAAGACATTAATTATACATTTGCCAATTCTGAATTTCTCAGCAACTGCCTGGAATATTGCGTGAACCCGAACGGAATACTCGAAGCCAGGTCAAAGGATTTTTCCCTGAGGCTGCTGGATCCGGAAAAAACAGAAGACGACAGGAGTTTCTGGCAATTGATCAATATTGCCGGACCTTTACTGGTTATTATGATATGCGGAATGATTTTTCAGTATATCAGAAAGAGAAAATACAATACGGGAATGGTCTAAAAATTTAAATACTGTTTTTTGAACAAATATCAAACAGCATATATCATCTTCGGCGCTGCCCTCATCCTGGCGCTTGTATTCGACCTGGGTCTGCTCAGTAAGAAAGACTCCGTGGTTACTATTAAAAAAGCCCTGTACCAAACCTTGTTCTGGGTTCTTCTGGCATTGGGATTTGGCGTTTTTATATTTATAGATGACGGTCATCAGAAAGGACTGGAATATATCAGTGCCTATCTCATGGAATGGAGCCTGAGTATCGATAATATTTTTGTGTTCATCCTGATCTTTTCCATGTTGCGGATAAATGAAAAATATTTCGGAAGGGTACTGCTGATCGGAATTCTCCTGGCTGTTTTCTTTCGGATCATTTTTATCACAGCCGGCATTGAACTGGTAACACGTGTTACCTGGGTGCTCTATATTTTTGGCGCCATTCTGATTTATACCGGCCTGGGCATGTTCTTTGCAAAAAAAGAACAGGAACCTGACCTGGAAAAAAATAAAGTATATCGTTTTTTAAACCGTTTTCTGCCATTGATCACCGAAGATGGTGGTGGAAAACTTACAGTACGCCGCGACGGTAAGAAATATTTTACGACCATTTTTGTCGTGATCGTGCTGCTCGCTACAACCGATATCGTGTTTGCCCTGGATTCCATTCCGGCTGTTTTCGGGATTACCCAGGACAGGCTGATCATTTACACTTCCAATATTTTCGCCGTGCTTGGCCTGCGCTCCCTGTTTTTCCTGCTTCGGGGAGCGGTGGATAAATTCAGGTATTTACCAAAAGGAATCGCTACCGTCCTGGTTTTTGTAGGTCTAAAAATGACCAGCGAACTCATACACGTAAAAGTTTCCACCGTAATTTCATTGCTTGTAATTGTGGTATGTATCGGAATTTCCATTTTGTTGTCCATGTACGCAGCTAAAAAAGAAAGGCCCACCTAAAAATAATTACCCTGGCGCATTCCATAAGGCATATTGCTTCGATCATTTCAGGGACTTTCCTGCAATTCCATCAGGATGATCATATTGAACAGCTGCTGACAGACAGCCGCAAACTGGTATTTCCGGAAACAACTTTATTTTTTGCTTTATACGGACCACGCCGGGACGGGCACGCTTTTATTCCCGATCTCTATCTGCTCGGCGTAAGAAATTTTATCATATATCATAACCTGAACCCCGGTGACTATCCGGATGCAAATTTTATCCTGGTGAAGGATAGTCTCCATGCCCTTCAGCAGCTGGCTGCCTTTCACCGCCGGCAATTCGACATACCGGTGGTGGGTATAACCGGGAGTAACGGGAAAACCATTGTAAAGGAATGGTTGAATCAATTGCTGGAAGACCGGTTCAGGATCGCCCGCAGCCCAAGAAGTTATAATTCACAGATCGGGGTTCCGCTGAGTTTATGGCAAATCCATGAAAACCATGAAATGGCGCTGATTGAAGCAGGTATCTCCCAATCTGGTGAAATGCATAAACTGCAGGAAATGATCAGGCCAACCATCGGCATCTTTACTAATATCGGGGAAGCCCACGACCAGGGATTTAAAAACACGGCCGCAAAAATTTCAGAGAAGCTGGAGCTGTTCAGGGATGCAACTGTACTGATTTTCCATGGTGATCATTCTGTACTGAAAGACGCAATCCTTGCCTGGCATTTCCTGCATCCCGCACCCACATTGATTTCTATTGGGGAAGACGGGGAGAATACTATCCAGGTAAAAAAAATTAGCAAGGGGGATGGCCAAACCACCATCACCATATTTTATAAAAACAACCTGACTGAACTGGAAATTAATTTTGAGAATGATGCGGCGATCCAGAATACGCTCACCTGTGTCGCCCTGATGTATTGGCTGGATATCCCGGTCCATGAATTACAGGACAGGCTGAACCGGCTCAATCCGCTCACCATGCGCATGGAGTTGAAATCCGGGATCAATCACAGTTCGGTTATCAATGACAGTTATAGCGCAGATATCAGTTCTTTGAAAATGGCCCTGGATTTTTTATCGCAGCAGAAACAACATCCCAGGCGAACCCTCATTCTGTCAGACATTCTGGAAACAGGCAGAATGCCCCAGGCGCTGTACAAGGAGATTGCCGCCATTCTCCGGAAATACCCGATCGACCGTTTGATCGGTATCGGCGAACAAATGTCGGTGAGTGATTTGTTTCTCGCGGATTCAGGAGTCAGGGAGAGGATATTTTATAAAAATACCGGGAGCTTTCTGGATGCCTTTCCGGGGTTAACATTCAGGGATGAAACGATTCTTCTGAAAGGTGCGCGGGTATTCGGTTTCGAACGGATTGACCAGTTATTATCCCTGCAGGTTCATGAAACCCTGCTGGAAGTAAACCTGGAAGCCATGGCCCATAATCTTAAACAATACCAGCAGATACTTCGGCCCGAAACTAAAATCATGGCCATGGTCAAGGCCTTCTCGTACGGAACCGGAGGATTTGAAATAGCCCGGCTGCTTGAATTTCATAAAGTGGATTACCTGGCGGTGGCATATGTGGACGAAGGGGTTGCCCTGCGGAAAGCAGGAATTCGGTTGCCCATCGTTGTTATGAACACCGAGGAAAATGCGCTGCGTTCCACTGATCGAATGGCGCCTTGAACCGGTTATATTTTCGTTTCGGGGTCTGGCAGCCATGCAAAAGATTCTGAAACAGGAAGCCATCAGCCTTTTCCCTATACATATTGAACTGGAAACCGGTATGAACCGTCTGGGATTTGCTTCTGCTGAGATACCAGAATTGTTGAAACAACTGACCGGAACAGCGTTTAAGGTACAGTCCGTTTTCAGCCACCTGGCTGCCAGTGAGGAAGCCCAGCAGGATGCCTTCACCCAAAAACAATTTGACAGTTATCAGTCCATGACCGGCCTTATGCAGTCAACCCTGCAATATTCGTTTATACGACATATTTCCAACTCCGCTGCCATCGTTCGAAACCCGGCCCTGCAACTTGATATGGTTCGGATAGGCATCGGTCTGTATGGCATCGATCCTGCCAATTCAAAATTGCTGGAGCTGAAAGAAGTAGGTAGTTTAAAAACAACCATCGCCCAGATCAAGGATTTGAAGGCAGGAGAAACAGTAGGTTATAACCGTCTGGGGGTAGCGGAGGTGCCCATAAAAACCGGAACCCTGCGTTTGGGATATGCTGATGGCTATCCCCGTGCGCTGGGAAATGGTATCGGAAAAGTTTTTTACAGGGGCAGGCTGGTGCCAACGATCGGTAGTATCTGTATGGACATGACGATGATCAACCTGACAGAAATTCCGGAAGCCCGGGAAGGGGATGAGGTAATCGTGTTTGGGACTGATTTGTCGGTTTCAACACTGGCCAATTGGGCAGGGACGAATGCGTATGATCTGCTGGCCGGCATTTCCCAACGGGTAAAACGGATTTATTTTGAATAGAGCTTTCACAAAATGGAAGGGATTCTTCTTTTCTGAACTTATTATCTTTGCCGCTCATTATGAAAGAAAGAAAAATCATATTTATCGTGTTGCTGATTATTGTTGCTGACCAGGCCCTCAAAATATGGGTGAAGACGCATATGCCCCTTAGCCACAACTGGGATACTTTTTACCGGTCCCCTATTACGCCGTATGATAACGGCATTAAAGTAATTGGAAAATATTTTCAGTTATTTTTTGTTGAAAATGAAGGCATGGCCTGGGGCTGGAAATTTGGCGGTAACCTGGGCAAAATGGCCCTCACCTTATTCCGCCTGTTTGCCGTGATTTTCGGTGTATTCTATATCCGGACCCTGATTCGCAAAAATTATCACAAAGGATACATTATTTGCGCCGGACTGATCTTCGCAGGTGCACTGGGTAACCTCATCGACAGTATGTTTTACGGACTTATTTTCGAGGAGAGTACGTACGATCATGTTGCAAAATTTTTTCCGGCACATGGTTATGCCAGTTTCCTGCATGGAAGGGTTGTAGATATGCTTTATTTCCCGCTCATCAAGACCCACCTGCCTCAATGGGTGCCTTTAATTGGCGGAGATGTTTTTGAATTTTTCAGTCCGGTTTTCAATATTGCTGATGCCTCTATTTCAATCGGTGTGATTACTTTGTTTCTCTTTCAGAAACGCTTTGTAAAAAAGACACCGGGGAATACAGAACTTACTTCAGACAGCAATACGGAACGCCTGACGGCAAATGCGTAAAGCTTAACGCCCAACGCCCAAAGCCTAACGCTGTCAGCGCCTCATGCCTCAAGCTTCGCGCCTCACGCCTCATGCTTCACGCCTCACGCTTCCCGCTTAAAAAGCGTTTACTGCTCATCGTTAGAAAAAATTTTTGATGATCGGGCGTTAAGCGTTGAGCGTTAGGCGTTTAGCTAAGCTATAAGCCGGGTTTCTACGTCATTTTAATCAGAGGGCTTTTCCTATTCCAAACTGATGGCTGTTTTTGTATGTTTATAGCTAGTTCAGCCTAAACTGAACCTTCAAATCCGATACCGATGAAAAAGTTCCTGCTGGTACTTTCATGCCTTATATTGTCATATATCGGATATGGCCAGATAGTTGTTTTTAACGGACAGAATTTTAAGATAGACACATTATATCCTCTCTATGATATCCCTTCCCACAATAAAGGTCTCAGTTATCCATGGGAAATAACATATGGTCCGGATGATTCTCTCTGGATTACAGAAGCACACCGGTATCGCATCTGGAAAATTCATCCGGGCAACAAAGGCAACAGGGTTTTACTCGATCTCAGTTCCATCCCTTCTTTTGATTATTATAACATGCCCAATGGTTACCCCGCTCCGCAGGGAGGACTGATGGGCCTGGCCCTGCATCCCGGGTTGCTCAGTGGTAAACCCTATGTTTATGTGGCGCTTGTTTATGATATGTACGGGACCAGCGGATCGCCGAATAACAACAATTGCGCAGGAAGCGGATCGGTAACGCAACCAGCCTTGTTTTTATAAAACAAAAATCTTACGCTACACTTATAATACCGTAACCCATTCACTCGGTTCTCCAACCATTGTTATAGATAATCTCATGGGCAGTAACGACCATAATTCCGGAAGGTTGAAAGTGAGCCCTGTTCCGGAAAGCGATGGGAAATACCATCTCTATTATACCATCGGGGACCAGGGGGCAGGACAATTTAATAATGGATTAAGGACCAACAATGCCCAGAACAAAGATGTATATGAAGGGAAAGTATTACGTCTAAATACAGAAATAGACGGGGATGTGGATGATGGGGCTTATAGTCCATGGATACCCAATGACAATCCGATTCAGAATTCCGTATCCGGAAAAGTGAATGCCGTTTATTCTTTTGGTCACCGGAACGCACAGGGGCTTGTATGGGCCCATGTCGGTTCACAATATATTTTATACAATTCCGAACATGGCGATAAATCAGACGATGAAGTGAATGTGATCACTCCGGGAGATAATTATGGATGGCCGAAAGTTGCCGGCATGTGTGATGACAATTATACCACTGCGGATGCTAATCCGAACAATGACAAACTGGCCAATCAGACCGTAGTGAATGAAAAAAGTTTTTGCATCGCCAATAATGTAGTGGAACCATTGTTTTCTTTTTTTAATGTAAGTGGTAACAGTATCCCCAGCAGTGGCGCTTCCAATTATACCTGGCCTACGATAGCACCGTCCAGTATTGATTATTATGATCAGACCTATATACCCGGATGGACAAATTCCCTGCTTGTAACTTCTTTGAAACTCGGGATGTACCGCCTGAAACTCAAATCAGACGGATCGGCGGTAGATAGTTCGAGTACAGCACAGATCACGGATACGATTCCATACCTGCATGAATACCGGATCAGGGACCTGGCCATAGCACCAACGGGAGATACTTTATTTCTGGCCATTGACAGCAGCGGATCCACGTCCGGACCTACCGGTGGATTTTCCGGTGCGTCTGTATCAACAAAAACGCCGGGTCATATTCTCCGGATGATTTATTTGCCTAACCCACTGGAATTGCAGCAAAATCCAATCCCCAGACAGAAAGAAAAAATAAATACCACGGCTGTATTCCCGAATCCGGCTACAGATCACCTGGAAGTGATTTGTCGTGATCTATTAAAACAGCCATTCAGGGTTGCTCTGTATGATATGTCTGGCAGAACAGTATTGACTGAAAATTTCACCAGCAGTCATTTCATTGTGCCATTGGGTAATATTCCGGCAGGACTCTATATTTTTAAACTGACAGATGGGGATGGCGCAATGGTGACTATCCAAAAAATACTTGTCACCAGAAAATAGAAATCAAGGGAAGTATCAGATCGGACCTAAACGCTTTAGGCGTTAAGCGTTAGGCGTTACTGCTTTACGCTTTAAGCTTTCCCACCATTTTTTTCGGATCAACCCATTCGTCAAATTCCTCCGGTGTAACATATCCGAGTTTAACGGCCATTTCTTTCAGGGTTGTTCCTTCTTTATGCGCTTTCTGGGCAATCTCAGCCGCTTTATAATAACCGATTTTTGTATTGAGCGCGGTTACCAGCATCAGTGAATTATCAACATGCTTTTTAATATTTTCTTCTATCGGTTTAATACCCACCGCACATTTATCATTAAAGCTTATGCAGCCGTCACCGATCAGCCGGGCACTGTGCAGGAAATTATAAATGATCACCGGTTTGAAAACATTCAGTTCAAAATGACCCATTGCACCGCCGATATTGATGGCCACATCATTTCCCATTACCTGTGCACAGATCATCGTCAGTGCTTCACATTGTGTAGGATTTACTTTGCCCGGCATGATGGATGAACCCGGTTCATTATCGGGAATAAATAATTCACCGATACCACTGCGCGGGCCCGAAGCGAGCATGCGGATATCATTGGCGATTTTCATCAGGCTCACGGCCAGTGTTTTCAGTGCTCCATGCGATTCCACAATGGCATCATGTGCAGCCAGCGCTTCAAATTTATTTTCTGCCGTAACAAAAGGAAGACCGGTGAGCTTGGCAATATGCTTCGCAACATTTTCCGAATAATTATCCGGCGTATTGATTCCGGTTCCCACAGCCGTACCGCCGAGAGCGAGTTCAGCCAGGTGCGGCAGGGTATTTCGCAGGGCTTTCAAACCATGATTCAACTGGGAAACATAGCCGCTGAATTCCTGACCCACGGTTAATGGTGTGGCATCCATAAAATGTGTGCGGCCGATTTTTACCACCTGCATAAATGCTGCCGATTTCAGGGCAAGCGTATCCCGTAGTTTTTCGATACCGGGTATCGTAGTTTCTACAAGTATTTTATACGCTGCAATATGCATTGCCGTAGGAAAAGTATCATTGGATGACTGTGATTTGTTTACATCATCATTGGGATGCAGGAATTTTTCTTTGTCGTTCAGTGAACCTCCCTGCAGCACATGACCCCGGTAGGCGACCACTTCATTTACATTCATATTACTCTGCGTACCACTTCCGGTTTGCCATACTACCAGCGGGAAATACGCGTCCAGTCTGCCTTCCAGGATTTCATCACAAACTTTACCAATCAGATTTGATTTTTCTGCTGAAAGAATTCCGGCATCCAGATTCGTCAGTGCGGCTGCTTTTTTCAGGTAGGCAAATGCGCGGATGATTTCCTTGGGCATGCGGTTGATATCTTGCGCTATTTTGAAATTATCAATGCTTCGCTGGGTTTGTGCTCCGTAATAAGCGTCGGCGGGTACTTTTACTTCCCCCATGGTGTCTTTTTCGATGCGGAACTCCATATTAATTTTTCCTTGAGGATGCAAAATTAATCCCTTTTTGGAACACTAATTGCTATTTTAAGCGTTGTAATCCAAATCCATTTAAAACAACCAATATCATGGAAAGACCAGCGTTTGCCCGCCTGGCTAAAACTGCACGCAGATCCATTGCCTTAGCGGATGGATTGGATGAATATACTGGTGAATGGACCACAACCGAAGTCGTTCATCTTCTGAAAAGAACACTTTTCGGAGTAACCAAAAACGATCTCAATTATTTTCTTTCCAAAACCATGTCGGAAGCGGTGGATGAATTACTCAGTCCCACAGCAGCTCCTGCAACGGTTCCTTTAAATTCATATAGTTCCAATGGATATTCTGATCCCACCGGTGTTGCTGCCTGGGATACCTGGATAAATACGGGCATTGATTATGCAGATCCGGAAATGAATGAAAAAAGACTGGATTCACTCAAGTGCTGGTGGATTGGTCAGCTGCTGAACGAGAAAAGAAGTATCCACGAAAAACTTACGCTTTTCTGGCACAATCATTTTGCCATCGACTCCCTGGCCCATATTGACGATATTCCGGCCCGTCCCTGGTATGACTATTATCTGATTCTGCGGGCCAACGCACTGGGGAACCTGAAACAGATGGTGAAAGAAATGACGCTGAGTCCGGCGATGCTTTGTTACCTGAATGGAAATACCAATAAAAAAACTTCTCCCAATGAAAACTACGGAAGGGAATTGCAGGAGTTATACACCATTGGTAAAGGGGTTGATTCACATTACACCGAAGATGATGTGCGGACTGCTGCCCGGGTGCTGACCGGCCATACGGTAGACAGTAATTTCAATTATAGTTTTGATCTGGCCGGTCATGATGACCAGAACAAATCCTTTTCTACATTTTACGGAAGCACGATCATTACCGGCAGATCCGGGGCCGCGGGCGCCGGTGAACTGGACGACCTGCTGAATATGATTTTCAGCAATCCGGAATCTGCCAAATTCATATGCCGCAAAATTTATAGTTTTTTTGTTTACTATAAGATTGATGCAACTATTGAAGCCAATATTATTACACCACTCGCGCAGGTTTTCCGCAGCAGCGGATATGATATTACTGCCGTGATGTCTGTGCTGTTAAAAAGCGATCATTTTTATAATATGGCGTATTCCAGCGCCTGTATTATCAAGAGCCCGCTTGATTTCACCATCGGACTGATGCGTGAATTCGGAGTAGTAATGCCGGATCCGTCTGATTACGGATCCAGCTACAGTGCCTGGGAAATTATTCTTCAGACTTCTGCCACCCTTCAGCAGGAAATTCTGAGAATCCCGGAAGTGGCGGGATGGTATGCTTATTATGAGGGCACGGCCTATCATGAACTCTGGATCAATTCTGTTACCTATACGCTGCGAAATGCATTCACGGATGAAATGATCACGAGTGGTGCCATGATGAATATGGTTCCCCTGATTATCGATCCGCTGGCATTTGCCGCTTCGCTGACCAAACCCGGAGGATCCGAATTCGCTGATCAGTGAATCCCTCGATATTTTGTACCGGGTACCGCTTTCAGCAGAAACCATCAGCACATCTGAAACAAACCATCCTGCTCAGCAATCAGACCAATGACTATTACTGGACCAGCGCATGGAATGCATATATCGCCAGCCCGACGGATATGGTTGCGAAAGGCACCGTATTCAGCAGGTTGCAAACCCTTTATAAATACCTGATGAATCTACCGGAATATCACTTATCATAACCAGAATCCACGCTATGAAAAGACGTCATTTTTTAAGAAACATGATTCCGGCTTCCGCCATCTTTCCTTCCCTTGTGAATGGTTTTACGGTGAAGGCATTTGGGGCAGCCGGCTTTTTTGAAAGCCTTTCCGGCGCAGCAGACAATGATCATGTATTTGTCATGATCCAGTTGTCGGGCGGAAATGATGGATTGAATACGGTGGTACCCATCATTAATTACGGGGATTACCTGAGCCAGCGGCAGAATATTGCGATTCCACTGGACAAAGTGCTGCCCTTAAGCGGATATTCAAAATCAGGATTGCATCCTTCCATGAAGGGAATGCAGCAATTATATAATGAAGATAAACTGGCCGTTTTATATTCTGTCGGTTATCCACAACCGAACCAGTCGCATTTCCGTTCTACGGATATCTGGCTGACCGGAGCAGATGCTGATCAGTATCTCACCACCGGATGGACGGGACGTTTTTTAAGTTCAACCTATGAAAATTTCCCGAACGGATATCCCAATGCCACGATGCCTGATCCGCTGGCCATTCAGATCGGATCAGTGATTTCAACCACATTTATGGGACCAGGTGGATTTACCGCCATGGCCGTTCCAACAGATATCGATTTTTACAATCTCATCAATGCCACTACGGATCCGGTTCCGGATTCGCCAATGGGAACTGAGCTGACCTATCTCAGAACCGTTGCCCGGCAAACCAATAAATATGCAGACGTTATTGTAAGTGCTGCCTCCAAATCAGGAACCCAGTCTCCGTACCCCGGAAACAACTATCTGGCGGCCCAGCTTAAAACGGTTGCGAGACTGATCTCTGGCGGATTGAAAACAAAAGTGTATATGGTGAGTATGGGAGGTTTTGATACGCATGGCGCACAGGTGCAGGCGGGTAATACCACCACCGGTAATCACGCCAACTTATTGAAACAGGTTTCTGAAGCCATCTCTGCTTTCCAGGCTGATATCACGCAGCTGGGACTGGGCAAACGGGTTATCGGAATGACTTTTTCTGAATTTGGGCGAAGAATTAAATCCAATGGCAGTGCCGGTACCGATCATGGTTCTGCGCAGCCGGTGTTTTTATTCGGTGAGCCCGTCAAGCAGGGTGTGCTGGGCGATCCGCCGGATCTTCCTTCTTCACTCACAACCGAGTCCAGCCTGCCGATGCAATACGATTTCAGATCAGTATATGCTACCGTTTTGCGGGACTGGTTTTGTGTGGATCCCAATGATGTGGATACCATGCTCCTGAAAAATTATCAGTACCTGCCGCTGATTGAAACATCGGCATGTTCCATTGAGAAACCGCCGTCTGATATCGGGGAGAAACTGATCACCAATTCGACCAAACCCTTTTAACAGTACCACCACCATTACTTTCAAAACAGACGGCGGATATACGCTTGTACAGGTATTTGATGTGTCAGGCAGACTTGTGGGTATACCGGTGAGCGCCAGTTATTCAAAAGGTGAATACAATGTCGTATATCGATGGTTCTGCACTGGCTGCCGGAGTCTATTATGCAAGATTGCAAAACGGTACAACCCAGCAGGTGAGGACCATGATAAAACTTGCCCATTGAGTAAAAGACTCAAATATTATTTACTAACGGTGATGGCTACCTGCTTAATTGCCCTTTCGGCAATGTCGCAGAAAGACAGCATCACCTATAATTCCACCTGCGTAAATTACAAGATCGCATTCGGCTCCTCCATATTTGACCAGATTGCATTTCCCGGACAAAGTAAAATGGCATTTCGGGGATCCCGGCTTCAGGATACTATGACAGTGCCGCCTCCAAGGAACCAACGCATTTATATGCGACACCGGGTGTTTATTATATTTCCCTGGTGGTGGTCAGTGCCGGGGTTACCTACAATTTATCGGATACGATTCAGGTGATCACCCCAACACCCTATAATTTTGGTGCGGATATTTATCTCTGTGACAATGGGGACACCAGCATTTCTGCGCCGGTTATTCCCGGTGCTGTTTATGAATGGAATGACGACAGCCTGACCACCACACCCGTTCTGCATATCACTAAAACAGGACTGTACACGGTAAAGATCAATGGATGTGCCGTTACGGATTCCATAGGAATATTATTATAGCAACCTGCCCGAAATTAAACTGGGTGATGACCACATCATGTGTGCCGGAGATACACTGACCCTGAATGCAGCTACACAGAATGGCAACTATACCTGGGAACTCAATGGGGCCGTAATTCCCGGAGAAGTGCTGGGACAACTTTTAACGAAGGCTCCCGGGGGCCAGTATATTGCCACCGTAACCGTTCCCGGTTGCGGAACATATAAGGATACGGCTAATATCACTTATTCCACATTCGCTGCACCTCCTTTTTCCCTTGGTCCGGATACGCTGTTATGTCCGAAAGAAATATTTCCGATTACAGCCAATGCAGCGGGAGCTTCTGCTTATATGTGGAGCACCAAAGAACAAACCCAAACCATTCGGGTGAGTTCTCCGGATCATTACTGGGCTTTTGTTACCATTGCGAGCCAGTGTGAGGTGGTGGACACGATTGAAATCATGTACCGCGGGGATAAAAGACTTGATTTCCGGGATACCGCTATCTGTAAGGGCAGCACCCTGATACTGGATGCGGATTTTGGAACCGGTATTTATAACTGGGTTGCCGATCCTCCGCAACGGGATGATCAGAATCAGACAAAACAATCCACTTACTATGTGTACGAACCGGGCAGGTATAGCGTAGTGGCCCAGGTAGGGCAATGTATTTATAAAGACAGCCTGCAGGTTAGTTTCAACGACAGCCTGGATCTGGATATTGGCCGGGACACCACATTGTGTGCAGGAGAAAATTTTATTTTGCATGTGAAGACCAATGCCAATTCTTTTGTATGGCAGGATGGAAGTACGGCTAAGACCTACGTTGTCGGGGACTCCGGAATTTATCAGGTTATTGCCCAGAATGGCTGCGGATTTGATACGGCAACGGTTCATATCGCCAGAAAAACCTGTACCTGTGAACTCACTTTACCCAATGCATTCACACCCAATTTTGACGGGGTAAATGATATTTTCCGTCCCCTGCATCCCTGCAATATGTCGGAATACATGCTTCAGATTTTCGACCGTTACGGGAAACCGGTATTTATATCAAGGGATTTCTCCAAAGGATGGAATGGAACCTACAATGGCGTTCCCGCTGATGATGGTACGTATATATGGATGGCTTCTTACCGGAATACTGACACCAAGGCCATGCAATACCGGAAAGGTTTCGTGATCGTACTTCACTAGGATTTCTTTCCTGTCTAACTGGCGCATTCGCGCGGTACCCGTGTTTTCAAAAACTTAATCATTACCAGCCGGAAATTTTTAAAAGAACACCATTAACTTTATAGTCCTCATTATCCACCGAAAACCAGACCGGTTATTTCAACTCCTGATTCTTAGCACCGTACTGCGATGCGCAGTTCTGACCCCTTCCATATTTTAAAATTTTGAAAAAGAGATTTTATGAAGAAGCAATTGTATGTATTCGTGCTGGTTTTCATTTGTTCTTTTTCCGCTTTTTCCCAGGATCCCGGATGGCCCAGGCAACTCACGCATAATGGCTCCGTCCTGGTCATGTACACACCGCAGGTGGAGGACTGGCCAGAATATAAGACGCTGAATTTCCGGATGGCATTTTCGCTGACCCCCTATCAGGGAAAAGAAGTAGTCGGGGTTTTATATCTGACCTCCACAACAACCGTAGATACCTACACCCGGATGGTGACGGTTTTTAATATGCAGGTTATCGGTGTTCATTTTCCTACCCTGAATGCCTCCGATACGGCTGCCATGGGACAAATTGTGCGGCAGTTTATTGACGTAACCAAAGTGGTGACCGTTTCTATGGACAGAATCGTGGCGGCAACTCCCAAGGACAATACACCGGCATCAACAGAAAATATCAAGAATGACCCGCCAACGATTTATGTCAGCAATACACCAGCCATACTTCTTCAAATGCAGGGAGAACCGGCATTGACCGATGCAAGTCAGGGGGGAATGAAATATGTTTTCAATGCGAACTGGCCGCTGTTCCAGGATCCGGCTACGAACCAATATTATCTTTTTGATGATGTGGAATGGCAGACGGCCACCCAATTGCAGGGACCCTGGACCTATACTTCCAAGCTTCCGAAATCACTCAGCGATCTGAAAAAAAATGAACATTGGAAAACTGTTCTGGATAAAGCGATTCCGGCTCCGCCCAAATCGGCCAGCCTTCCGATGGTGTATTATTCTACCAGCCCGGCGGAAATGATTCTGTTCAACGGCAAACCGGCAATGCAGCCGATAGCAGGCACCAGCCTGAGTTATGCCACAAACACTTCGGACAATATTTTCTTTTCCAGCCAAACCAGCCTTTACTATTTTCTTACCTCCGGAAGGTGGTTCAGTGCCCCCGGTATGGATGGTCCCTGGACATACGCCACGCCCAACCTCCCGGCAGACTTTGCCAATATTCCACAGGATAGTCCTGCGGGTCACGTGCTCAGTTCCGTACCCGGAACAGATGAGGCTGCCGATGCAGTAATGATCGCGCAGATACCGACCAAAGTGGATGTGGATCCCAAGGCCGTACCACCTGTAACCATAACTTATTCCGGAGATCCCAAATTTGTGGGCATAGACGGAACAACACTTTCTTATGCCCAGAATACATCAGATAAGGTGATCATGGTGAGCAATTCTTCCTATTATGCCTGCATAAATGCGCTATGGTACGTGTCGGCTACTCCGGGAGGTCCATGGACGGTGGCCACATCCGTTCCGCAGTCCATCTATACCATCCCAGCCAGTTCGCCGGTGTACAATGTGACTTATGTAACCCAGACGGTGACCAGTACCGGAACCGTAGAAGCCAGTTATACCGCCGGATACATGGGTGCATTTATTGTGGGTGTGGGTGTCGGAATGGTTATAGCATCTGGTACAGGATGGTATGCCCCACCTTATTTTTATTATCCCCCGATGGGTTTCCCCATCTGTTATGGCGGAATGTATACTTACGGCGCCTTTGCTTACCATCCCTATTGCTATGGCGGAGTGGCCTACCGGTCTTCGTATAATTCATATACGGGGACCTATGCCCGGAGCGCTACCGCCTATGGTCCTTACGGATCCAGATCCGTGGGTCAGGCGTATAACCCATATACCGGGACCATGGCCAGAGGGTCTTCCGTTTCCACGCCTTATGGCACCCGGAGTGCCGGCCAGGCCTATAATCCCTATACGGGGGCATCGGCAGCCACCCGTCAGGGGTCGGGGTATAATGGCCAGGCCGGGACATCGGTATACAATAACGGACATGGAACAGCCACCCAAACCGCCCATGCGACCAACAATAACGGTCAGACCGTTGCCGGAGCTCGCAATACCAATGGAGGAAAGGCGGTCGCAGGCAGCGGCCCCAATGGCAGCGGGGGTGTTGCCAAGGCAGGAAACGGGGATATGTATGCGGGAAAAGACGGGAACGTATATAAAAATACCGGGGAACGGATGGCAGAAAGCGAATGGAAATGGCGGCTGGTCAAATGCTTCCACCCCAAAAACAACAGCTTCTGCAAAATCGGGTATGGGCAATGCGCCGAGTCCTGAAATTCAAAATGCAGCCAGCAGCCGGCAGCGCGGAAATGCCAGTGCAAGTCAGTGGGGTGGAGGTGGTGGTCGCAGCACCAGCAACGGTGGCGGCTGGGGCGGTGGCGGCTGGGGTGGCGGTGGAGGTAGGTGGCGGAAGATTCGGCGGTGGCGGAGGTGGTTTTGGCGGCGGCGGTGGCTTCGGTGGCGGTGGTTTTGGCCGGGGAAGGCGATAAGGGATGATCGATGACGGATGACGGTTGACCGTTTACCGTGGGTCGTTGACCGATTTGGCTTTAGGCTTTGAGCTTTAAGCTTTCAGCCTTTTAGAACCATCCCGACTTTTTGGAGCTGCTGCGTCCACCCAGACCCAGGGCGCCGAGTAATCCACGGGTGATCATGCTGGCGGCGGTTCTTTCGACCTGTTTTGCTGCACCGCTGTTCAGGATTTTTTCCAGGGTGGAAGGTTCCGGTTTGGCACCCGGTTTAGTTCCCGGTTTTGCTGGTCCGGCCGGTTGGTTTTTATTGGCTGCATCCTGTAATTTCTGGGTAAGGATCTCATAGGCACTTTCGCTGTCGATTACCTGGTTGTATTTGGCAACCAGTTTGGATTTCCCTACGATGGCATCGATCTCTCCGGCTGTTAAAATATCCATCCGGCTTCGCGGCGGAGCCATCATACAATGAACGAGTGGTGTGGGAACACCTTTTTCATCCAGCATGGTCACCAGCGCTTCACCAATACCCAGTTCGGTAATCAGGTCCTCCGTTTTATAAAACTTACTGGTCGGATAATTTTCAGCGGCCTGTTTAATGGCTTTCCGGTCATTCGCCGTAAAAGCACGGAGGGCATGCTGCACTTTTAGTCCCAGTTGGGCCAATACACCCGGAGGTACATCCGTCGGATTTTGCGTACAGAAGAAAATACCGATGCCCTTGGAGCGGATCAGTTTTACAATGGTTTCAATTTGTTTCAGCAGGGCATCGCTGGCTTCCTGGAAAACAAGGTGGGCTTCATCAATAAATAAAACCAGTTTGGGTTTTTCCACATCCCCTTCTTCGGGACAGGAAGCATACAATTCCGCAAGCAACTGGAGCATGAACGTAGAAAATAATTTGGGTTTATCCTGCAGGTCGGTTACCCGCAATACGTTCACCATCCCGAGTCCTTCATCTGAAATACGCATCAGGTCAGCTACTTCAAAACTTTTCTCTCCGAAAAAAACATCGGCACCCTGTTGCTGCAGTCCGATCACTTTGCGCAGTATCGTACCGGTGGAAGAAGTGGCAATCTGTCCATAAGCCTGCTGTATTTCCGCCTTGCCTTCATTGGAAATATATTGCAGCACTTTGATAAAATCTTTCAGGTCCAGCAGGGGAAGTTTATTATCGTCGCAGTATTTGAAGATCATGGCCACCAGTCCTTCCTGGGTGTCGTTGAGTTCCAGGATCCGGGATAAGAGGATCGGTCCGAATTCACTAACGGTGGCGCGCAACCGAATTCCTTTTTCATTGCTCAGGGTCATGAATTCCACGGGAAAGGCCTTCGGTTCATATTTGATTCCAATTAAGGCGCAACGGTCTTTGATTTTATCATTTATGGATCCTGCGGCCCCGATACCGCTGAGATCACCCTTGATATCCATCACCAGTACCGGCACGCTGGCATTACTCAGGGCTTCGCTGATCATCTGCAGGGTTTTGGTTTTCCCGGTTCCGGTGGCACCGGCGATCAGTCCGTGACGGTTCATGGTTTTTAAAGGAAGGTTGATATCGGCTCCGGCTACCGGTTTACCATCCACCATGCCAATTCCGATTTTTACGGATTCTGATTTGAAAGTATAACCGGTTTTTACCGCATCGAGAAAGGAAGCCTGATCTGCCATAGAGGAAAATTTGAGAATTCGGGAATTCGGGAATGGGTTGGCACTCAATTCCCGCTATCCGAATACATTCTTTCGTTAAAAAATTGCCCTTAGCTTAGCTTTAGGCGTTAGGCGTTAGGCGTTAAGCTTAAGGAGGTTGTTTTGCTTTTCCACCAACAACTGCTGTATAAGTTTCTCCAGTTCAACAATTCGTTTTTCAAATTCCGGAAGTTTCCGTGCCGCTGCCTGGGAACGAAGGGCACTGGTATAATCAAAGGCCGGACTACCCGTAACGGCACTATTCGGTGTTTTCAATGATTTTGTAACACCGCTTTGCGCATTGATCTTACTTCCGTCTGCAATCTGAATATGACCGACAATACCAACCTGTCCGCCAACCATTACATTTTTGCCGAGTTTGGTACTGCCCGAAACACCGCTCTGGGCGGCAATTACCGTATTGCTTCCGATTTCCACATTATGTGCAATCTGGATAAGGTTATCCAGTTTGGCTCCTTTTTTAATAACGGTTGAACCAATGGTAGCCCGGTCGATGGTGGAATTCGATCCTACTTCCACAAAGTCTTCAATCACCACATTTCCCATCTGCGGGATTTTTTTAAAACTTCCGTCGGCCTGCGGAGCGAATCCGAATCCATCTGCGCCAATTACGGATCCTGCATGAATGGTAACATGTTGCCCGATTACACAGCGATGATATATTTTAACGCCGGGAAAAATAACGGAATGATCACCAATGGTCACGTCATCCCCGATATAGGTTTGCGGATAGATTTTTACATGATTTCCAATCTTCACCTGATTTCCGATAAAAGCAAATGCCCCGACAAAAACATTTTCTCCCAGAACAGCCGTAGTGGAAATATAGGAAGGTTCCTGAATTCCGGTCAGCTGCTGATTCATCATCTCCTGGTATTTGGAAAGCAGGGCGGCAAATGCCAGATAAGCATCCGGGACCCGGATCAGGGTGGCTTTGATATTTTCTTTCAGCACCTGGCTCTCATTAATAATAATGATGGAGGCCTTTGTGCTGTATAAAAATTCTTCGTATTTCGGATTGGCCAGAAATGCCAGCTGACCTTTCTGTGCCTCTTCGATTTTTCCGAAATTATCAACCACCACTCCGGGATCACCTTCCAGTTTACCCTGGATCAGTGCAGCTATCTGTGCGGCAGAGAATTGCATAGAATTTTTTTTGGAATCGGATGGTTTATTCTGCCATCAGGTAACAAATATAGAATTTTTTAACCGCCGTAGAGAGGCTCCGGTGAATCAGGGCATTATCTACCTGGGAAATATCCCGCACGGTGCCATCTTTAAACAGAATATTTATTTTTTCATCCATGGGATTATAGGTTGTATTGGTATGTTCTCCGGTAAAAACAAAATAAGCAGCATCTTTTTCCGGAATATTTAAAATGGTGGCGGCTTCTTTTAAATATTTTTTAACCAGGCTTTCTTCAAAAGGTTCAGCCTGCAGTTTGGCTTTGAGTAAACGACGGTTGATCAGCATCGCACTCAGGTTTGACAAAACCGGATCGGGGTCTTTCATCCAGATCTTCAATGCGCTCAGAATATCGTTATCGTCCAGCATACTGAATGCTTCCAGCCATTCCGAAGGATCCTGCGGAGTATGGGACAGGAAAAAATCAAGGGACTCGGAACCGGAAAAAAGGGAATCGCCCCGGAGAATTTTTTCCCGTGCCCGCTGAATGATTTTTACCAGCATGGTTTCTGCACTCACTACGGTTTTATGCAGGTAAACCTGCCAGTACATCAGCCGGCGCGCCACCAGGAATTTTTCAATGGAATAAATGCCCTTCTCCTGCACCATCAGTTCGCCGTCGTGCACGGTAAGCATATTGATAATGCGGTCATACCCGATTACACCTTCTGAAACGCCGGTAAAAAAACTATCCCGGTTCAGATAATCCATCCGGTCCACATCCAGCTGACCCGAAACGAGCTGATGCAGGAATTTTTTCGGATACATGTTGGTAAAAATGGCAATTGCCGTATTCAGCTCACCATGCATTTCGCGATTCAGGAATTGCATGATTTGCAATGAAACAGATTCATGATCCAGGTTTTCAATCAGGTTATTTTCCAGGGCATGGGAAAATGGACCATGCCCCACATCGTGCAGCAGGATGGCCATTTTTGCTCCCAGCTCTTCATCTTCCGTAATGGCAATACCTTTTCCTTTTAATTCAGCCAGGGCATTACACATCAGGTGATAGGCACCCAGTGAATGATGCAGGCGGGTATGAACGGCGCCCGGATAAACCAGGTTGGCAAATCCCATTTGCTGAATCCGACGCAGGCGCTGATAATAGGGATGGCGCATCATTTCCAGTATCAGGGGATGATCGATGGTGATAAAACCATAAACCGGATCATTGATGATTTTCTGTGAACCTGCTCCCATTTTGAAATTGTTAAAAGAATTCAATACAGGGTCCAAATTTAGGAATGACTGACTGATAAACTATCTTTAGAAATACGAAATACAGCAACATGGCATTAGGAACAATACTTTGGGTAGATGATGAAATTGACAGCCTGCAGTCGCATATTATTTTCCTGAGAAATAAAGGATATGAAGTGAATGCCATGACCAACGGACTGGATGCGATCGATTTTGTAAAGGAAAACCTGGTGGACGTGGTGTTGCTCGATGAAACCATGCCGGGCATCAGCGGACTGGAAACCCTGGCAAAAATAAAGGAGACGAACCAGCAGATTCCGGTGGTGCTGATCACAAAGAATGAAACGGAGAATCTGATGGATGAAGCCATCGGCAGCCAGATCACCGATTACCTGATCAAACCCGTGAATCCCAACCAGGTGCTGCTGAGCCTGAAAAAAATCATTGACAACAAAAGACTCGTTGCAGAAAACACCACTACGGCTTACCAGCAGCAGTTCCGGGATTTGTTTATGGCACTCAACAACAATCCCGATTATACGGAATGGATGGACCTTTATAAAAAACTGGTGTATTGGGAACTGGAAATGGAAAAAAGTAATAGTCCGGAAATGCAGGAGGTTTTTCAATCGCAGAAACAGGAAGCGAATACAGAGTTCTTTAAATTTATTTCAAAAAATTATGTGAAATGGGTGACCCCAAAAGCAACGCTGGCACCCGTCATGAGCCATACCCTTTTACGGAACAAAGTATTTCCAAATCTTGAAAAGGGAGTACCACTGTTTTTTGTACTGATCGATAACCTGCGTTTCGATCAGTGGAAAGCCATTCAGCCCATTTTTGCGCAAAGTTTCCGGATACAGACGGAAGAAACTTTTTACAGCATTCTGCCTACTGCAACCCAGTATTGCCGCAATGCCATTTTTGCCGGGCTGATGCCAGCTGAAATTCAAATGCAGTTTCCAAATCAATGGAAAAACGATGATGAGGAAGGAGGAAAAAATCTGTCTGAAGAAGAATTTTTCAGGGCACAACTGAAAAGGCTGAAAATGGATCATCTGAAAACTTCCTATACCAAAGTGCTGAATCACCAGGCCGGCCAGGATCTGGTGAACAATATCCACAACCTGATGAACAACGATCTGAATGTGATCGTTTATAATTTTGTGGATATGCTCAGCCATGCCCGAACGGAAATGGAAGTACTAAAAGAACTGGCCAGTGATGAAGCCAGTTACCGCAGTATTACCGCCAGCTGGTTTGAACATTCACCCTTGCATCAGGCACTTAAAAAAATTGCCGATAAAAAAATCACCATCGTTCTGGCAACCGATCATGGCAGTGTGCGGGTAAAAACGCCTTATAAAGTGATCGGCGATAAACAAACCACCACCAACCTCCGGTATAAACATGGCCGGAACCTGAATTATGAACCCAAGGAAGTGCTGGCTTTCCGGGATCCGAAAGAAGCCGGCTTGCCGGTGCCGACCGTCAATTCATCCTTTATTTTTGCCAAGGGAGATGGATTTCTCTGTTACCCCAATAACTATAATTATTTCGCGAACTATTACCGGAATAGTTTCCAGCATGGCGGTATCAGCCTGGAAGAAATGATCATGCCGGTGATTAAAATGACTGGTAAAGCTAAGGCTTAAAGCTTAAAGCCTAAAGCTGTAATCTGTCATCTGTCATCTGTCATCTAATTGTGGATAAATGTCTAATATGTTTAAATTCGTAATCAGCAACTTTGGAAAATGAAATACACCGTTACCACATTGGAAAAAATTGAGAAAATCATGCACGAAACGGGTTATGTGATCCGTTACGAACGGGGAAATTTTCAAAGCGGATATTGTATTCTGGAAGAAAAAAAAGTGCTGGTCCTGAATAAATTTCTTACCCTGGAAGGCCGCATCAATACGCTGATCGATATTCTTCCCCAGATCAGCCTGGATCCGGAATCCCTGGCACCGGAAAGCCGGAAAGTTTTGGAAAGCCTGCTCAAACCGCAGAGCTGATCGGTGGACTTCCACTATTTTTGCCTGTGCCATTTCCATCCTTAAAAATCACTTTTCTGGGAACCGGTACCAGCGGCGGTGTGCCGATGATTGCCTGCCCCTGTCCGGTTTGTCATTCATCCGATAAAAAAGACAAGCGACTCCGGTCCAGTATTCTTGTCGAATCTGCAACTACCCGGATAGTGATCGACACCACGCCCGATTTCCGGTACCAGATGCTTCGGGCGGATGTTACAAACCTGGATGCCGTTCTTTTTACCCATCCGCACAAGGATCATATTGCCGGACTCGATGATATCCGGGCTTTCAATTTTTTTTCAGGAAAACCGATGCCCGTTTTTGCCAATGAAATGACGCAGGAAGTAATCATCCGGGAATTTCCCTATGCGTTTACGGATATCCGTTATCCCGGTATTCCCGAGATCCAGCTGAATACCATCGCCACCGATCCTTTTATGATCGGGGATATACGGGTAGTACCCATCCCCGTCTGGCATTTGAAAATGCCTGTACTGGGTTTCCGGTTCGGGAAGTTCACCTATATCACCGATGCCAACCGCATCGACGAGTCAGAAAAAGAAAAAATAAGGGGTTCGGAAATCCTGGTACTGAATGCACTCCGGAAAGAAAAACATATCTCTCATTTTAACCTCGATGAAGCCATCGCCATGGCCCACGAACTCGGCGTTCCCGCCGCTTATTTTACCCATATCAGCCATCAGTTGGGAAAACATGCAGAGGTGATGGCCGAAATGCCACCGGGAATGGAACTTGCATTTGATGGCCTGATGCTTGAAGCATGAAGGCTTGAGGCTTAAGCCTTCAAGCCTCCGCGCCTCAGGCTTCACGCTTTTAAGTTCTTTTTAACAGATGAGCCGGCCACCGCATTAAACCTATTGAAAATTATTACGTCTTAAGAATAGTAAAACTATACTGTATGAAAAAAGGGATCCTGTTGTCTTCTTTTCTGTGCTGTATTTTAGGTGCTTCTGCACAAACTTCCATCGAATTTATACCTACCGGGGGTTATACTTTTGCTGACAAATTGAATTTTAATTCCACCTTCGGAAGGATAGATGCTGGTTTCAATTATGGCGCATCTTTTCAGTTCAACTTCAGCAGGCATATCGGTATAGAAATAGCGTATAATCGCATGCAGGTTCCGGCAAAATTGTACCCCTACGGTGCGGTACCCGGAGATCAGCCAACTTATCAGACGAGTGCCGGTATCAATTATATCATGGCCGGTCCGGTTTCCCGTTTTCCAATTCCCGAATCTCCGGTATCCCTCTTTATGGGGGCAGACCTGGGAGCAGCCATTTTTACACCTTCGCCCAATAGTTTTTCCAGCAATGCGACTTTTGCCTACGGCTTCCAGGCGGGGGCGGATATTTTTGTTGAACCCAATTTTGGGCTAAGGTTCAGTGCCCGGTTACTGGGAACAGCACCCACCAGCTCAGGATATTATTTCGGGTATTGGGGCGATCCCAGCGGGTATTATTATACGCAACCGGGTCTGGTTCAATTTGGGTTTAATGTGGGCATTATTATCGGATTGGGTCATCCGCTTCCGGAATATCATAAAGCAGTCCGTGCTCCCCATCCGCCAAAACCCAGGAAGTATTATTACTATTGAGAAAGTATAAAAATTTTTGGACGGTAACATCAAAGTCAGGTTTTCCACTTTAAGGGTATAGACTTTCCTTCGTACGGATTTTATCTTTAATAGAAAAAGGTATGTGGGAAATGATCCGTGGGTATTTGACCTTTACCAAAAAAGAACGCTTAGGCGTTCTTTTTCTGCTTCTGATCATCAGCATTTTATTTGTTCTTCCCTATTTTTTCCGGCCGGCAGTGGGTGATCCCGATCCTGCTGCTTATGAACATATGAAGCCGGAGATTCTGAAATTCGAAACCCCTGAGAAAGATTCCTCCCGGGAATCGGTTTATCATACCCGTTATCCGGATCAAAAAATGGTTCAGCCGGGAAAAGTTCAGGAAGAAATTGACAAATCTTCCATTCCTGAAATGTTTTATTTTGATCCAAATAAAATGACAAGGTCTGACTGGCAACGACTCGGAATGTCAGAAAGACTTACCAATACCATTCTGCACTATATTGAAAAGGGAGGGCAGTTCCGGAAAGCGGAGGACCTGAAGAAATTATACGGACTTCGAAATTCGGATTATGAAAGAATTTTACCTTTTGTTCGCATGGCAAAACAGTCCGGAAAGTCTGTCACACGCGAAGACTCATATGCACGGCAGAAATATCATTTTCAAACAGGAAAACAAACGGAGTACTCAAAAACAGGAAAACAAACGGATTCCTCAATAAGAGAACCGACCCGTCGAACTTTTTCGAATCCTGATTTTTTATATCACCGGAAAAGCTATCTGATCACCGATATCAATCTGGCGGATTCCACGGACTGGTCGCGACTTCCGGGGATCGGAGAGAAACTGGCATCCCGGATTGTTCATTTCAGGGAGAAGCTGGGCGGTTTTTACAGGGTGGAGCAGGTCGGAGAAACTTTTGGTTTGCCCGATTCCGTTTTTCAAAAAATAAAACCAAGTCTGCGACTGAATTCCGTTTCATTACACCAGATAGATTTGAATCAGGCGACAAAAGAAATACTTCAGGCGCATCCCTATATCCGATGGCAGATCGCGAAATGGATTATTGACTACCGTCGGCAGCATGGCAGATTTCAAACGGTGGATGAACTCCTGCAACTGGGACAGCTGGATCAGTCTTTATTTGAAAAATTAAAACCCTATCTGATCATTGGCCCCGGATCATTCACGAACTGATCCCTTATATGCGAAGGAACTAATTGTTTCAGGCCATTAATTATACCCATCAAGTTCCGGCCTGCAACTTTATAACTTCCAGTGCTATTTTCCATCCGGTTTTTTCGTGCCGCCAGATGCGCAAATAATTTCCCTTAACCCCTTTCTGGTCAAGGGTTCCATATACAGCGGCCATATCCATTCCTGAAGAAATCATTACGCCGACCGGAGAATATTTAAAAGGAGATTCTATATTTTCAATAAGTAATACGGCACTGTCAGTCGACGCTACCGTTTGGTATCCCGAAAGATTCAACAGGTATTTGTTGCTGCCGAAAAGCTGGTATGCCGACCGGATATTTTTTTCGTAAGCATCAACAAACCGACTTTCCTGGTCAGGTAAAAAATGATCAGTGCCTTCCCGGGATGCAGTTTTTTCAATTTCAACCGGGGAAGCCGTTTTTTTCAATGGCGAATGCGGATGTGGATTCCCCATATCGATCAGGTATTTCCATTCACCATTTTTAGTCTTTCGCCATACGGTAGTGTATTGACCGGATTCGGACACCGTATCCCGTAGGGACCGCGTCCGGTGTTCATAATTCCCGGTTGTATATCCCCAGTCTTCGCCAATGGACATTTCAGTATAGGACGCGGACCAGGAAAATATGCCTTCAAAGTTTGGAAAGGAGGTCCAGAGGGGTTTGGCAGCCACCGGCCCTTTCCCGGTGAACGCAATGGCATTACTGTCCATATTGGCGAGAAAACCGTTTCGGAGCCCTTTTTTAAGACAGGCTTTTTCAAAAGCAATTTCTGCTTTTACCAGCGGATCCATTTGTTGGGCAATCAGGGAGAGATTAAAAAATAGGAAACCTAAAATAATCACAAGTTTTCTCATTCAGATCCAGTTATTCTTTAAAAGCTATTCCAATTGTTATTCCGAATTAGCGGTAATTTCGGTATTATTTCAGGCTAATACGGTTCAATAATGAAAAAAATAAGTGTCCTGATCGGTTTGATCGTTTTCTGCCAGATTTCTATGGCCCAGCGCTTTTTCTATATTGAAGGCAATTCTGCAACAGGTAAATTATTGTCTGAAGGTCTGAAGAATGCCTTTCAGTACGTAACCAGCACACCCTTGGCATCAGACTATATCCTTAAATCGGAGATATCCCTGGAGTCCGGATCTCATGTGTTGATGATAGACCTGATTCTGCAGGATTCAGTTACTTTTAAAACGATTTACCAGGCAAATGAAGCATATACTATCGGAGCCCTGAAAGCAAATCCAAAAATATTTTTCAGCATGGCCGTCCGCACCTTCATTGAAAAAAATATGGATCAGATGATTCTTTGCGCTAAAGACGAGCACAATCGTACAGAGCAGAAATGGCTTGCACCGCGGAAGGATAAAACCTAGAGTAAGCTTAAAGCCTAACGCCTAAGGCCCAACGCCCAACGCCTAACGTCTAACGCTGAATGCTTAATGCTTAATGCCAAACACTTAACGCTCCATGTAACGGGTCCATTACTTAAAGGGAAATAGCTGCGTACTATATCTTATCCAGTTTCAGTTCAGGTTTTTTGAAATCCGGGAAATAGAGGAATCTATAAATTCGGAGTTCAGGATCGTCATATTTCTACTCAGGAAATAATACATTTTATCTGTTTTGCGAATATTCCTGTTTACTTACCTGTACATCACAGGTAGCCACGATCCCATATTTTATGGTTGTATCGGATGCCGGGATCAGATTTCGCATCGAGTCACTTGTCGGTATCATATAATCCAGTTCGGACTGATAAAAAGCCATGCTGTCTGTATTATTTTTTTTAGTTGCCGCTTCCATCTGGGATTTCACCCGGGCCAATATGATCCTGTACAAAGTATCATCTATACTGTTAATCAGCCTTTGATTTAAGGTGTCAATCCTGATCACGCTAAACGAATCCAGCACTATCGCTGAATCCATTTTGTTTAAATGGGTTAAGAAATTCATTTTTAACTGATCCGAAAGACTGGCAGGTTTTGATTTGCAGGCATAAAACATTACCGCAGATAAGATGGCAATCCTGACCAGATGTTTCATTGGCTCGCGATATTTACCCTGTTACAGTGTTTTAAAGATACTTAAACTGTATAACTTCGGAAAAAGTACCTGGGACGCCAAAATAGAAACAATGAAAAACAAATATTTTCGCAGACTGATCACGCTAATTGCCTTGACAATGACGTTATTTTCATCCAATAAAGTTTCTGCGCAGGATAAAAATCTGGTCGTGAGGATCGCCAGACTCCAGATCGATTCAGCCCAGTTGGAAAACTATAAAGCGGCGCTTAAATTACATGCTGAAACCGCAGTTCGCGTGGAGCCGGGCGTTCTTACACTATATGCCGTGTATGAAAAGAATAACCCGACACATGTTACGGTATTCGAAATATACGCCAGCGAAGATGCCTACAAAGCACATTTGGAAACCAGTCATTTTAAAACTTACAAGAGTACGACGAAGGGCATGGTTAAATCACTGGAACTTATCCCCTGTGCTCCCATCGCGCTCGAAACGAAATCGAAACTGGAATGAGTGAGGCTTCTGCTGGTGAAATATCGTTTCTATGAAAGCTTTTAAAATATGGTAAATTTGTAAGCGTAATCTTCAAATTTGATAGTAGAAGTTATAAAAATGAGCAGATAAATACGACAGCAAGTTGGCGATGACCGGCGGTTTTGAGGAAGTTATAAAGGTGTCTGTAACACCGGGGAAACCGGCTCCATCTGCAAAACCAGTTAAGCCTAAAAAGAAGAAATAGGTGGATAAAAACATATTCTACGGAATTCTTTGTTTCGTAATGGCGGCAGTATGCTTTCTGAACGAGATGATTTGGAAGAATCAAAATGAGATCGCTAAGAAGTACCGATTAAAATGGATTTATGGATTTTTATTTGTTATCGGCGGATTTTATATTTTAATAAAACAGCCATACTAAAAACATAAATTTCCCACCTGTCCCAACAAGTATATAGTTGCTTTTTTTAAGGCAACAAGTTTGTGATCACCGGCAGTTTTTGAGGATGTAACAAAGGTGTCTGTAACCAAGGGGAAATCAGTTAATAAAACCTAAAAAGGCTGCAAAAAATAAAACCTTGATTCTATACTACCAATAATTTCGTAACTTAATAAGTCAAAAAACCATCCAGATGAGTTACAAATTTTCCAATCAAATGAAAGAAATTATTTCTTTTAGCCGCGATGAGGCAGAACGCCTGGGGAATGACTATATCGGTACAGAACATTTGTTGCTTGCATTGTTACGTGAAGGAGACAATACAGCACTCCGTATTTTGAAAAGCTTCAAGGTTGATATTGTAGAAATGCAAAAGCAAATAGAATTGGCCGTTAAATCAGATAAGAGCCATCAAAATTCAATGCCGTTAAATATCAGCGCTGAACAAACAATACACGGAGCAGTAGCAGAAGCTAAAACATTAAAGAGTAAAAGGGTAGAACCCGAACATTTAATATTATCAATTCTCAATAATTCAAATACTGCACCTGCAATTTTAGATCACATTCGTCATAATTAATTTAGAGTTTCCCCCTTGTCCCAACAGGCATGTAGTTGTCCTAAAAAAAAACTAACGATTGTTAGTTTTTTTCGGAATATTTACTAACTTGCTTATGGTTTAACGAGCCTTGGCATAGCAATAAGAACGATTGTTTGCTATTCGGAGGCAGCAACCCTGGTTGTTGCCTCTTTTATTTTATAGACCCTAAGCGTCAGATTATGGATTTTGAATTAGATGAGGTTTCCCGGCAGGTAGCTGCCACGGCGAGGGATTTTGCCCGCCAGCATATCCTGCCCCATGTGATGGAATGGGATGAAGCACAGCATTTTCCGATTGAAATTATGCGGTCCATGGGCCGTCTCGGCCTGATGGGCGTGGTCGTTCCGGAAGAATATGGCGGGGCCGGCATGAGCTATATCGAATACATCCTGGTCATAGAAGAGATCGCCAAAGTCTGCGGGTCAATCGGCCTGAGTCTGGCGGCTCATAATTCCCTTTGTACGGGCCATATCCTGGCTTTTGGGAATGAAGAGCAGAAAAAAGCCTGGTTACCCAAACTGGCTTCCGGGGAATGGCTGGGATCCTGGGGACTGACAGAAGCCAATACCGGCAGTGATGCGGCCAATATGCAGTGTACGGCCACGAAAGACGGCAATGAATGGGTTCTGAATGGCACCAAAAACTGGATCACCCATGGCATCAGCAGTGATATCACGGTCGTAGTTGCCCGAACCGGCGGACCCAGGGAAAAAAATAATGCAACTGCCTTTGTTGTTCACCGGGGTAACTCCTGGCTTCAACGGTGGTAAAAAAGAAAATAAACTCGGTATGCGCGCCAGCGAAACCGCGGAAATGATATTTGATAATTGCCGGATTCCGGATAGCAACCGGCTGGGAAAGATTGGGGAGGGTTTTAAGCAATCGCTGAAAGTACTGGACGGAGGACGTATTTCCATTGCCGCACTTTGGGTGGGTATTGCCAAAGGCGCCTATGAAGCTGCGGTAAAATATTCTAAAGAAAGACATCAGTTTGATCAGCCGATTTCATCTTTCCAGGGTATTTCCTTCAAGCTGGCGGATATGGCTACAGAAATCATGGCGGCGGAATTACTGACCCTTCAGGCCGCAGATCGGAAAAACAAGGGTCTGCCGATGACCAAGGAATCTGCCATGGCTAAATATTATTCCAGCGAAGTGGCGGTGAGAACGGCTACCGAAGCCGTTCAGATTTTCGGCGGTTATGGATATACCAAGGATTTTCCGGTTGAAAAATTTTACCGGGACAGCAAACTCTGCACCATCGGGGAAGGGACTTCTGAAATTCAGAAGATCGTTATTGCACGGGAAGTACTTAGTTGACGGTTGGCGTCTGACTTGCCGGCAGGCAGGGTTGGCGGAATTAATTCAGAGATGTGAAGTTATAGAAATGCCTTAAGCTTTGGGCTTTAGGCTTTCAGCTTTTTAAGGCATAAAATCTTCTTCCTGCGGCTTGCTGTATTTATCGAATAATTTATCGATCGCACCGCCAAATAAGGGGAATTTTGATTTGGCGAAATTTTTCATGATCTCGACGGCTTTATCGCCTGTTCTTCGGTCAATCCTTCTGCTTTCAGTTTATCGAGGAGCTCTTTCATTTTCTAAAATTGGAAATTTATTAATTGCTTTTAGCGTTGGGCGTTAAGCGTTCGGCGTTAGGCGTTAGGCGTTCGGCGTTAAGCTACTTTCAGCAAACTCATCTTGCTGTTGTCGAATTTCTTCCGGGCATATTCCAGGTTCAGGTGGAATTTATTTTCTTTGGAAGAAGGCAGTTCAAACATGGCATCGGTAAGAATGCTTTCGCAGATGCTCCGCAGTCCGCGGGCACCCAGTTTATATTCAACGGCCTTGGTCACCATGAAATCCAGCACATCATCTTCAATGCTCAGCTGAATACCTTCCAGTTCAAACAATCTTTTGTACTGCCTGATCAGCGAATTCTTTGGTTCAGTAAGAATGGAACGCAGCGTAATCTGATCCAGCGGATTCAGGTGGGTAACCACCGGCAAACGGCCCAGCAATTCCGGAATCAGTCCAAATGATTTCAGATCAGGCGCATTCACATACTGCAACAAATTTTTGCGGGTGAATTCCTGCTGTTCTTTATTCACATTAAATCCAATCGCATTGGTATTGATTCTGCGGGCAATGATTTTATCCACGCCATCAAATGCACCACCGCAAATGAACAGTATATTCTGCGTATTGATCTTGATCAGTTTTTGTTCCGGATGTTTACGGCCACCCTGCGGTGGCACCAGCACATCGGTTCCTTCCAGCAGTTTCAGCAATCCCTGCTGAACACCTTCACCGCTTACATCCCGGGTGATGGAAGGATTATCGCCTTTGCGGGCGATCTTATCGATCTCATCAATATATACAATTCCTCTTTCCGCGCTCACCACATCATAATTACAAACCTGCAACAGACGGGTAAGAATACTTTCCACATCTTCACCTACATAACCGGCTTCTGTAAATACCGTAGCATCTACAATGGCAAAAGGCACATTCAGTAATTTGGCAATGGTTTTAGCCAGCAGGGTTTTACCCGTTCCGGTTTCGCCCACCATGATGATATTGCTTTTTTCAATTTCAACATCATTCTCCGCTACTTTCTGTTGCAGTCTTTTGTAATGATTGTATACGGCTACGGCCAGTACTTTTTTGGCGTCATCCTGACCGATTACATATTCATCCAGAAAGCGTTTGATCTCAATGGGTTTTTTAACCGTAAGTTTAAACTGGGACGCAGGAGAGGCATCATCCCGGACGATCAGTTCCTGCTGAATGATTTCCTGTGCATGCTCAACACAGTTTTCACAAATATGTCCTTCCTGACCCGCAATGAGGATTTTTACTTCATCCCGGCTACGGCCACAAAAAGAACAATGAAGGGTATTTTTTGCCATCTTCTTGATAATAGTGCAAAATTAATCAATTATCACCCAAATACAAGCTTAAAGCGTAAAGCCTAAAGCTGAAGCAAATCTTCAGATTTGAAGATTAGTCATTCACAGTCAATGATTAAGCAATAAAATGGAAATGTCAGAGCAATTGTTGAAACTGGTCAATACGATGGACACAGTTTTATAGTTCTCAGGTCTTTAAACCGGAGCGTTAGCTTAAACTTATAACTCGGTGCTGATGCCATCAACAATGCCATATTCAACGGATTCTTTGGCATCCATCCAGTAATCACGGTCAAAATCTTTCATGATCTGATCGAATTTCTTACCGCAGTTTTCAGCCAGTATTTTGGCGCCAATTTCTTTTACTCTCTTGGTTTGTTTGGCCTGAATTTCCAGGTCAACACTTACACCCTGGATATAACCACCCAGGCTTGGCTGATGGATCATCACTTCACCATGAGGATAGATAAATCTTCTTCCTTTTGCACCACCACTGAGTAATATGGATCCCATGGATGCCGCCAGTCCCATACAAATGGTGCTTACCGGGACTCTTCATCATTTTCATGACATCATAAATGACCATACCGCTGGTAACCACGCCACCCGGACTATTAATCAGAAACTTGATTTCTTTGCCGGGCTTGATCCGCATCGAGCAGAAAAAATTTATTGACGATGTCTTTGGCGGAACGGTCATCTACCGGTCCCCAGAGCTGCACGGTACGGGTTTCAAAAAAATATTTCTCCAGCTTTTTCATCAACATGCCCGGATCCGTTTGCGGCTTTTCTTCTTTTTCTTCTGCAGGTTCATCATCCATGCGAAAAGGCTGTACTCCGTATTTAGAATATTTCATTGTTTTCTATTAAGATATTTTAATTTTCTTTTTTCTCTTTTCTGGGATTGATCACGAGAACTTCGTCCACCAGCCCGTATTCCTTCGCTTCGATGGCTGTTAGCCAGTAGTCACGGTCGGAATCTTTTTCAATCTGCTTGACAGTTTTGCCGGTATGGATTAGCGTAGATCTCGTACAGTTCTTTTTTCAGCTTCCTGATTTCATTGACAGTGATTTCGATATCACTGGCCTGACCGCCGATACTGCCACTCGGCTGGTGCATCATCACACGACTGTGTTTAAGCGCTGTTCTTTTTCCCTTGGTACCTGCGCACATCAGGGTGGCGCCCATGGAAGCGGCCATACCAATACAGATGGTGGATACATCGGGAGTAACATATTGCATGGTATCGTATACTCCCAGTCCGGAATATACCGATCCGCCGGGGCTGTTGATATACATTTGTATATCGCGGTGACGGTCGGTACTGTCCAGGAAAAGCAATTGGGCGGTAATGATATTGGCCACTTCATCATTGATCGGATAACCCAGGAAGATAATCCGGTCCATCATCAGCCGGCTGTATACATCCATCACGGCCACATTCATGGGACGTTCTTCGATGATATTCGGTGTAAGCCCGGTAACCAGGTATTTTTCGTATCCATTTAATGTATTGCTGGAAAGGCCAAGATGCTTAACGGCGTATTTTTCAAATTCGGAACCAAGGTGCATAATAGAAATATTTTTTCTTGAGGATGGATTGGCAACGGGGTTTACCTTTCAAATCTCCGTCCAAACTTTTAAACTTCCAAAAAACTGACAGAGTTGCAGATATAAAAGAAATCCCGCCTTTAGCGGGATTGGTATTTATTCGTGATGATGATGCTGATGCTCTTCATTGAGTTTATTAAACTCTTCTGCCGTGATGGCTTTATCTGCGGGGCTAACCTGTGTTTCTACCCAGGCCAGCATTTTATTGGTACGCTGGTTCTGATAGGTTTCTTCCACAAATCTTCTGTCCTGCATCATTTTATTCACGTAGTCTTCCACCCAGGGTTGTTCATCGCCCTGTGGCAGTCCGCCAAGATAAGAGAATAGCTGTTTACGGGCAGCTTCTTTAATATCTTCCGGATTCACTTCTATTTTATTATCGGTTACGATTTTGTCAGTAATCAGATTCCATTTCAGCGCACTGGCGAAAGTCGGAAATTCTTTTTCCACTTCTTCCGGTGTTTTTGGTTTTTCACCACCGGTCAGCAGCCAGCGTTTTAGAAAGGATTCAGGAAATTCAATCACGGTTTTATCGAGCAGTTCATGATAAAGTGAATGCTGAAGATTATTGCTGGTCTGTGCTTTCCATTGATCCGACATATCCTTTCTGATTTCTTCGCGGAATGCGGCTTCTGATTCGATGGTTTTGCCGGGATACAGTTTTTTGAAAAGATCCTCATTCAGTTCTGCTTTTTCCAGCAGTCCTACTTTTACGATCACCAGCTTGAAATATTTTTCTGCATCTGCTGCACTTTCCTTATCCAGGCCCAGGTCCTGCAGGATCCAGGTTCTTTCCTTGTCTTCAAATGCAGTCAGGAGCTGAATGGTGAATTCATCTCCGGCTTTTTTACTCAGGAGTTCTGAGCGGAAAGCAGGGGCAAAATATTTTACAAGCAGGGAATTGTCTTTCGGCTGGCTTCCTTCTATGATTGATCCAGCTGCATCGGTTTCCTGAAAAGTAACGTTCAGTACATTTTCGTCACCGGCAACCGTTTCGGGTTCCGTCATTGTTCCGTTTTTCTGACGGATTCTTTCGATTTCTTCATTCAGCATTTCATCCGTAACGATAATCTGATAACGGGTAGGTGTAAGTGAAGAAAGTTCGGGCAATTGGAAAGCCGGTTTCAGACCCACTTCAAACGCAAAGGAATAATCCGGTGGCTGGGTCATATTGATCTGGCTGGCATCGTTTTCCGGCAGGGGAAGAGGCTGCGCAAAAATTTCCAGCTGTTCAGTGGTTAAATAATCCGTAAGTTTTTTTTCAACCCTTTTCAGCACTTCATCCGTAAAAACCGAATTGCCATACATTTTCTTGATCAGGCTGGTCGGAACCATTCCCTTGCGGAATCCCGGGATATTGGCTTTTTTGCCGTATTCTTTCAATGATTTTTCAAAAGAAGGCAGGTAATCGCTTTTTTCAATTTTTACGATGATCTTGTCATTCAGCAAACCGATATTCTCTCTGGTAACCGTACTCATATGATTATTTTTAAGTCCCGTCCTGACCGGATGGCGCAGGGCGCCTCTGCAAACGGGCTGCAAAACTACGGAAAAAGCGCAAAGCTTAAGGCGCAAAGCTTAAGGCGTTTTGAAAATTTCAGGTTAAATCCGGTGCTCCGGAGTCTTCAGCCTGGTGGATACCGGCCCTGCAATTATCGGGGTCAGTTCCTCCCGGCTAAACCGAAACCCACTGTCAACGGTCAACTCATTCAAATCCAGTTATTTCTAAAAAAAAGGAACAAAAGGGACTTCATAATGTTAAATCAGGCTAAACTGCACTAAAAAACCCAAATAATATATGATTCAGACAAAAGGATATGCGGCCCAGACCCCGGAAAGCGAAGTGGCTCCCTGGAAATTTGAAAGAAGGGAAGTGGGTCCTCACGATGTTCAGCTGGAAATAAAATATTGCGGCGTATGCCATTCCGACCTGCATCAGATCCGGAACGAATGGTTTCCGGGCATTTTTCCCATGGTTCCCGGTCACGAGATTGTAGGCAAAGTGATCCAGACCGGCGCCCATGTAAAAAAATTTAAAAAAGGAGACCTTGCCGGGGTAGGATGCCTGGTGGATTCCTGCAGAACCTGCAAAAACTGCCAGCAGGGACTGGAACAATACTGTTTAAACGGATCAAATGCCACGTATAACGGGCGGGATAAAGATGGCAGCCCCACTTATGGCGGTTATTCAAACAATATCGTAGTTCATGAAGATTTTGTTTTGCATGTTTCAGAGAAATTATCCCTGCCAGCCGTGGCCCCGCTGCTCTGCGCAGGTATTACCACCTATTCCCCGCTCCGGTACTGGAAAGTGGGAAAAGGACATAAGCTGGCCGTGCTGGGTTTGGGCGGACTGGGACATATGGGGGTAAAATTCGGTGTTGCCTTCGGCGCGGAAGTGACCGTGCTCAGCACTTCACCTTCCAAAGAAAAGGAAGCCCGGAAACTGGGGGCGCACAATTTTGTGGTAACCTCCGATCCCAAACAGGTGGCAAGCCGTGAAAGGAACCTTTGATTTTATCCTCGATACGGTTTCTGCCAAACATGATATGGCTCTTTATTTATCCCTGCTCGCCACCAATGGCGTGCATATTTGTGTGGGTGCCCCTTCTGAGCCCTACCAGGTTCCCGCTTTCGCCCTGATGGGCGGAAGAAAAAGTGTAACCGGTTCCGGTATTGGCGGATTGCCTGAAACTCAGGAAATGCTGGATTTCTGTGCAGAAAAAGGAATCGTTTCCGATATTGAAATCATCGATATCAAGGACATTAATTCTTCTTATGAACGTATGTTAAAAGGAGATGTGCGGTACCGGTTTGTGATCGATATGGCGACTTTGTAAGCCTGAGCGTGAAGCTTGAGGCCTGAAGCGTTACGCTTAACACTTATAACCTTGCGAAATAAACGGTTTGTAATTCAAAAAGCCAATCTGGTCAAATAAAAAACCCTTCCAAAGAAGGGTTTTTTCGTGCGGGTGATAGGACTCGAACCTACATGCCTTACGGCGTCAGATCCTAAGTCTGATACGTCTGCCAATTTCGCCACACCCGCTTTTTAAGCTGTGAAGCTTAAAGCGTAAGGCTTGAAGCTTCACGCCTCAAGCTTCACGCCTCACGCCTCAACGCCTCACGCTCAAGTCTCGGCCGGGGGAGCGCGAAAATAGGAATTTTTTGCGGATAGGTTATCGTCCGGCAGTTTAATTAACAGTATGATGCCACCCTGCTTTTGAGTCTGAAGCTCGAAGCTTTACGCTCGAAGCCTCATGCCTCAAGCTTTAAGCTTCACGCTTTTTGTCGTAAATTCGTAAGAATGGAGACTGTAGCTGGCAATTCCGAAATATAATTTAACGGAAGAACAGGAAAAAAGGTTGATTTTGAGGGAGTACCGGGCTCTTTTGCGTTCTTTGAAACCGAAATTAAAGGCCGGCGATAAGGAACTGATCCGGGACGCCTTTGAAATGGCCGCTGAAGCGCATAAAACCATGCGCCGGAAAAGCGGCGAACCCTATATCCTTCATCCCCTGGCGGTGAGCCAGATCTGTGTGGAAGAAATCGGGCTCGGCGTCCGCTCCACCATTTGTGCCCTGCTGCATGATACGGTGGAAGACACCGATATCACCCTGGAAGATATTGAACGGGAATTCGGAAGCGAAATCGCCCGTATCGTGGACGGGCTCACCAAAATTTCCAACGTCATCGATGTCAATGCTTCCCAGCAGGCGGAGAATTTCAAAAAGATCCTGCTGACCCTTACCGATGATCCCCGGGTGATCCTGATCAAACTGGCCGACCGCCTGCATAATATGCGCACGCTGGACAGCATGAAGCGGGAAAAGCAATTGAAAATCTCTTCAGAAACCGTCTATGTTTATGCACCGCTGGCACACCGTATGGGCCTGTATAATATCAAGACGGAACTGGAAGACCTGGCCATGAAATACCTGGAGCCGGAAGAATACAAAGAGATCGCCCGCAAACTGTCGGAAACAAAACGGGAACGTTCCCGCTATATCAATGAATTCATCAAACCCCTGCAAGAGACAAACTGGAGAAAGGCGGATTTCAATTTTGAAATTTATGGCCGTCCCAAAAGCATTCATTCCATCTGGAACAAAATGCGCAAAAAAGGCGTTTCATTTGAAGAAGTGTATGACCTGTTTGCCATCCGGATCATCCTCAATTCGCCACCGGAAAGAGAAAAAGAAGATTGCTGGAAAGTGTATTCCATGATTACGGATGAATATACCCCTTCGCCCGAACGATTGCGCGACTGGCTGAGTAATCCCAAGTCGAATGGTTATGAAGCCCTGCATACAACGGTGATGGGCCCGCAGGGTAAATGGGTGGAAGTGCAGATCCGCTCCAAGCGAATGAATGAAATTGCGGAAAAAGGACTGGCCGCACACTGGAAATATAAAGAAGGCGCCAACGATGAAAGCCGCTTCGACAAATGGTTCCAGCAGATACGCGAAGTGCTGAACATGGAAGACAATGATTCCATCGATTTTCTGCAGGATTTTAAAACCAGTTTTCTGGCAGAAGAAATTTATGTGTACACGCCGAAGGGCGATGTAAAAATGCTGCCGGTCGGTTCCACTGCACTTGATTTTGCTTTTTCCATTCACAGTGCAATCGGCGAACAATGTATCGGCGCCAAAGTAAATCATAAACTGGTTCCCATCAGCCATAAACTGCGCAGCGGCGACCAGGTGGAAATCATTACTTCCAGCAAACAAAAACCAACTGAAGACTGGCTCAATTTTGTGGTAACCGCCAAAGCCAAGAGCAAGATAAAAGATGCGCTGAAAGAAGAAAAGAGAAAAATTGCCGATGAAGGAAAATATATGGTGCAGAAAAAACTGGAAAATTTCGGGGCCGCCTATAACCAGCATAATACGGAAGCGCTGGTCAATTATTATAAACTGAATTCTTCGCTGGATTTTTTTTACCAGGTTGCTGTAAAAAATATTGACCTGAAAGAACTGAAAGAATTTCAACTACTGGGTGACCGGCTGGAACCACCCAAACCGCCCAAACCCCAGATCGAAACGAAGCCGGAAACCAGTTTCACTCCGAATCAGCGGAAAGATACCGAGCTGATCATTTTTGGGGAAAGCAGCGATAAGATTGTGTATACCCTGGCCAATTGCTGCAAACCCATTCCGGGTGATGATGTATTTGGATTTGTAACTACCGGAAAAGGACTTACCATTCACCGCACCAATTGCCCGAATGCCACCAGACTTCTGTCCAATTATGGACACCGGGTTGTAAAAACCAAATGGGCAAAGAATAAGGAAATTTCATTCCTTACCGGTGTGCGTATCATTGGTCTGGATGATGTTGGCGTGATCAATAAAATCACCAACCTGATTTCCGGGGAATTGAACATCAATATCAATGCCATCACCATTGAAGCCAAAGAAGGACTGTTTGAAGGCAATATTAAAGTGTATGTACACGATAAGGAAGAACTGGAAGAACTGGTACAGACGGCTGAAACAACTCAACGGCATTCATTCTGTGGACCGGTTTGATACGGAAGTTACGGAAGCGGCTAAAGTAATTATCAATTATTAATTATTAATTGTTAATATGCGGGCAAGATTGCTTCAAATTAATAATCATTTATAATTGACAATTAACAATTAACACTTATTTTTGCCCCTTTCCATATAAATCTGCAAAACTATACTGAATGGTTGATGTTATTCTAGGACTGCAATGGGGTGATGAAGGAAAGGGAAAAATTGTGGATTATTTTGCTCCCCACTATGATATGATTGCCCGTTTCCAGGGTGGACCCAATGCAGGTCATACCTTATATGTAAACGATAAGAAAGTTGTTCTGCACCAGATTCCTTCCGGCATTTTTCATGAAAAAACCATCAACCTGATCGGCAATGGCGTGGTGCTGGATCCGGTTACACTGAAAAGAGAATGTGAATACGGTGGCATCATTTGGGGTTGACTACCGCAAAAATCTATATATCTGCCCAACGGGCACATCTCATTCTTCCTACACACCGTGCGCTGGACAAAGCTTCTGAACTTTCCAAAGGGACACGAAAAGATCGGATCCACCTTAAAGGGAATCGGACCGGCTTATATGGATAAAACCGGCCGAAATGGTTTGCGGGTTGGCGATCTGCTGGATAAAAATTTTACTACCCAATATATCAAGGCTGCAGGCTAAAACACCAGAAACTGCTGGATGGCTTGAATTTCCAGGAAGATATTTCTGCCATGGGAAGAAGAATTTTTTGAAGCCCTGGAATTTCATGCGTCAGTTTAATATTGTAAAGGGAGAATATTTCATCAATGAAAAACTCAGCCAGGGTAAAAAAGTACTGGCAGAAGGCGCACAGGGAAGTATGCTGGATGTGGATTTCGGAACTTTTCCTTTTGTCACTTCTTCCAATACCATTTCTGCCGGTGTTTGTACCGGACTTGGCGTTGCTCCACAAAAGATCCGGGATGTAATCGGTGTTACCAAAGCCTATTGCACCCGGGTAGGCAGCGGACCCTTTCCCGACTGAACTGGAAGATGAAACCGGCGAAGAACTGCGGAAAGCAGGCAGTGAATTCGGCGCAACTACCGGCAGACCCCGCCGTTGCGGCTGGATCGACCTGGTAGCCTGAAATTTGCCTGTATGATCAATGGCGTTACCAAGATGGTGATGACCAAGGCAGATGTACTGGATGATTTTGAAAAACTGAAGATGTGTACCGCAATACCGGATTGGCGGAAAAGAAACAGAAGAAATGCCCTTTCAGATGTTGCAGCGAAGCAATTGAACCGGTACTTTCATCCTTTAAAGGCTGGAAAAAGGATATCACAGCCATCAAAGACTTTCAATCGCTGCCTGAAGAAATGAAAACGTATATTTCTTTTATAGATAGTTACCTGAAAGTTAAGGTTTCGTATATTTCCAACGGACCCGGCCGGGATCAGTTGATAGAAAAACAATAGGACCGGCAACCGATTTAAAAATTACTTATAAAAAAATTTGGCGATTTAAAAACTTCGCTGAAATTTTACAATCTAATCTTATTGGAATATGGCACCAAAATCTGATAAGGAGAATAAGGATTCAAAAAAATCCGGACCTGCATCATCCAAACCAACTGCTAAACCTTCTTCAAAGAAAACGAAAGAAGAAGACGATGATGATGACGATCGATGATGACGAGGTCAGATACTCCAAAATCCGCTGCAAAGAAAGGCGCGAAGGCAACTGCATCCAAAACGAAAAAGAAATCGGATGAGGATGAGGATGACGACGATGACGGAAGTAGAAGATGAAGTAGATGAATGGGATAAAGTAGAAGAAGAAGAAGAATGGGATCCTGACTTTGATGAATTCGATATTCCAAAATCAAAAACCAAGAAAGCAGCTCCCGGCGGCAAAAAAACTGCCAAGGCAGATGAAGATGATCTGGGGCTGGATGATGATTTCAAAAATATGGATCTCTTCAACGATAATGGATTTGATGAGGAAGAAGAAGATTTTTAATCAGGCTAACCCGGCATGGCCAACCGCCAATTTGTTTCTTTTCCTTTTACTGATCTGTATAAAATAAAACAACAGGTATTAAACTGGTCAGCCCGGTTCAATACCTGTTGTTTTTTGGATAACCAGCAGTACCCTTCGGAACTTCCGGGTTATGAATGCCTGGCAGCGGTGGGCGAACGCGCAAGGCTGGAAGCTTCTGCCGGAAATGCATTTGATCAACTTAAAGGAATTCTCCCAGACACAGACCGACTGGCTATTCGGTCATTTTTCATTCGACCTGAAATCAGAAACCGAACATTCTCCTTCCCGGCTCCCTGATCTTATCCGGTTTCCCGATCTGTTCTTTTTTGTTCCGGAAATGGTCATTCTTATTAAGTCAACAGGAAATCCAGATCGGTTTATTCGGGAACCATCACCAGCAGGTACTGGGATGAAATTGAAAAGCACAGTCAACGGCCAACGGCCAACAGCCAACGATCATCGGCCAACGGTCAACAATCCCTGATCGTCATGCAACGATACAAAACCGGATTTCCAAAGCAGATTATATTCAGATTGTGCAACAGCTGCACCAGCATATTCTGCGGGGAGATTGTTATGAAATTAATTTCTGCCAGGAATTTTTTGCTGAAAATGCCGAACTGGATCCGCGTCAGTTTATTCCATGAGCTGAACCGGATTTCACCCAGCCCATTTTCTGCCTTTTATTCCGTGGATCAAAAATATCTGCTCTGTGCCAGCCCGGAAAGATATCTGAAGAAAACGGGCGACCGCATCCTTTCGCAACCCATTAAAGGAACCTCGGCCAGAAATCCGGAAAATGCAATACTGGATGAAGAGCTCAAAGACCTCACTGGCCCACAGTGAAAAAGACCGCGCGGAAAATGTGATGGTGGTAGACCTGGTCCGCAATGACCTTTCTAAAATCTGTGAAACGGATTCCGTGAGGGTAGCTGAATTGTTTGGTATTTATAGTTTCGCCCAGGTGCACCAGATGATTTCCACGATTGAAGGCAGACCCATACCCGGTCTTCACTGGACAGACATGATCGCCAAAACCTTTCCCATGGGATCCATGACCGGCGCACCCAAAAAACGGGTGCTGGAACTGATCGAACAATATGAAAAAACAAAACGAGGATTATTTTCCGGTGCCTTGGGATATGTCAAGCCCAATCAGGATTTTGATTTCAATGTGGTGATCCGGAGTCTGCTGTACAACCAGGCGGATCATTATCTTTCCTGGTTCGCCGGTTCCGGCATTACATTTAACAGCGATCCTGAAAAAGAATATGAAGAATGCCTGCTGAAAGTGGCGGCATTTGAAAAGATATTATTAAAAAACCCGTCCCGCTAGAAACGAAAAACCCATCCCGGTAATCGGGATGGGTGTCAAAATTACCGTCCAGAGAATTATTTTGTACCTGCCAGCGGCATTTGTTGTCGTTCGGTTGAATCATCAGCAGTCAGCAAACGCTGTACCGATTCATTCAGAATCTGGTATTTGTTGGAAACAAACAGATCCATTTTATCGGCTGGCAATTTCAGGTCATAACTATTATTGGCACTCGCCATCACTTTATCAAAATCCGGATTGTACCGGTTAAATTCTGCCGCATCCATCAGGATATATTTGGAAATAACGGTTGAAAAATATTTACCGCGATACATTCAGTGTTTTTGCACCGGCTTCTTCTTCCTTATTCAGTTTCCGGTTGAAAACATACATGGATGAACCGGAAAGCTGGTCGGTCGCTTCATCTTTGGTCAGGGTGGTTACACTGCCCTGTCCTTCAAAAGTATACTGGGTACCGATGAATTTCTTTACATGATTCCTGGATTCAGTCGGCAGGTAATACTGGAGAGTTCCAGAAATCCCTGCTATGGCTCTTTTTTGATGGCTTTATATACATTTCCGGTTCCGCCGTTATACGCAGCAATAACCAGCAGCCAGTCACCCAGTTCAGTATAGAGGTCCCGCAGGTAGATGGCGGCTGCCTTGGTACTTTTATAATAATTCTTTCTTTCATCAACCTTTTTGGTTCACTTTAAGACCCAGCATACGGGCTGTTGCCGGCATCAGCTGCCAGGGACCTACGGCACCTGCCCAGGAAAGGGCGGTTGGTTTCAGATTGGATTCAATTACGGCCAGGTATTTCAGCTGGGATGGCAGGCCATATTGCCTTAAAATGCCGTCAATCAGGTTAAAATAAGGGCGTCCCCAGGACTTCATATCATCCATTTCTTCCCTGTTCGTATCATAAAATCCTGTACATAATTAATTGCCCGGGGATTCAGCCTGGCACCATTGGTACCGCTTACTGAGGCCAGGAAAAGGTTATTAAAGCCGTTTTTTACGTCGCTGGTATCTATCGGGATATGGAGGGCAACAAAGGTCTTGTCTACTTTTAGGGCGTTTGCACGGCTGCACAGTAAAAATCCAACGAATAGCAATGCCCAACAATAAAAGTCTTTTCATCTTTTAAAGCTTAAAGATTTATAAACCGGAAAATCCGGGTTATAAATTTTTCAAGGGATGGATTGCGGATGGATTAAGTACCGGAATCTGGTCAGAATGTATCCGGTTTTCATAAAGTCGGAATTTCGTAGGACTTATATTGCTGCATGAGTTCAGTGCGAGAACTGCAGTAAAGATAATTCACGAAATTGGTTTGTCATAGCCTGGATACCAAAAGGCATGCCGTTTGTATGGGTAAAAAGGGGGAGGGAAATGCCCGGAATTCCAACCAGATTTGCGTAAACTGTATATAAATCAGCGAGATACATGGCTACCGGGTCGGCGGATTTTTCCCCGGATTTAAATGCCGTGGTAGGAACTGTGGGAGTGAGAATTATATCAAAATCATTGAAAATCAACTTAGTACGTTCTGTTAAAATTTTTCGCACTTTTTGGGCCTTGGCTGAAATAGGCATCATAGTAGCCTGCACTTAACACAAAGGTTCCCAGCAGGATCCTTCGCTTTACTTCCTTTCCAAAGCCTTCTGAGCGGGTTTTCTGGTAGAAATCCGGGAAATCCGGCCTCCGGATCGCCTGTCCGGTGGCCATAGCGAACACCGTCAAAACGGGACAGGTTGGAGGAGGCTTCTGCGGTCGTCAGTATATAATAGGCCGGAACGATATAATCCAGCAGGTCAAAAGAAATTTCTTCTACCTCATGTCCCTTGGAACGGAGCTCCTCCAGGAAATCCCCGATTTTGGCCCGGATTTCCGGATCCAGGGAGGGGTGGTCGAGGGCTTCTTTAAATACGGCGATCCGATAGGTTGACGGTTGACGGTATGGTGACGGTGATCGACCGTTGGCCGTTGATCGTTGGCCGATTGTCTGGCGTTAGGCTTTGAGCGTTAGGCGTTAAGCCTTCAATGGGCTTCAGCTTCGGCTTCACGCCTCAAGCTTGTTCGAAAGCAGGCACTGCTTTCGTGAAGATGTGGCATCCATCGGATCAAAACCTGACATCACTTCCAGCACAAGCGCGATATCCGGAATATTTCTTCCAAAAATACCAATCTGATCAAAGGAAGAAGCATAGGCAATCAGGCCATACCGGGAAATCCGTCCATAGGTCGGTTTCAGTCCGATAACGCCACAGAAATCTGCCGGTTGACGAACGGATCCGCCGGTATCGCTGCCCAGGGAGAGCATGCAAAGGGAGGCCTGTACGGCAACGGCCGAACCTCCGGAAGAACCTCCGGGAACCCTTTCCGGATCCAGTGCATTTTTTACCCTGCCATAAACGGAATTTTCATTGCTGGAGCCCATGGCAAATTCATCACAGTTCAGATGACCGATAATAATGGCTCCTTCATCCAGAATCCGTTTTAACGGCCGTGGCATGATAAGGAGAATCAAATCCTTCCAGGATTCCGGAGCCGGCAGTTACGGGATGATCTTTATAACAGATCACATCTTTGATGCCAATAACGACCCCATGCAGACGTCCGGATTTCTTTCCCTGCCTTGCGCTCACGGTCAAGCCTGTCCGCAGTTTCCAGGGCTTCCTCTTCATATACATGGACAAAAGCATTGAGCTGTGCAAGTCGTTTGTATCCGTTCCAGATAATACAATACAGCATCCCGGCAGAACAGGAGCCCTCATTCAGGGCTTCCTGATAATCATGTATGGAAGTAAAGGAAAACAATAAATAATGCAGGCTACTGCAATCAGAGATGCAGTCTGCTAAGGATTGTTAGTAGTGGTAGTGGTAGAAGTAGTGCTTGGTTTTGGCGGTTCATTCATACCATCTTCAAATTCTTTCTTCACATTATTCTTTGCATCATTGAATTCACGCATGCCCTTACCCAGACCACGCATGAATTCCGGAATTTTTCTACCACCAAAAAGAATCAATACAGCCAGGATAATCAGTATCCATTCTGAACCACCCGGTGCAGACAGCAGGAATAAACATTGCAGAAAATAACTGAACATATACTTGACTTTTAAGTCATAAAGGTAATCTATTGCAAATAAAAAAAGCGGAAGGTTGACCTTCCGCTTTGTTATTAACAGTTGATTTATTTCAGGAAACAATGTCTCTTTTCCTTGATACGGGCGCTCTTACCGCTGCGTTCGCGCTGGAAGTAAAGTTTGGCCCGGCGAACACGGCCAACTTTATTTACCGCAATAGATTCGATATTGGGAGAGAATGCAGGAAAGGTTCTTTCAACACCAACCGCGTCGGAAATCTTCCGAACGGTAAAAGTGGCCGTCTGGCCAACACCCTGGCGTTTGATCACATCTCCTTTGAAACTCTGGATACGTTCTTTGTTTCCTTCCAGGATTTTATAGTTCACGGTGATATTGTCACCGGCTTTAAACTTCGGGAGTTCTTTCTTCGTACTCAACTGTTCCTGGACAAATGCTATAGCCGCGTTCATAACATGATTTTTAGGGATGCAAAAGTAACAAGCTTTCGGGTAAATATCAAAAACTAATGTTTCGCACAACCTACCTGGCAACATTTACCGCTCTTTTTTCCCGGATCACCGTAACCTTGATCTGGCCGGGATAGGTCATTTCCGTCTGTATTTTCTGGGCAATTTCAAAACTCAGTTTATCACTGTCCCCATCCGTCACCTTGTCAGCTTCCACAATTACCCGCAATTCACGGCCGGCCTGGATGGCATAGGCTTTTTCCACACCCGGGATAGGTCAGGGCCAGGTTTTCCAGGTCCTTGATACGCTGAATATATTGCTGCATGATCTCCCGCCGGGCACCGGGCCGGGCACCGCTGATGGCATCACAGGCCTGGATGATCGGGGCAATAACATATTGCATTTCCACTTCATCATGGTGGGCGCCGATGGCATTGACCACCGCAGGATTTTCACCATATTTTTCGGCCAGTTTCATCCCCAGCAGGGCATGGCTCAATTCTGTTTCCTCATCGGGCACTTTGCCGATATCATGTAATAGACCGGCTCTTTTGGCCAGTTTGGGGTTCATGCCCAGTTCTGCAGCCATGATGGCGCAGAGATTGGCCACTTCCCGGCTATGCATCAGCAGGTTCTGTCCATAAGAAGAACGGAAACGCATTTTTCCTACAATCCGTACCAGTTCTTTATGCAATCCGTGAATACCCAGTTCGATAACGGTTCTTTCCCCGATTTCCATCACCTGTTCTTCAATCTGTCTTCTGGTTTTTTCCACTACTTCTTCAATACGGGCCGGGTGAATACGGCCATCGGCAACCAGGCGTTGCAGGGAAAGACGGGCAATTTCACGGCGCAGGGGATCAAAAGAAGAAAGTACAATGGCTTCCGGCGTATCATCCACGATCAGGTCAACACCGGTGGCGGCTTCCATGGCCCGGATATTTCGGCCTTCCCGGCCGATGATCTGGCCCTTTGATTTCATCACTTTCCAGGTTAAATACGGTAATGGAATTTTCAATGGCCTGTTCGGCAGCTGTACGCTGTATGCTTTGAATAATGATTTTACGGGCTTCTTTATTGGCTTTTTGCCTGGCATCGTCAATGATTTCCTGCTGAAGGGCCAGGGCCTGGGTATGGGCTTCCTGTTTCAGGCTTTCGATCAGCTGTGCTTTGGCTTCTTCTGCCGTTAAGCCGGCAATTTTTTCCAGCCGGCGGATATGTTCTTCCTGGTGTTTTTCCAGTTCGGTCCGTTTATGGTTCACCACCTCGATCTGGCGGTTCAGGTTTTCCTTGATGGCATCATTTTCCTTTGCCTGTTTGTCCAGCGATTCCAGCCTTTGGGTTATTCCCTGTTCTTTTTGTTTGATCCGGATTTCGGAATCGGCCAGCCTCCGGTTTCTTTCCAGCACTTCCTTTTCGTGCTCAGATTTCAGCTGTACAAACCTTTCTTTGGCTTCCAGCAGTTTTTCTTTTTTCAGGGTTTCTGCGGAAAGCTGGGCATCTGCAAGGATTTTTTGGGATTGTTGGTTGGCGTCTTCAATTTGTTTTCTGGTGTTTTTCGAAAAAATAAATTTACCCGCCAGAACACCAACGGCAGGGCATATGACAGCAATTATTATGTATATAATGGTTGAATCCATGGAAACTTGAGTTTAGAATGTTCAGAATCATATTTTTACCATCCATGAGGCAAAAATGGGATGGGTAGCGAAGATAGGGTTTTTTAACGATGACGGGCCGATGACTGCCGCGTAGCGAACGTTAGGCTTAGAGATCCTTATCCAGTTGTTCTTCCATTTTACCGAGGGTTTCCGAAAAATCGGCGGGAAGCCCCATTCCCGGATTGGGGATCGTTCTGGGTGGCATACCAGAGGAGCACCATCGAGGCATAGTCCTGCATGTCCTTGCCGGCAAACTGGGTCTTAAATTCGATGATTTTATCGTTGATAGTCTTTAAGGTTGCCCTGACGGTCGCCTTCGTCCTCAGGTTTTATCCTGATCCGGTAGGACCGGTCACCGATTACGATATTTATTGGGATAAGCGCTTGCATGTCTCGGATTCTTGTTTTAACTTTAAAAATACCAGCCGGCTGACGATTGTCCGAAGTTAAGTTAAGTTCTTCTGAAGAATCCAAACCGGTCGGCTAAAGTTTCATTAATCCAGTATCCAAATCCAACCTATGTTTCTAAAAATCAAATCTCCGAATTTCATTGATCGGCTGAGCCTCGAGATCAATCAGACACAAAAATCATTATTAAAGGCAGTTTTAAAAGACGACAGCGGCACGATCTGCAGCATTATGCAGAAAGAGCTCGGTTTTGGCCAGCAGTTTCTGGACTGGGAAGGCCTGAACGAACTTCCCTATGGTGTGTATACCCTTGAAGTATCCCAGGGAGCAGATGAAATGAAAATGCGCCTCGTAAAGCGCATCTGAGAATAGGTTATTCCTGCAGCAGGGCGATACATTTATCTATCTCCCTGACGTATTGATTTAGCCTTTTCTCAAGCATTTTTTTATCTGATTCTTCCATACCCCTGCCCGACAACTTCAGTACTTCTGCCTGCTGACGGAATTTTTCCGCTTCGCGGGAAAGCTCTTCGCTGCGAAGCTGTATTTTTTTCAGATCCTCTTTTAATCGTTCATTTTCTTTTTGCAGAGCCTGATGCTGTCTGATCAGTAACATGAGTTTTTCATGCACTCTTTTCAACTGTAATTCCGGTTGTGTCATGAAAAATGTTTTGTTGAATGATACATGAATATACTTATTTCCTGATTTCTGCTTTCAATTCTTCTTCTGCAGTTTTCATAATCCGGTTCATCATTCCGTCGATTTCCTTATCTGTCAGCGTTTTTTCATTATCCAGAAAAGTAAAACTGATGGCCAGGGATTTTTTATCCTTTCCCAGTTTTTCACTTTCAAAAATATCGAATAATTGAACCCCGCGCAATTTCTCCAGCCCAATTCCCTGAACCGCTTTTTCAACCTTTTCAAAAGGAAGCGATTTCTCTACAATCAGGGCCAGGTCCCGGTTTACCGGAATCTGTTTGGGCAGTTCCGAAAAAACAATGCTGTTTTCAGCGGCCAGCTGCATCAGGTTATCCCAATAAATATCCGCAAAAAATACCGGTTGACGGATATCGAATTTCCGTAAAATAGCTGCTATCCACTTCACCGCACTCAGAATAATCAGGTCTCCCTTCCTGATTTCCATTCCACTGTCCAGTTTTGGATGATTGAACCGGGAAACTTTCACCCGTTACACCAGCCAGTCTGGCAGATGGCCGTAGCAGATTCCTTTCAGGTAATAAAAATCCTGTCGGAACCGCTTTCCCTTCCAGCTGTCGGCATGCTGATTTCCCGTGAGTACAGGCAGCAATGATTTGTTTCCGTATACTGTCCAGGCTGGTTGCTTTCATAGGTTTTTCCAAATTCAAAAAACCGCAGATTGCTGTTTTTCCGGTTCAGGTTCCAGGAAATGCTTTCCAGTCCGGTCTCCAGCAGGGATGGCCGCATGATATTGAGGTCAGCACTCAGGTTATTGATCATTTTCACGGCTATTCTCCAATTCCGCTTCACTGAAATACGCACTGTTGGTAATGGAATTGGTAAATATTTCATTGAATCCGCTGCCCACCAGGAAGTCCAGCTATTTTTTCCTGTCGGCTGCAGCAGTTCCTTCCGGTTTCAACGGAAGGAGAAATATGAATATTCGCGGGAATTTCAATATGATCATACCCGTCGATGCGCATGATTTCTTCCACCAGGTCGGCGGGTAGTTGTACATCCGGTTTATGATCGGGAACCGCAATCAGCAGATCGTCCAGTCCTTCCCGGAGAATTTCAAATCCGAGCGACAGTAAAATATTTTTTACGGCGAGCAGAATGATAATTTTTTCCGCTGAGTTTTTTCAGGTAATGATATTTCAGCAGGATCTGTGTTTTTGGAAATGGCTCGGGATACTGATCCGCAATGGGCGAACTCATTTTTCCGCCGGCATATTCGCGAATCAGGCTGGCAGCCCTTTTCAGCGCATTCACGGTTCCGGAAATATCCATTCCTTTTTCAAAATGAACGGCAGCATCTGTACGCAGACCATGACGGAAAGAAGTTTTGCGGATGGCCGAAGGATTGAACCAGGCGATTCCAGAAATAAATCCGTACTCGTATTTTTAATGCCGCTGTTTAGTCCGCCGAAAACACCGGCAATACAAATCGGATCTTCTGCATCACAGATCATCAGGTCCGCGGCATCCAGTTTTCTTTCTTTTTCATCCAGGGTAATAAAAGGTGTTCCGGCAGGAAGATTTTTTACAATGATTTTATTTCCCTGATTTCATTGATGCATCATAGGCATGCAGGGGCTGTCCGGTTTCCTGCAAAACAAAATTGGTAATATCCACCACATTATTGATGGGCCGTATGCCGATGGCTTTTAATTTATCCTGCATCCATTTCGGCGATTCTGCAATTCGGATACCCGTCATCGTTATACCGGAATAACGGCCACAGTCTTTTTGGTTTACCAGTTCTACTTTTATTTCCGGTCCCCGGTTATCAGAAACCAGTGGTGGATAGACCGGAATTTTTACCCGGTAATCTTTATTGTCCTGATGCGAAAGCCAGGCACAGACATCCCGGGCCACACCCATATGACTCATCGCGTCCATATGGTTGGGGGTAAGGCCAATTTCAAATATATGATCATGATAGGGTTTCAGGTAATCCGCCAGCGGCAGTCCCGTGCCGAAGGTTTTCCGGTAAAACCAGTATGCCTGCATGATCTTTTCCCGATACCGATTTCGTCTTCCGCACAGATCATTCCCTGGCTTTCCACGCCCCGGATTTTTGCGGCTTTAATCTGCAGGGGATCACCGGATTCAGGATAAAGGGTGGTTCCCACCGTGGCTACCACCACCTTCTGGCCCGCCGCCACATTGGAAGCACCACAAACGATCTGAAGGGGTTCTCCCCGCCCGATATTTACCTGGGTTATTTTCAGTTTATCTGCATTGGGATGGGGTTCGGTTGAAAGCACTTCACCCACCACCAGGCCTTTAAGTCCGCCCGGTATGGAATCATATGGATGCAGGGTTTCCACTTCCAGCCCCACAGAAGTGAGTATGCGGGAAACCAGCTCAGGATCGGGTTTCTGTAAAAGATTGTCAGGTAAATAGTCGCAGAGCCAGTTATAACTGATGGTCATGTAGGGACAAACTTTAGGGGGCAAAGATAGTTTTGTTGGCGGTTGACCGTTGGCCGCTGGCGGTTTTTTCTAAGGAGTCCAAAGGCTTAACGCTCAACGCCCAACGCCCAACGCCCAAAGCCTAACGCCGAACGCCTATCTGTCAACTGTCATCTGTCATCTGTCATCCGATCACCGGATTATTAATAAAACTCTAAAATTCAGGCGTTAAGCGTTAAGCGTTAGGCGTTAAGCCTAATCGGGCAAGGTTTTGGCTCTACACTATAATTAAATGTTAATCGTTTACTAATGAGTATACTTTCAACCGTTATTTCCCTCTAACAGGGGAGAGATAACCAAAGAAAACAGAACATATGAAAAACATATACTTTTTACTCGCAGCCAGTCTGTTGATCGCTTCCTGCGGACCTACCACGGTAGTTCAGTCGATTCTTATCAGCCTGCGCCTGCCCCGGTGGCTCCGGAAGTATCTTATCAGTCATTTTACGACCAGCTTATCTCCTTATGGTAACTGGATAAATTATCCCGGTTACGGATATGTATGGATGCCGAATGCCGGACCTGATTTCCAGCCCTATGCCACGAATGGAAACTGGATCTATACCAATGCCGGATGGACCTGGGCTTCCAATTACAGTTGGGGATGGGCTCCCTTTCACTATGGCCGCTGGTTTTATGAAAACGGTTATGGATGGATGTGGGTACCCGGTAATGAATGGGCTCCGGCCTGGGTGAGCTGGCGCGGTGGCGGAGATTATTATGGATGGGCACCCCTTGGTCCTCATGTTTCCGTGGATATGGCCCTGAATAACTATAATCCCCCGGCAAACTATTGGAACTTTGTTCCCCGCCGGTATATGGGAAACCCGAACTGGCACAATTACTATGTGAATGGCGGCAGAAATGTTACCATCATCAACAATACCACGATCATCAATAATTACAGTGGTACCAACCGGGACCGTTATGCCTATGCTCCCGGTCCGGATCCGAATGAAGTGAGAAGGGTAAGCGGGAACAATTTCAGGCAGGTTCAGATCCATGAAATGAATACACCCGGAGAAAGAGTGTCCGGTTCACAATACAATATTTATCAGCCAGTGGTAAGCGCTGCGGCAACCCGTGCAGATGCTGCCGGAAGACCCGCTACGCCGGCCCCGACCCGTTATGAGTCATTTCATAATGTGCGTCCTAACGCCCAGTATCCGGCCTATAACCAGCAAAACAACAATCCTGCGCAGGCAAATAATCCGCAACCGCCAGCCAATACAAGACCCGGTACGCAGAGTCCTGCGTCTAACCAGCCGGTGAATTATCCGCCTGCAAATAATCCCGGACCTGCCTATCCGGCTGCGGGTAATAACCAGCCCGTGAATCATAACAGGCCATCTAATACGAATCCCGGATACGACCAGCCGGTAACTCAGCCGCAGCTGCAGGAACCTGCCGTAAGACCCAGAACTGAACCACAGAATCCGGCAATACCCCGCAGTCGAATAATCCGAGATCTTCCAACGGAAATGGAACAACGGAAACAGCGGAAATAACGGAAACAACGGGAACAACGGGAATAACGGGAACAACGGCAACAATGGCAATAACGGGAATAACGGAAACAGTCACCCGGGGAATAATCCCAGACCATCAAACGGAAATAATGGATACAATCAACCAGCTGATGCTAAACCCGAAAACCCCCTTCAGAGTGTTAATCCAAGGGAAAATAAGCCGCAAAATGTTCAACCGGCGAATGCGAAACCCGAAAATCCCCTGCAGGAAGTAAATCCGAGGAATAATAAACCGCAGAACAGCGCAGCAGGCCAGCCTGTAAGCAACCATACGAATAAACCCGCCGCTAATCATCCGCAAACAACGGGTCGTGCGGCTACAGATCATAATCCCAACAACGGGCATCCGGCGCAAAGATCGGTTGCTCCGGAAGTCAAGCCGGCTACGACATCGCAGCAACCCAAAACCAGGGAAGCAGAGAATTAGTTTATAGTTAATGATGTATGGTTTATGGTAAATGGTGGATGGTAGATGGAATAAGTATTTCTATTTACCATTCACCATACACCATTTACCATTCACCATTAACTGTTTCTCCATTTTTCCGGAAAATTTCAAATGTTTTCTTTTTTACTTAACAAAATATTTGAGCATAATTCTTTGTGCACAGAATCTGTGTATTTCCTTTAGCAAAAAGCGAAAAACTTTTTTAAATTGTGGAAAGCCCCTCATATTTGGTGTATAACCACATATTTCCTGTTAATAAGCAGGTGAATAGGGTCTTAATAAAATAAAAAAACAAAAACACAATTTCCCCGAATCAATGCTCTTTATATTCGCCCTCCCGACATCTTTTGGTAATATTTACATAACAGTAGCATAACACGTTCACCCGCATCATGGAGCTCACCAATTTGAACAAAGACAGAAAATTCAGACGCAAGTCACCGATCGATATCAGCACCATGGTGTATGGCAAAGTTCCCCCCCAGGCCAAGGAACTGGAAGAGGCCGTACTCGGTGCCATCATGCTGGAAAAGAGGGCATTTGATACCGTGGTGGAGATTCTGAAACCCGAATGTTTTTATGTGGAAAGCCACCAGCGGATTTACCAGGCCATGCAGTCCCTGGCCCAGAAAAGCCAGCCGATCGATATGCTCACGGTGGTGGAAGAGCTGCGATTCCGGGAAGAACTGGAAATGACCGGCGGCCCTTATTATGTGACCAGGCTGACCAATGCCGTGGTTTCTGCTGCCAATATTGACGCCCATGCCCGGATCATCCTGCAGAAATTCATTCAGCGGGAGCTGATCCGCATCAGCGGGGAAATCATCGGCGATTCCTACGAAGACAGCACCGATGTATTTGACCTGCTGGACGATGCCGAAACCAAACTTTTTGAGATCACCAATAATCACCTTCGCAAGAATTTCGACAGCATCGATACGGTGCTGGTGAAAACGATTCAGCGTATCGAAGACCTGCGCCACAAAAATGAAGATATTTCCGGTGTACCTACCGGATTTCGCTTCCCTGGACCGCATCACCTATGGCTGGCAGCCGACGGATCTGATCATCCTGGCCGCCCGTCCTTCCGTGGGTAAAACGGCTTTTGCCCTCAACCTGGCCCGCAATGCGGCCCTGCATGCCGACCAAGCCAACCCCGATTGCTTTTTTCAGCCTGGAAATGAGCGCCAGCCAGCTGGTGCAGCGTATTCTTTCCGCCGAAAGTGAAATCTGGCTGGAAAAAATCTCCCGGGGCAAACTGGAAGAGCATGAAATGAAACAGCTCTATGCCAAAGGCATTCACGCGGCTGGCCCAGGCACCCATTTTCATCGATGATACTGCGGCCCTGAATATTTTTGAATTGCGGGCCAAATGCCGGCGGCTGAAAAACAAACACAATGTCGGCCTCATCATCATCGACTACCTGCAGCTGATGAGCGGCACAGGAGACAACCGAAATGGCAACCGCGAACAGGAAATCAGCCATATTTCCCGCGACCTGAAAGGACTGGCCAAAGAATTGCAGGTGCCCATCATCGCCCTTTCCCAGTTGAGCCGTGAAGTGGAAAAAAGAAAGGAAGGAAATAAGATGCCGCAGCTGAGTGATCTGCGCGAATCGGGTGCCATCGAACAGGATGCGGATATGGTCATGTTCCTCTACCGTCCCGAATATTACGATATCACCGCCAATGAATTGGGTGAAAGCAATAAGGGAGAAACCCATGTGCGTATTGCCAAACACCGAAACGGTTCCCTGGAAACCATTAAACTCCGCGCGCTGCTGCATATTCAGAAATTCGTGGATGACGAAGGATCGGATTTTAACGGTCTGCCCTCCGGCGGAAACTGGAAACCGGTGCCTCCGGATGAGCAGGGCGGTCCCAAACTCTATATCCAGGCAGGAAGCAAGATGAATGATATTCCTTTAATGACGAAGATCCTTCTAAGACTCGGTCCTTCGTTTAACTTCATCAGATGGCCAGTCCTTATTTTTATTTTGCCCATCTGGCTACGATGGCAGACGAATTTGCACTGAATGAAAATTCCTCGCGCCATATCGTGCAGGTGCTTCGCATGCAGGCAGGGGAAGAACTGCGATTAACCGATGGAAAGGGATTATCTGTGACTGGCTTCTATTCGCGACGCGAATAAAAAAAAATGCAAGGTCAGGATTTTGGAAAAACAAAAGCAGGATGCGCCCAAACGCACGGCTTCAGATTGCTCTTTCCCTGTTGAAAAATACCAGCCGCTTTGAATGGTTCCTGGAAAAAGCAACCGAACTCGGCATTTCTGAAATCATTCCTTTGAAATGCGCACGCACCGAAAAACAGCAGTTCCGGATGGACCGGATGCAGGGTATCCTGGAAAGCGCCATGATCCAGTCACAGCAGGTATGGATGCCCGTTATACAGGAACCCCAGGGTTTTGAAAACTGGGTGCAGCAGGCAAAAGCAGATCAGAAATTTATTGCCCATTGTGAACCCGGATCAAAAAATAAACTCAGTGAAATGTTGAATACGAGTCTTTCTTCCCAGCTCATTCTGATTGGCCCGGAAGGAGATTTTTCAACCGAAGAAATAAAATCCGCACTGGAAAATCAATTCATTGCCGTAGAACTGGGCGATAACCGTCTCCGCTCTGAAACGGCTGCTGTTGCGGCTGCGGTGTTGCTGAAACTTGCTTTAATGCGTAAATCGTTAATCGTTGATCGTTGATCGTTTGATCGTTGGATGCGTTTATCGTTGAGGCGTTAAGCGAATTAGGCAGTTAATTGCATTAAGCATTAAAACAGTCCCCCCGCTTCCCGCTTCATGCTGCGCGCGTTTTTACGCATGCCGTTCAGAATTTTCTTCACCAGCAAAGGCCCTGCATAAATAAATCCGGTCCATATCTGGACCAGCCCGGCACCGGCATTTATTTTTTCTATCGCCGATTCAGCACAATAAATTCCACCCGAACCCATGATGGGGAGCTGATGATTTGTTTTTTCAGCGATATACTGAATGATCTCCGTAGATTTTTTTTGAATGGGTAGTCCGCTGAGTCCGCCGGCACCAATCGTTTCCAATTCTTTGGCAGATGTCTTTAAATCCTTCCCGGGAAATACTGGTATTGCTCACCACCAGTCCGTCGAGTTTTATTTCCATGGCCAGACTGATCACATCGTCAATTTGTCCGAAACCCAGGTCCGGCGCTATTTTCAGGAGAATCGGTTTTTGCAGCGGGTATTTGTTCCGGAGCTCCTGCAAGCGCGCGTGAGGATTTTCCGCAGGGATTCTTTTTCCTGCAGTTCCCGCAGACCGGGTGTATTGGGTGAACTCACATTCACCACAAAATAATCCACCCAGGGAAAAAGTTTTTCAAAACAGATGGCATAATCCTTCCAGGCATCTTCATTGGGGGTGATTTTATTCTTCCCGATATTTCCACCAATGATCAGACTTCTTGTTTCCGGACGAAGCCGGTTTTTCTTTCCATTTTTTCAAACGGGCGGCAACGGTATCCACGCCATGATTATTAAATCCCATCCGGTTGATCAGCGCCTGGTCTTTTTTCAGCCGGAATAACCTCGGTTTTGGATTTCCGTCCTGCGCAATCGGGGTAACGGTTCCGATTTCCACAAATCCGAATCCAAGGGTTTCCAGGCTCTGCAGGTAGAGGGCATTTTTATCGAATCCGGCAGCCAGTCCGACCCTGTTTTTAAAGTCCAGTCCGGCAAATGTTTTCTGCAGCAGCGGATCTTCCACCGAAAAAGCTTTCCTGAGCAGCCAACGGCCCGGCGAATTGGCGGAAATGCCCTTCAAAACAAACATGGAAAAATGGTGAACGGATTCAGGCGGGAAAAGGAACAATAAGGAGCGAAGCCATTTGTACATACGCGGAGCAAAGATAAAACACTTTAACAGTTGGGATGTTTATATACTGGGTGAAGAATTTTACCTTTGGACACGCTAGAATCAAATACCCATGCAGGAAGCTTATATCGTTGCCGGATATCGTACCGCAGTAGCCAAATCCAAAAGAGGCGGTTTCCGGTTTTACAGGCCCGACGATCTGGCCATTACCGTCATTAAAGGTTTGCTGGCTTCTGTGCCCCAGCTCGATCCCAAACAGGTGGATGATGTGATTGTGGGCAATGCCGTTCCTGAAGCCGAACAGGGCCTGCAGGTGGGCCGTATCATCGCTGCCCGGGCTGTAGGCATCGGTGTTCCGGGAATGACCGTGAACCGGTATTGCGCCAGCGGACTGGAAACCATCGCCATCGCGACGGCAAAAATCCGCAGCGGACAGGCAGACTGTATCATCGCCGGAGGCACGGAAAGTATGACCATGGTGCCGACATCCGGATGGAAAGTGGTTCCATCTTTTTCCATTGCATCCGATGATCCGGATTATTATCTGAATATGGGACTTACGGCAGAAGCCGTGGCGAAAGAATACAATGTTAACCGCGAGGACCAGGACCAGTTTTCCTATCAGTCGCATATGAAAGCACTCAACGCGATTGAAAAAGGATATTTTAAAGAGGGCATTCTTCCGATAAAAGTGGAAGAAGTGCTATCTGGATAAAAATGGAAAAAAACAACAGCGGGAATATATCGTGGATACCGATGAAGGTCCGCGAAAGGATACCTCTCTGGAAGCACTGGCGAAACTGAAACCTGTTTTTGCGATGGGTGGTACCGTTACAGCGGGCAATTCATCCCAGACCAGCGATGGTGCTGCCTTCGTGATTGTGATGGGAGAAAAAATGGTGAACAACTTGGGATTAAAACCCATTGCCCGTCTGGTAAGCTGCGCCAGCGCCGGTGTTCATCCGCGCATCATGGGAATCGGTCCGGTGGAAGCTGTTCCGAAAGCATTGAAGCAGGCGGGTATGAATTTGTCGCAGATCGATCTGGTTGAACTGAATGAAGCTTTTGCCAGTCAGGCGCTTGCTGTTATCCGCAAGCTGGAGATGAATCCGGAAATCGTGAACATGAATGGCGGGGCCATTGCACTGGGTCATCCGCTGGGATGTACCGGGGCAAAACTTACGATTCAGATCACCCATGAAATGAAAAGACTGAATAAAAAATATGGTATTGTAACGGCCTGTGTTGGCGGCGGACAGGGGATTGCGGGGATAATTGAAAATATTAAGTTGACCGTTGACCGTTGACGGTTGACCGTTAATTTAGTTCGCCAAAATAATTAATAATTAACAATTGATAAGCGTTAACGTTACATTGAAAAAGTCTTTTACCATACGAAAATCACTGGCAGGTTTCTTCCTGTTGTTGTTTGCATTTTGCTCAACACCGAAAAGATTTTTGCACGACCTCCTGGCCAATCACCAGGATGGGCAGTTTTCTGCGAATCACTCCCCAAAGCATGTCAGTGCTTCCGGTTTTCATTGTCATGTGGATGATCTCGTGGTGGTGGAACCCTTCCTTCCGGGAATTCAGGATCCGGTAACGATAAACTTATCTTCCTCTCCGGCAATTTTTTTTGAACCACTCCGCTCTTTTGTAATTCAATACCAGCCACAGTCTGATGGACGCGGACCTCCTGCTGTATTCTGTTCCTGATACAGAATACCCCATTAGCAGGTTCGCCTGCAGCTTACAATAACAGCAGATTTGATGAAATTTTTATTCCTATTCTTTTATTTCGGCACCGCTTTTTATTATTCACCTGCCCAGATTGGAATAAACTTAAATGCGTTGGAACCCAGTGGTTCACTTTCCGGAAAGGTGCTGGACAGCGCTACCGGAAAAGCTATACCAAGTGCCACGGTTTATATTTCGGATCTGAAACTGGGAGCCATGGCCGATGAATCCGGATATTACCGCTTTGCCAACCTGCCCTCTGGCAGTTACCTGGTGGAAGCCCATGCCATCGGTCATTCCACCCAGATAAAAAATATTACCGTTACAGAAAAAGCCATCTTGGATTTTAACCTGGGTCTTCAGTATACGGAAGAAAGTCCGGTTGTCATTACCGGCCTTTCCAAGGCAACGCAGATCAAAAGAAGTCCGGTACCGATTGCAACGATGAATCATGCTGCCATACTGGGAATCCTGAGCACGAATATTATTGATGCGATTGCCAAATTACCCGGAGTAACCCAGCTGACCACCGGGCCCAATGTTTCTAAACCATTTATCCGGGGACTCGGGTATAACCGCATCCTGACTTTATATGATGGTGTGCGCCAGGAAGGACAGCAATGGGGAGATGAACATGGCATTGAAGTGGACCAGTATGGTGTTGATCATGCGGAAGTAATTAAAGGTCCGGCCAGTTTAACTTACGGATCAGATGCGTTGGCCGGAGTCGTAAACCTGATTCCCACACCTCCGGCACCGGAAGGAAAAATCAAAGGCGATGTGCTGGCAGAATTTCAGTCGAACAATGGTCTCTTCGGAGGATCGGCGATGTTGGAGGGAACAAAAAACGGATTTGAATGGATGGGGCGTTTATCCCATAAACAGGCCAGCAATTATTCAGATCCCGCTGATGGCCGCGTGTACAATACGGCGTTCAGCGAAACCGATGCTACACTTTCCCTGGGATTGCACCGTGCATTTGGTTATTCTCATTTGAATATTTCGGTATTCGATGATCTGCAGGAAATACCGGATGGCAGTCGCGATTCGGCAAGCCGGAAGTTTACCAAACAAATCACGGACTCAGATACATACCGCCCGATAGTTACAGATGCGGAACTGCATAGTTATGCGATTACACCGTTGCACCAGCATGTACAGCTCTTCCATATTTATTCAACCAATAATTTTGCACTGGGCAGCGGAAGAATAACCGTTAACCTGGGCTTCGAACGCAGCGTGAGAAGAGAATATAGTCATCCGCAACAACCGGATGTGCCGGGACTTTACCTGCAGCTGAATTCCTATGTATACGATGTGAAATATTATTTTCCATCCTTAAATGGCTGGGATGTCACGACCGGACTGAACGGAATGTATCAGCAGAATACAGCGACCAACGGAACCGAATTCATCATTCCTTCTTTCAACCAGTTTGATATCGGTCCTTTCATCATGACGAAGAAGACTTTTGGTAAACTGGACATTGCAGGGGGTATTCGTTTCGACAGCCGCAGTTTTACCAATCAGCAACTATATATCGATTCAAATGGAATTGATTATGATTTGCCGGTATACGGTCCCGATACCGCCAAGGGCAGTCTGGCTTTTCCCTACTATCACAGGATATTTACCGGATATTCCGGTAGTCTGGGTCTCACTTATTCTTTTTCATCCAAATGGTCAGCCAAGGCAAATATTTCAAGAGGATATCGTTCCCCCAATATTTCTGAAATTTCTGCCAATGGCGTACATCCGGGAACGGGAATCTATCAGGTAGGTAATCCGGATTTCAATCCGGAATATAATGTTCAGGAAGACGTCGGCGTCACCTTCAATACCAAAATTGCAGTCATAAATTTCAGCGTGTTTTATAATTCGGTATCCGACTATATTTTTAATGAGAAAATTTTGAATACAGACGGCACGGATTCCACCCGCGAAGGAAATAAAGTATACCAGTACCGCCAGGGAAGGGCCGCGTTGTATGGCGGCGAACTGAGTTTTGACATTCATCCGGTAGAAAGAATACATTTTGAAAACAGCGTCTCCCTGGTATATGGCAACCTGCTTTCCACACCGGGGAAACCGATTACCGATTCCACGATGTACCTGCCGGATATTCCGCCGGTGCATGGAATTTCTGAGCTGCAGTATGATTTCAGCAATAAGAATATGCGGCTGGTAAATGGATTTGTGAAAGTCGCGGCCGCTTTTTCCGGTCCGCAAAACCGGGTTTATCTGGCAGATAATACGGAAACACCCACGCCGGGATATACCCTGATCAATGCCGGAGTAGGTGCGGGCTTTACGAATAAAAAGGATAAACTGTTATTTAATATCTATCTGTTCGCCAATAATATTTTCGATGTGGTATACCAGGACCATCTCAGCCGCCTGAAATATTTCGAACCCTATCCCGACAGCCCGGGAAAATATCACGGCATTTATAATATGGGACGAAATTTCAGCGTGAAGGTGGATTTCCCTTTTTAAGCTTGAGGCGTGAAGCTTGAGGCTTGAAGCCAAATTATTTGGCCTAAGCCTCAAGCTTCGCGCCTCGCGCTTAAAACGCTTCACGCTTCAAGCTTAATACGTCTAAAACAAAGATGGTCTCTCCTGATGCGGCTTCTTCCCCAGATGCTCATAGGCTTTGGGTGTTGCCTCGCGACCGCGCGGAGTGCGCATGAGAAACCCCTCCTGTATCAGAAAAGGTTCATACACATCTTCGATGGTGCCGGATTCTTCGCCTACAGCGGTGGAAATGGTATTGAGACCAACGGGTCCGCCTTTGAATTTTTCAATGATGGTAAACAGAATGCGGTTGTCCATTTCATCCAGACCGTGTTCATCCACATTCAGTGCACGCAGTGCATGTTTGGTAATGCCCATATCGATAATGCCATTGCCAAGCACCTGTGCGAAATCACGCACACGTCTCAGTAGTCCGTTGGCAATTCGTGGTGTGCCGCGGCTGCGTCTGGAAATTTCTTCCGACGCATCGGAAGTGATCTTGGTATTCAGGATTCCGGCTGAACGCAGGATGATTTTCTGAAGCGTGGCATGGTCGTAATATTCCAGTCTCGATTTTATGCCGAAGCGGGACAATAAGGGAGCGGTCAATAAACCGCTTCTCGTGGTAGCACCGATCAGGGTGAAGGGATTCAGGCTGAGCTGAATGCTTCTCGCATTGGGACCGGTATCAATCATAATGTCGAGCCGGTAATCTTCCATCGCCGAATAGAGGTATTCTTCCACCACCGTACTCAGCCGGTGAATTTCATCGATAAACAAAACATCATTGGGTTCCAGGTTGGTGAGCAGTCCGGCCAGGTCACCGGGTTTTTCAATTACCGGACCGGATGTTTCTTTAATCTGCACCCCGAGTTCATTGGCAACGATCCGGCTCAGGGTTGTTTTCCCAAGACCCGGCGGACCATGAAAAAGAATATGATCCAGGGCTTCACCCCGTTGTTTCGCTGCTTTGATAAAAATCAGGAGATTTTCAATCAGCTGGGGCTGACCCGAAAAATCACGAATGGCCGCCGGTCTGATACTATTTTCAAATTCCCTGTCGGGACTTCCTGTCAGATCTCTGTCAGGCTGCAGGTTGGGATTCGCCATAAACCAAAAGTACAGAAAGCTGAAGGCCTAAAGCCTAAAGCCTGAAGCTTTTTCTTAAGTTTGGAGAATATCTTTTCGGATATGGCCCAATCCCTACATATCACTTATGAAAACGGCCTGGCGATATGCCCGCCAGGAAAAAAAACAATATGTCGGGGTCTATTCTCTTTTTATCCTGTCCAGCGGAATATTTACCCTGTATCCGTTATTGTATGGCTGGTTTATCAATACTTTGCAGAAGGAAGGTGCGGGCATACTGCATTATGCCTGGTGGTACGGGATCGCTTTTTTCCTGCTTAAAATTATTGAATGGGCTTTTCATGGTCCCGCCCGGGTAATGGAACGGCGACTGGCTTTTAATCTGAGCCGGAATTTTTTGCAGGAACTCTATCACCAGACCCTGCATCTGCCGGTGAAATGGCATCAGGATCATCACAGCGGGGCCACCATCAACCGGATACGGAAAGCCTATGAGGCACTGAAAGAATTTTTTCAGAACGGATTTATGTATCTCTATGCCATCACCAAGTTTTTTTCCTCCTTCATCGCGATGCTGATTTTTTCTCCGCTCTTCGGAAGTATCGGCGTGTTGCTGGGCATTGCTTACGGTATGGGTGATTTTTATTTTTGACAAACCCTTTGTAAAAGCGGTGGACGAAACCAATGAAAAAGAACATGTGGTATCGAGTACCCTGTTCGACAGTCTGTCCAATATCAATACCGTGATTACCCTTCGGCTGGAGAAAAGAATGGAAAAAGGTCTGATGGATAAAGTGAAACAGGTATTTGCTCCCTTTATGCGAACCGTGCGGATCAACGAATGGAAATGGTTTATTGCAGACACTGCTGGTAGTGCTGATTTATGTGGTAACGGTGGTGGGATATGTTTACCAGCACTGGGTCCCGGGATAAAGTATTCATGGTGGGTCACCTGGTGGCCCTGCTTGGTTTTGTAAACCAGTTCACCAGTGTGTTTCATGATATCGCCTGGCAGTACACACAGATTGTTCAGTACAATACGAATGTGCAGACGGCCCGGTTTATTTCCGAGGCCTACCGGGAGCAACATCTGCCGGATGCTGCATCCGGACTTCCGGATCACTGGAAAATCACTTTCCATTACAGGATTAAATTTTTCACATAAGGACACATTTTTCTTCGGAAGAAAAAGCGCAGAGCCTGCATGATATTCACCTGACCATTGAAAAAGGAAAACGAATTGCCCTGATCGGTGAAAGCGGTAGTGGCAAAAGCACCCTGATGGCGTTGTTAAGGGGATTGTATGAAGCACAGCCAGGCGCGGAAATGATATTGGATGATAAGCGGAGAGACCGATGCCGGAAGTATTGCCGACTCGGTGACCTTGTTTCCGCAGGAGCCGGAAATTTTTGAAAATACCATTGAACACAATATCACCCTCGGACTTCCTTTTGAGGAAGAGAGATATTCTGGAAGTTTGCGATACGGCACATTTTACGGAAGTGATCCGGCTGCTGCCGAACGGACTCCAATCGAATATCCAGGAAAAAGGCGTGAACCTGTCCGGAGGTCAGAAACAAAGACTGGCCCTGGCGCGGGGAATACTCGCTGCGAAAAGCAGTGATATCATTTTACTGGATGAACCCACCAGCAGTGTGGATCCCAAGACGGAAGTACAGATCTATGAAAAACTTTTTGAAGAATGTAAAGGCAAGGCCATTGTTTCCAGTCTGCACCGCTTATACCTGCTGAGTTATTTTGATTATGTGTATGTGCTGCAGGGCGGACGTATTGCTGACGAAGGAACCTTCACCGATCTGAAAAACAGCAGTGCGATTTTTCAGGAGTTGTGGAAACATCAGGAAGAAAAGCTTAAAGCCTAAGGCTTAAAGCCGTTAACGGTCATCGGTCATCCGCCATCCGTCATCCGCCATCACTCATTCCGACTTAATAAAATCCGCCAGCAGTTTCATCCGGAAATACAGATTACTCATCATCAGGGAAATATTATTGCGGACATCCTTCACGGAGTTGTTGTTCATTTTTTTGATATTCTTCAGCTCTACAATTTTCTCATCGATTTTATCGACCAGTTTTTCAGCGGTCCATCCGGCATATTTTTTATTCCGGTCATCATAAATGATGGCCGCGTTAATGATGCCGTGACGGAGTTTTTTAAAAGTGAAATTTTCTTTGATAGCTGCCTGTATGGCATCCCTGGACAGGAGATCAATCATCGTATCATTGGGTGACTGGTTAAAAAATCCGTTTTTAAATACATTCAGGTTATCCCGCAGTTCCATGATCACCTGTTTTTTATGTACGTCGTTCGTCTTTGCTTTTTTATATAAAAAAGCAAGGAGTTCTTTTAAAGGGGCGAGACTGCTGTTCAACCATTCCATCAGATAAAAATTAAAATGAACCCGCTGATCACGAGTAAGTTAACCGCGACCTGTTCTTCAATTTACTAAAAACAATAGTAAAACAGGGATTTTTTAAATGGAGTATTTTAAAATTGAGAATCAGATCATTATATGAACTGTTTTATAAAAATATATTCAAAGTCTACTTATTTGATAGAGAATGAATATATTTGTCATCTTCTTTGATTTTTTAATAATTAAAAAGTTCAACAATGAGTTTACGTTTAGGGGACATTGCTCCCAACTTCAAAGCCAGTACTTCTGCTGGTGAAATTGACTTTTACGAATACCTGGGAAATTCATGGGGTATCCTGTTCTCTCACCCCGCTGACTATACACCTGTCTGTACAACCGAACTCGGAAAGACTGCTGCCCTGAAAGATGAATTTGCCAAGCGCAATGTAAAAGTGCTGGCGCTGAGTGTGGATACACTGGACCGTCATCATGGCTGGATCGGTGATATCAACGAAACCCAGGTGGTGAATGTTGATTTCCCCATCATTTCTGATGCTGACCGAGCGGTGAGCACACTGTATGATTTCATTCATCCCAATGCATCTGCAACAGCAACTGTTCGTTCACTGGTGGTGATCGGACCAGATAAAGCCGTTAAGCTGATCATTACCTATCCCGCTTCTACCGGAAGAAATTTCAATGAAGTGCTGCGGGTGGTGGATTCTCTGCAGCTGACGGCTAACTACAGCGTGGCTACACCGGCTGACTGGAAACAGGGAGAAGACGTGATTGTGGTTCCGGCGGTTTCTACCGAAGACGCGATCAAGAAATTTCCAAAGGGCGTGAAAGTGGTGAAACCTTATCTGAGGTATACACCGCAGCCGAATATTTAGGAATTTAGATATCCAGTAATACCTATCGGGCACTCTTCGGAGTGCCTTTTTTTTGGTGTATGGTTGATGGAATATGGTTGATGGTATATGGTGGATGGTTTATGGCATTTAATCCATACACCATATACCATAAACCATAAACCCCTTAGGCGTTGGGCTTTAAGCTTTGGGCAGTATCTTCGGAATCAGCGAACCCTCAAATCATTCCATATGCGCAAAATCATACTGCTCTGTTTTACCATCCTCTTATTCCATTCCCTTTCAGCCCAGCGAACCCTGATCTATTGCGGCCACCTGATCGACACCCGTTCCCTGCAGGTTTCAACAGATATGACCATCATCGTTGAAGGCAATATTATTTCAGAAGTGCAGAAAGGATTTGCAGCACCACTGGCCAATGACAAAGTGATCGATTTAAAAAACAAAACCGTGATGCCCGGACTGATCGATTGTCATGTACATATCGAAGGAGAAACGACTTCCGATCAGGCGAAGGAGTTCAGGGAAAACACTGCGGACATTGCTTTTGAATCTGTTGTGATTGCAAAGACGACATTGATGTCCGGCTTCACCACCGTGCGGGATGTGGGCGGATCGGGAGTGAATATTGCATTGCGTAATGCGATTAATCACGGGATTATTGTTGGACCCCATATTTATACCAGCGGAAAAGCCATTGGATCCACCGGAGGTCACGGAGATCCGACGATGGGTTACCGGAAAGATTTAATGGGAGATCCCGGTCCGATTGACGGAGTGGCAAACGGAAAAGAAGAATGTATCAAGGCCGTTCGCGAAAGATATAAGGAAGGGGCGGACCTGATCAAGATCCTGGCATCCGGCGGGGTGCTGAGTATGGAGACCAATGGTTCCGGTCCCCAGTTTTCCGAAGAAGAAATCCGCGCGATTGTGGAAACGGCCAATGATTACGGGATGAAGGTGGCAGCGCATGCCCATGGTGCGGAAGCCATCAAAAGAGCCATCCTCGCAGGCGTTGCATCCATCGAACATGGATCTTTCATGGATGATGAAGACATCAGTTTATTTATAAAATATAAAGTATGGTACGTGCCCACGATCATCGCTGGTAAATCAGTTACCGATTCTGCCAAAAAACCAGGATATTTTCCACCGGTGATCGTCGGAAAGGCGCTCGCGATCGGTCCGCATATGACGGCGACTTTTACAAAGGCGTATAAGGCCGGAGTAAAAATTGCCTTCGGTACGGATGCAGGAGTGTATGCACATGGAAAAAACTGGATGGAGATGGGTTACATGACAGAGGCCGGAATGCCTCCGCTGGAAGTGTTGCGTTCAGCCACACTGAGTGCAGCAGAACTGATCGGCATCAGCGATAAAACCGGAACAATTGAAAAAGGTAAATGGGCAGATATCGTCGCCGTTGAAGGCGATCCGGTGAAAGATATTGCTACAATGGGCAAGATAAAATTTGTGATGAAGAGCGGAGTGGTCTACAGGGATGACCGATGACAGTTGACAGATTTGGCAATTATCACTTATTTGGGACAGAAGGGTTTCTATGTTTTTTCTTGCGAAAAGAAATTATCCGCTCAATTACAATTCCATAAAATATGCAGTTTATAATAAGCCCAGGAACGTAATACGTGGACATGTGGTTTCCGGTCGTTAAAAAACTCCAAAATAACGTGTGGGTGGGGAAACGCAATATGCCAAATAGTCGAGCAAAAAACAACCAAATAAAATTAAGATTATTGCCCTCATCTTCCCCAAATGCTGCAATAAAACTTATGAAAGTTAGAACCGCCACTATTAAAGTAGATATCAGAAATGTTACAATATTAAATCTTCTCATTTAATTTAGAAAACGATAAGCGTTACATATTAGACGTTAGGCGTTAGGCGTTTCACTTACGCTTTCGGCTTTAAGCTTTTTCTCATCTGACTCAGGAGCGCCCGCATATCCTTCGGCATTTCTGCCTCTAGGTGTAAATGATTCTCCTTCCTGATTTTTGAAAGAAAGTTTTGCAGAATGTAAGGCGAGGCGGCTGAGGATGGGTTTCTCGTCTTCAAATCCGGAGTGATTATAATTTTTCTTCAGTGAAGAAACCAAAAAGGGTTTGCCGTCACCATATAAGGGATCACACAAGATCGGATGCCCGGTTTCTTTCATATGCAACCGAATCTGGTGGGTGCGGCCGGTGAAGAGATCGAATTTCATAAAAGAATATTTGCCGAAATTTTCCAGCACTTCATATCCGGTAGAAGCGGGTTTGCCTTTTCTGTTCACGACCATCGTTCCATTCTTTCCCGGATGCTCAAACATCGGCAGATCAATCACTCCCGATGACGCGGCGGGATGACCCCAGACAATTCCATAATAGATTTTTTCAACCTGTCGTTCCTGAAAAATCACCGAAAGGTATTGATGGGCTTCAGCCGTTTTTGCATAAACAATCACCCCGCTGGTCTCGCGATCCAGGCGGTGAACGGTAAAGATCTCTCCGTATTTTTCAATCAGTAAATCTTTGAGTGAAGGGACGGACTGTGTTCTGTCGGGCACACTCAGCAAACCGGCCGGTTTATTCAGCGCAATCAGTTCGTCGTTTTCAAGAAGTATTTCGGGAAGTTTCATTTAGATGACAGATAACAGTTGACAGTTGACAGTGTGAATTGGAAATGTAAAAGTAGAAAGCGTTAAGCGTTAGGCGTTAAGCGTTAAGCGTTCAGCTGAACGCTTACGACTTTAAGATATTTCAACGCCCGTGATTTCTTTTTCCGTCAGAAAGCGCCAGTTTCCTCTTTGAACATTTTTCTTGGTGAGCCCGGCATACATCACGCGGTCAAGGGTTTTAACATCGTAACCGAGGGCTTCAAATATTCTTCTCACGATCCGGTTTTTTCCACTGTGTATTTCCAGTCCGATCTGTGTTTTGTCTTTCGGATCTGCATAGGCCATCTCATCTACTTTGGCCAAGCCGTCTTCCAGTTCAATACCACCCATGATTTTCTCGAAATGTACTTTCGTCAGCGGTTTATCCAGACCCACATGATAGATCTTCTTCATTTCATTTTTCGGATGGGATAATTTCTGCGCCAGGTCTCCGTCGTTGGTAAACAACAATACGCCGGATGTATTCCGGTCCAGCCGTCCGATCGGATATACTCTTTCTTCCGTTGCCTTGCTGATCAGCTGCTGAACGGTTTTTCTTCCCTGCGGATCGGTGGTGGTGGTCAGAAAATCCTTGGGTTTATTCAGCAGGATATAAACAAAATGACTGGAGACCGTCACTTTTTTACCGGCAACTTTCACCGTATCGGTATATAAAACTTTTGTTCCGGGATCGGTAACCACGGCACCATTCACCGTAACTTTTCCGTCTTTCACGAGCGTCGCTGCCGCCCTTCTGGAACTCACGCCGGCATGGGCAACATATTTATTCAGCGGGATCGTGGCACCTCTTCCGGAGTGGCCGATTTCGGATGAACAACGCCTTTGTCGGAAGAAGCCGGAACCACGGCGCGTCCGATTTAATGGAAGCTGCCACAGCCTTCTTATTTCTTTTTTCTTCGAAATGTTTTTCAACCGCTTCGCGACGCGTTTTCTTTTCCAGTTTTTTTTCCTGGCGGAATTCTTCTTTTACCGCGGCGGTGCTTTTGCGATTGATGAATTTGGAGAAATTATCTGTTTTGCGTTTCATGGCAGTTGGGGTGAAGCATTTTTATTCGCCAGCTGTCCGCAGGCGGCATCAATATCTTTTCCCCGGCTGCGGCGAAGTCTCGCATTCACTTTATTCTTTTCTAAGTGTTTCATGAAAATATTCACGACTGATTCCTCTGGTTTTTCAAAGAGGGCATTGGCAATCGGATTGTATTCGATGATGTTTACCAGGTCTGCCGGAACCTGCCGGTAGATTTTGATCAGCTCATCGGCATCCTTCAGACTGTCATTGAAATCCTGGAACAGGATATATTCAAACGTGATTTCGTTTCCGGTTTCTTTATAGAAAAAGTTCAGCGCGTCGATCAGCGAACGGATATTATTCGTGTCGTTGATCGGCATGATCTCGTGTCTTTTCTGATCATTGGCCGCATGCAGGGAAAGCGCCAGTTTAAATTTCACTTTGTCAGTACCCAGCTGACGGATCATTTTTGCTACACCGGCGGTGGAAACCGTGATGCGCCGCGGACTCATGCCGAGACCTTCCGCTGAACTGATCCGTTCGATGGCTCTCAGTACATTTTTATAATTGAGCAGGGGTTCACCCATGCCCATGAATACAATATTGCTGAGTTTTTTTTCAAATGTTTTTTCCGCCTGCTGATTGATCATGACCACCTGGTCGTAGATCTCATCGAAATCCAGGTTTCTTTCCCGGTCCATATAACCCGTTGCACAAAATTTGCAGCTCAGGGAACAACCGATCTGGGAAGAAACACAGGCGGTTCGCCGTTCGTCGGTCGGTATCAGCACCCCTTCCACAAAATGATTGTCGAAAGTCTTGAACCTGGTTTTCATGGTTCCGTCAGCACTTTGCTGGGTGGTATCAATCCGGAGCGAGGGAAAGGAGAAATCCTTGGCCAGTCTGGCGCGCAGTTCCTTGCTCAGGTTGGTCATGTCATCGAACTGAAAAGCATGTTTCTGCCAGATCCATTCGTATACCTGTCCGGCCCTGAATTTCGGTTCTCCGAGATCCTCAAAATATTCTGAAATCTCGGCCCGCGAAAGCGTGCGGATATTTGTTTTTTCGTTTTTCATGAAGGGGCAAAGATAGTTTTTTAAGGCTCAAAGCTTAAAGCCTAAGGCCTTGGTAAGATTTATTGGCAGATGGTCAATGGTATATGGTGATGGTAAATGCTGTTGAAACGATCTGCTATACATATACAGCATATACGTTTAAGCGTTGAGCGTTAGGCGTTAAGCATTAAGCTTAAGCCTATCTTTGGTCACTTTATCTTAAAACATGAAGAAAGTCTATGTTATCGACGCCGTGCGAACCCCCATCGGCAAATACGGCGGCGCACTGGCGGCGGTGAGACCCGACGATCTCCTGGCCTATGTGATCCGCGCTATTCTCGCCCGGAATGAAAATATAGATCCCGAAGCCATCGAAGATGTGATTGCCGGCGATGCCAACCAGGCGGGTGAAGACAACCGGAATGTGGCCCGTATGGCGGCCCTGCTGGCGGGATTGCCGGTTTCCGTGGCCGGAAATACCGTAAACAGACTATGCGCTTCCGGACTCCAGGCCCTAATGGATGCTTCCCGGGCCATCATGTGCGGCGAAGGAGATCTATACATCGCGGCGGCGTGGAAAGTATGTCCCGCGCTCCCTTTGTGATGGCCAAACCCACTTCTGCCTATAGCCGAAAACTGGAAATGGTGGATACAACCATCGGCTGGCGATTTCCGAATAAAAAACTGACGGACCGAGTATTATCCCTATTCCATGGGAGAAACGGCAGAAAATGTGGCGCAGCGATGGAAGATTTCCCGGATCGCCCAGGATGAATTTGCCCTGGAATCCCAGTCGAAATATTTTGCCGCCCTGTCGGCCGAAAAATGGAATGACGAAATGGTAGCGGTGGAACTCGTGCAGGATCAGCTGGTTACCTGGTTTACCCGGGATGAACATCCCCGGGAGACCTCCCTGGAAAAACTGGCCCGGCTCAAACCGGCTTTTCAGAAAGACGGAACCGTAACGGCCGGTAATTCATCCGGAATCAATGACGGTGCAGCAGCGATTTTGCTGGCCAGTGAAGAAGCCGTGAAAAATTATAATCTCGAACCCATCGCCACGGTGTTGTCCATGGGTGTCGCCGGGGTGGATCCGGCCATCATGGGACTGGGTCCCGTGCCGGCTTCCCAAAAAGCCATTTACCGGGCCGGATTGAAACGTAGATGATATGGATCTGATTGAACTGAATGAAGCCTTTGCTTCCCAGTCCATCGCCTGCATCCATGATCTGGGACTGGATCTGCAGAAAATCAATGTGAACGGCGGTTCGATTGCCCTGGGACATCCGCTCGGATGCAGCGGCGTCCGCATTTCTACCACGCTTTTGCATGAAATGAGAAGACGCGGATCCAAATATGGACTCGCAACGATGTGTGTGGGGTGGGCCAGGGAGCGGCGGTTGTGTTTGAGGGCAGTCAACTAATTGTTAATTGATCAATTATTAATTGATTAGATTGATTACGTTACGATACGCGTTTAGACGTTCAGCGTTAGGCGTTAAGCGTTACGCCCAATTCTTCAAACCTCACTTCCGTCTGAACTCCTGATTCCAGATCCTTCACTTTCGCAATTCCCGACTTCAGTTCATCGGCACCGATGATGACGACGGTGGGAATATTTTTTTTCTCGGCATATTTAAACTGCTTGTCAAATTTTGCCTGCTCATGATAGAGTTCGCAGCGGATTCCCTGATTGCGCAATCCCTGCATCAGTTCAAAACTTTTATCTGCCGCTTCTCCGCCCAGGTTAAAAAATAAAACCTGTGTAGATCGCTGCACGGTTTGCGGAAAAAGTTTTAATTCTTCCATCACATCATAAATCCGGTCCACACCGAATGAAATACCAACACCCGGTATGCCGGAAACACCAAACAAACCGGTCAGGTCATCATATCTTCCGCCTCCGCCGATACTGCCGATGCTCACGCCTTTGGCGCGCACTTCAAAAATAATTCCGGTATAATAATTCAATCCGCGGGCCAGGGAGAAATCAAGTACGACTTTACTTTTGCCGGAATCTTTGTATGAACCGGAATTCTTAGAAGAACTATTTGTATCTGATCCGAATCCTTTGCAACATATTTCAGAACATACTGCAGATCTCTCACGCCGGACTGCGCAAGTGCATTGGGAAGAAGCGAAGAAAGCTTTTCGATTTTTTCAGCATTATTTCCATCGATATGCAGGTATTTTTCAATCACTGCAATCTGTGTTTCATCCAGACTTCTTTCCAGCAGTTCTTCTTTTACTTTCTCCATCCCGATTTTATCCAGCTTGTCGATGGCGGTGGTGATGGCGGTCGTTTGTTCAATGCCACCAATGGCATCTGCAAGTCCGGATAGAATTTTGCGATGATTGATCCTGAGTTCCACATCAATGCCGAGTTTTTCAAAAACGGTCAGGTAAATCTGGGTGAGCTCCACTTCATTCATCAGCGAATGACTTCCGACTACATCGGCATCACACTGATAAAATTCGCGGTAACGTCCTTTTTGGGGCCGGTCGGCCCGCCATACGGGCTGAACCTGATAGCGGCGGAAAGGGAAAGGAATATCATTCTGATTGATGGCCACATACCGCGCGAAAGGAATCGTGAGATCATAACGCAGTGCACGTTCGGTAATGGCTTTATCATTTTTTCCGGAAAGAATATTTTCGAAAGCGGCCCGGGCGGATTCTTTTTTGGAATCATGATCCAGTCCGTTGTTGAGGATTTTAAAAATCAGTTTATCCCCTTCATCACCATATTTTCCGAGCAGGGTATCGAGATTTTCCATGGCCGGCGTTTCGAGCGGCTCATATCCGTAGAGTTCAAATACCGAACGAATGGTATCAAAAATAAAATTTCGCTTGCGAACCGTCTCAGGTCCGAAATCACGCGTTCCCTGAGGCAGGCCGGGTTTGCTCATAATCAGGCAGTTTTAAGGATTCCGTATTTTTCAATGATCTTTTCGCAGGCCTCATCAATCATTTTATATACTTTATGATAGCCGGGCTCTTCTCCGTACCAGGGATCGGGCACATCCAGATTTTTCCCGGGATAGATTTCATTCATCAGCAGATCTGTTTTTTCCGCCTTGAATTTATTCCGTGCGATTTTTTTCATGTGTTCCAGGATGTCGGACCACATGGCATATATTTTATCGAAACGGTCAAAGTCTTCCGCCATAAATGCCCGCGCGCATTGCTGACTGATATCTACGGAATTGAGTTTGGCAACTTTTTGTGAAAGGGGATGCGGTGCTTCGCCGATATGATAATTATTATTGGTTCCGGCACTGTCCACCATCCAGGAAAGACCCTTCTTTTTTGCTTTGGATTCCAGAATCCCCTCGGCCAGCGGGCTTCGGCAAATATTTCCCAGACAAACCATTAAAATTTTCATGGTGACAAAAATAAGGAAAGTATGGGAGTGTGGGAGTATGGGAGTGTGAGAGATCACGCCCAACACCCAACGCTTAACATCTGCCGCTAACCGCCAACCGCCAACGGCCAACGGTCAACGGTCAACGGTCAACGAACGTCGTCAACCTTTTATGGATTCTCTACCGTACCGCATCTCATAACCACTGCGCAGGTTCTGAACCCCATTCATTCATCTTAAACAGATTTTATGAAACCTAACGACGTGCTCCACGCCGACCTGCTGGATATTTTATTTGAAAACAGGAATAAATCCTACGGCGCCTATCCGCTGAGAAAATATTATGCACAGCGACTGCTGATTTCCATGGGCGTCACGGTATCGCTGGTAATTGTTGGAATATTTTTCTATCTGAACGGACAATCGCTGCCGGCTAAAGATATTTGCTCCCGAAGTGCCGGATCCAACCATTACTGCGATAGACCTCACACCAAGCGTTAAACCCTGTACTTCCGGCAGCAAGACCGGCTGCTCCGAAACCGCCGGCTACTATTGAATTTAAAACGCCGGTAATCGTAGCTGACATCCGTGAGCCAAAGCCCATGGCTACCACAGATGACCTGAATAAATCAGTTATCGGATTAACCACTACCACCGGAGGGCCAGACAATGGCCAGCCTCCGGGAAATGGAAATGGAAATAAGACCGCGGGAACAACCGCCGTTGTCGATTCGACTGAAGGAACAGGTGAGATTTTGGATCATGCTGAAATGATGCCTGAATTTCCCGGAGGCAACGAAGCATTAAAAAGATTTTTAATAAAGAACCTGCGCATGCCGGATAATAACCTGGAATCCGGTGACGCAGATCCGGGTGGTGGCGAGATTTGTGGTCGGCACGGATGGAAGGGTTCGGGAAGTTGAAATAACCCAGACGGCGGATGATGCGTATAATACAGAAGTGAAACGCGTGATTTCGAAAATGCCGGACTGGAAACCAGGCATGCAAAACCACCGGAAGGTCGCTGTGTATTTTAATTTGCCGGTGATTTTTGTGAGCAACGACTAGATCGGATGACAGTATGACGGATGACCGTTGACAGCTGACCCTAGATAGTTCAGCTAATTAATAATAGATCAATTTACTGTCAATTGTAACAAATGCCTATTAGTCATCTAAAATGCTTTAATTGCCTTAAGCTTTTTAAGTATCTTGCTAGCCGCTAAAAACGAATGCTAATGCCCGAAGAAAAGGATGAGGACAGCCGAGCCAGGGGATATAAACTGAGGCGATCCATCATGGATTATGGAATGGGTATTATCATCGTTTGCCTGGGTTTCTTTTTCCTGTTTTCATCCTCACTGGGGGTTGTTTTCAATGTTGACGATAAGTTCAGTTATGTGTTTGGCGGTCTCTGCATTCTCTATGGTCTTTTCCGGGTGTACCGGGGGTATAAAAAAAATTATTTTAACTAAAATTTAATGGGGAGGAACAGGCTGAAAAGTTGTTTGCCGGTACTTGTATTTGCCCTTGCAGGTCAGGTGTTTACCGGATGTCATAGCGGACCCCGCATACCCGTGGAAACCCCTACCTCCGGAACCATACATATCAGTGTGGATGAATCCTTTAAACCTGTAATCGATTCCCAGCTCAAAGTGTTCGAAAGTTCGTTTCCGGATGCCCATATACTGGTGGAATATAAACCCGAAGCCGCCTGTTTGAGGGATCTGTATAACGACAGCACCCGGATGGTCATCATCACCCGGGGACTAACTATGAAAGAAGAACATTATTTTCAGGATTCAGCAAAAACACCCGCCATTTCCGGACTGCTGGCCTATGACGCGGTGGCCATGGTTGTGAATAATCATACCCAGGATACGCTGATGACCATGGAGGAGGTGCGCAGCCTTCTCCAGGGGAAAGATAAAAATCACCGGGAAGTGGTGATGGACGGGGTGTCGGCGACGAGTACGGTTCGTTATGTGATCGACTCGGTATTGAAAGGAGATACATTAGGTAAAAATGTAATTGCTGCCCGGTCAAGTCCGCAGGTGATTTCCTATATAGAAACCCATGAAAATGCGGTCGGATTTATCGGGGTGAGCTGGATCGGGGACCGGGAAGATTCGATGGATCTGGCCTTTCTGAAAAAAGTAAAAGTAGTGGGCGTGAAGTGTGAACATTGTCCGGATAAACCCTATGTTTATCCTTTTCAGTACAATATCCGGTACAGTCGGTACCCCATGGTACGCGGATTGTATTATATATTGAAAGAGAATTATTCCGGGGTGGGCAACAATTTTGTAAACTTTCTGGTCAATGAAAGAGGACAATTGATATTCTTCCATGCTTACCTGGTTCCGGGAAGGATGAATTTCGATGTGCGGAGTGTGGAGATGCACCAATAAGCAATGTGCTGATAAGAGGTGTGCAGATGCAGCAATAATCAGTTTTTGGGATATATTTATACACTATAAACGAGGATTCAGAATGAGAAAAATTAGCATCAGCCTGCTACTGGCGTTTACCTGCATCGGCAGTACAGTTATGCACAGACATTAGAACAGGGGAAACAATTTCTGTATTATGAAAGGTTTGCGAGTGCCCAGTCGGCATTTGAGAAAGTACTGAATGCAAACCCGAATAATATCGAAGCCGTTTACTGGCTGGGACAGACCATGATTCACCGAAGGGATACCCGCGATACCGCCGGTGCCAAAGCCCTGTATTCAAAAATGCTGGCTGCCAATGGCAATGCACCCCTGCTCCTGGTCGGTATGGGCCATGTGGAATTATTGTATGGCAACAAAACAGATTCCAAACAAGCGTTTTGAAACAGCCATCAGCCTCACCAAGGAAAAAGATATCCCGGTATTGAATGCGGTGGCCTATGCCAACGTAGATGCAAAAGCGGGAGATGCTAACCTATGCGATTCAGAAACTAACGACGGCCACACAGATAAAAAGATTCAATGATCCCCAGACCTATGTGATCATGGGAGACGCCTACCGCCGCCAGTTCGACGGTGGAAATGCCGTAATCAATTATCAGAAAGCACTGGATCTGAATCCGAAACTCGCGGAAGCAGAAATGAAAATCGGTATCATCTATCTCACGCAGAATAACCGGGAGTTTTTCCTGCCGGCATTTGAATCCGCCACCACCATGGATCCGGCCTATGCTCCGGCTTACGAACAATTATTTCTGTACTGGTACCTCCGCGATGTAAATAAAGCATCGATGTACCTGGATAAATATGCAGCCAATTCTGACCAGGGTCCTGATCTGGAATATATGAAAGCAGGTATGCTCTATGTTTCCGGAAAAGTACCCGAAGCCCGCACCCGTGCACAGCAGCTGATCGGTCAGTACGGACCGAATGTGAATCCCCGCATGTACCGTCTGGTGGCCTATGCCTCAGATTCACTGGGAGATTATACCGCTGCCCGCGAAGCCATGGCCAATTTCCTGGCGAAGGCAGATACCAGCATGTACCTGGCTACAGATTTTGAAGAATATGGGAAGATCTATGGTAAACTTACCGATTCGGTAACCCGCAATCTGGCGTTTCAGTATTATGCGCAGGCGATCATCATGGATACGATGGATGCCGACAAACAGAAATTCGCAAACGAAGGACTGGAACTGGCGAAAGCAACAAAGAATAAACAGGCAGCGGCGATTATTTCGGGCGCCCTGTACCGCTCGGTGAAGAATCCGACAAACTCCGACCTGTTTAAATTCGGTATGGCCAATTATTCAGCCGGAAATTATAAAACCGCCGACAGTATTTTCTGTGGAATTTATGTATCAAAATATCCGACCGAAGTATATGGATATCTATGGTGTGCCAAAAGCAAACAGGCGGAAGACGACAGCCTGATGTCGCAGGGTCTCGCTGTGGAACCTTACGAAAAACTGGCCAGCTTTATCCGGTCCAGTCCGGATTCGGCGAAATATAAAAGCCAGCTCATCGGCGCCTATTTTTACCTGGCCAGCTATTATAATGATGTGAAAAAGGATAAAGCCAAAGCGATCGACTATATGCAGAAAGTGCTGGAAGTAGATCCGACGAATGCAACGGCACCTAGATATTATCAAAGCCCTGTCGGCGAAACCGGCCGCGAAACCGAAAGGCAGTTCCAAATAACGGGAATGTATAAAATTCTAAGCCCCTGACAACGATGTCGGGGGCTTTTTTATTATATGATTATCAGTAAAACAATACGATGAAATCTGATACTCCTGCCTTACTTTTGTCAGGCAATGGAATCTAATATGACTCCTTTTCTCCTGCAGGCATCGAATCTGGTTTCTAAAGTGAACAGCGCGAGTGACTATCTGCCGATTGCCATTCAGTTACTCTTCGCCGGCGCCTTTGTTTTTCTCGTACTTGGCGTGACCCATTTACTGGGACCTAAACGCAATACGGATGAAAAACTAAAGAATTTTGAAAGCGGTATCGCATCCGTGGGTAATGCCCGGCAGCCAATGGCCATCAAATATTTCCTGGTTGCCATTTTGTTTGTGCTTTTTGATGTGGAAGTGATTTTCTTCTATCCTTATGCAGTCAATTTCCGTGCACTCGGCTGGGCTGGTTTTGGCGCAGTGCTGCTGTTTGTCGCTTTCTTCCTGATCGGATTCATATATATTATTAAGAAAGGCGCATTGCAGTGGGAAGACTGAGCTGACGAACCCATCCGCATGCCCAGTTTGTTATAATGATAGCCCTTCGCCGGTTCGCGGAGGATGATTAAAAGTTTATAACATGTCCAGACCAGTAAGATTTAATGTGCACACGGTTCCTGCCGATACCAAAAACAGTATCAGCATGGTGGATATGCCCGCCGGTCATACGGGCGAAGGTTTTTTTGCAACCAAACTCAGCGATGCGGTCGGACTTGGCCCGAAAGAATTCCATGTGGCCCCTGCCTTTCGCCACTTCCTGCTGCGGAATCGAATTTATGGCCACCATGGCCTCTCATTATGATCTGGCCCGTTTTGGCGCCGAACGACTTGGATTTTCTCCCCGCCAGTGCGACCTGCTGATGGTGATGGGTACCATCGCCAAAAAAATGGGTCCGATCTTAAAACAGGTTTACCTGCAGATGGCCGAACCCCGCTGGGTGATGGCCGTAGGTGCCTGTGCCTCTTCCGGCGGAATTTTCGACACTTATTCTGTATTGCAGGGAATTGACCAGATCATTCCCGTGGATGTATATGTGCCCGGATGTCCGCCCCGACCCGAAGCAATCCTGGATGGCTTTATGCGTATCCAGGACCTGGTGGGCGAAGAATCCATCCGGCGGAGAAACGGCGAGCAGTACAAGGAGCTGATGCAGAGCTATGGAATAAAATAACTCGGATATTCAAGTATGGGAGTATGGGAGTATGAGAGTATGGGAATTGTAACACTGGATTGCAAAATTAACTGATTAAAATATTTAAATGGAAATGGTCAATTTGAGAATTGGTAGTGTCATTTGCACTCCCATACTCCCATACTCCCATACTCTTAACTTGTTTTCATTGGATAACCAATACATCAAACAAAGACTGACCGAACAATTCGGGGACCAGGTGTCCCACTTCGAAGAGCCCTATGGCATGCTCACTTTTGAATCGCCGAAAGACCTCAACCTGAAAGTGCTGCAGTTTCTGTATGATGATGCGGAATTGCGGTTTCAGTTTCTGACCGATCTCACGGCTGTTCATTATCCCAACCAGAAAGGCCGGGAACTGGCGGTGGTTTACCACCTGCACAACCTGGTGGATAATATCCGGATCCGCTTTAAAGTATTTACAGATATCGAAAAACCGGATGTGTTTACGGCCACGAAATTATATTCGTCAGCCAACTGGATGGAACGGGAGACCTATGATTTCTTTGGGGTCAATTTTGTGGGTCATCCCAACCTGAAACGCATCCTGAATGTGGATGAAATGAATTATTTTCCAATGCGAAAGGAATATCCACTGGAAGATCAGACGAGGATCGACAAGGATGATGCGATGTTTGGGAGCGAGATAGAGATAGGATTAGATAAATTATGATGAAATTAGGAATGATTAGAAAATTAAATCACCTAATTCGATCGTAATCGTCCTAATCATCTAATCTCAAATTACAACTGATGATGGAACAACACATAAAACTACCGGAAGGCAGTATCGAAAAAACCACCACCACGCTAAACCTGGGTCCCACGCACCCGGCAACACATGGCGTGTTCCAGAATATCCTGGAACTGGATGGGGAACGAATTGTTTCGGCTGAACAAACGGTCGGTTATATCCACCGGGCATTTGAAAAAATTGCAGAACGAAGACCGCTCTACCAGATCACCCCGCTCACCGACCGGCTGAATTATTGTTCTTCCCCCATCAACAATATGGGCTGGCACCTGATCTGCGAAAAATTGCTGCGTGTCAAAACGCCCAAGCGGGTGGATTATCTGCGCGTCATCATCATGGAACTGGCGCGGATCTCCGATCACCTGATCTGCAATTCGGTGGTGGGCGTGGATTCGGGCGCTTTCACCGGTTTTCTTTATGTGATGCAATACCGGGAACTGATTTATGAAATTTATGAGGAGATCTGCGGATCACGCCTCACGACCAATATGGGCCGCATCGGCGGCTTTGAAAGAAATTTTAATTCCACGGTATTTTGCAAAACTGGAAAAATTCCTGGAAGAATATCCGGCTGTATTGAAGGAATTTGAAAACCTCTTTACCCGCAACCGCATTTTTATGGACCGTACCATCGGCACCGGGGCCATCAGTGCGGAACGGGCACTGAACTATGGATTTACCGGTCCCAACCTGCGTGCCGCCGGTGTGGATTATGATGTGCGGGTGCATACACCTTATTCCAGTTATGAGGATTTTGATTTTGAAATACCCGTTGGAAAAACGGTGATAGTTATGATCGTTTCCTGGTGCGCAACCAGGAAATGTGGCAGTCACTCCGGATTATTGAACAGGCTTATAAAAAAGTACAGGAATTTAAAGGTGCCGATGCAGAAGTATATCATGCCGATGTGCCGGAATATTATCTTCCGAAGAAATCGGATGTATATACGAAGATGGAAGCCCTGATCTGGCATTTCAAAATTGTGATGGGTGAAACGGAAATGCCTCCCGGTGAAGTATATAATAGTGTGGAAGGCGGAAATGGAGAACTTGGATTTTACCTGATCAGCGATGGTGGACGTGCGCCTTACCGGCTGCATTTCCGCAGGCCTTGTTTTATTTATTACCAGGCTTATTCAGAACTGACGAAGGGAGCCATGCTGAGTGATGCGGTGCTGACGATGAGTAGTCTGAATCTGATTGCGGGGGAAATGGATGCTTAATAAGCGTGAAGCTTGAAGCGTGAAGCGTGAAGGCAGCATGAAGAATGGAATTAATAATTAATCATTAATAATTAATAATTGGAAAAAAGCGTATTGTCTTTTCCGCCGGAAAAACTGGCAAAAGTAAAAGAGCTGATCTCCCGTTATCCGGAAGGCAAGCAGAAAAGTGCCATCCTGCCGGTGCTGCATCTGGCGCAGGATCATTTTGGTGGCTGGCTGAGTACGGAAACGATGGACTATGTGGCGGAACTGTTAAACATCCTGCCGATGGAAGTATATGAAGTGGCTACTTTCTATTCCATGTACAACCTGAAACCGGTGGGCAAATATGTTTTCGAAGTTTGCCAGACGGGCCCCTGCATGATCAATGGCAGCGATGAGATCATTGCACTATATCAAATCCACCCTGAACATCAATGTGGGTGAAACAACCCAGGATGGCATGTTCACCTTGAAAACGGTGGAATGCCTGGGTGCCTGTGGTTATGCGCCGATGATGCAGTTGGGAAAAAATTATCGCGAACACCTGACAAAAGAAAAAGTAGATTCCATTATTGCAGAATGCCGGAAGTATGCGTCTGCGAATAATTAACGGATGAATAAAAACTTTAAAATTGTAACCTGGGTTTTGTTTATATCCTCCGTAGTACTGGGGCTGATTGCGAATTTTCTGGTTCAGGATACCAAGTCAAGGTTCCTGCTGCTGGTGATTTCTTTTACCATCGCGGCGGTGCAGGATTTTTATAGCTGATCTGAATTATTCAGAACCCGAAGATAAATATTCAGGAGACAAAATCGAAGAGCAGAGAAGATCTAATAATATTTATCAGGATGGCAAGAAAATTATTACTGGATAAAATCGGGGTCGAAGGGATCCGCACCTACGAAGTATATCGCCGCGAAGGCGGTTATAAGAGTGTGGAAAAAGCCCTGAAGGAAATGACGCCCGACATGGTGACGGATGAAGTAAAGAAAAGCGGACTGCGTGGTCGCGGCGGTGCAGGATTTCCTACCGGAATGAAATGGAGTTTTATTGCCAAACCCGAAGGCGTTCCCCGTCATCTGGTTTGCAATGCGGATGAAAGCGAACCCGGAACTTTTAAGGACCGTTACCTGATGGAATTCCTTCCGCACTTGCTGATTGAAGGACTGATCGTTTCTTCCTATGCCCTCGGCAGTCAATGTAACCTATATCTATATACGCGGCGAATATGCCTGGATCATTGATATCCTGGAAACAGGCGATCGCCGAAGCAAAGGCCAATGGATTCCTCGGAAAAAATATTCTGGGCAGCGGTTTCGATCTGCGAAATCTATGTACATCGCGGCGCCGGCGCTTATATCTGTGGCGAAGAAACAGCCCTGCTGGAAAGTCTGGAAGGCAAACGCGGCAACCCGCGCATCAAACCGCCATTCCCTGCGGTAAAAGGAGTCTGGGATCGTCCGACGGTGGTGAACAATGTGGAAACCCTGGCGGCCGTTGTGCCCATCATCAATATCGGCGGAGAAGAATATGCGAAGATCGGCATTGGAAAATCAACCGGAACCAAACTGATTTCTGCCTGTGGCAATATCAATAAGCCGGGTGTGTATGAAATTGACATGACGATTTCCGTGGAAGATTTTATTTACAGTGATGAATATTGCGGCGGTATTGCGAATGGAAAAAAATTAAAAGCCTGTATTCCGGGCGGTTCATCCGTTCCGATTCTTCCGGCCAATCTTTTATTGAAAACGGCGAAGGGAGAAAAAAGACTGATGAATTATGAAAGTCTTTCCGATGGCGGATTTGCCAAGGGTTCCATGATGGGATCCGGCGGTTTTATTGTGTTGGATGAAGACCAGTGCGTGGTAAAAAATACCTTGACACTGGCGCGTTTTTATCGTCATGAAAGTTGCGGACAATGTTCTCCCTGCCGCGAAGGAACGGGATGGATGGAAAAAATCCTGATGAATATTGAATATGGAAAAGGAAAGATGAGTGATATTGATTTGCTCTGGGATATCCAGCGCAAGATTGAAGGCAATACGATTTGTCCGCTGGGTGATGCCGCTGCCTGGCCGGTGGCTGCAGCGATCCGTCATTTCCGGGATGAATTTGAATGGCATGTGGAGAATCCGGAGGAAAGCCAGATCAGGAATTTTGGATTGGCCATTATGCAGATCCGCTGGAACCTGTGGTGGCAGTGTAGTGAGACAATAGACTGTAGATCGTATATCGTAATCGTGTATCGTAGATCGACTGATTACAACGTTCGACGCGATTAACGATAAACGATATACGTTAAACGAATAAAAATGGCTGAAGAAAAAAAATTGTTTAAAGTAACCATCGACAATATCACGATCGAGGTGGACCCGGGCACGACCATCCTCAATGCCGCCCGCAAGATCGGTGGCGATGTGGCTCCACCGGCCATGTGTTATTATACCAAGCTGAAAGGCAGCGGCGGAAAATGCCGTACCTGCCTGGTGGAAGTAGCTGCGGGATCCACGGCCGATCCGCGGCCCATGCCCAAACTGGTGGCCAGTTGCCGCACCAACGTGATGGATGGCATGGTGGTAAAAAATATTACCAGCGAAAAAGTAATGGATGCCCGCAAGGGTGTGGTGGAATTTCTGCTGATCAATCATCCGCTGGATTGCCCGATCTGCGACCAGGCCGGCGAATGTTCCCTGCAGGATCTGAGCTATGAGCATGGTAAGGAAGGCACGCGTTATGAATTCAAAAGAAGAACTTTCGAAAAACATGATATCGGTCCTTATATCCAGCTGCACATGACGCGTTGCATTCTCTGTTACCGTTGTGTGTTTGTGGCCGATCAGCTGACGAACAAACGGGAGCATGGTATCCTGGACCGCGGTGATCATTCTGAAATTGCCACTTATATTCAGAAAGCACTGGAAAATGATTTCATCGGAAATGTGATTGATGTTTGTCCGGTGGGCGCACTGACCGATAAAACTTTCCGCTTTAAAAACCGCGTATGGTTTTTGAAACCGCAGGATGCACATCGCGATTGCCCGACATGTTCCGGAAAAGTAACCCTCTGGAACCGCGGGGATGAAGTATATCGCGTTACGGCGCGTAAGGATCAGTGGGGTGAAGTGAAGGATTGTATCTGTAATGAATGCCGTTTTGAAAAAAAGAAAACGAGTGACTGGGAAATCGAAGGACCGACGAAGATCAGCCGTCATTCCGTGATTTCGCGGGACATTATGTGGGTACGGTGAATGCCGCAGGAAGTGATGCCGGAAGTGATGGATGGACGACAACCGAAATTGCTGATGGATATTCATAGTGTGAGTGAAGTGAACCGGCCGGAAATTGATCTGTCCCAGATCGAAGGACCGGCCCATTCGACGGATTTTAAAAATGACAATGTTCATTTTAATCCGAAAGCAGGCAGGGAATAGTTGGCAGTTGGCAGATGCCGTAGATGGCAGATGACCGAAGTTGGCATTAAGCGCGTTAAGCGTTAAGCGTTAAGCGTTGAGCTATAAATATGAACAAGCTAATGTTAATCGACGGCGTAATGGTAATAGCAGTACTGGTGCTGCTGTTTCTGAAGCCCGGAAAAATATTTGATGTGCTGACGGGGATTATCGCGGCTATATTTGTGATCTCGCTGACGAATCATGTGAAGAATTATATTACAACGAAGAAATTCTATTGATAAATGCATCCACTTCTAACGATAGACTGGTTCCTGATCATCGAGAAAGCGATTCTCATCTCCATCATCATTGCCGTTTCTCTGATCGTGGCCATGTATGAAACCTGGGCCGAAAGAAAAGTGGCGGCCGTGATCCAGGACCGGCGCGGTCCGAACCGCGCAGGTCCGTTTGGTATTCTGCAACCGCTGGCGGATGGGTTGAAACTCTTTATGAAGGAAGAGATCATTCCCAATCTCTCCAATAAATTTTTATTTATTCTCGGTCCGGGTCTCGCCATGCTCACGGCCATGATGACCAGTGCCGTGGTTCCCTGGGGCGGAAATATTCATGCTTTCGGCCGCGATATTCATCTGCAGATCGCCGATGTGAATATCGGCATCCTCTATATTTTCGGCGTGGTGAGTATGGGTGTCTATGGCGTGATGATCGGCGGATGGGCTTCCAATAATAAATTTTCCTTGCTGGCTGCTATCCGCGGCGCTTCGCAGATCATTTCCTATGAACTGGCGATGGGCCTTGCGCTGATTGCCCTGCTGATGCTCACCGGTTCCCTGAGCCTGCGCACGATCGTGGAGCAGCAGCTGGATCATACGTATTATGTGTTTTATCAGCCGCTGGGCTTTCTTATTTTCCTGGTCTGTGCTTTTGCGGAATGTAACCGTACACCCTTTGATCTGTCGGAAGCGGAAAGTGAACTGAATATGGGTTATCACCAGGAATATTCTTCCATGAAACTGGGATTTTATTTATTTGCGGAATACGTGAATATGTTTATCAGCAGCGCGGTGATGGCTACGCTTTTCTGGGGCGGATATGATATTCCTTTTGTGAATGATGCGAATTTCGGGGTGCAGCATGGGCAGAACCTGCTGGCATCTCTCGAAGTGTTCTGTTTGTTTTTAAAGATCAGTGCATTTATTTTCTTTTTTATGTGGGTGCGCTGGACGATCCCGCGTTTCCGCTATGATCAGCTGATGAACCTGGGCTGGAAGACCCTGATTCCGCTGGCGATATTGAATATGCTTGTGACAGGGTTTGTGGTATTGGTGAAAGCAATATGGCATGTTTTAATCGTATGTAATCGTTAATCGTGTAACGTATAGTCGATACACGATCGATCTGATCGATAAACTGATTTGGCGATTGACTGGAACGATAAAAATAATTTTGCGAAAATTATGCAAGCACTTACTTCAAAGGCAAAACAGGTTGAGCGAAAGCCGATGACGATCTGGGAGAAATTGTATCTCCCGGCGATCGCCAAGGGCATGGCGCATCACATTCGGAGCATATGTTCAGAAAGAAGCCGACCATCAATTATCCCGAGAAGACCAGGCCATTCAGTCCGGTATTCCGCGGCGTGCAGGTGTTGAACCGGGATGAGGAAGGAAGGGAACGTTGCACGGCCTGCGGACTATGTGCCGTGGCCTGTCCCGCAGAAGCCATCACCATGGAAGGTGCCGAACGTCTGCCGGGTGAAGAAAATTTATACCGCGAAGAAAAATATGCAGCCAAATATGAGATCAATATGCTGCGCTGCATTTTCTGCGGATTGTGTGAAGAAGCCTGTCCGAAGGATGCCGTCTATTTATCCGAGACCATTGTTCCTTCCAATTATAGCAGAAAGACATTTATATATGGTAAACAGGAATTGCTGATACCGAATCCGTTGACCGAACCCGAAGCATTTGCGAAAGCCAGGGGAGCAGAGACCTGAAAAAACACGATTGATGAGTGCCACCCAAATTCTATTCTGGTTTTTAAGTATACTGGCTCTTTTCAGCGCCATCATGATGGTGGTGAGCAAGAATCCCGTACACAGTGTATTGTGGCTGATCGTTGTATTTTTTGCCATCTCCGGTCATTATATTTTACTGAATGCGCAGTTCCTGGCCATCGTGAACCTGATCGTTTATGCCGGCGCCATCATGGTGCTCTTCCTTTTTGTGATCATGCTGATGAACCTGAATGCGGAAACGGAACCCCAGAAAAATAAATGGCTGAAGATCGCCGGCGTGATCGGCGGAGGCGCCCTGTTGCTGGTGCTGGTCGCCGCGCTGAAACAGGCGGATCTGAACAGCCGCATCGCCGAAACCAGTAAAGGCGATATCGGCCTGATCCATAACCTGGGCATGGTCGCTGTTTAATGATTATGTGATTCCGTTTGAAATCAGCAGCTGTGTTGTTTTTAAGTGCCATGGTGGGACGGTGGTGATTGGGAAGAAAGAGTAAGGCAAGTGTGAGAGTATGGGAGTATGAGAGTATGGGAGTGCGGGAAACTTAAATAACTAATTATAACTAATAATAAAAATGGAGAATGAAAATAAGTGAAATGGAAATGATAATACTCCTATACTCTCATACTCCCATACTCTCATACTAAACAACGATGCCGATAAACTATTACATATTTCTGTGCGTAGCGCTGTTCTGCATCGGCGTGGCCGGTGTGCTGACGCGCCGCAATGCGATCATCATTTTTATGTGCATCGAGCTGATGCTGAATGCGGTGAATCTGTTGCTGATCGCTTTTTCGAAAATGCATCATGCGGCGGCGACGGTGGCGAATCCCAATGCAGGGATCAACGGACAGATATTTGTTTTTTTTATCATGGTGGTCGCGGCAGCGGAAGTGAGTGTGGGACTGGCCATCATCGCCATGATGTACCGGAATACGCATTCGGTGGATGTGAATTTTTTGAATCGGTTGAAACATTAGCGTGAGGCTTAACGCGTAACGCTTAACGCCTAACGCGGAACGCTGAAGTTGAGGAAAGTAGGCGAGATGGTGAAAGTAATTGAGATTGGAAATGGTGAATAAGTGAATTTGAAAATTAACAATTAATAATTAATAATTAAATAAAGCGTTAAGCGTTAAGCGTTTAGCGTTAAGCTTAAAATGACCAATTACGTTTACCTCGTTCCTCTGTTTCCGCTGATCGGATTTCTGATCAACGGGCTGTTTCAGAAAATCGGTTTCGAAACCACTGGCCGGGTCTCATCGGTTCGGTGATGATCCTCTGCTTCCTTTATCGTGAGCCTGCTGATTTTCTTCCAGGTAAGACAACCCGGATTTCAACCGGTAACCGTTACTCTGTTCGACTTTTATCCATGCCGGCAAACTGAACATTCCCTTTTCCTTCCAGGTGGATCCAGCTGTCCACTTTATTTCTGCTCATCATCACCGGCGTGGGTTTCCTGATCCATCTGTATTCCACGTCTTATATGCACGAGGAAAACGCGCCGGACTTTGCAAAATATTTCTCTTACCTCAACCTCTTTGTTTTTTCCATGCTGCTGCTGGTGCTGGGCGCCAACTTCGTGATCCTCTTTATCGGCTGGGAAGGCGTGGGTCTCTGCTCTTACCTGCTGATCGGCTACTGGTTTAAGAATCTCGACTACGGCAATGCGGCGAAAAAAGCCTTTATCATGAACCGGATCGGGGACCTCGGTTTCCTGATCGCCATCTTCGCGCTGATCAACCAGTTCGGCTCGGTTGACTTCGAAGAAATATTTCAAACAGGCGCCAACGGCTTCTGCCGGGTTCATCACGATGGTCACCTTATTATTATTTGTGGGCGCCACCGGAAAATCGGCGCAGATTCCCTGTATACCTGGCTGCCCGATGCGATGGCGGGTCCTACACCGGTATCGGCCCTGATCCATGCCGCCACGATGGTGACGGCGGGTATCTATATGATCGCGCGCAGTCAATGTCCTATATACTCTGACACCGGTCAGCCAGACGGTGGTGGCGATCATCGGGCTGGCGACGCATCATGCTCGCGGCGACGATTGCGCTAAAACAAAACGATATTAAAAAAGTGCTGGCTTATTCTACGGTGAGCCAGCTGGGATATATGTTCCTGGGTCTGGGCGTGGGTGCCTATACCGGAGCGGTGTTCCATGTCATGACGCATGCTTTCTTCAAGGCCCTGTTCTTCCTTGGCGCGGGTTCGGTGATCCATGCCATGGGCGGGGAACAGGATATCCGGAATATGGGCGGACTGAAAAAATCACTGCCCATCACGCATATCACTTTTCTGATGGGCTGTCTGGCGATTGCGGGTATACCGCCCTTCTCGGGATTCTTTTCCAAGGATGAAATCCTGACGGCGGCCTATGGAAGGAATCCCGTCTATTATGTTATCGGTGTGGTGGGCGCCATGCTGACGGCTTTTTATATGTTCCGTTTATATGCGACTACCTTCCTCGGAAAATTCCGGGGCACGCAAGATCAGGAACATCACCTGCATGAGAGTCCGTCGGCGATGACGATTCCCCTGATCATGCTGGCGATTCTGGCGGTGGTTGGCGGTTTCCTGGGCATCCCGGAAGTCTTTGCAAAAAATGCGCAACTGGCTGGGATCATTTCCTCGGTCCTGTGTTCGATAAGGGACGGAAGCGGCCATGATCGAAGATGCCGGCCTCTACGGAATGGATGCTGATGGGCATATCCACGGTCGCTGGCGCTGCTGATGGTGTCTTTACGGCCTGGATACGGTTCAGCCGGAATCCGGAACTCGGCGAACCGGTGGGTTTCGGCAAATGGATGCTGGCGAATAAATGGTATGTGGATGAAATCTATGATGCGCTGATTGTAAAACCGCTGAATGCACTTGGCGAATTTCTTCAACAGTATCATGGAAAAGAAAGTGATCGACGGATGGTGAATGGTACCGGGCAGACTGGTGCAGTATGGCAGCCGGCAGACTGCGCTATCTGCAGAGCGGCCAGGTGGGCGGATATGTGCTGCTGATGGTGATCGGTATGGTGATCTTATTTCTTGTGCAATTGTTTCGTGAAGAAAATAAATAATACGTATGATTCCTGTTTTACTCATCGGGATTCCACTGCTGGCGGGTCTGATCGGATTCTCGCTGAAAGACGCTGCTGCCAAAAACTGGTCGCTGTTCGCATCGATCCTGGTTTTGTGCGCGTCCCTGGCTGGCGTCTGTTATGCCTGCAGACAGTCCGCTCGCTTGCATTCAGCGCGACCTGGATGGGTACCGCTGGGAAGCCGTTTTGCGATATCGGCTGGACGGGATGGGCCAGATCCTTTGTTTGCTGACGGCGCTGGCCTTTCCCATTATTTTTATTTCCACCTGGAAAGAAGAATATAAAAAGGCGAAGAATTTTTACGCGACTGATGCTGCTGTCCCAGGCCGGACTGATGGGCGTTTTCCTCGCGACGGATGCGCTGCTGTTTTATTTCTTCTGGGAACTGGCGCTGATTCCCGTTTACTTCCTCTGCTTCGCAATGGGGCGGTGAAAAAAGAATCGCGGCCACATTTAAATTCTTTGTCTATACTTTCCTCGGATCACTGATGATGCTGATCGGCATCATCTATATTTATCTGCATACGCCGAATCATTCAGTTTTTCGCTGAGTGCATTTTATGCAGTGCGCATACGCTGATCACCAACGAAACGCAGAGCTGGCTTGTTCTGGTTCATCTTTATGGCCTTCGCGGTCAAGATGCCCATCTTTCCCTTCCATACCTGGCAGCCGGATACCTATGAACAATCGCCCACCGCGGTAACGATGGTGCTGAGCGGACTCATGGTGAAGATGGGTGTGTTCGGGGTGATGCGCTGGCTGGCGCCGGTGCTGCCCGTCGGCACCTATGTATGGGGAGATACGGTTTCCGCGCTTTGTATTATCGGGATGATCTATGCCTCGCTGATCGCCATGCGGCAGGATGATCTGAAACGGCTGGTGGCTTATTCTTCCATTGCCCATATCGGACTGATGTGCCTGGCGATTTTTGCCACCACGCAGACCGGCATGCAGGGCGTGATGATCCAGATGTTCAATCACGGGATCAATATTATCGGTCTGTGGATCGGTCGTATTCCTGATCGAAAAACAATTCGGTACCCGAAAGATCAGTGAACTCGGCGGTATCGCGCGGAAAGCGCCGGTACTGACGATCATGCTGGTGATCATCACGCTGGCCAATATCGCGCTGCCGTTGACGAATGCCTTTATCGGGGAATTCCTGATGTTCAGCGGAATCTATTCATCCAAGACCAGCGCCTATAGTGTGCTCTTTGTGGTAACGGCAGCAACAACCATTATTTTGTCGGCAGTATATATGCTGAATATGATTCAGCGGGTATTTTACGGAAATACGAATGCGCTGACGGAAAAGACCGTGGATATCAGCAACTATGAAAAATTTATTTTGGGATTCATCGTGGTGCTGATTTTGGTGATTGGCGTATATCCGGAACCGTTATTCCGGCTCACGCAGGGCACCGTGGAGACGATGATGACAAAAATGTATTAACATAAGATAGAACGACTGAAAAGAACGCTAGAACCAGAAGATATGAATTCGAATTCATTATATCGGCAATTTTAGGCGTGATCATGATGTTCAGTGGAATTTTTCTGAAGAAGAATTCTTCCATTGTGGTCACTGGCGATCCTCGGTGCAGCTGTCCTGCTGCTCGTGAATATCCTGGAGATGGGCGGATACGCATTTATTTCCGGTGAATACCCACGACATGTTGTACTTCGACATGTTCGGACTGGTCTTCAACTGCGTCGCTTTTGGAAGCACCTTGATTTATTTCCTGCTGAGCGGAAAAGATATCGCGGCCATCGGAAACAATCCCGGCGAATATTTCGCCCTCATGTTTTTTGTACTCTGCGGTGTAGCCATCGCCAGCTGTTTCAATAACCTGCTCATGCTCTTTATCGGGATTGAAATCATTTCCATTCCGCTCTATATCCTCACGGGCAGCGATAAGAAGAATTTAAAAAGTAATGAAGCCTCCCTGAAATATTTCCTGATGGGCGCCTTCAGTACCGGCATCATGCTGCTGGGGATTGCTTTTTTATATGGCGCCACTGCCTCCGGCAGTTTCTTCCTGGAAGACCTGGCACCTGGCGAAAACTCGGCGCTTCCCCGATGACCATGACGGGAATCATCTTAATTATGGTCTCCATGGCTTTTAAAGTATCCGCCGCCCCCTTCCATTTCTGGACCCCGGATGTATATGACGGGGCACCCACCGTGGTCACTTCTTTTATGGCAACGATTGTAAAGGCCGGGGCCTTTATCGCCTTTATCCGTCTGTTCAATGATGCCTTCGGGGATGTGAAGGGACAATGGCAGCTCTTCATCGCCATCGTGACCGCCCTTACCCTGTTTATCGGCAATATCACCGCTGTTTTCCAGCAAAGCGTGAAACGTATGCTGGCCTATTCCAGCATCGCCCAGGTGGGATTCATGCTTTTTTCCATCCTGGGGCTCAACAATATGGCCAAGGAAGGGATCATTTTATATACTGCGGTTTACAGCCTTTCGACCATCGGACTCTTCGCCATCCTGGTCAGAATGAAGGATTTCAGCTTTCAGGGCTTTAACGGACTGGCCCGCCAGTATCCCGGTGGTCGCTTTTACCGCCACCATATTCTTATTGTCCCTGGCCGGTATTCCCCTCACCGGAGGGTTCCTGGCCAAATATTATATGATCGCCTCCGTGATGCAGACCGGCAACTGGCTCTGGCTGGTGATTTTCGCCCTGCTCTGCGCCACCGTGAGTGTCTACTATTATTTTAAGGTGATCCAGGCCATGTATTTTAAGGATGGTCCGGCCCAAACCCTCGAGGTCGGCGGGTTTTTCAAGTGCCTGCTGGTCTTCCTGGCCGTTTTGATCATCCTCCTGGGCATCTTCCCGCAGTGGCTTACGAGTTTGTTGGGGATTATGTACGTTGGGGTAGGCAGCTTTGGGCCCAACGCTTAACGCCTAACGCCTAACGCCTAACGCCTAACGCCCTTCTGTCAACTGTCAACTGTCATCTGTCATCTAATTTCCTCAAACGGTCAACGGCCAACGGCCAACGGTCAACATAAACTAACGAATAATGTCTAATTTAGTGGAACCATGCGCTTAAGAGATACTCTATCCCTTGCTTTTCGTACCGTACGCAGCAATAAGCTCCGTACCGGCATTACCGTGACCATCATCGCCTTCGGAATCATGGCCCTGGTGGGAATCAATACCGCCATCGACGCGATGAAGCAGAAGTTCACGGAGAGTTTCGCGAGCATGGGCGCTAACGGATTTACCATCCATTATAAAGATTTCCAGTTTTTTCAAAACGACAATGGTGAAGTCACGAAAGAGGAAAAAGGAAAAGTAAAAAAATCTGCCACCAAAGTGCCCATCACCAAGGATCAGGCGGAACGCTTCAAACAATCCTATACATTTCCATCCGCCAAGGTAAGCATGAGCATTCGCGGCGGAGAAGGCAATATCGTTTCCATGAACAGCAGCAAGACCAATCCCACGGTGATGGTGATGGGGGGCGACGAGAACTATGCGGATCTGAACGGATACAAGATCGATGCGGGCCGAACCCTGAATGAGCTCGATGTGCAGTCCGGCCGTAATGTCTGCATCATCGGTGCCGACCTGGTCAAGAAATTCTTCGGCAATAATCCCGATCATGCCCTGGAAAAAATCATCAAGATCAACGGACTTCCCTTCCGCGTGATCGGTACCATGGAATCCAAGGGATCCAGTATCGGCCGGAGCTGGGATAATGTGGCCATCACCTCTTATAATAATGTACGTCGTTTTTTCCTGAACGGACCCGTGGCCCCCTGGAACCCGATCCCTTCTTTCAATATACAGGTGAAGATTCCCGATGTGCACCAGATGGAACTGGCCATTGGTGAGGCCGACGGTACCTTCCGTCCTATCCGCCGGGTTACCACCACCGATGCCAGCAATTTTGTGATCGATAAAAGCGACCGCTTTGTACAGGAACTGCTCACCAACCTGGCCTTTATTACCTGGGCTGCCGTGGTGATCGGAAGTATCACCTTACTGGGTGCGGCCGTGGGACTCATGAATATCATGCTCGTAGCCGTAACGGAAAGAACAAAAGAAATCGGCTTGGTGAAAGCCATCGGTGGCCGCAAAAAAAGTATCCGTCAGCAGTTCTTATATGAATCCATCATCATCAGTTTACTGGGTGCCGTACTCGGAAGTTTTCTGGGCATCCTGATTGGGAATGTTTTTTCCCTTATTCTCGATACGGGATTTGTTTTTCCATGGGCATGGCTTTTTCTGGGCATGTTAATCTGTACCGGCGTTGGTATACTGGCCGGCTTATATCCTTCTTTAAAAGCCTCCCGGTTAAATCCCATTCAGGCATTACGTTACGAATAAAAGAAATTTGTTGATGAAGAGTGAATGCAGACAAGGGTTTGCATGACAACGAATTAATTTTAAAGAATGTGTATTTTCCGTTTTGTCATAATGGAAATTTACTATATTGTGTTCCCTACGAAAGATCATCTTACCCGGATTTCCTATTGAAAAGATTTTAAAGCGTTCCAATTGCGCATTATATTATTACTATAATATTTTAATTTTTTCTTAAACACTAAAAACAAACGATCATGGCTGAAACAAGACCGACTGCAACGGCAGCAGCGAAACCTACTACCAGTGTACAGGTTCCAAAAAAGGGGAATTCTATTTCCTGGCTCGCTCCTCTTTTATGTGTAATTATTGGTTTTATCATCTGGAGGTTTTTGATAGGAAATGCCGACAACTTTACTAAACCTGATCCGAATGGTGGTTTCTGGCCTAATCATGAAGGTGCGAAAACTGCTCTTGCCCGTATGTATCTCGGAGGTATCATCGTACCTATCCTGATCGGTTGCTTACTTACCGTATTGACTTTTGTTGTTGAAAGATTTCTGACCGTTAGTAAAGCCACAGGATCCGGAAATATCAATGAATTCATCCGCAAGGTTCAGTATCATCTGGCCAACAAAAATGTGGATAGTGCTATTGCCGAATGTGATCGCCAGAAAGGCAGCGTAGGAAATGTAATGAAAGCCGGTCTGCGCAAATACAAAGAAATGATCACCGTTCCTGAACTCGATACCGAACAAAAAGTTCTGGCGATCCAGAAAGAAGTGGAAGAAGCTACGGCCCTGGAACTGCCCATGCTCGAAAAAAACCTGGTGTTCTTATCTACTATCGCTTCTGTAGCCACCCTGTTGGGACTGCTCGGAACGGTAATGGGGATGATCCGTTCATTTGCTGCCCTGGGTGACAGTGGTGGTGGTGAAGCGGCATCGAAACTGAGCCAGGGTATTTCTGAAGCCCTGTACAATACCGCCCTCGGGATCGGTACATCGGCTATCTCGATCATCATGTACAATGTGTTCACCACCAGAATTGATGGTATCACATACGGTATTGATGAAAGCGGATTTACTTTGACACAAAGTTTTGCGTCTCTGTACAAATAAGATGACCGATGACCGTTGACCGTTGACCGCCTTTGCAATACGGTCAACCGTCATCCGTCATCCGTCAATCGATTTTATGGAATTACTATTAATCTGAATCTAAATAGAAAAAAATGGGAAGAGCAAAGTTACCCAGGAAGAGCACGAACATCGACATGACGGCGATGTGCGACGTGGCCTTTCTCTTGCTTTCTTTCTTTATCCTGGCCACCAAGTTCAAACCGCCGGAAGCGCTCTCCGTGGTTACACCCAGTTCGGTGTCTACCAAGGTTGCCCCGGAAAAGGACGTGGTGCAGTTCATCATCGATAAAGACGGTAAAGTATATCTCAGTGTTTCTGATGCCAATGTGGCTGAGAAAAAAGTGATGATTGAAGCCATCAATACATCCAAGAGCCTCGGCCTTTCGGATGCGGAAAAAGCCAATTTTGTAAACGTTCCCAATGCCTATATCGGTGCTCCCTTTGCCCAGCTGAAATCTTACCTGGATAAAAATCCGGCAGACCTGGCGCATGTGGTGAAACCCGGTATTCCGGCACAGGACAGCACAAAAAATGAAGTGATTGACTGGATCGCAGCCGCTAAAACAGCCTTCTCCGGTGCGGGAAAACGCATGAATATCGTGGTGAAAGGGGATGATGCGTCAAAATATCCGGCTTTACAGGGCATTATCATTGCGCTGAAAAAGAACGATGAAATGAAGTTCCAGGTGGTTACTTCTCCGGTTCCGGTACCCATGGGTACGGATCTGTATAAGGAGCAGGCCAGACTGGGAACGAAGGGCGTTCCGCAATAAGGGGATGATTTGAATTATTCACTGACTAAAAAAGAATGACATGGCAGAAATGGATACCTCGGGCGGCGGCGGCCATAAAAAGGGCCCCGGCGTCAAAAAAGGAAAAAAGCTCTCTACCCGCGTGGATCTGACCCCGATGGTGGACCTCGGCTTCCTGCTGATCACATTCTTCATCTTCACCACCACCATGAGCCAGCCAACGGCCATGCGCCTGTTTCTGCCCAAGGACGTACAGGATCCCAATGAGCAGAACAAGGTGAAAAATTCAGCGCGTTATCACGCTGATGCTGGGAAAGAACGATGTGATCTATTATTATGAAGGGGACAGTGCAGCCACACTGAAACCGACGGACTACAAAAAGATCCGGGATATCGTGATCGATAAAAAGAGAAGGACGGATCCCAAGGATTTTGTGGTGGTGATCAAACCGACCGTGGATGCCTCGTACAAGAATACGGTGAATATGCTGGACGAGATGACCATCGACTTTATCAAGCGTTACGCCATGGTGGATATTTCCCCCCAGGAGTATGGGCTGATCAAGGCTACGGAAGCCGCCAACGGCGTGAAGTAGGCCGGATTTTTGTGGAATTTTTATTAAATTGAGTCTATAAAGAAATGATCCATCATGGAAATAAATAAAATCTTGTCCGCAGATATTCTGGACATCATCTTCGAAGGAAGGAACAAGTCCTACGGGGCTTATGATCTGCGGAAGACATACAATAACCGTCTGCGCACTGCGCTGTTCGTGATGGGTGGACTGGTGCTGGCCCTCGTGGTTGGCTACCTGATCAGCAACTACCAGGGCAAGAAAGCCAAAGTGGCCCAGGTGGTGCAGGACGTTCAGCTGGAGGACATTAAGGAAGAAAAGAAGAACGAACCCCCTCCGCCGCCGCCTCCGAAAGTGGAGCCCCCCAAGGTGGAAATGGCCAAATTCACTCCGCCCAAGATCGTAAAGGATGAGGAAGTGAAAGAGGAAGAAAAGCCACCGGAAGTGGAAAAGCTGGAAGACACCAAGATCGGAACCGTTAACCAGGAAGGAGCCAAGGACGATAATATGACCGCTCCGCCATCTGATAATAAAGGTGTGGTGGAAGCCCCCAAGGACAATACCGATTACGACAAGACCTTTACCAAGGTGGAAATCGAGTCGGAATATCCCGGAGGTATTGCCGCCTGGTACCGTTACCTGCAGAAGAACCTCGTGTATCCTGACGAAGCCGTAAGTGCCGAAGTACAGGGACAGGTGGTGGTTCGGTTCATCGTGGACAAGGAAGGCGTGGTGAGTGATGTGGAAGCCGTGAGCGGCCCCAACGAACTCCGCGATGCCGCCGTAACCGTTATTAAAAGAAGCGGTAAATGGAATCCCGCCGTGCAGAACGGACGTAAGGTAAAATCTTACAAGAGCCAGCCGGTGAATTTCAAACTCGAAGCACAATAATTTTTGGTGAATTTTTTGATATACTGCCTGGGAGTAACACCCGGGCAGTTCTTTTTGGATGACGGATGACCGATGACCGATGACGGC
>CAVSSI010000007.1:0-212851 GCA_963730655.1 uncultured Bacteroidota bacterium
TTTAAAGGTAGTCTGAACGAGCCGGAATTGTTGCAAATCAGTTTTTCTTCTGAAACCGGGAATAGAGAAGTCAGTTTTTTTGCAGGTAACGACCAGGTGGTTCTTTTACTTGATACGGCTTATTGGGATAGCCCTAAAATCACAGGCTCCTCATCACAAAAGGAATTCGAAGGATATCAGCTGTTGACAAAATCAGTGGATGAAAAATGGGACTGAGCTTAACAAAACAGGAACAACCCTGTATTTATCGGGAAAGCTGGATGAAAGAACCAAGGACAGTTTGTTCGGTGTGCATGATCAGCTGGACCAGGAAAAAAGATCCGTTATCGCAAGGTTTGCAAAAGAAAATTCTTCATCCGTAATAAGCGCCTGGGCCATTAATGTATTTTATGGCTATGAACCCATTCTGGAGCAGTTACTACCTGCATACCATTCGCTGACCAGCCAAAACCAGCAAAGCTTATATGGCAAACAGGTTGCGGAAATTATACAGTCAACGGAAAAAACGGCTATCGGAAATACAGCGTCAGATTTTACTATAACCGATCCATTGGGCAAACCTATATCTCTTCATGCTTACAGGGGAAAATATGTCCTTGTTGACTTTTGGGCCAGCTGGTGCGGTCCATGCCGTGTTGAAAATCCAAACGTTGTCAACACCTACAGGAATTATCATTCGGATAAATTTGATATACTGGGTGTGTCCTTAGACAACAATAAGGAGCAGTGGTTGAAGGCGATCCAAAAGGATAATCTACAATGGAAGCAGGGGTCTGATCTTAAGGCATGGAACAGCCAGGTGGTGAAGGAATATGGGATTAAAGGCATTCCGTTCAATATGTTACTCGATGCAAAGGCAAAATAATCGCCAAAAATCTCCGGGGGGCCGAACTACGGGTTACATTAAGCGAACTATTTGAAAAACAGAATCTGCAAAACACGGGTTCAAAATAAATCGGCATGGGCCGGATAAGACCGGAAACTTCCGATCTATGGTTATCCGCGCGTCCGGATTCTCAAAAATGGGTCAGAATTCTGAAAATCCCGGCAGGTGACAATACGCATTTTAGATAAATTGGTAAAATCCAAAGGATCAAATAATGATGACGCCAAAGATTAAGATACTGGGTATTTCAGGCAGCCTGCGTCCAATTTCTTCTGCTGGTGCTGTTTTAAAAATCGTGTCTGACGGGGTTCCGGACTATGTGGATTTTAAAATATTCGCCGGACTTGAAGAGATTCCCGCCTTTGATGGAAGACAAGAGCTGCCAGTTGGTAGTAAAGAATTTCATTCAGCAATTATCATATGCGGATGCCTTGTTATTTTGTATTCCGGAATATGCTTTTGGAGTGCCCGGGGCATTGAAGAATGCACTGGACTGGACCGTATCCTCCACGGTCTTTTCTGATAAACCGGTAGCTCTCATAACGGCAGCGTCCAATGGAGAAAAGGCGCATGCGTCTATGTCGCTTACCCTGGGTGCATTGGGAAGCCGAATTTCAGAAGAAACCAAACTGCTGATACCATTCATAAGAACAAAACTGGATGAAAAAGGTCAGGTGACTGACCAGCATGTGCTGAATTCGATAAGGTGCGTTATTCGCGCGCTGTTGCAAACAGTGGAGACCGGCATAGTGCCTACTCAATAAAAATTCATTTTTTTGAAGACATTATCTTTGGAGAATGCGTGAAATTCCTAAAATTGTTTTTCATATTAAAATCCGGAGACGTTTAAAGAGTATATTCGATTGCGCGGGCAACGACCGACTTAAACATAATTTTCTGCGGGCTGTTCCGTTCTGGATTGCCTCCCTGATTACCGGCCTGGTTGCCGTTTTTTTATTCCGGGTTTTTTTGCTGGCGGAAACCTATGGTAATTCAATGTTTAAGTCGGTTCACTGGCTTTTATTTGTGATTACGCCTGGCTGTTTCCTGATCGCCTGGTGGCTGGTGGTGCGGTTTGAAAAATATGCCGGCGGGAGCGGTATTCCGCAGGTGATGGCCGCCATTGAACTGGCAACTCCGCGCGACAGTTTAAGATCCGGGAAATTACTGAGCATCCGGGTGATCATCGTCAAGATCATCTCGAGTTTTTTTATGATCCTGGGCGGCGGAGTGATTGGGCGGGAAGGACCGACGATCCAGATTGCGGGATCGGTGTTCCGGAAGGTGAATCAGTTTCTTCCGGAATGGTGGCCGAAGATTTCCAAGCGAAATATGATCATGACCGGCGCGCAGCAGGTCTGGCGGCCGCTTTCAACACGCCGCTCGGCGGAATTGTTTTTGCGATCGAGGAACTTACAAAAACCCATATCAGTTATTTCAGAACAGCCTGGTTTACGGCAGTGATCATCGCCGGATTAACAGCCCAGGCCCTGTTCGGTCCCCGATTTATATCTGGGATATCCGACCATCAGCGGACTTTCTCCATACATCTTTCTGGGGGTTCTGATAGTCGCTTTGTTGTCGGGTCTCGGTGGTAGCATTACAGGCAGGGTGCTGGTAATGATCATTCACTGGAAAAGCCGGTTGAAGATAAAAGACAACAGATTGTCTTTGTGCTGCTCTGCGGGATCGAGGTTGGCCCGGCTGAGGTTTTTTCTCGAATATCGAATTCATCGGATCCGGAAAAAAATAATGACGGACATCCTATTCACAACAAGTAAATTTCTGCCCTGGTATTCCCCGCTGATCCGCATGAGCGGTTCGGTGCTCTCCTTCAGCACGGGAGCAGCAGGAGGAATCTTTGCACCGGCCCTGAGTTCCGGCGCCTGCATCGGATCGGTTTTATCAGGCCTGATGAACCTGTCCGATTCAAATACCAATCTGCTGATCCTTGCCGGGATGGTGGGTTTTTAACGGGCATCACAAGACCGCCTTTCACCTCTTCCATTACCGCGCTGGAGATGACGGACCGGCACAACCTGATTTTTTATCTGATGCTGGCCGGCATGATTGCCGGGATGGTTTCGCTGCTGATCGACCGGCATTCTTTCGACGACAATTAAAAAGTGCGTTATCTGCTGTAGCTTGACCGGAAGGAATAAAGACTAAAACTCTTTGATGGAAGATTGTATCCCGAATTTAGAAAGGACTGAGGTGGTATAGAACCAAAAGAATATAGACTCCTCCCATGGCTCTGTTAATTTGTGCTATATTGAATTTAAAGAAATTCAATATGCCGTTTCCGACAAACATGTAAATACCCATTGCCAGCAGTGTGCCTAAAGCATTATATAATACAAACAAATACAAGGACCCGTTGCCGGTGTTTAAATGGGTGAATCGGTTGACCAGTATACCAGCGACCACCCAGAATGGAATTTGCTGTGGATGAATAATCATACTTAAAATTCCCCTGTATATTGTATTTCTATATGTTTTTCTATGATTGTTTCTTTTTTCAAAAAGCATCCATAATCCAAATAGAAAAATCAGGCTATAAGAAAATAGCTCAATGGAAGAATATAACTTCTGATTGGATTTAATGGAATCTAAAAGGGTTAACGATGTAAAGCAATAGATACTTTCAAAACTGAGTATCAATCCAAGTATAATCAGCAGAAACTTATATTTTTTAGTTCTGAATATTTCCAACACCATCAAGTTGATATTGCCTGGGAAAATGTATCCATACAACCCGATGGGTATTCCGATTAAAAGCATTTATTTTATGTTTTGGACAAGCGATAGTTTAGGGTGGAATACGCCACGCCGAATGCCTCGCCCACAATATCCAGGTTCATTTCTCTGAGAGCTACCCGTATAAGTGCAAGGTGATGAATGGTATGTTCGGAATTATAAACGACTTCCCTCAAATAAGTTGTGTCGACAACACCAGGCGAATCGAAGTCATCAATTTCCACTGTAAGTTTCAATGCCTTATCCTTTTTTATAATGTGGTGTTGGAGGCTTTCCAGTTCCCGCATGGCCAGGAACCTGTCTGTTTCCAATGATAAATTCCTGACCCTGTTCAGGTAATCTACATTACCTGATTGGTATCCATCAGTTGCACAATGGAGCAACTCAATGATATGCCGGGTATGGCCCCCGATGCTCGCATTGCCCAGGAAGGCATTCGCCTTCGTGTACTGTCTGTCATTTAACAGGATCAGGAGATTGTTCAGGGATTTTAACTGTTCGGCCAGCTGAATAAAAACCATTTTTTTTTATTTAATGAATCAAAGTTAGTCCCAAAAGGAAACGGCATTTGTCAACTCCACGACGATTCAGTTAAATAATAAAATTCAGGAGTTTATTTTACCGCCAACAGGTCAACCATTTCAATTACCGGATCGCTGGCCAGTAAATGCGGTGCATTTTTCATTAAGGCCTGGGCGATCTGTCCACCCAGATGGGATTTTCTGCCATCTTCATTTTCAAAGCTATCAAAAATGCCAAAAGTGGAGGGTCCCATTTGCAGTGCATACCATTTTATTGTAAATGCTTCAGCCTGTGCAAGCGGCAAAGCAGATTTAATGAAATCGGATATTTCTTTTTCTTTTCCGGGTTTGGCATTCAGCCTGACGAGAAGTGCGATTTTTTCCATTGTCTTTGATTTTTTATTTACGAATAAGAAAGGACTCATGAGGGTACGGCTAAATACCTGGTGGGGTTGCAATGATATAAACAGTCTTTCTTTCCATTTTGTAACAGATCTGACAATTCACCAGTTTATAATGTAATTAGATTTGTACAATAATCAAGGCAACGCGTGAATTTCTGGCTGTTTCAGTAAAGAACCTATAGTCAAGTTGTTAATATGTGTACAGTAACTTATATCCCGGGCAAAAATGGATTTATTCTCACCTCAAACCGGGATGAGCATCCCAGCCGTGGTATCGCCATTTATCCTGATTTTTATGAGCACTGTGATCAAAAGCTGGTTTACCCAAGGGATCATAAGACAGGAGGTACCTGGTTCATCAGTAATGAACATGGGGATACTGGTGTTTTACTAAACGGCGCATTTGAAAAACATAATCCTTTACCGTTCTATCGTAAGAGCAGGGGAATGGTATTGCCCGAAATATTTCAATCGGAGTCACCCATTGTGGCAATAAAGCAGTACAACCTCGCCGCTATAGAAAATTTTACGATTATATTATTAGAACAAGGGTTTCTGTACGAAATAAAATGGGACGGCATAAAACTATTTATTAAAAATCATCACCCTCAAAAGGCACATATCTGGTCTTCGGTCACCCTATATTCTATACAAATGATTTTGGAAAGACATGGTTGGTTTGATAAATGGCTGCAATGCCAAAAAACGAACACACAAGGCGAAGTATTGAATTTCCATAGTGATACCGGATCGGGTAATAAGGAATATGGATTGAAAATTTCAAGAGAAAATGAAATTGTGACGTCCAGCATCACTTCTCTCAAAATTGACTTTCAAAAAGCGGTATTTTATCATAAGGATCTGATTCAAAATATCGATGCCATTTTGGAATATGATCTGAAATCAATACCAACAAACCCTGTATCAATAATTAGCCGCGGTGAAATTGCTTCAAAAAATTAATAGCAGCCCGTTTTTTATCAGGCTTTTCCATTGGGAATACTGGCCCTTTCATGTGGTATATGCGCCCATTTATCCTGTTTGGATATGGTACTGTATAAAAGCGCGGTCATTGTTCTTTTTTGGTGCATCTAATCCTGAGACCATAAAAAATGCAGGATTTCTGATGGAACCGAAAAGTGAGATTGATCTCCTGACAACGATACCTGCGCAATACAAACCCACCACGCTGTTCTTTCATTCTGGGCACTACAGTTGAAAAAGTAAAACTGGGCATTCTCGATAAACAATTACAGTTCCCGCTGGTGTTAAAGCCTGATATCGGAATGCAGGGAAAGGGGGTAATTAAGGTACACGATGGACAAGGAATTGGAAAACGCGGCATCCAGATTCACCGTTAGTTTTCTAGTTCAACCTTTTATACCATTTCCAAAAGAAGTGGGTATATTTTATGTTCGTTATCCTGATGAAAAACACGGGAGAATTACCGGCATCGTAGAAAAGGAATTTTTAGCGGTGACCGGAGATGGTTGCAACACGATTGAAGCACTGTTATACAATACGCCTAGATATATTCTTCAGATTCCGGTACTAAGAAAACTGCTGGGTGCAGAAATGAATAAAATTTTACAAAGAGGGGAAAACAGGATCCTGGTCCATATGGAAATCATGTGAGGGGTTCTTTGTTTTTGGACAGCACTTACAAGATTACAAAGCAAATTGAAACGGTAATCGACAATGCCTGCCAATCCATTTCAGGGATTTTATTATGGCCGCCTCGATATTCGCTTTAACAGCTTTGAAGAACTGGGTAACAATAAAAACTGGAGCATCATTGAATTAAATGGGGCGGGAAGTGAACCCACACATATTTACGATCCTAAACATTCCCTGATCTTTGCGTGGAAGGAAATCATCCGCCATTGGCAAATACTGTACAGTATTTCAATGCAAAATAAAATTAAGGGCTTTCAATTTTTAAAATATAAAGACGGCATGGCTATGTTTAAGAAGAACCTCGAATATGTAAAGATGCTTGATGAAATTATATTTGAAAAATGTGAAAAAACTGAGCCTGTGAAATCTGACAAAATGATACTGGTTCCCGGAGTTGCAAGATTAAGCTTTCCTTACTGATAATACTGGCCTTGTGCCCGGGACTGGATTGACCTTCGGTGATCCAGATACTCCACGAGGGGCGGTACAAAAACCTCTTCGCACCTGCGGAGCTCAGCGTTTTTGCATTCATTCGCTTTTTCCAAGCAAGCTTGGAACGCTCATAAATGCAAAAACCCCTCATCTTCGGATGAGAGGTTTTTGTGCCCGGGACTGGATTCGAACCAGCACAACCTTGCGGATGCTGCGACCTGAACACAGTGCGTCTACCAATTTCGCCACCCGGGCATTCGCAAACTTTCCTAAACCTGTATCAGGGGTGCAAATATAAGGCAATTGGTGATTTTACCAAACCGTCATCTGCCAGCGGCTTAACTTCGAATCCATATTTTTGTTCACAGGGGAAAGTTGATCCGGCGACGGAATGACTTCTGTAAAATTCAAAATCACTCAGTAGATGAATAAGATCTTCCAATTCTTATCCACTTTTATTTTTCTCCAGTTCAGTATCAGTGTCCTCCAGGGCCAATCCGCCATGATGAATGTGGATGGCCGGAAAACCATTTCCCTCAATGGTGTCTGGGAAGTGATTCCGGATCCGGCGGGTGCAGGGGATTACCGTCAGGTATGGCTGGAGAAAAAACCGGTTAAAAAAACAGATTTTGTGGAATACGCTTTTGACGGCGGCCCGGTCTTAAACGTTCCGGGAGATTTTAATACCCAGATGCCGGAACTGGCCTACGAAGAATGCACGGTCTGGTATAAAAAGAATTTCGATTATAAAAGGAATCCGGATAAAAGACTCTTCCTGCATTTTGGAGCGGTAAATTATATCGCGGATGTTTATCTGAACGGGAGAAAAATAGGCAGCCATGAAGGCGGATTTACGCCCTTCCAGTTTGAACTGACGGATTCTGTAAAAGATGGCCGGAATACCATCATCGTAAAAGTGAATAACCAGCGGGTCAAAGAGGGTTTGCCCGGCACTGGGTTATGACTGGTTTAACTATGGCGGCATCACACGGGATGTAAACCTGATTGAAACCGGGCAATACTTATATTGAATGATTATTTTATCCAGCTGAAAAAACATTCTTCCACCGAAGTATCCGGGATGGGTGAAGCTGAATGGCAACTTAAAACCGAACAAAATATCCGGATCCGGATCCCCGAACTGAATATTGAATTATCAAACCAGGACCAATCCAGCAGGAGAGGCGGCCATCCATTTTTCGGCAAGCTTTCAGTTGTGGTCGCCTCAAAATCCAAAATTATACCTGGTGATCATTCAGTCAGAAACGGATACCATTACTGATACGATCGGTTTCCGGAATATTGAAGTCAGGGGAACCCAAATCCTGCTCAATGGAAAACCCATCTTTATTAAAGCGTGTAAATATTCATGAAGAAAGACCGGTAAAATCTGCCCGGGCTAATTCCGAAGAAGATGCCCGGATCCTGCTCAGCTGGGCAAAGGAACTGGGTTGTAACCTCGTGCGACTGGCACATTACCCGCACAATGAACACATGGTCAGGCTGGCAGAAAAAATGGGCCTGATGGTCTGGGATGAAATTCCGGTATACCAGCATATTGAATTTTCCTCTCCGGTGATGCCGCAGAAGTTGAAAACGATGCTGGGAGAAATGATCAGCCGTGACCGGAACCGCTGCGGGGTGGTGATCTGGAGTTTATCCAACGAAACATTTCCTTCTATCCCGGATCGCGATAAACGATTGATCGAATCTGTCCAGGGAATGCCGTCTCCTGGATTCCACCCGGCTGATCACTTCGGTGATCAACGATCAGAGTTATGAAAACAACACATTACATCTCTGGGATACACTGTACAACTATTTTGATGTGATGGCCATCAACGAATATCTCGGCTGGTATGTTCCCTGGCAGGGAAAACCGGCAGACACGAAATGGATACTGGATTTTCAAAAACCCATGATCATTTCTGAATTCGGTGGTGAAGCGAAATATGGGAGTAATGGCGGACCTAAAGATGAAGCCTCCTCCTGGAGTGAAGAATACCAGGAACAGATTTATAAGGACCAGATTTCATTGTTTGGCGTTACACCGAATCTTGCCGGTGTTTGTGCCTGGATATTGGTTGATTATCGTTCTCCGGTAAGGATGCATCCGGTTTATCAGCAGGGGTATAATCGCAAGGGACTTTTATCTGAAAAAGGAGAAAAGAAAAAAGCCTGGTATGTGTTGAAAAGTTATTATGAATAGGAATTAACAAGTATGGCTCCTGTTTTCCCGTCTGGCATGGATTTTACACGGAGAATAATATTAATACCTAAAATTTATTTTATGTCTACCATAAAAAAGAATCCGAACGATTTGCAGAACTAAAGAGGCGAAAACAACCCGGCCCGGCAGCATCAAAAAAGCACAGGATAAAGAGTATCAGGAAATAATAAAAGCCAAAGAAAAGAAGACGGAAGGAAACCCCGACGATGGCGCAGCCGACGAACAGCCCTTCGACGCGAAGCATAATAATATGCACGGCAAACGTTAGAAAACGCTTGAAAAACGCCGGCTATTGACCAGGGTCTGTACCCTGACTATACAATCAAGGCAAATATAGAGTTAAAATATTGACTATGAGCATATTAGCTCAGATGCCCTGGCCTTAAGCCTTAGGCTTTAAGCTTTAGGCTTTTTTCCGTATTTTTGCAGCCCCGAAATAAAACCTTCGGGTATTTATATTATCATGTCAGAAAACAATATTGTTAACTCAAACGCTGAAGGACAGGAGTCTGCAACCGCTACGGAAGCAACTACAGCGACAACAAATGCACCTGCCGCAAACGGAAACGGCAAACACCAGTTTGCACCTCCGACTGCGCACGACGATTTCGACTGGAGCATTGACAAACGGAATGTTGCTGCTTACACCAAGGAAGAAAAAGAAAAGTACGACAAGGTGTATGACAACACTTTCGTAGCGATCACGGATGGTGAACTGGTAAAGGGTCTCGTAGTAGGCCTGACCAAGACCGATGTTGTAGTGAACATCGGTTTCAAAAGCGATGGTCTGGTTTCCCTGAATGAATTCCGCGACCTGCAGAATTTAAAGACCGGAGATGAAGTGGAAGTGATGGTGGTGGAAAAAGAAGACCGGGAAGGTCATCTGCACCTGAGCCGCAAACAAGCCCGTATCACCCGTGCCTGGGAGAAGATCGTGGAAGTGCACAAGACCGGCGAAGTGGTTACCGGTACGGTTACCAGCAAAACCAAGGGCGGCCTGATCGTCGATGTATTCGGAATGGAAACATTCTTACCCGGTTCACAGATCGACGTGAAACCTGTTACGGATTACGATCAGTTTGTCGGCAAGACCATGGAATTCAAAGTGGTGAAGATCAACGAAGCCATCAAGAATGCCGTTGTATCTCACAAGGCACTTATCGAAAGCGATATCGAAGCACAACGTGCAGAGATCATGAGCAAGCTGGAAAAAGGCCAGGTACTGGAAGGAACGATCAAGAATATCACCGATTTCGGTGCGTTTATGGACCTCGGTGGTCTGGACGGTCTGCTGTATATCACCGATATCAGCTGGGGACGTATCAGCCATCCGAGCGAAGTGCTGAAACTGGATCAGAAACTACAGGTGGTGGTACTGGATTTCGACGATGGCAAGAAACGTATCAGCCTCGGTCTGAAACAACTGACCCCGCATCCATGGGATGTGCTGCCTGAAAATATCAAAGAAGGCGAGATCGTGAAAGGTAAAGTAGTCAATATCGAAGATTATGGTGCTTTCCTCGAAATCATGCCGGGTGTAGAAGGTCTGGTTCACGTGAGTGAAATTACCTGGGCCAATACACCGATCAATGCCAAGGAATTCTTCAAACTGGGCGATGAGCACCAGGCCGAAGTCGTAACACTGGATAAGGATGCCCGCAAGATGAGCCTTTCCATCAAACAACTGAGCGAAGATCCATGGAGCACAATCGAAACCAAATTCCCGCAGGGAAGCAGGCACAATGGTCTGGTGAAGAACATCACTCCTTATGGTGTGTTTGTTGAACTGGCTCCCGGCATCGGTGGTATGATCCATATCAGCGACCTGAGCTGGCTGAAACGTTTCAATCATCCTTCTGAATACACCAAGGTTGGTCAGCATATCGATGTGATGATCCTGGGTATCGACAAGGACAACCGCAAACTGCAGCTTGGACACAAACAACTGGAAGAAGATCCCTGGAATGCACTGGAAGAAACTTTTGCTGTCGGAACCATCCATGAAGGAACCGTTATCCGCAAGGATGATAAAGGTGCCCTCGTACAACTTGCCTTATGGTCTGGAAGGATTTGCTCCCAACCGTCACCTGAAAAAGGAAGATGGAAAACAGGTGAATGCTGACGAAACCAGCGCAGTTCATGGTGATCGAATTCGATCGCAATGAAAAACGCATCGTATTGTCTCATACCCGTATCTGGGAACAGGTAAAGACTGACGAAAAAGAAGCGGCGCGAAAGGAAGCCAAGAGCGGATGCTGATAAGACCCGCAAAGCCGTGAAGACGATCCAGAGCAAGGTTGAAAAACCAACTCTCGGAGATCTCGGAGCACTTGCAGAAATCAAGGAAAAGCTGAAGCAGGAAGAAAAAGGCAACGACGAAACAGCGAAATAAACAAACGCCAACTTCATACAAAACCTCCCCATTAAAACGGGGAGGTTTTTTAATATTACCCGGATTTTTGAAAACGCTTAGCCATAAAAAAACACTATGCCAGCAAAACATTTGACGAAAATTCCCTTTTTTGTATTTACATATTTGATATCTCTTACTGGTTTCGGACAGGCCTTACCGTTAGACCCTGCCATCCGGGTCGGAAAACTTCCCAATGGTTTTACTTATATCATTCGCAGAAATACGGAACCGGCAAAACGGGTGCAACTCTACCTCGTAAACAAGATCGGATCGGTTCAGGAAGAAGACAACCAGCGCGGTCTGGCGCATTTCATGGAACATATGAGTTTTAATGGGACTACGCATTATCCTAAAAACGACCTCGTACATTATTTGCAGAAATCCGGGGTACGTTTCGGTGCCGACCTGAATGCCTATACCAGTTTCGATGAAACGGTATACCAGTTACCGATACCAACTGACAGTCCGGCCCTGATGCAAAATGGTCTTCAGATCATGCGTGACTGGGCGGCCAACGCCACCCTGGACCCGAACGAGATCAATGATGAACGCGGTGTGGTGCTGGAAGAAAAAAGACTGGGCAAGGGTGCACAGGAAAGAATGCGGGATAAAACTTTTCCGGTGATCCTGAACAACTCCAGGTATTCAGAACGCCTGCCAATCGGAACGGATTCTGTACTGAACCATTTTCAGCGTCCGGTGATCCTGAAATTCTATAAAGATTGGTACCGGCCCGATCTCCAGGCATTGATCGTGGTGGGAGATATAAACGTGGACAGTATGGAGAAAAAAATCAAAGCCCTGTTCAGCGACCTGAAAAATCCGGTAAACGAGCGGCCAAGAGTTAAATATACTATACCACTGGCCGGCAAGAATCAGTTTATAGCTGTAACTGACAAGGAATTTCCTTATACAGTATTCGAAGTGCTGATCAAAATGAAATCCATGCCACAGGGTTCCAAAGAGGAATATATCGAATCCGTTAAGAGAGGGGTTTACAACGAAATGCTGGGGGTCAGACTGGCCGAACTTTCCCAAAAACCCAATCCGCCGTTTATACAGGCGGGCGCAGATGCCAGTAAATTCCTGGCCGACCTGGATGCTTTTACTGTTTTTATGGTGGCGAAACCTGGTCAGCTGGAGAAAAGTTTCACATCGGTATGGGAACTTATTCAGCAGGTAAAACAATTTGGTTTCACGGAGCCTGAATTCGAAAGAGCAAAAGAAGCCTATATCAGTAACCTCGAATCTGCCGTAAGAGAAAAGGATAAAAGAAATTCAGAGCAGCTGGTGCAGGAATATACCCGGTATTTCCTGGTGAACGAACCTTCACCCGGAATTGAAGTGGAACTGCAGATGTCGAAGGATTATCTGAGCACAGCAAAACTACAGGATATCAACGCCCTGTCTGCACAGTTTATCGCGGACAAAAACAGGGACCTGATTATCATGGCACCGCAGAAAGACAGTGCGTCACTGCCTACGGAAGCTACCGTAAATGGCTGGATCAGTGCAGTCGCTGCTATGAAACTCTCTCCTTATAATGATCAGTTTAAAAAGGAGGATCTCATTTCTGAAACACTGGTTCCCGGCAAAGTGGTTAGCGAAAATAAAATTGAAAAAATTGGCGTAACCGAGCTGACCCTGAGCAACGGCGTAAAAGTGGTTTTAAAACCCACGGATTTTAAAAATGACGAGATTCAGTTTCAGGCATTCAGCCCGGGAGGAACTTCATTATATAATGATGGCGATTTCCAATCTGCAGCCAATGCTACGGACATTGTTGAGAGTATGGGCCTGAGTCATTTCACGCCGACAGATCTCGAAAAATTGCTCAGCGGAAAGAAGCTGGGTGTGGGAACTTTTATTGCCGAAAGGACGGAGGGCCTTGGTGGTTCCGCTACCCCAAAAGATCTGGAGACGGCCCTGCAGCTGGTCCACTTGTATTTTACTTCCCCTAGAAAGGATACGGCCCTGTTTAATAATTACATTGAGCAATCGGCTTCAGAAATTGCAAACCGGTATAATGATCCGAAGAATGTATTTGCAGATACCGTTGCTGCCGTGCTTGGTGACCATAGTGTGCGGAGAACCGGACCTTCCCTGAAAAAACTGCAGGAAATCGACCTGGATAAAGTGATGAAGATCTACCAGGAACGTTTCAGCAATGCGGGAGATTTTACATTTATTTTTGATGGTAATTTCAAAGTGGATAGTATCCGGCCATTGCTGGAAAAATATTTGGGATCCCTGCCGTCTGCTTCACAAAAAGAAACCGCCCGTGATTTGAATATTCATATCCCTGCTGGTATCATCAGTGCAACCGCCCAAAAAGGAAAGGATCCGAAGGCTGTGGTTCGCCTGGTAATAAGTGGAGACTATACCTATTCACCGGAAGCGAATATGCAGCTGAACGCGCTTAGTCAGATCCTCCAGATCCGGATTACAGACCGTCTCCGCGAAAAAGAGGGTGGCACATATAGTCCGAATGTCCGGGTGAGCTACAACAAGTATCCTGCAAACCGCTATGCCTATACGATTCAGTTTACTTGCGCTCCGGCGAATATGGAAAAACTGATTGCCGCTGCTAAAGATGAGATCAGCAAGATGAAAACAGAAGGGGTTACCGAACTGGATATCACAAAATTCAATACGGAAGAGTCGCGCCAGCTGGAATTGCAGATGGATGACAACGCGTTCTGGTTAAGTTTCCTGAGTAAACAATATGAAAACGGGGATGACCCGCTGGAGGTATTGAAATATCCCGACACTGATCAAAGGAGTAACGACCACATCGGTGAAAGCCGCTGCCAATCTTTACCTGAATGAAAATAATTTTATCAAACTGGTGTTGATACCGGAGTAAAGCGTGAAGCTTAAAGCGTGAAGGCTTGAGGCGTTAAGCCAGTTAATAATTATAAAATGTAAAAAGTCCTCTTCGCAAGAAGGGGCTTTTTTTTAATTATAAATTATCAATTATTAATTTATTGAGATTCTTTTTAAATCAGTATCCTAGGATTTAGGCTCGATAAAAAGTGCGCGCAGTTCTTTGGCATCTTCTGCTTTCATTTTTCCACCGAGGACCAGGCGGAGCTGACGCCGGCGAAGGGCGCCATCAAATAATTTTATTTCTTCAGCTGTTTCTGCAGTTAATCCGGGAACCGTCATGGGTTTACGGTTCTGATCCAGCGAGACAAAAGTATAGTAAGCTTCATTGCTTTTATATTTCTGTTGATTGACAAAATCTTCTCCCCACACTTTCAGGTGAACTTCCATGGAAGTCGTAAATGCCCGGCTCATACTGGCATGGATATGCACCGCGTTACCCAGTTTAATAGGATTTTCAAATGAAATATTATCCACGGATGCCGTTACGACCGGGGTATTGCAATGTTTACCGGCACAAAGTGCTGCTGCAATATCCATCCAGTACATCAGCCGTCCCCCCATCAGGTTTCCAAATACATTGGTGTCGTTGGGCAGCACGAGTTCGGTCATGATAATCTTTGAATCTGTGGGCGTTTTGGGCATGTCTTATTTTTTATTACAATATTTTAGATGACGGATGACCTGACTTCGATAAAGTTCGGCAGGTGAAACAGTTGGCGATTATTTCCAATCACCTAATCCCCTAATCACCTAATCATCTAATCCTCTAATCTCTAATCACACCACCGTCTGCTCACAACCCTCCAAAAACTCTCCGCTGATATCTGCACCGATACCCGGAACTTCCGGCAGTTCCAGAAAATATCCCCTGAACTGAACACCGCCGGTTACCGGATCAATCTGATGGCCGAGCAGGGCAGTGTCCATATCATAAAACTGAATATTCTGCTGCGATAAAGCGAAATGCGCAAAGGCAGTCAGTGCCAGACGGCTTTCCAGCATACCGCCCATCATGCAGGCAATTCCATTGGGAGGCACAGACCTGGTTTATTCTAAGCGCTTCTGCAATTCCGCCGGATTTTGAAAATTTAATATTCACATAATCACAGGCACCTGCAGCTATGAGCCTTTCCGCATCATGATGATTGAATACACTTTCATCTGCCATGATTTTTATGGGAGATATTTTCCGGAGCAGCGGCAGCAGGTGATCGTTCCAGCGACGCATGGGTTGTTCGCAAAATTCAATATTCAAAGGTCCCATTTTAACCAGCAGTTCTTTAGCCGTCTCAAAATCCCAGCCCTGGTTGGCATCCAGCCGGAGCCGGATGGAATCGCCAACAGCTTCGCGAATTTTTTGCACTCGTACCAGATCCGTCTTACCCTCTTTTCCCAGTTTGATTTTGATGATGCGGACACCCTTGTTTTTATAATCCAGTGCCGTGGCCGCCATGGCATCGGGTTCGTCAATCCCAATGGTGAGGTCTGTTTCCAGGGGCTTTTTATTTCCATTCAGAAATTTATATAAAGGAAGACCCGCATGCCGGGCTGCCAGATCATATAGCGCCATATCGAAGGCGCTTTTAATGGTGGCATTAAAGGCGGTGAAATCATCCAGCTCCTGTAGTCTTCCTTCAATATCCAGTGCTTCTTTATTTTTCCAGAGTTTTGCAAAATCCTTTGCCATTTCATAGCAGGTATTCTGGGTTTCCCCGACAATCATGGGGAAGGCAGAACATTCTCCCACACCAAAAATCCCCTGATCGGTTTCCACCCGGATAAATATATTCTGTGCATGGTACATGGTTCCCGTGGCAATCCGGAACGGATGCATGGGAATGGAAAGTTTGTAAATGCGGGTTTGCAGGATCTTCATGCAGGAAATCAAAAATACGTTTTAAAGCGTAAAGCCTAAAGCCTAAAGCCTAAAGCAAGATTTCATTAACTGGCATGAACACCTGGGGCGCTGAAAAAGAAAGTATTTTGTTGTTGCTTTTATTCTATCAGACTTATCCCCTTGAATTTGCTTTAGGCGTTAGGCTTTAAGCCTTAAGAGGCGTTAGGCTTTAAGCTTTTGATTACATTTGCGCAAGCCGATTACATATGACGGATCAGGATATTTCTTTCGAAAACACCGAAAATGCATTTGCCTATAAATCGAATGCTGAACTGAAAAAAGCCAGGTTTCTTTTTAAGAGTATGGGAAACGCTTTCCTGGTGAAATGGGGAATCCTCATTACGCCATGGGCAATCCGGATGAAACTTCCAATTAAAGGATTGATCCGGAAAACTATATTTTCCCAGTTTGTCGGAGGAGAAACCCTGGACCAAACGGCCCCCGTAGCCCGCAAACTCGCAGCCTATCATGTACAGGCCATTTTGGATTATGGGGTTGAGGGCGGCAATGATGGAGAGGCAGGATTTGATCATGCCTGTGAAGAATTTATCCGGGTGATCCACTATGCCGCTTCGCAGCCCAATATTCCGTTTATCAGCATAAAAATAACCGGATTTGCCCGTTTTGAATTACTGGAAAAACTGGATCATTCCCTGGATCAGACGCCGGGATCGCTCATGAAGCGGTATGCAGCGGCCCTCGCCGGTTTTTCTCCGGAAGAATCGGCAGAATGGGACCGGGTGCAAAACCGGATGCAAAAAATATGTGCGGAAGCTTCAGAAAAAAATATCGGCGTACTCGTGGATGCGGAAGAAACCTGGATTCAGGATCCGGTGGATGTGTTGTCCATTCAAATGATGGCGGCCTTCAACAAAGAAAAAGTTTCTGTATACAATACGGTTCAGCTCTATCGCCACGACCGGCTCTCATTTCCTGAAAGATATGCTGGAAGCTGCCGAAGTCAAAGGATTTCGTACTGGGTGTAAAACTGGTTCGTGGGGCCTATATGGAAAAAGAAAGGGCCCGGGCCCAGGAAAAAAATTATCTTTCTCCCATTCAGAAAGACAAAGAATCGACTGATCGGGACTATAATGCGGGCGTAGCTTTCTGCATTGAACATATTGACCGGATTGCTTCCATTGTAGCTTCGCATAATGATTACAGTAATCTGTATGCGGCCAGCCTGCTCAAAGAAAAAGGGCTTTCCTATGATCATCCCCATATTCATTTTTCCCAGCTTTACGGGATGAGTGATCATATTACCTTTAACCTGGCCAAAGGCCGGATGCTCTGTAAGTAAATACCTGCCCTTTGGACCCATCGAAGATGTGATTCCCTACCTGATGAGAAGGGCCGAGGAAAACAGTTCCCTCAGCGGACAAACCGGCAGGGAACTTGCTTTCATTAATAAGGAACTGACCCGACGTATGGCATAATCTTTTCAGTAAACATGGATTTAGCCCGTTTAAATAATAAACAAGCCGTTAACCAGCCAAAAAATTGAAACGTTTTATATTTGAGTCCCGCATTTCCATTTGTAAACCAAAATACCGGATGAATAAAAAGGGTTTAAGGAATTTTGTTGTCATTCTCTTCCTGTTTTACGTTTCAGCCTGTTCAGAAAAAAAGGGTCCTGTTCAACCGAAATCAACGCCGCCTCACGGTTGTGGATGTATTGGTTGCCGAAACCAGGTCCATGTCCAATACCCTGGAGGTAAATGGAACGGTGGTTGCGAATGAATATGTGGAACTGCATCCGGAAGCCAGTGGCCGACTCACTTATCTGTATGTTCCGGAAGGTAAGCTGATTAAAAAAGGAACACTGATTGCCAGGGTTTACAATGCTGACCTTCAGGCCCAGGTGGAAAAAAGTAAAGTGGCCCTTGACCTGGCGAAAAAAACAGAAGAACGGGATAGAAAATTACTGGAAGTGAATGGCATTAACCAGGCAGATTATGATGCCGCACTGAATATCGTAAACGGATTCAAGGCCGATATAGATTATAATCAGGCATTACTTGATAAAACCATTCTCAAGGCCCCGTTCGACGGGTATATCGGTCTGAGACAGGTAAGTGAAGGAGCCTATGTAACACCGGCCACCCTGATCGCCACCCTGCTGCAGCGCGATAAATTAAGAATTGATTTTACGGTTCCGGAAGAATATAGTTCCGTCCTGAAAATTGGTGCTTCTGTAGATGTGGAAATGGATCAGTCCGGCAAAAAACGAAAAGCAGTGATCATCGCCACCGAGCCGCAGGTGAGCCAGGCAACCCGAAACATTACTGTTCGCGCCTTATTGGAAAACAGTAATGCAAATCCGGGCGGTTTTGCAAAAGTGCATGGTGAATTCCGGCACCGATAAAAAAGCCATCATGATCCCGACGAATGCCTTAATTCCGGACGATAAAAACAACGAGGTCGTTATTGTGAAAAACGGAAAAGCCGATTTTGTCAATGTGTCCACCGGTATCCGGCTGGCAAATAATGTTGAAATCACCGCTGGAATCAAACCGGGCGATACGATTGTGGTAACCGGTGTTTTATTTGCACGTCCTAAATCCCCGCTGCAGGTAAGGAATACCCGGACACTTGAAGAATACGCGGCCCTGAATAATAACCAGTCCGCAAAATAGAATGATCCGCACATGAATATTTCGGAATTATCCCTTAAGCGGCCGGTACTGGCAACGGTGATGAATCTCATGATCATCCTGTTTGGCGTGGTGGGTTTTACTTTCCTGGCCGTAAGGGATTATCCGGCCATTGATCCGCCCATCATCAACGTATCCACTTCCTATACCGGGGCCAATCCGGATATCATCGAAAGCCAGATCACGGAACCGCTGGAAAAACAAATCAATGGTATTCCCGGTATACGGACGATTTCTTCCACCAGTTCCCTCGGCAGCAGCAATATCACGGTGGAATTTAACCTGGGTGTGGACCTGGAAACTGCAGCCAGCGATGTGCGGGATAAAGTGGGTCAGGCAGCACGTAATCTCCCCCTGGATATTGACGCACCACCGGTAGTCACCAAAGCCGATGCCAACAGTGATTTTATTCTGATCCTTGCCGTGCAGAGCCGCACCAAAAGCCTGATGCAGCTCAGCGACTATGCCGACAATGTGTTGCTGCAACAGCTGCAAACGATCGACGGTGTGAGTTCGGTAAATGTATTTGGTGACAAGGGTTTCGCCATGCGCATCTGGCTCGACCCCGATAAAATGAATGCCTATCATGTGGCGTTCAATGATATTTCCTCCGCCCTGCAATCTGAAAATGTTGAAATTCCGCCCGGTAAAATTTATGGAAACAATACAGAGCTCACCCTGCAAACGAAGGGCAGGCTCACCAGCGAAGCAGATTTCCGCAATGTGATCATCCGGGAAGACAGTTCGGGCATCGTACGTTTCGGTGATATTGCCCGGATCGAACTGGGTCCGCAGAATCCGGAACAGAGCTGGAAATACAATGGTGTAAATGCAGTGGGTTTGGCGATCATTCCGCAACCGGGTGCCAACAATATCGAGATTGCAGATGAATTCAATAAAAGACTGGAGATCATTAAGAAGTCGAATAAGTCCGACCTGGAATTCAATGTACTGATCGATAATACAAAGAACATACGGCAATCCCTAAGCGAAGTAAAAGACACCCTGATCATTGCCTTTAGTCTGGTGGTACTGGTGATATTTTTCTTTTTCCGCAACTGGCTGATTGCGATTCGACCGCTGATTGATATTCCGATTTCCCTGATCGCTACTTTCTTTATCATGTATGTGGCGGGATTTACGATCAATATCCTCACGCTGCTGGCGATTGTGCTGGCAACCGGTCTCGTGGTGGACGACGGGATCGTGGTAACGGAAAATATTTTCAGAAAACTGGAAGAAGGTTTCCCGATCCGAAAAGCCGCTGTGGAGGGCAGTAAGGAAATATTTTTTGCGGTCATTTCCACTTCCCTTACCCTGGCCGTGGTATTCATGCCGGTGGTATTTCTGCAGGGATTTGTGGGAAGATTATTCCGGGAATTCGGTGTGGTACTGGCAGCGGCGGTATTGATCTCGGCTTTTGTTTCCCTCACGATTACACCGGTGCTCAATGTGTTTCTGACCAAAAAAAATGCATCACACGGAAAATTTTATGAAAGAACGGAACCCTTTTTCCGGGGATGGAAAATGGATACCATCGATTGCTGGAGGGGTTTATGAAAATACGGTGGGTAGCCTGGGTGATCATTGCCGCCTGTGCCGTGATGATTGTGCTGTTGCTGAATACATGAAGAGCGAACTGGCGCCCCTGGAAGACAGAAGCACGATCCGGTTCACTGCCACTGCCCCGGAAGGAACGAGTTTCAGTTATATGTCGAATATTTCTGACAGCATTGCCAATTATTTATACGATTCTGTTCCGGAACGGGATTTTGTTTTTGTTCGAACACCCGCCGGACCTTCCAACAATACTTCCCAGCCCCGCATCGGACTGGTAGACCGGGATCTGAGGAAAAGATCGCAGAATGAAATTGCCAATGACCTGCAGCGTAAATTGGGAAGATTTAACGATGCCCGCATATTTGCAATTCAGGAACAAACCATTTCGGTGGGATCGGGTTCACGTACCAGTCTTCCGGTACAGTTTGTTCTGCAAAACCAGGATCTGGATAAACTGAAGGAAGCCATTCCTAAATTTCTCGCAGAAGTGCGTAAGGATAAAACTTTTTCCAATGTGGATGTAAACCTGAAATTCAATAAACCGGAACTTGACATCAGCCTGGACCGGATAAAAATTAAGGACCTGGGATTGTCAACGCTCGATGTGATCTCTGCCATGCAGGCTGCATTCAGTGGCGGAAGACTCGCGTATTTTATACAGAATGGATATCAGTACCCGGTGATCGCACAGGTTGACAGATCTGACCGCAATAAACCTGCGGATGTTTCAGACCTGTATGTGCGGAATCAAACGGGGATAACATACCCCTGACTTCGGTGATGAAGACCGAACAAAACAGTAATCCTTCTACACTTTATCATTTTAACCGCTATAAGGCAGCAACGATTTCAGCCTCGCTTGCAGAAGGACAAACGGTCGGAGATGGAATCAAAGCCATGCAGGCCATTGCTGCCCGCACGCTGGATCCGACCTTCCAAACCGCACTGTCGGGTACTTCCAGGGATTATGCAGAAAGTTCTTCCAATATCTTATTTGCCTTTGGTCTGGCGTTGATCCTGATTTATCTCGTGCTCGCCGCACAGTTTGAAAGTTTTGTGGATCCGTTCGCCATCATGCTCACGGTTCCCCTGGCCGTTGCCGGAGCCTTGCTGAGTTTATGGATCTTTAATCAAACCCTGAATATATTTTCTGAAATCGGGATGATCATGCTGATCGGGCTGGTGACCAAGAACGGAATCCTGATCGTGGAATTCACCAACCAGAAAAGGGAGCATGGACTGGATAAGATGAAAGCCGTGGTGGAAGCGGCTTCCCAACGACTGCGGCCAATCCTGATGACCAGCCTCGCTACTTCGCTCGGGGCCTTGCCGATCGCGCTGAGCCTCGGCGCCGCGTCCACCAGCCGTATTCCGTTGGGTATCGTGGTGGTGGGCGGAATACTTTTTTCACTGATCCTGACCCTGTTCGTGATACCGGCTGTGTATACCTATCTCTCCGGAAAACATAAGAATAAGGCGCAGGTGAATGCGCTGGGAGAATAAGACAAGTGAGGGAGTATGGGAGTGTGGGAAGTATGGGAGTGGACAAACTGCCAACTGTTAACTGTCAACTGCGAACTGTCAACTGAATGGAATGAAAGTTTTTTTGATTATAATTTGTTTTGTTTTTGCGGGTGGGGAACTGGCTGCACAGCAGCTGACCCTGGACACGGCCATTGCGATTGCTTTGAAGAATAGTCCGGGTCTGATGATTTCTAAAAACAATATCAATATTGCCGGCATCAATAACAATTATGGCATCGCCGGTGGCTTGCCGCTGGTACAGGCCACGGGGACTACAACGCATCAGATTACTACGCTCAATCTGGTATCTTCCAACCCCAACAATAATAAAAGCAGTACCAATGCGCCGTCTACGAACGCGGGTGCAGGATTAGCAGCAAGCATGCCGTTTTTTGCGGGGGGCAGGATCGGAAATGAATTTAAACGACTCGGTGTAGTTGAACAACAGACCAGGCAGCAGTATAACTCCCGCGCACAAACGCTGATTTATAATGTGATGCTGAAATATTATGATATCGTGCGCCAGCAGGAATATGCAAAAACACTGGAAGCGTCCATCGCCGCTTCAAGGCAACGACTCACCATCGTACAACAGCAGCAGGCGGTCGGGGTTGCCAATAACGCAGACCTGTTCCAGAGTCAGGTAGATCTCAATACACAGATTCAAAGCCTGGTTGCACAACAATTGGTAATTGATCAGGATAAAACCGATCTGCTGACATTTATGGCGCAAAATCCGGATTCCGTTATCACCATTAAGGATACGATTATCGTAAACGGCGACATTAAACTGGACTCTATTTTATCGTCTGCTTACCAGAATCCGGATATTCAGGCAGCTTACCAGCAGATACAAATCAATCAATATCTGGAAAAGGAGGTCGGGGCTTACAGGTATCCGTCAGCGTCAATAAATCTGGGTTATAACTACAATTATGTGACTAATCCTTCCACGCCTCTAAATCAATCCTATGGCCCCTATGTTGGGGTAGGTCTTACGATTCCAATATTCAACGGCGGTATTTATAAACGCCAGGAGCAGATAGCCGGTATTAATGTCAATACGGCCAAACTACAAAAAGATACCCTGATCCTGAACGTGCAGTCAACTGCCGTAAAAAACTGGCAGGCTTATCAGAATAATCTGAAGCAACTGGAAACCGCGAAGCAGAATTATGACCTGTCCCAAAAACTGTTGAACCTGGTGCTGATGAAATTCAACCTGAAAGCCGCTACCATCGTGGATATTACCCTGGCTCAGCAAAGCTTTGAGAATGCAGGATTCCAGCTCGTCAACGTAACTTTCGCAGCGAAGGCGGCGGAGATCCAGCTGAGACGGCTGGCGAATCAGCTGCCTTATTAAGCGTGAAGCTTGAGGCTTGAGACTTGAAGCGAAAATCAAATCCTGATCAGTATATTTGCGCACATATTTTTAAGATAAAATTTTTTACTTTCGTTTCCGGGCCTCAAGCTTCAAGCCTCACGCTTCACGCTTTCTGCTTCACGCCTCAAGCTTAAAGGATCGCTAGCTCAGCTGGTTTAGAGCACTGCCTCGACAAGGCAGGGGTCACTGGTTCGAACCCAGTGCGATCCACTTTCTTTTTCCTGTTCTTCGGTTATTTATCAAATAGTAAAAGCTTCTTTTACTTCGAACAAAAAAAATCAATACTTTAAAGGATGCAATACATGAAACGGATCTTCCTTTGCCTGATACTTTTCACATCCTGTACAAAAGCTTTTACCCAATCAGAAACAAGACATACTGTGTCCTTCAACAAAGACTGGAAATTTTTCCCCGGAGATGCAGCGGGTGCGCAGAATCCTTCTTTTGACGATCAGGGCTGGCGAATCCTGAACCTTCCGCATGACTGGAGCATTGAAGGTAAATTCGATAAGAACAATCCGGCCGGAACGGGTGGGGGAGCTTTGCCCGGGGGTATGGGATGGTATCGTAAAACTTTCTCACTTTCAGATTCAGATAAGATTAAAAACATCAGCATTGATTTCGACGGAATCTATCGCAACAGCGAGGTCTGGATCAATGGGCAGTTACTGGGCAAACGACCTAATGGATATATTTCCTTCCGGTACGATCTGACTCCCTGGCTGAAATACGGCGCTGAAAAAAATACCATTGCGGTTAAGGTAAATAATGCGGAACAACCCAATTCACGTTGGTATTCCGGATCCGGAATATATCGCAATGTCTGGCTGGTCACTACGAACCCGATCAGGGTGGATCATTGGGGAACCTATATTACCACATCCACTGTGAACAAGGACTCAGCCTGGTTGTCTATAGCAACAAAAATTAAAAATGACGGGGAAACGGATAAGCAGGTTAAACTGACTTCAACGATCTATGATGCTTCCGGAGTGCTTGTTGCCACCATTTCATCCGACGCCGGAATTCCGGTTGGGAAGGCCGGTGAAACGGTTCAGCATATCGTCATCCCCAAACCCCATCTCTGGTCGGTAGACGATCCGTATTTGTATCGCATGGTAACCCGGGTGTTCAGTAATAATCAACAGGTGGACGACTATACCACGACCGTCGGCATCCGGAGTTTTGCATTTGATGCAGACAAAGGATTTCTGTTAAATGGAGAAAGAATAAAAATAAACGGAGTTTGTGATCACCATGATCTGGGATCGCTGGGATCCGCCATCAACCGGCGTGCGTTGGAAAGACAACTGGAAATTTTAAAAGCGATGGGTTGCAATGCGATCCGTACATCCCATAATCCGCCCGCTCCGGAATTGCTGGATCTCTGTGACCAGATGGGATTCATCGTGATGGACGAAGCATTTGATATGTGGAAATTGCAGAAAAATAAATTTGATTATCATCTCGACTGGGATGCATGGCATAAAAAAGACCTGGAGGACCAGGTGTTGCGCGACCGGAATCATCCCTGCGTTTTTATCTGGAGTATCGGGAATGAAATCATGGAGCAATGGTCCAAAGACAGTAGTGCCTATCATATTGCCAGGGAATTGAGAACCATTGTTCGTTCACTCGATACCACCCGGCCCATCACGTCAGCGCTCAACAATACCAATATGGAATGGAATGCTATTTTCAAATCCGGTGCCCTGGACCTCGTGGGATATAATTATGATCATAAGGGTTATCCTGATTTTCCGAAAAAACTTCCCGGGAAAAAATTCATCGCCACGGAAACCGTTTCTGCATTGGAGACCCGGGGCCATTACGATATGCCCTCCGACAGTATCGTCCGGTGGCCCGTGAGATGGGATCTGCCATTTACCGGAGGCAATCCTGATCTGAGTTGTTCTGCCTATGATAATGTATCCGCACCCTGGGGATCCACACATGAAGAAACCTGGAAAATCATAAAGAAATATGATTTTCTGTCGGGACAGTTTATCTGGACCGGCTTTGATTATCTGGGTGAGCCGACACCGTATCCCTGGCCGGCACGCAGTTCTTATTTTGGTATTATCGACCTGGCCGGATTCCCCAAGGATTCTTACTATATGTACCAGAGTGAATGGACAAATAAACCCGTGTTGCATATTTTTCCGCACTGGAACTGGAAACCCGGACAAACAGTTGATATATGGGCATATTATAATCAGGCGGATGAAGTGGAATTATTTTTAAACGATAAATCATTGGGGGTTCGAAAAAAAACGGGTGATGACCTGCATGTGATGTGGCGTATAAAATTTGAACCGGGAACTATCAGGGCCATATCCAGAAAAAACGGGAAAACAGTTTTAACAGAGGAAATAAAGACGGCGGGCAAAGCGGCTGCCATTTTTTTAACGGCAGACAGGAGCAGCATCCAGGCAGATGGGAGTGATCTTTCTTTTATCACCGCAAAAATTGTGGATGCAGCTGGAAATCCTGTACCTGACGCGGATAATCTGATCCGGTTTTCGGTGAGTGGGGATGGTAATCTGATCGCCACGGATAACGGAAGTGAAACCAGTCTGGTTTCTTTTCAGGATAAGGACCGGAAAGCATTTAACGGTTTATGTCTTGGCATAATTCGCTCAACGGAAAAACCAGGAAACATCCAGGTAACAGCTTCCGCCGACGGTCTGAATTCTTCAACAATAAAAATTACTGCTAAATAGGATGAATGTGCACGGTTGACGGTTGTTAGTTCGCAGTTGATGGTTTATGGTTTATGGAAGACCATCCACCATTCACTATTTACCATCGACCGGACAGTTCCTGTATCAATTCCGTACATGATCTTTTGTTTGTCAAATACGCAACTGATTCTTTTATAGAACTTTATAAGACGGCATTTTTCTTGAACCCATATGGCAGGTTCAATTCAACCTGTTATCTGTCATCTGTTAACTGTCATCTATGCTAATAAACTATATCAAAATCGCCTGGCGCAACCTGATGAAATACAAGTTTATTTCATTCATTAATTTGTTTGGCCTCACGGTAGGGCTCACCTGCTGCCTGCTGATTGCGACTTATATCATCAATGAGCTGAGTTATGATAAGTACAATAAAAACGGAGAAAATATTTATCGTATTACCCGTTCTTTCAATACATCAGACGGGGCTGTTTCCCTGAATCTCAGCACCATTTCCCCGCCATTCGGATATTACCTGCCCACTGATTTTCCGGAAATTAAAAAAATGACCCGGCTGTTGAATAATGGGTCCACTCCATTGAAATATAAGGATAAGCTGATCAATGAGCCGGATGTATATTTTGCAGATGAAAACCTGTTTGATGTTTTTACGCTGGACGTACTAAAAGGAAATCCGAAAACTGCCCTGAAAGAACCTTTTTCTGTGATGCTCAGCGAAGAAACCGCTAAAAAATATTTTGGAGATGCTGACCCGATGAACAAGGTCCTGAAAGCGAATAATCAGTTTGATGTAAAAGTTACCGGTGTTTATAAAGGCTTTCCGGCTAATTCCCATATGCACCCGGGAGTGCTGGTCTCCTTTAATACCCTGAACGATTCAGCCGTATACGGAGAAAAGAACCTGCACGAGAACTGGGGAAATAATTCATTTTTTACTTTTATTTTATTGCCGGAACACTATGATATCAACCACATGATTTCGCGGTTCCCTGCTTTTGTTGACAACCGGATGGACCACAAAAATTACGGTGGCCAGATTCCTTCTAAATTTACCAAGCTGGGTTTGCAGAAATTAACCGATATCCATCTCTATTCCCATACGGATTATGAAGCTGAGCCCAATGGAGATATCAAGCGGGTATATATATTTTCCATTATCGGTGTCTTTATATTACTTATCGCCTGTATCAATTACATGAATTTGTCTACCGCACGTTCTGCACTGAGGGCAAGAGAAATTGGAATACGTAAAGTGATCGGGGCGCGGAAAAAAGAAATCATCACACAGTTTCTCAGCGAATCTGTGCTCATTGCCTGGGCAGCGATTATCATTTCATTTGTGTTGTTGTATGTGAGCCTGCCCTGGCTTAGTAAGATCTCGGGACAAAATCTTAGCATTGGTATTCTAACAAAATGGCAATTCCTGCTACCCATTATCCTGACACCATTTGTTGTTGGCATTCTTTCCGGCCTTTATCCGGCTTTGTTTATGTCTTCCTTTCAGCCTGTAAAAACCCTGAAAGGTTTGCTGAAAGCCGGAAGCGGTAATATCTCATTCCGGAAAGTACTGGTGGTTACACAATTTTCTATTTCCATTGTGCTGATCATCACCACCATTATTGTTTTTCAGCAACTGCGGTATATCCAGGAAGCATCTCTCGGATATGATAAAGAGCATATTGTTACGTTTGCCTATAACAACGAACTCAATAAATCCTATGAAACTTTCAGAAGTGAAATGTTAAGCAATCCCAATATCCGGGAGCTGGGCCGTTCTTCCAGAATTCCTACCGGACGACTGCTGGACGACATGAATGCGAGTGCTTTTATCGGAGATTCACTCAAGCCGGTTACGGCTGATTTGAAATTCCTGTCAACGGACTATGATTTTATTCCTACGTATGGAATTCATCTGGTGGCCGGTCGTAATTTCTCCCGTAGTTTCAGCAGTGACACCTCTAATTTTATTTTGAATGAATCATCGGTACAAGCAGTGGGCTGGAAGTCAAACCAGGAGGCGATTGGCAAGGATTTTACTTATGGAAATTTTAAGGGGAAAGTAATTGGTGTGGTCGGGGATTTTCATTTTGAGTCCCTTCGTCAGAAAATCGTTCCCATGGTGATGGTGAACCCTGCAACAACGGCAACGGATTCTTATTTTAACAGGATCTCTGTGAAAGTCAGTGGAAAAAATATTTCATCCACCCTGGCCTCGATGGAAAAAGTATGGCAGAAATACCTGCCCGAATTGCCTTTTCAGTACACATTTATGGATGAAAATTTTACCACGCTTTACAAATCAGAACAACAGCAGGGGACCCTGTTCACGATATTCGCCTGTATCGCCATATTTATTGCCTGTCTGGGTTTGTTTGGCCTCTCTGCATTCACCGTGACCCAGCGGGTAAAGGAAATCGGGGTGCGCCGGGTGCTGGGAGCCAGGGTGGATTCTATTGTACGTTTATTATCAATGGAATTTTTAAAACTGGTCGTGATCGCCTCCATCATCGCTTTCCCGATAGCCTGGTATGCGATGACCCATTGGTTACAGGATTTTGCCTACCGCATCTCCATTCACTGGTGGGTATTTATACTGGCTGCCATTCTTGCCCTGATCGTTGCCCTGGTAACGGTAAGTTTTAATTCCATTAAAGCGGCGGTAGCCAATCCGGTCAAGAGCCTGCGTGAGTATGTGCTCAGAACCGCTCCAGGAGAAATGGGGCAGCTGTTTCCGAATGAGTGATTAAGATTATATTTGGCCGACGAATAATTTTAAAGCGGCCATCATGAAAAAAATATTTATTTCATTTCTTTCCTTTATTGTGTTGCTGAATATATCGGCGCTTGCCCAAAACCGGCCGGTAACGATTTATACCACGGCAGACAGTACTTCTTACCGGTTAGCAAAAACAGCCGAGAACCTGCAGTTTACCGATTTCGGTCAGCCGGCAGAAACACAGGTATGTGTGTTTGTGGATCCAACGCATCAGTTTCAAACCATCTTGGGCATTGGAGGAGCGCTCACCGATGCTTCAGCAGAAACCTACGCCAAACTTCCGGCAAATGTTCAAAAACAATTGCTGACCGCTTACTACGATAAAGAAAATGGTATCGGATATACACTCGCCCGGACGAACATTCACAGCAGTGATTTTTCCAGCGCCAGTTATACCTATATCAAAGAAGGGGATTCAGCACTGAAAACATTTTCAATCGACCATGACCGTCAGTACCGACTTCCCCTGATCCATCAGGCAATCGCCGCTGCCGGTGGCAAACTAACCCTGTATGTGAGTCCCTGGAGTCCCCCGGCTTTCATGAAGGAAAATGGCGAGATGGCGCACGGCGGCAAACTTTTACCCGCGTACCGTCAGCCCTGGGCTAACTATTTTATAAAATTTATAAATGCTTACGAGAAGGAAGGTATTCCGATCTGGGGCCTGACACTACAGAACGAGCCCCTGGCGAAACAATCCTGGGAGTCATGTTATTTTTCAGCAGAGGATGAACGCGACTATATTAAAAATTATCTGGGACCCACCCTGGCTGCATCGGGAATGGGAGATAAAAAACTTATCGCCTGGGATCATAACCGCGACCTGATTTACCAGCAGGCCAGTACGATATTAAATGATCCGGATGCTGCGAAATATATCTGGGGCATTGGGTTTCACTGGTATGAAACCTGGACCGGCAGCGGTATGCAGTTCGGCAATGTAAAAAAAGTAGCGGATGCCTTTCCGGGTACAAACCTGATTTTTACGGAAGGTTGTGTGGAGAAATTTGACTGGAAACGATTGGACGACTGGTCACTTGGCGAACGGTATGGTCATTCCATGATCAATGATTTTAATTGCGGAACCGTAGGCTGGACGGACTGGAATATCCTGGTCGACGAAAAAGGCGGCCCGAATCATGTGGGCAATTTTTGCTTTGCCCCGGTGGTTGCTGACACGAAAAAAGGCGAATTGGTATATACCAATGCCTATTATTATATCGGTCATTTCTCAAAATTTGTCCGTCCCGGAGCGAAAAGAATTGTCAGCTCATCCAACCGGGACCTGCTGGAGACTACAGCGTTCCAGAATACTGACGGTACAATTGCAGTGATTGTGATGAATAACAGTAGCCAGAAACTGCCGTTTATCCTTTGGTTGAACGGAAAGGCAGTAAAAACGGAGAGCCTGCCCCATTCAATGGTAACAATGGTTTTTTAATCATAGACCTGCCTATTCGAAAGACCGGATGATTTGATTCAGCCGGTCTTCTTTTTCTGTATAGCGCTTCAGTAATTCTACCTGATTGTTAGCACGTACCAGGTTCTGTGTTTTGTACTGAATACTGTAATAGGTGTCGTTCATCAGGTAATCTGACAGGAACCGGATGGCCTGCATATAGATCGCAAATTTTCCGGCGTATACAAAAAGTTGTTTCTCTGCCTGACTGAGTACCGATTGCATTTCTCCAAAATATCCTTTTGCGATTTCCTCAAAATAATCCTCCCGGATTTCAATTTTACTGAATTCCGAATCTTCCTCACCTGCCGGTGAGAGATATGTCCGCATCATATCCCCCACATCACTGAAATAATATCCCGGCATCACGGTATCCAGGTCAATCACACATAAACCCCGGTCAGTTCCGAGATCGAAAAGTACATTGTTGATTTTCGCGTCATGGTGAACCACGCGCAAGGGAATGGCCGGGTTTTTTTGAATGTTTTCGAAAATTTCAACAATTTGATTTTGATTTTGCAAAAAACGGATAGCCTCTGCACATTCCGTAATTCTTTGGGTATTTCCCTGCTGAACGGCTCTCTGGAATTGTTCCTGACGAAGGGTCAAATTATGAAAATCCGGCAAGGTGATATGTAATGCCGAGGCTTCAAAATGGGATAAAAGACGGCTGAATTTTCCAAATTGCTTCGCTGCTTCACAGGCCAGGGCAGGTTTGGAAACAGTATCGCAGGTAAATGAATTTTTCACGAAGGGGAACAACCGGTAATACTGATGATCTGCATCCAGCACATAATTCTGTTGTCTTAAATTATTTACCGGTGCGATAAACAGGTAGTCCGGATAATGTATTTTAAAATAGTCTGCCATCATCCGGCAATTGTCCAGGATATCAGCAGGCTGTTTAAATATCTGTTGGTTAATCCTTTGTAAAAGCCATTCCTTTCCGGCAGAGATTATTTTCCAGGTATGGTTAATCAGGCCGCTGCCAAAAGGCTTTACAGAAAATTCACTTTCATCAATACCGTATTGTGCCAGGATAGTTGTAAACATAGGCTGCAAACTTAAACCCAAGCGATGAGTGCCGGATCTATTCCCTAAATTTTATTTATATTCAGGATGCCATAAAGACATACATGAACCAGCCATCTCACTCCTCAAACCGGTTAGCATCACTCGATTTTTTGAAAGGCCTGACGATGGTGTTACTTGCCCTTGAAGCTACCCGTTTATTTGAACACCTGCAGCCTGCTGTGGAAGGTACCTGGGCGGCTACTGTGCTGAATCAGTTTTTCCATCATCCCTGGAACGGTCTGCGGTTTTGGGACCTGGTCCAACCCACCTTTATGTTTTCAGCCGGGGTTGCCCTGGCCTATTCACTGAAGAAACAGGCCCGGTATCTTACCTGGAGTGAATCCTTTATCAAGACATCTAAAAAGATGCGGCTGGTTATTTTTCTGGGGCGTGCTGGACTATGCGGTCAGAAAAAACGGACTTTCCTTTGAACTCTGGGATGTGCTCACCCAGCTGTCATTCACCACGCTGGTTGCATTCTTAATATTCGACTGGTCTGTCAGGGCGCAAATCTTCATCAGTTTTCTTTGCCTGCTGATTCCGGAAATTTTATACCGTTATACAAATATTCCAAATTTTAATCAGCCATTCACCGATCAGCACAATTTCGGGAACTATATGGACCTGGTACTGATGAACAAAATCAATCCGGGTGGATGGGTGGCCATCAATTGCATCTCTACCACGGCCCATACGATTTGGGGAGTGCTGGCCGGAAAATTATTAATGAGCAGCAGAACTTCCGGTCAAAAATTACAATGGCTGGTGTTTGGCGGAATCGGACTGCTGATACTGGGCTTCGGACTTGATCTGGCTCATATAACACCCATCATCAAACGAATTGCAACGAGCTCCTTTGTGCTCGCTTCCGGCGGATGGGTGTTGTTATTTTTAGCGTTCTGTTATTGGTGGGTAGATGTTAAAAATCACCGGAAATATCTTTTTCTGTTTTACCTGTTTGCGCTGAATTCCATTTTCATTTATTTATTCAATGAAATTGTCGGTGACAGATGGTTCGTACGGGATATATCCTTGCCATTACCGATGGGCTTGTTTGGTATCATTCATTTACCGGTCCTGGTTTCTTCCATTTTAGGTTCCCTTGTGGTATTCGCCACGGAAGCAGGAATTCTGTATTTTTTGTATCGGAAGAAAATATTCTTCAAATTATAAAGACGACTCAGGGACCTGTAATTCCCAGTTCCAGGCCCCGTAATTCTGCGAGTCCGCGTAAGCGCCCGATGGCTGAATAACCCGGATTGGTTTTCTTATTCAGATCATCCAGCATCTGATGACCATGATCGGGCCGCATGGGAAGGAAATTTTCCGACGACGCATCATAGAGGAGATTTCCTTTATTACGGCATACATATCCACATCTCCCTCCAGGTGGTTTTCTTCATAAAAATCACCGGCAATCATTTCTTCGCGTACTGCGCAGGTGAAGAAAATGTATGCGATTCGAAAACTGACGGATCATGGCGGGCAGATCATTGTCGGCCCTCACGCCGAATGAGCCTGTGCAAAAACATATTCCATTGGATACAGAAGGAATATCTGCTATCAGTGCTTCCAGTCGCCGGCGGTACTTAAAATCCTGGGAAGACCGAGCAGGGGATAGGGCGGGTCGTCGGGATGAATAGCCAGTTGAACACCGGCTTCCTCTGCAACCGGCACAACTGCGTTCAGGAATTCTTTCAGGTGCAGCCTGAGTTTCCGGCTGTCAATTTCCCGGTATGCATCCAGGGCTTCCTGAAATTGTTCCAGGCTAAAACTTTCTTCACTTCCGGGCAGTCCGGCAATAATATTTTTCTGTAATATTTTTATTTCATCTGCTGTCATTTTTTCGAAACGAATCTTCGCCCGCTCTATCTCTTCCTCACGGTAATCCTTAACCGCACCCGGTCTTTTCAGGATAAACAGGTCGAATGCAATGAAGGCTGCTTTTTCAAAACGCAGGGCCAGTGAACCGTCAGGCTGCAGATAGGATAAATCCGTACGTGTCCAGTCGAGTACGGGCATAAAATTATAGGTGATGGTGTGAATTCCGCACCTGCCCAGGTTACGAACACTGGTTATATAATTTTCAGTGCATTTCCGGTAGTCTCCGGAATGTGTTTTAATGGATTCATGAACCGGCAGACTTTCCACCACCTGCCAGGTCAAACCTGCCGATTCTATTTCCTTTTTTCTCCTTTCAATTTCAGCCGGTTCCCATACCTCACCATTGGGAACCTGATGCAGGGCGGTGACAATTCCGGTACAGCCGCTCTGTCGGATATCCATCAGGCTCACCGGATCCCCGGGACCATACCAGCGCATACATTGAATCATTCTAAATACGGGATTTTCCATGAGGGATTCTCTTTTTTGGACAATTAAACAGCCTGGCTATTGCTATTTTTTCTTCTGTTCGTGATAATAATCAATACAATACTTCGTTTTAGTTGTAGTGATTATCATAACTGAAGTTTTCTCAAGCCGGTGTTTCTACACTGGCTTTTCTTTTTCTTAAAATCCTGCCATAGCCCGGACCGCCATTGTAAAAATACGTTTCCCCGATCGCAAAATTCCGAATAGCCTGTGTATACACCTGAGGTTTATTCAGGGCAATACTTTAAATTGTTCCTTCAATTGCTTTTATGGCCGGCCATTCAAAAATTTCACTTTATTTCCCGGATAAAAACTCTTTCGCCAATAAAAAGTCGATTATTCTCGGTGGAGATGCCGGAGGAACCAAAGTAAACCTGGGCATTTTTGAAGCCACGGACCAGCAGGTAAAACTGATGAAATGCTCCTCCTATCATTCTTCCCGTTATCCTTCAGTAAATGAAATCCTGAAACTATTTATTCAGGAAAACCCGGGCTTTAGTCCTGAAAAAATCTGTCTTGGTGCTGCAGGTCCGGTGTTTGAAGGCCGGGTGGAAGTAACTAATCTGCCCTGGCATGTGGATGCTAATGAAATCGCAGCAGCCACCGGAATCCAAATGGTCACTTTGCTGAACGACCTGGAAGCGACCGCATATGGCGTTGCCGGTTTAGCAGAAGAGGATTTTGCGGTATTGCATGAAGGTGATCCGGAAGCCGGGGGCAATATCGGGATACTGGCACCGGGCACGGGTTTGGGAGAAGCGGGTTTGTTCTGGGACGGGAGCTGTCATCACCCTTTTGCAACCGAGGGAGGCCACTGTGATTTTTCCTGCCGGAACGAAGAAGATCTTCAATTACACAATTATTTGCTGAAGAAATATAAAGTGGTCAGCTGGGAGAGTGTCATTGCAGGCCCGGGAATCTATTCCATTTATCAGTTTCTGACTGAAATAAAGAAAAGACCGGGAAATGAAGCGCTGAAAGAAAAAATGAAGACGACAGATCCTTCTGCCGTAGTAAGTGAAGCAGCCATTCAGGGATCGGATGCGGTTTGTACGGAAGCCATGCGGATTTTTGTAAGAAACCTGGCCAGGGAGTGTTGTAACCTGATATTGAAAATAAAAGCAACCGGAGGACTTTACCTGGCGGGAGGCATTCCTCCCAAGATTCTTCCCCTGTTGCGGAATCCATTATTTTTATGAAAATCTGATGGATTGTGACCGTATGCAGTACCTCGTAAAAAAAGTTCCCGTCAAAGTGATCCTCAACGATAAAGCACCTATGATTGGTGCCGGATGGTACGGCGCTTACAGTTCTATAACCATGGTCCATTAAATCGAAACAAATGAATACAAGACGATCTTTTATCCGTAAGACCGGAATGCTTGCCGGGACATCCATACTGGCGAACGCGCTTCAGTTTGAGGTATTTGCAGGAATGCGAAAAAAAACGGCACCCAGCGACCGGATCCATGTAGCGGTTGTGGGAATAAATGGAATGGGATGGGCCGACCTCGTTGCGGCGTTAAAAGTTCCCGGCGTGGAGGTCATCATGATTTGCGATGTGGATAAAAATGTAATCGACAAGCGGATGGCCGATCTGGTAAAAATGAACATTGATGTTTCTAAAATAAAAACCACCGGCGATTATCATCATGTTCTTGATAATAAGGATGTGGATGTGGTGATCATCGGTACACCGGATCACTGGCATGCCCTGATCATGATGGAAGCCTGTGCGGCGGGCAAAGACGTATATGTTGAAAAACCGGTTGGCAATTCCATCGGGGAATGCAGGGCCATGGTGGCCGCCCAGAAAAAATATAACCGGGCAGTACAGGGCGGCCAGTGGCAGCGCAGCCAGCAACATTTTCAGGATGCCGTGGATTTTGTTTACACCGGTCAGCTGGGCAATATCCGAACCGTAAAAGTATGGTGTTACCAGGACTGGATGAAACCCGGACCGGTAGTGCCGAATTCCGCCCCGCCACCCGGAGTGGATTATAAAATATGGCTGGGTCCGGCACCCACCCGCGAATTTAATTCAAGCCGTTTTCATTTTAATTTCCGCTGGTTCTGGGATTATGCCGGCGGGTTGATGACGGACTGGGGCGTGCATTTGCTGGATTATGGTTTGTTGGGCATGAAAGCCGGCAATCCAAAAACGATTGCGGCCCTGGGGGGAGATTTTGCCTATCCTGATCTTTATCAGGAAACACCGGATACGCTGACCACCTTATATGAATTCGATCATTTTAACCTGGTCTGGGACAGTGCCATGGGCATTGAAAATGGCTCTTACGGAAGGGATCATGGGATTGCCTATATCGGAAATAATGCCACCCTGGTGTTGAGCCGGGGCGGCTGGGAAGTGATTGATGAGAAAAGAAATAAAATAAAAATTGAAAAACCCCTCATTAAACCTACCGACAACGGTCTGGATAATCACTGGGTGAATTTTATTGATGTTGTCCGTTCCCGGAAAATGGAGGATCTGCATTGTTCCATCGAAGCCGGAGCCCATGTGGCCACGGTGGCCCAGTTGGGCAATATCAGTTACCGTAGCGGAAAAAGATTATCCTGGAACAACGACAGATTTACGGATGAAGCGGTCAATGCGGAATACCTGATGAAGGAATATCATAACGGGTATTCGCTGCCGAAAATTTAAAATAGATGACAGATGACAGATGACAGTTGACTGTCGATCTGTTGACCGTTGAAGTAAAATGTATTTTGAAGCTGGGTCCAAAAGTCTTTGGCTTTAAGCTTTGCGCTTTAGGCTTTGGGCTTTTTCATTGCCCATTCGATGCCGCCTAAAAGGTGTTTTTGATAAACCGGATTTGTCCAGATATCATCCCGGTGTCCCAATTCGGTATAAAAGGCACGGCCTCCGTCGAATTCATGATACCAGGACATCGGATGACTGGCTCCGTTTTCACCACCCTTATAAGAACTTTCATCTATTTTAATCAGCACGGTCAGGTCGGGCTGCAAAACTTTTGTAATTGTACCACTCTTCTTTTAACACGATGCTGTCCGGCATGCCTGCAGTAGAGGGATGATTTTTATTTACAATCATTAGTTTGGCATCCTGTTGTTGTTCCGGATGATTTTTAAAATAAGCGCCCACCAGTTGTCCGTACCATGGCCAATCGTATTCGGTGTCTGCTGCCGAATGTATGCCCACATATCCGCCTCCGTTTTCGATATACTGTTTAAAAGCGGTTTCTTCATTTGGTCCCAATACTTTGAGGGTAGTATTCAGAAAAATAACAGCTGCATATTTTTTTAAATTCTCTTTGGTGAAGAGAAGTGAATCCGTCGTGTTATCCACATCGAATCCGTTTTCCTTGCCCAGTCTGCTAATGGTTTGTATGCCAAGGGGAATACTTGTATGAAAATATCCGTTGGTTTTTGAATAAATCAGCACCCTCGGTTTTTGATCCGATCGGTCTGGCAGAAACAAAAATTAAATACAATACCGACAGGATCGCAATCGAAATTATTTTTTTCATCAGGCAATTTTATTTCTCTAAAAATATATGAACTCCAAATTTTATGCCGCAGGTCTCAATCCTTGGCCCGCTTTACACCCGCTCACGCCTCACGCTTACTAAACACTTTGATCCGGATATTCCGGAACCAGACATTATTTCCATGATCCTGGAGATCAATATGACCGGATCTGGATTTCGCAAAGGCCGGCATTTTACTGAATTTACTTCCAGCCACCAGTTCATCCCACTTTTTGTCCCACATGGTTGTGGAGACGACCAGAACACCATTCAGGAATAAGCTAAGCGAACCGTTTACCAGTTTTATTTCAGCCTCATTCCATTCACCTACGGCGCGCACGGGCTCACTGGACGATGCAATCAGGTCATAGAGATCACCTGCCCGGTGTTTATGAATTTTCCCATCCGGATGGCCGTCATTATCCAGGACCTGCATTTCGGGACCGGTTTGATAAGGCGCTTCAAATTCTGTTGATTCCTGTACCAGAAACATGACCCCGCTGTTTCCGTTTTTCGAAATTTTCCATTCGTATTTCAGGTCGAAATTTTCATACACGCCATCGCTGCAGATATCCCCTTCTTCTCCTTTTGGAATCTTGTAGGTCGTATCGCAGAACAAAGTGCCATCCTGGATTTTCCAGGCCGGTCCGAAAGACATTTTATTATAAGTATGCCATCCGGCAGAAGATTTTCCGTCGAACAACAGTTTCCATCCCTCCCTGAGTTCGGCCCCTGTAAGCTGATTGGGGGACTGGGCACGGGCAGCAAACAAAACCGTCATTAGTATAATGATGACGGATCCGGTTCTTTTCAACATAATTAATTTTTAAGGGAAAGAATATAAGTGACCATTACTTTCACATCTGCAGGGGCCAGCGCAGGATGCGGCGTCATGGGTACGGTTCCCCAAACTCCTGATCCGCCGGCAATAATCTTATTTACAATTCTGTCCACAGTCGTATCCGCAGCAGGTGAATATTTTGCAGCCACTTCACTGTAGGAAGGACCGATGGCAACGCCGGCAGTTTCTTTGTGCAGGCGGTGACAGGTTGTACAATCGCTGGCTCCGATCATTTCAAGCCCCTTCGAATCCGTGGTGGCTGCAGGTGCAACTGCGGCAGCGGAATCGGTTTTGGCTTCGTGGAACTACCTGAAGAATTACAGGCCACGACGGCGGTTGAACCCATAAATAAAAGGAGAATGGCTTTTTTCATTTTTTCGTTAGTTGTAATGAGAGGATAAATTTCGTAAAAAAATACCGGAAATCAGTGTCTATTTTATTCCGAGTACCCTGCGGTTGAAAGCTTCATCGGATCCTGTTCCGGCAAAATCATCAAATGCTTTTTCAGTTACCCGGATAATATGGTCTTTGATAAATACAGATCCTTCTTTAGCACCGTCTTCCGGATGTTTCAGGCAGCATTCCCATTCAAGCACGGCCCATCCTGCATAGTCGTAGGCAGCGAGTTTGCTGAAAATGGATTTAAAATCCACCTGTCCGTCGCCCAGGGAGCGGAACCTTCCTGCCCGGTCCAGCCATGGCTGATATCCACCGTAAACGCCCTGTTTTCCCGTCGGATTAAACTCGGCATCTTTTACGTGAAACATACGGATGCGCTCATGATAAAAATCGATATAGCTCAGGTAGTCGAGCTGCTGTAAAACAAAATGGGAGGGATCATAGAGCAGACAGGCCCGGGGATGATTATTCACTTCTTCCAGGAATCGTTCATAAGTAACGCCGTCATGGAGATCTTCGCCGGGATGAATTTCGTAACAAAGATCCACGCCGTTTTCCTCAAAAACATCCAGGATGGGTTTCCATCTTTTTCCGAGTTCTTTAAAACCGGTATCCACCAGACCTGCCGGTCTTTGTGGCCAGGGATATACTGTGGGCCAGAGCAGGGCACCGCTAAAACTGGCGTGGGCATCCAGACCCAGGTTTCTGGATGCAGCGGCTGCATATTTCAGTTGTTGCACCGCCCAGGCCTGCCTCGCCGAAGGATTTTTTCTAAACTCCTCCGGTGCGAATCCGTCGAACAGTTCGTCGTACGCAGGATGAACGGCGACCAGCTGTCCCTGCAGATGAGTGGAGAGTTCAGTAATTTCCAGTCCGCATGATCGCACCAGCCCGTTGAGTTCGTCTGCATAGGTTTTACTTTCGGCAGCTTTTTTCAGATCGATGCAACGGGAATCCCAGGTAGGAATCTGCACACCGATATAACCCAAAGATTTGGCCCATTTGCAAATGGATTCAAGCGTATTGAAAGGAGCCTGATCTCCGAGGAACTGGGCGAGGAAAATACCGGGACCTTTGATTGTTTTCATTTAGTTATTTATTTGTCGTGTATCGTTAACCGTGTATCGTAAATTGATTCACGATAAACGATTAACGATGTTATGCTTCAACTTTATGTGTAAACCACTTCTCCGTTGATTGTGATGAAGCCACCACACTATCTATAAAAGCCATACCGCGGATGCCATCTTCCACGCCCGGAAAATCCAGACTTTCCGGGGAAGGTTTTTTCCCGTCGATGCGGGCAGTTAAAGTTTGGGCAAAATTCCGGTATATATTTCCAAATGCTTCGAGGTATCCTTCCGGATGTCCGCCGGGTGTTCTTAAATTATGTGTGGCAAAAGAGGAAAGTGGCTCCTTGTATCCAACGCCTGCACGGAAAATCTGGGTTGGCTGATCCAGCCATCTTACGATAAGCGTATTGGGTTCTTCCTGCCGCCATTCCATACCGCCCTTTTCTCCATAAATCCGGATGCGTAACGCATTTTCCTCACCGGCAGCCACCTGTGAAGCCATGAGTACACCATTTGCTCCGTTATCGAATTTTAACAGCACATTCCCGTCGTCATCCAGTGGCCGGCCTTCTACTACAATGTTAAGGTCCGCACAGATTTTAGTGATTTTTAAACCGCTGATATATTCAGCCAGGTGGGCGGCATGCGTGCCGATATCTCCCATGCAACCGCTTTTCCCGGAGCGTTTCGGATCTGTTCTCCAGGCAGCCTGCGCATTTCCTTCCCGTTCGGTGAGTTTGCTCAGCCAGCCCTGCGGATATTCCACCCATATTTTCCTCACCTTACCCAGCACATTGTTTTTTATCATTTGCTTTGCCTGCTTCACCATCGGATAGCCGGAATACGTGTGCGTTAAACAAAGGATGAGTCCGGTTTCTTCCACTTTCTTTTTTAACTGCCTTGCTTCATCGATGGTAAAAGCAATTGGTTTTTCGATTACTACATGAAAACCTTTATCAAGCGCCATCATGGCCGGTGCGAAATGGGCAAAATTGGGCGTGACAATCGTTACGAAATCTATTTTTTTATCTGCGGACAGCTTGCTTTCTTTCTCCAGCATTTCTTCAAAATTCAGGTAGGTGCGGTCAGGGGCAAGAAATAACATTTCTCCTGAAGCCTTTGCCACGTCTTCATGAATGCTGAGGGCTCCGCAGGAGACTTCAATCAGTCCGTCCATTTGGGCAGCAATACGGTGAATGGCGCCGATAAATGCATCTTTGCCTCCTCCCACCATGCCCATGCGTAGTTTTCTGTTCATAATTGCTTTAATTAAATCATTTAAAAGTAAAACCTATCCAATATCTAAGCTGTAAAATGGGACGCCTCAATCCTGAGGCTTAAAATGCAATTTTAGAACTTTAAAATAAATATTTGCGAAGGAAACAGATTTGTCAGGGTTTTTTATTTATTGAAATAAAAATTACATTTACGCTTATTTGCCATATTTTGTTTTGGATTAGGGAAACTAAAGTTACGTTCCTCCAAACAGGCTCTGAAATAAATATTTCTAACGATTATCATACGCTAAACCGCTTGCCATGCAATCCAACATTCAACGCAGTCGACTTTTTTTAGCCGCCAGGGTCGCTTTAATTTTTACATCAATGACATTTGCTTTTCGGGCTTCTTTAGAGGGAGTTTGGGGAAAGGAATTCAACCTTACCCACGAGCAGTTAGGCTGGATATTCAGTCCGGCATTCTGGGGTTTCACGCTGGCTATGGTTTTTGGTGGACCGCTTTGTGATGTGATTGGAATGAAACGTTTATTGGGTATTGCATTTATCGGGCATGTGGCTGGTGTTATCACTTATCTTGTTGCCAAAGATGCAACGATGCTTTTTTGGGGCACTGTGTGCATCGGAATAGGTAATGGTATGGTGGAAGCAGCCTGCAATCCACTCACGGTAACATTGTTCCCTGAAAATAAAACGACGATGCTGAACCGATTCCATGTTTGGTTTCCTGGAGGCATCGTGCTCGGTGGTTTGTTATCCTTCATCTTCATAGAAAAGATGAGTATTGACTGGCACTTATTGATCGCTACCTTGTTTATTCCTGCAGCGATTTACGGTTTCCTGTTTTTCAAATTAAAATTCCCGCAAACAGAACGCGTGACAAAGGGTGTTAGCACGAAGCAAATGTTTGCTGCCTGTCTTAATCCCCTTTTTATCGTAATGTTTATTTGTATGTTTATGACTGGCGCAACAGAATTGGGTACCAATACCTGGATTGTAGGCTTGCTGCAGGGTGCAAATGTGTCGGGTATCCTGATCCTCGTTTTCATTAATGGTTTAATGGCGCTCGGGCGCTCTTTTGCGGGTCCCGTAGTGCACAAGCTCAATCCGAACGGGATGCTGATCGTTTCTTCTGTGCTTGCCTGTCTTGGCCTGCTCCTGCTGAGCCGGGCAAACGGTTACTCCGCCTTTGGTGCTGCTTTTGTTTTTGCAGCAGGCGTTTGTTTCTTCTGGCCTACCATGCTTGGATTTGTTTCAGAATATTTGCCGAATACAGGTGCTCTTGGATTGTCGCTGATGGGAGGTGCGGGTATGTTTTCCACCTCGCTGATTGTTCCGATCATGGGTAAATGGTATGATGGATTTAAATCCAGATGCCATCGCAAAAGGTGTGGAAGCCGCTCAGGCTGATGCGATTGCCGGTTCGAGTACGTTTATGAAGGTTGCTGTTATGCCGGTAATATTGGTGGTGGTATTTTTGATTGTCTATCTGGTAAAGAAAAAGGACTATGTAGCTTCGAAAAAGGAACCTTTGAATCCCGTCGCGGAGTTGTAAAATCTGTTTATAAAATACTTAGAATCAATTTATCACTGTTTTCGTAAATTACGGCCTAACGATTCGTCCCATGCCCAATACTCACTCACGACGCAACGCAATTAAAAACATTGTTGCTGGAACAGCAGCTTTTGGCACCGTTGGTATGCTTTCTCCAAATGCTGCCGCTGGCCAGACTAAACAAAAATCACCGATATTGAAAGGAAATATAAACCACTCCGTTTGCCGATGGTGTTATGAATCCATTCCGTTTGAAGAATTTTGTGTGGCTGTAAAAGGAATCGGCATTCCGGCGATTGATCTGGTTGCACCTCCCAACTGGCCCCTGCTCCAGAAATATGGTCTCTATAGTTCCATGTGTTATCCCGATGGCGCCAGTCAGCCTCACGGACGGATTTGCCGAAACTTCATTTCATGCCAAACTCATTCCCCAATACCTGGATGTGATTCCACTGATGGTGAAGGCGGGATACAAAGATGTAATCTGTTTCAGTGGCAGCCGGCGAGGCATGGATGATGAAACCGGTTTAAATAATTGTGTAAAGGGCCTGCAGCAGATACTTCCACTGGCAGAAAAAAACGGCATCACCGTCCATATGGAATTACTGAACAGCAAAGTGGACCATAAGGATTATATGTGTGACCATACAGCCTGGGGTGTGGCGCTGTGTAAAAGACTGGGAAGTCCGAACTTCAAACTGCTCTATGATATTTACCATATGCAGATTGATGAAGGTGATGTGATCCGTAATATCCGCGATTACAACCAATACATTGGACACTATCATACAGGGGGTGTACCCGGCAGGCATGAAATTAATGAAACCCAGGAGCTTTATTATCCGGCGATTATGAAAGCCATTGTGGCAACAGGTTTCAAGGGATATGTGGCGCAGGAATTTATTCCGGCCGAGCCGGATAAAATTGCGTCCCTGCACAAGGCCATTCTCATTTGTGATGTTTAATAAAAATAAAAAAAATCATGGCAGACAATGTTTATGACGCGATTGTAATCGGTTCCGGAATCAGCGGAGGGTGGGCGGCCAAAGAACTCTGTGAAAAAGGACTGAAGACCATTATGCTTGAGAGGGGTAGAGATATCGTACACGTGAAAGATTATGTGAATGCAAACAAGGAAGCCTGGGATTTTCCACACAGAGGAAGACGGACCCAGGAACTCATTAAAGAATACCCGGTACTGAAAAGAGATTATCCGCTCAGTGAAACTAATCTGGATTATTGGTGCAGTGATAAGGATAGTCCGTATACGGAAATCAAACGCTTCGACTGGTTTCGCGGATACCATATGGGTGGCCGTTCCCTGATGTGGGGTCGTCAAAGCTACCGGTGGAGTGATCATGATTTCGAAGCCAATGCCCGCGACGGTCATGGAGTTGACTGGCCGGTGCGATATAATGAAATTGCCCCCTGGTACGATCATGTCGAAAAATTTGCCGGAATCAGCGGAAACCGGGACGGATTATCCATTTTACCTGATGGACAGTTTATGCCTCCGATGGATATGAACTGCGTGGAAATCGATTTCGGCGCAAAACTGAAAGAACAGTATAAAGGGGTCCGTCACTCCATCATTGGCAGGACAGCCAATATTACCGTGCCTATTCAGGGCAGGACCAATTGTCAGTACCGGAATAAATGTGCACTGGGTTGTCCTTTCGGCGGTTATTTCAGTACACAATCATCCACACTGCCGGCTGCTATTATTACCGGAAATCTAACGGTGCGTCCATGGGCCATCGTAACGAAAATTCTTTACGACAAGGATAAAAAAAGGGCCACCGGCGTGGAAGTGCTGGATGGGGAAACCAATAAAACCTATGTTTATAACGCAAAGATTATTTTCCTCAATGCGTCGACCCTGAACAGCGCCTGGGTCCTGATGAATTCCGCAACGGATGTGTGGCCCGACGGTCTTGGAAGCAGCAGCGGGGAACTGGGACATAATATTATGGACCATCACCTTGGTGTGGGTGCCGGAGGCACAGTGGAGGGATTTGACGATAAATATTATTATGGACGCAGGGCCAATGGTATTTATATTCCCCAATTCCGGAATGTTGGCAATGATAAACGCGACTACCTGCGTGCATTCGGATACCAGGGTGGCGGCAACCGGGGCGGGTATCAGCGCAGTGATGAAGAAATCACTCTCGGTATAGACCTGAAACAAGCACTTGCGGAACCGGGTCCATGGAGCCTTCACCTTGGTGGTTTCGGAGAAACGCTTCCGTATCATGAAAACAAAATCACCCTCGATAAAACACGAAAGGATAAGTGGGGACTTAATGTTCTCGCGATGGATGTGGAGTACAAGGATAATGAAAAAAGGATGCGCAAGGATATGCAGAATGATGCCGTTGAAATGCTCAATGCTGCCGGCGTTAAAAATGTGAAGGGATACGAAGGCGACGGCACACTGGGCCGTGGCATTCATGAAATGGGATCTGCCCGCATGGGTAAGGATCCCAAAACTTCCGTACTGAATAAATTTAACCAGTTATGGGATGCACCGAATGTATTTGTCACCGACGGGTCATTCATGACATCCGCTTCCTGTGTGAACCCATCGCTTACCTATATGGCATTTACCGCCAGGGCGGTTGATCATGCAGTGAGTGAATCGAAGAAACAGAATTTGTAAATTTGAAAATTCAGGAAATTAATATTTTCATTGCGTTAGGCGTTAAGCGTTCGGCTTAAGCATATCGCGTTAAGCTTTAAAAAGTAAATTATGAACAGAAGAGAAGCACTTTCATCCGTGGCCCTGCTGCTGGGTGGAACCCTGATCGGATCAGAAATGTTTTTGTCGGGTTGTTCCAATGCAGATAAAAAAATCGGGCTTGCCGGCGTTGATTTTTCTCCGGAAGACATCTCTTTTCTGGATGAAGTAGGAGATACGATTATTCCGGCAACAGATAGCCCGGGAGCGAAGGATGCAAAGATTGGAGAGTTCATGCATACGATTGTGCGGGATTGTTATGAAAAGGAAAACCAGCAGATTTTTGTAGAAGGCATGACGAAACTCAATGATGCCAGCAAAAAAATGAATGGGAAATCTTTTATGGAATCCAGTCCGGCCGAACGCAAGACCTTACTCATAGCCCTGGACAAAGAACAAAAAGAATATACGACCAGTAAAAAACCGGCTGATCCCGCCCATTATTTCCGTATGATGAAGGAACTCACGATCTGGGGTTATTTCACCTCCGAACCCGGAGCTACCAAGGCCCTTCGTTATAAGGCCGTTCCCGGCAGATATGAAGGTTGTATTCCCTATAAAAAGGGGGACAAAGCTTGGGCGACTTCTTAATGATTTGTAGGTGTCTATTGTTTGACTGTCAGACAATTGCCAATCCAGCCTAAATTAAAATAAAAAGGCCCGGATCTGTAGTGATTACGATCCGGGCCTTGTCTTGTGAAGGTCGGTACAAAAAGGTCTAAATAAAATTATCTGGAGCCATATCCAACATATCCCTGAGTAGCCTTGCATCCGCTTTTTCCTGTACTGTTGTAACTGGCGCAGGAGGTAAACATGGTTGCCGCTGCGGCAATAATAGCGATCATAAAAACTGTCTTTCTCATTTTCCTGGGTATTTAAAATTAATAATAAAAGCCTGGTTTGTTCAGGTTCATCAACCAGGAAGTTCAAAGGACGGACTTTTAAGTTGAATACTTAACGCCTAACGCCGATCGCCAGGAATAATAACAAATCTTTCAGCGGGTGACTTGGATCAAAAGTTGTCAGAGGGGAGGATCAACTGTTCTGAGTCTTAGGCATTTGCCTATAAACACAGAGATATAAAAGGGATAGAGCAAAATAAAACAATATAATTCGAATATGCAATAGGCAGGGTGAATTAGATATTTTTTGTGAATCGGTCCGGGAAGGATACTTTTAACTTTTTAGCTTAAATCCATCTATTGCGAGTTCACTTTATAGCTATCGGGGGTAGTGTGATGCACCAGCTGGCGATAGCCCTCTCCAGAAAAGGGTACCAGGTTACAGGCAGTGACGACGAGATTTTCGAACCTGCGAAGGCTAACCTGGAAAAACAAGGCATTTTACCGCCGGAAACAGGCTGGAAGCCTGAAAGGGTCCATTCCGGGCTGGATGCCATCATCCTGGGCATGCATGCCCGGGATGACAATCCCGAATTGGCGAAAGCCCGTCTGCTTGGGCTGAAAATCTATTCTTTTCCAGAATATATTTTTCAGGAAAGCCGGAATAAAAAAAGGGTCGTAATCGGGGGGAGCCATGGGAAAACCACTACCACCTCCATGATCATGCATGTTTTACAGGGTGCCGGGTTGAAATTTGATTATATGGTAGGTGCCCGCCTGCCTGGTTTTGAATATTCAGTTTCCATCACGGATGCTCCGGTAATTATCTGCGAAGGCGATGAATACCCGGCCAGTGTTTTGGAAAAACGTCCCAAATTCCATTTTCTTTTTCCTCATATCGCGGTATTAACCGGTATTGCCTGGGATCATATCAACGTGTTTCCAACGTTTGATTTTTACCTGGAGCAGTTCCGGATATTTATACAAATGATCGAACCAGGCGGAACGCTTATCTACAATCAAACGGATCCGGTATTAACGGAACTGGTGCAAAACGATAAAGGGAATAAAATACAAATAACGGGATATGGAATTCCTCATCATGAGGTAAAAGAGGGGAATACCCGAATTTTACTGGAGAACAGATGGAAATCACTGGAGGTTTTTGGAAATCATAATCTGATGAATATTCAGGCGGCCTGGCTGGTATGCCGTGAGCTGGGTGTTTCTGTTGAAACTTTCCTGGAACAGATTGCCTCATTTACCGGAGCTTCCAAAAGACTTGAACTTCTGGCTTCGAATGATCAGTCGCGCATTTACCGGGATTTCGCGCATGCTCCTTCCAAAGTAAAAGCCACCATTGCTGCAGTACGGGAACAGTTTCCAGCTCATCGATTGATTGCGGTGCTTGAATTGCATACCTACAGCAGTCTGAATGCAGGGTTTATGAAAGAATATGCAGGGGTAATGGATCCTGCAGATAAGGCTGCTGTTTTTTACTCAGCACATGCCCTGGAAATTAAGAGAATGCCCGCACTTGATCCCGGTCAAGTTAAATCAGGCTTCGCCACCAAAGGAATGGAAGTGATCACTTCGGTACAGGAATTGTCGAAATGGCTCAGGTCACAATCATATCACAAAACGATCTTACTGTTGATGAGTTCCGGCACTTATGATGGATTGGATATTGCTACCTTTGCGAAAGAAATTATTGAATAATCCATACAGTTACATGTTACAATTAACCAGACCCCTTGCAGTTATTGACCTGGAAACGACCGGCATCAATCTGTCCACCGACCGGATAGTTGAAATCGCCATCGTAAAGATGATGCCCGATGGAACAAAAACGATTAAACATAAGCTGATCAATCCTGAAATGCCGATCCCCAAACAGGCTTCGGATATTCATGGAATCACAAATGATAAGGTAAAAGATGCCCAAACATTCCGGCAGGCAGCCAATGAGCTGAAGCAGTTCCTGGATTTATGTGACCTGGCGGGTTATAATTCTAACCGCTTCGATATTCCGCTGCTCGTGGAAGAATTTTTACGGGTGGGAATCGAAATCGATATGAAGGGAAAAAGATTAATAGATGTTCAACGGGTATTCCATATGATGGAACAACGTACCCTTACGGCCGCATATCGCTTTTATTGCGACAAATTACATGATGGGGCACACGGGGCACAGGCAGACGCGGAAGCTACCCTGGAGATATTACTTGCCCAGATAGACCGCTATCCGCAGCTGGGTGCAGATCCTGATAGTATTGTCAAATTTACAGGAGATGACCAGGTGGTGGATTTTGCCAGAAGGTTTTCCTTGGAAAACGGGGTTGAAATTTTTAATTTCGGTAAACATAAAGGCCGGCCTGTCGCAGATGTACTAAAGACTGAACCTCAATATTACGATTGGATGATGAAGGGTGATTTTCCGATGCATACAAAACAAAAGCTGACAGAAATTTTCAATCGCACCATGTTAAAGAAGGATAAAACGGTAAGCTAACTGGAAAAGATTACCATCATACCGACTTACAACGAAAAAGAAAACGTTGCTGCGATCATCGATGCAGTATTTTCTTTGAACCAGGGTTTTCATATTCTGATTATTGACGACAACTCCCCGGATGGCACGGCTGCTATAGTCCGTCAGCTTCAGCTGAAATATTCCGACAGGTTATTCCTGGAAGAGAGGAAAGGAAAACTGGGTTTAGGTACAGCCTATATCCATGGATTTAAATGGGCGGTTGATAAAGGATATGCATTTATTTTTGAAATTGATGCCGACTTTTCCCATAATCCGAAAAACCTGGATGATTTGTACAATGCCTGCAAATACCAGGGAGCCGATTTAGCCGTGGGAAGCCGGTACGTTAAGGGCGGTGGATTTGTAAACTGGCCCAGGAACCGGATCTTCCTTTCGAAAGGAGCGTCCATTTATACCCGTCTCATCACCTGGATGCCGGTGAATGATCCGACTGCAGGTTTTGTGTGTTATAAAAAAGAAGTTCTGGAAACGATTAACCTGGATGAAATTCATTTCGCAGGTTATGCTTTTCAGATAGAAATGAAGTTTGCAGCCTGGAAACTTGGCTTTAAAATAAAAGAAGTGCCCATTATTTTTGAAGACCGAAAGCTGGGTGTCTCCAAAATGAATAAGGGTATCGTAACGGAAGGTATTTACGGTGTACTCAAACTCCGGTGGAATGCCATGTTTAAAAACTACCGGAAACGGATCCGTAAAACTGCTGAGAACGGGGCAGTTAATCAATTTTCCCAAAACGTGGTGGTGGAAGGAAAATAATCTTTCTTTGCCATCGCTATGAAAAAAGCTTTCATTCAGTTACATCTTGCGGTTTTTATTGCCGGGTTTACCGGTGTATTAGGCAGACTGATTACCCTGAATGAGGCCGTCCTGGTATGGTACCGGATGGCAATCACCTGTTTTGTACTCTGGATTGCTGTTCTCTTCAAAAAAAAGCGACTGCCCGTTTACCGGACACAGATTTTACAAGCCTCTTCTGTAGGCGTTATTCTCGCATTGCACTGGGTAACCTTTTATGCCGGAATAAAAATTTCAACGGTTTCTACGGCCCTGGTATGCCTTTCTTCCATGGGATTCTTTACGGCCATCCTGGAACCACTGATGCTGCGCAAGAGATTTGATATGGTGGAAATATTACTTGGCTTACTGGTCATTGCCGGGATCAGTATTGTGTTTCATTTTGATCCGAAATATAAAATGGGAATTGCCATTTCCCTTTTTTCTGCTTTACTGGCCAGTATTTTTCCCATCCTCAACCGCCAGATCCTACAAAAAATGGATCCGGTTGCCGCTACCCGGTGGCAGTTGAGCGGCGGACTGATATTTCTCACGTTCCTGCTTCCGGTTTACCTTTCTTTTTTTCCTGGTCAAAGACTATTGCCTTCCTGGTCAGATTTTGGCTGGTTGCTCGTGCTGGCAATTCTCTGTACGGTAATTGGTTTTGAACTCTTCATGAGAGCGCTTCAAAAAATTGATGCATTCACTGTAAACCTGTCCTATAATCTGGAACCCATCTATGGGGTGGCGATGGCTTTTATCATCTACAGGGAAGATAAGGATGTCGGTCCGGGTTTTTATTATGGTTTCGCCCTGATCATCGCGGCGGTTATTTTGCAATCCCTGCGGTTGAGGAAAACGTCGAAGGCCCTTGCAAAAAACGGGAATTGAAATGTCAGACTTCGCGGGATTTTTAACAATTAATACACTAGGCTGCTTTAATGGAAATATAGCGGACCAGGCTTCTTTTCGCAACCGGTAACAGTGTTTCATCTAATGGAAACTTCAGGCTGGTTTCAATAGCATATACAGCGGGATTCGGCAGTTCCGGTTTGCGATATAATAATTCTGACTTGATTTGTTCATAGGTGTTGGTGAAACTCCGTTGCCAGGAGTCAATATATTCCGTGCGCATGCTCCGGAATTTTTCATCATGTTTTTCATAAAAACTCAGGTAAAAACTATAAACCCGGGTGGCATTGGCTGATCCGTCGCAAAGTAAAAAATATCCTTCCTTGGAATGGACAGGCATGATGCCCACCGGATGAATACTGAGCTTGTCTTCTACAAATTCATATATCTCTGTGCCGTTGGTTATGGCCGTTTTCATATGAGTGGTGGAATATTCAATGATGTCTTCCAGTTCCTGCATGAGTTCATCATCCTGGATCAGCTGTTCATACAGCACCTGAATTTTTTCCATCTGCATTCCGGTAAGTTTTTTAGGGAATTGTTCCTGCAGGTATTTTTTATTTTCACGGAATGCCACCAGGTTATTATAATGAAAGATCACATCGGCCAGTTGCGGGTAGAGTTTATTTTCCTGGAAGTTTCGGTTGATCTCCTGCAGGTAGGCCAGGAGGGTATATTTTTTCAGTTCGAAGTCGATATACCCATCGGCAAACCAGGTTTCAGATAGTGTTTTCATCGTCTTTGGTTTAGTAAGTAAGGGAATTTACAAAACTTCTCCTGTTTATAAACGACAAGTTTCCGGAATTGTTATGATGCCCAACGAGGCTAAGCGTGAATGAGACTTGAGGCTTAAAGCCTAAAGCTTAAAGCCTAAGGCCAAAGAAATTCAACGAAATAAAAGGGAAATTAAAAGGAGGGCTCAACTTTCTACCATCTACCATCAACCATCTAACCATCAACCACCAACCGCCAACTATCATCCCTGCCTGCCGGCAGGCAGGCGTCATCCCTGAAACGATTCCAGTTCTTTCCCAACGGCGGTCAGAAAACTGGCTCCCAGGCTTCCGTCGATTATCCGGTGATCATAACTCATCGAGAGATACATCATATGACGGATTCCGATGGTATCACCCTGCTCGGTCTCAATGACCACGGGACGCTTTTTGATGGCGCCCACGGCCAGGATGGCCACCTGGGGCTGGTTAATGATTGGCGTACCCATCAGGCTTCCGAACACACCCACATTGGTCAGGGTAAATGTTCCGTCCTGGATATCCTCCGGCTTAAGCTTGTTGTTCCGGGCATTATTCGCCAGGCTGTTTACCTGTCTGGCCAGACCTACACGATTATAGTTATCCGCATTTTTGATAACAGGTACAATCAGGCTCCCGGAAGGCAGGGCCGTGGCCATACCAATATTGATATCTTTTTTAATGATGATTTTATCTCCCTGCAGGGAAGAATTGATCATCGGAAATTTCTTGATACATTTTATAACCGCCTCAATGAACAAAGGGGTCAGCGTGAGCCTGGTTCCTTCTCTTTTTTCAAAATCCGCCTTCTCTTTTTCCCGCCAGACGACAAGATTGGTTACATCGGCTTCCGTAAAACTGGTCACATGAGGACTGGTTGCTTTACTCCGCACCATATGTTCCGCAATCAATTTACGCATCCGGTCCATTTCCTGTATTTCTACATTTCCGGTGATATTAGCGATGGAAGGTTGCGGAACTGATTTTTCTTTCTGGAATGAGGTCCCGGTATACCCATATTTTTCCTTTTCAGGAGGAGCATAAGTTGTTTCTGAAAGCGGGCTCGGTACCATGAAATCCATTTCCGCCTTTCCGGTTTTCTACGTAAGAAAGAATATCTTTTTTGGTTACCCGGCCTTCATTGCCGCTGCCCGGAATTTTTTCTAATTCAGAAAGGGCAATGCCTTCGTTGCTGGCAATATTAAGTACAAGCGGGGAATAGAATCGGTTATCGTTGACCGTTGACCGTTGGCCATTACCGGTTGGTGATTGGCGGTTGGCAGTTGGCGCAGGGCTGGTAACCGGAATTTCTTCAACCAGGGAAATTGCCTGATTTGCGCTATGGGTTCCACTATCTGCGTTCAACGTTGGACTGGTGTCAGGCGTCAGGTTTTCTGCATTGGGTACAGAAACTTCCGTTTCAATCCGGGCTATCACAGCGCCAACGGGGACTACCGCATTTTCCGGGAACAGAATTTCTTTTAGTATCCCTGCTGCAATGGAAGGCACTTCACTGTCCACTTTATCTGTGGCGATATCGAGTAAAGATTCATCCTGTTGTACGGAATCGCCTGGCTGCTTGTTCCATTTGAGAATGGTGGCCTCCATGATGCTTTCACCCATTTTCGGCATTAACAGATCGACAATCGCCATGAAGATGAACTTTATATTCGCCCAAAAGTATTAATTAATTAATTAAGTCCTTCAAACGGCCTTTTCAGGGCTTTGACAAAATAAATTTTCTTAACAAGTTGAGCACATTAACCGTTGTTAATTCTGTATTCCTTTGTCTGTCGAAGCGAAACCAAAGTTTCTGGGTAATTATTTCCTGACCATCTCCGGCAGCAATCCAAACCGTACCCACCGGTTTACTTTCTGTTCCTCCACCTGGTCCCATAATTCCTGAAGTGGCAATTGCAAAGTCAGTTTTCATTGTAGTGATGGCACCCCGGACCATGGCCCGGACGGTTTCTTCGCTTACGGCACCGGATGTGGAAAGTATTACAGGATCCACCCCGAGCAATTTTATTTTGACTTCATTGTCGTATGCCACAATCGAACCTTTAAAATAGGCACTGGACCCGGGAATACTGGTAATGAGCTGGGCGGCAAAACCCCCTGTACAGCTTTCCGCCGTGGCAAGGGTTTGTTTTCTTTCAGTCAGGATTTTTCCCAGTACTTCCTGCAATGATATGTCCTGGTCTGTAACCATCCACTCACTGACCCTGGTTTTCAAATCTGAAAACAGGCTATTCAGCCGGGCTTCCCATTTACCTGCATGGGTTGCATTTGCCGTCAGCCGCAAACGCACCATGCCATAATTGGGCAGGTAGGCCAGCCGGATATCGGACGGCAGGGATATTTCAAAATCCTGAATAAGATCTGCCAGCGTGGATTCGCCGATGCCGGCCGTGAGCAGGGTCCGGTGCGAAACAAAATTTGTTGCAAAGCGGTTTTGCAAATACGGAATAACATTATCAGTCATCATACCCTTCATCTCGTGTGGCACACCTGGCATGGCAATAAATACCTTCCCATTTTTTTCGAATAACATGCCGGGTGCTGTACCCCGTTTATTCTGAATGACCGAACAGGAAGCCGGAACCTCTGCCTGTTTCAGATTTCGTTCGATCAATGGGCGCTGCAGAATTTTCGTAAAAATATTTTTTACATTTTCAAGGGCCTCTTCATTGATCACCAGTGTCGTGTTGAAATATTCGCAAAGAACAGGCTTGGTGATATCATCTGCCGTTGGTCCCAGTCCGCCGGTTATTAAGATAATATCCGAATCGGCCGATTCAGCCTCCAGGGCCAGTAAAATATCAGTCCGGCCATCGCCAATCGCCAGCCGGCGGTTTACCCAAATGCCGGCTTTATTGAGTTCCTGGGCCATCCAGGCACTATTGGTATCAATCACCTGGCCGATCAGCAATTCATCTCCGATCGTTATGATGGATGTTTTTGTCATGGTCTTATTACCGGTAAGGAATGGAAATTGTTCAGGGTCTCATGTTTTTTCCGGGAAAAACGGAAGCAGGATCCGGCGCATGGGCTCTGGCATGGTTGTCTTTTCAAAATTGCCCATTTTTACAAAATACAGGATCACTTTTCCAATGGTCAGTAGTTTTTTTTCCGCGTTATACACTTCATGATCAAAAATAATCCGGTGGTCTGTTGGCAATTCGCGTAAAAAGGTTTTGATGGTGAGCAGGTCGTCATAATGGGCAGGTCTTAAATACTTGATCTGCATCTCCACTACAGGCATAATCACCCCGACGGCTTCAATTTCTTTATAGGTAAACCCGAGATTGCGGATGGACTCAGCCCGGGCTACTTCAAAATACTGCGCATAATTTCCATAGTACACCACATTCATCTGGTCTGTTTCGGCATACCTGACGCGGATATAGGTTTCTGTGATAAACATTTTTCTGAAGTTGACAGTTGACAGATGACAGTTAATTCATGGCTTTAAGCCTTAAGCTGTACGCTTTAAGCTATTTGTTCATCATTCCGTCTACACTTACCCGTCCCGGGCCGATGATCATAATCGTAAATACACTGGTCAGAAAAAGTGCACCCAGTTCATAACTTTTTAACGGTTGTCCGTTGTGATAGATAAAAACCGCTACAGATAATTCAATGGCGATGATAATGGCGGCAAAACGGGTGAATAATCCGAGAATGAGAAACATGGAACAAAATAATTCTGACAGAATCGCCAGGATCAGGGAGAGGCGGTGACCGATATGTAAGGGATCGTAAAAACTGCCTACCATCTGGCTGTAATTGGAGATTTTAGGCAGGCCGTGGCCGATCAGCAGGCAGGAGCCCCGTCGCCACCCTTTGCACCAATAACGCAAAATTGAATGCGCCATCCGAATAGGCGGTTGAAAGTAATTTTCTCATTTGGAATTTATTTCATTCAAAAGTAAAGGATTTGCCGTTTTCCCGACCGGGATCTAAAGAAATGTTAATCATGTCAGTTATCCACAAGCTGTTTGGAACAATGTTTGGTATTAGGGGAAATAATTCAGAAACTTGAGCGCGTGATCAACAATACCCGGATGAAAAGTTCGATTCTTGCATTCTTTCTACTTTTATGTTTTTATTCCCAGGCACAGCAGACTTTCTGGCTGACCGATCCCCAGGCTTCTTTTAAGCAGGCGCAGGAATTCTATCAGAAACAATATTACAGTCTGGCATACCCGATCTTCAGGGAACTTGAGCAGGATGAAGCATCAAGACCGGAACTTTATCAGACCTTCGGTTTCGAAAATATTCAATATTATATACTGGTATGCTCCCTCAACCAGGATGACAGCACTGCGGTAAATCCTGCGAAAATTTTCATGGAAAGGGACAACAATGCTGCGCGGGACGGAATGCTTGGGTATCAGCTGGCGGAATATGAATTCCGTCATGGGAATTACGAAACCGCACTGAAACTTTATGAAAGTGCCGGAATAGAAAACCTGAGTAATAGTGAAATTGCCACCCTGAAATTCCATAAGGGTTATGCGTATTTCATCAGGAAAAACTTCGATGTCGCCAAGCCCCTGTTCGACGCTATCCGGCAGCTTCCGAAAGACATTCACTATATAGATGCCAACTATTATTACGGGTATATCTGTTTTTACCAGAAAAAATACAACGATGCCTATGCGGCATTTATGATCGTGGACAATGACCCGAAATACAGCAGGTTTGTACCTTATTATATTGCCAATATCTACCTGGTGCAGGGCCAGAAAGAGAAAGCCATTTCCTATGCGGCTGCTAAACTCGCGGCGGGCAATCAGTATTATGATACAGAACTCCGGCAGCTGGTGGGTCACGGGTATTATGAAGAAAAAGATTTCCGTAAGGCGCTGCCTTACCTGGAAGAATATGTAAGCCGTTCAAAAACCGTGAGTCGCCAGGATCTTTTTGAATTGTCTTATTGTTACTATCAAACACAGAACTATAACAAGGCGATTGACGGATTTAAACAGCTGGATGGTAAAAATGATTCCCTGGCCCAAAACGCCATGTATCTGCTGGGTGATGCTTATCTGAAAACAAACCAGAAACTGAATGCCAGGAATGCATTTCTGTTCTGCGCTTCCAACAGCAGCTATCCGGTACAGAAAGAAATCTCACAGTTTCAGTATGCCAAGCTTTCTTATGAACTGGGCTATCCCGGGGTTGCCCTTACTGAGTTTCGTAGTTTTTTAACGGCTTATCCGAATTCTTCCAATGCTCCGGAAGCCCGCGAATTATTATTAAATGTACTGGCGAATACCAGTAATTACAAAGACGCGCTGGCCCTGATGGACAGTGTTTCCAATCCATCAGCCAGTGCGCGCCAACTGAAGGCCCGTATCCTGTACGGAAGAGCCACTGAGCTCATTAACGACGGAATGCTCATCAATGCAGCGGATCTGCTGGATCGGGCAGCGCGGGAACCGAATAATACAGCCCTGCTACCGTATATTCATTTCTGGCGTGGCGAAATTGCCTATCGCACGAACCGTCTCGACGATGCAGTTCCATTTTTTACCGAATACCTGAAAACTCCGGTTAGCAGGGGAGAAGTGAATCCGGTCAATGCCAAATATGACCTTGGATACTGTTATCTGAAAAAAGAAAATTATAAGGAGGCACTGAATTATTTTACACAGGTCGTGCGTAATCCGGGGATCAATGCATCTCCGCTTGAGCAGGATGCTTATATCCGGATGGCGGATTGTTATTATATGAACCGCGATTTTAAAACAGCGGTTCCCATGTATAATAAAGTGCTTGAATATTCCTGGTCCGCTTCAGACTATGCAACTTTTCAGAAGGCCATGGTAGCCGGTGTAAATAATTCCGGTGAAAAAATAAGTTTGCTGAATGGACTCATCCGGAAATATCCAAATTCAGACCTGGTGATGGATGCCAATATGGAAATCGCCAATACCTATCTGGCCAACGAACAATACCGGGAATCCCTTAGCTATCTGAATGCGGTTATCGGCAGCAACTGGGAACGATGCCTTAAAACCCAGGGCCCTCCTGCGTTCCGGTCTGGCCAATTATAACCTGGGAAATAATGCCGAGGCCCTGAATAAGTACAATGAACTGCTGAAAAAATACCCGAATTCCGTTGAGGCGCAGGAAGCCCTGGATAATGCAAAATCCATTTATGTGGAAGAAGGAAGAACAGCGGAGTATGTGAGTTTCGCAAAAGGAATGGGAATTTCGGTTTCCGTCAAGCCAGGAAGACCAGCTGGCCTACCAGGAAGCAGAAGTGCAGTTTAATAACGGGAATTTTTCCGGGGCCCAGCAGAAGTTCGAAGACTACCTGAAAAAATTTCCGGACGGTAAATATGCACTCGAAGCCAATTTTTATAAAAGCGAAATGTACGCCAGTCAGAAAAACTGGGAAAAAGCAGTTACCGGATATGAAGGGGTTGCAGATAAAGCGCCAAATAAGTTTGCAGAAAAATCCATTCTGCAGGCAGCCCGTATTAATTTTTTCAATCTGAAAAATTATGCCCGCGCTGAAGTATATTATAACAAACTAAAGGATTTCTCCACTTCTTCTGAAAACAAAATGGAAGCCATGCGCGGACTTCTCCGCTGCCAGTTCGAATTGCAGCAATGGACCATTGCCAGCGACAATGCAAAAGAACTGCTTGGTGAAAAAGGCATTGGCTCAGACGATAAAATCATTGCCAGTATGGTTATGGGTAAATCCTGGCAGGCCAATGGGAACTGTGAGTCTGCCATTCCGTATTTTAAAACGGTGGCTTCCATGAGCCGGGCAGCTTATGGAGCAGAAGCCCAGTACCAGATTGCGGATTGCCAGTACCAGCAAAACCGGTTGAAAGAAGCGGAGAAATCAGCCTTTGAAGTAATCCATAAATCAGGGTCTTATGAATTGTGGGTTACAAAGAGTTATTTTCTGCTGGGGGATATTTACCTGAAGGAAAAGGATTATTTCAATGCCAGGGCAACTTTCCAGAGCCTGGTGGAAAATGCAAAAATCGAAGAGATCCGGGTGCAGGCTGAGCAGCGTCTCGACGAAGTAAAAAAAGAAGAAGCCAGTAACAGCAAAATCAGCAATGAAAACTGAGATGCATTTGAATACATTGAATATGATGAAAGGAATTATCCGGCTGCCTTTGATTTTGATCTTCGTAAGTTCTGTTGCGCAGGCGCAGGACTCCACGAAAAGGAAAACTATTAATATTACGTCCACATTTAAACCGGCATTAAAAAATACAGCCAAGCTGAATTTCAATGCCGATGCTCCGCTTATTGATACAAGCCATCCTGAATTAAAATACAGTCTTCCCGTTCAGTTTCTATCCATAACCTATCAACCTGCAGGATTAAATCCGGTGGCCCTGCCGGCAGACAGCATCAAAATCTGGAACAACGACAATTATATTAAAGTAGGCGTGGGGAATATTCATATTCCTTATGTGCAGGCGGGATTTAGTTTCGGAGACCGGAAAAAATCTTTCTTCAATGTATTCGCAGAAGGATTTACATCCAAGGGCAGCCTTCCGTATCAGGAAAATAATTTGTTTGATGCATCCATCAGCGGAACCATTAAAACAGCCAGTCACCTGCAATGGGATGGCCGGCTTGGGGTCAAGGCAGAGGGCGTGTATCTGTACGGGTTTCAGCCCGATACCCTCAAATATGCGAAAGGACAGCTGCTGCAGCAGTTCTTTACTTTTGACGGCCGGATCGGTCTTAAAAATACCGTGCCCTCTGCGTTTGGGCTAAGCTATAACCCGAATTTTTCCATCACAGCATTTGGTGAAAACAGTTCTCCCCGGGCTTCTGAAGCGGATATGGTGCTGAACCTGCCCCTGAAAAAAACCCTGAATGAAAATTTTGATATTGACCTCGGGTTCACTGCAGACGTTACCAACTATTCCTTTGGAAATACAGCAATTACCAACAGTCTGTTCCTGGTATCACCTGCCGTATTTTATCATTCTGATAATATATCCCTGCACCTTGAGATGACCCCCTCCTGGGATCAAAGTGCATTTCATCTTTTACCGAATTTCAGAGCCGATTATACTACCGACAATAAACGATTCACCCTTTTTGCCTCATTGGACGGCTATTATGATAAAGGAAGTTTTAAACGTTTTGCCGGTATCAACCCCTGGTTATTTCAACCAACCAATCTGCTGAATACCCGGGTGACAGAATTTTTTGGTGGCTTTAAAGGTTCACTTACCCCTCATATTTCTTATCTCGCTAAAGCCGGATTTTCCGAATCCAGGAATATGCCCCTGTTCCTGAACGACAGCCTGGATGGAAAAAACTTCCAGATCGTTTATGAAGATAAACTGCAGACGTTCAGTATTCACGGAGAACTGAATTATCAGCAGGGAGAGGATTTTAATATTACCGCGGCCCTGACCCTCAATAATTTTCATACCAGCAGCCAGTCAAAGGCCTGGGGTATGATTCCTACTGAATTCACCACAACGTTTCGCTGGCAACTGATGAAGGATCTTTGGTTAAAAGCCGACCTCTGGGCTTTTGAAGGAGCTTATTTCCGGAACATAAATGATGTAGTAGCCAGTGGTAACGGCGGTATTGATGTGAATGCCGGGCTTGAATTCAGGCTTACCCGGCAATTGAACCTCTGGTTACAAATGAATAATCTCTTCAACGATAAATATCAGCGCTGGAATCAGTATTCTGTGTATGGATTTAATATCTTAGGGGGTGTGATTTTTACATTCGGAAGATAGTTCCGTTCAAATCCTTCTATGTTTGCCTTGCTGAATAAATATCTTTTTCTGCATAAGAGTGTCCCGGTCTCCGGACTGGGAACCATTTGCCTGGAAAATATCCCGGCAACGGTGGATGCCAGCACCAGGACAATTCAACCACCTTCCTTCCGGTTTCGGTTTGATAAATTTTACGACCTGCCGGATAAAAGTCTGTTTGCTTTTCTTTCCAGCCAGCAAAATATTTCTGATTACGAAGCCCTGCGCCAGTACAACGATTTTGCCTTTTCCCTGAGAGACAGACTCAATTATTTCCGGGAAGCGGAGTGGGAAGGATTGGGAATGCTGAAAAAAGATGATACGGGCGAAATACTTTTTGAATCCGTGCTGGCAAAACCTTTTTTTCTGCAGCCGGTTCCCGCAGAAAAAGTAATACGAACCAATGCAAAACATATGCTGCTTGTCGGGGACCGGGAAAGATCAAACCGCGAGATGAGCGACTGGTTTGCGGAGGAGCCTGTTCATGGAAACAGGCTCTGGTGGCTGGTTGCCCTTGTGGGTGGTATTGCCGCTGCGCTGTTCATCATGTTCTATTTCTCCTCACATGGTTGGAATGTGGGAGCTACCGGTAATCAACAGCTGATTCAGCTTAAAAAATGATCCCGCCCCGGGCGGGAGTATCAATAATTCTTTGATGAACCCTTCTTCTGAAAACCTGATTCCCTGCCCCGTTTGCCAAAGTGTTCAGACCCATTTCGCTTTGAAAATAAAGGATCACTCGGTAAGCGGTGAATTTTTTGAAATCTATGAATGTGCACAATGCAGTTTCCGCTTTACAAAAGATGCACCCGCAGATGACAAAATAGGACCCTACTATCAGTCGGAAGACTATATTTCTCATAGTAATACAAGAAAGGGACTGGTAAATACGCTTTATCATGCAGTCAGGAGACGCACCCTGGCTGCTAAATTTCATTTGCTGGAGAAGGCTACCGGATTGAAAAATGCCCATCACCTGGATATCGGAGCCGGAACAGGTGCTTTTGTTCAGTACATGAATAAAAAGGGCTGGAAGAGTACAGGTATTGAACCTGATGAACGGGCCAGGGAAAGTGCCAGGACAGATCATGATACGATTCTGTTGCCGGCGGAGGCCCTGAATCAATTTATACCGGAAAGTTTTGACGCCATCAGCCTCTGGCACGTGCTGGAACATGTTCATGACCTCTATCCATACCTGCACCAGATCGGAAGCTTGTTGAAACCCCGGGGACTGGCCTTTATTGCCGTTCCGAATTATACCAGCTATGACGGAAGAAAATATGGGGCAGACTGGGCCGCGTATGATGTTCCCCGCCATCTCTATCATTTTTCTCCCGCATCAATGAAATGGTTACTGAAAGAGGCCGGGTTTCAGTTATCCGCAGAAGTCCCCATGTGGTGGGATAGTTTTTATATCAGCATGCTGAGTGAAAAATATAAATCCGGAAACCCTTCTCTGATAAAGGGATTTCTCAACGGTTCGCTTTCCAACCTGCACGCGATCGCAGACAGGGAGAAATGCAGTTCGCTGATTTATGTTGCTAAAAAAGCTTAAGGCTTTAAGCCTTAAGCCTGACTAGTTGTTCAACTTCACTTCATAAATAAATGGCCAGAGCTTTCCGGTTATATATATTTTGTTTTTTGCGGAATCGTAGGCAATCCCGTTCATATAATCCACGTCGGGGTCCTTTGATTTCACTTCATCAACCAGTTTGCTGAAATCTGCCTTACCCAATACTTTGCCGGTGTTGGGATCGATACGGATAATATAAGGAGTCATATAAATATTTGCCAGAATGGTTCCGTTTACCCATTCCAGTTCATTGATATTGCCTACCGGTCCGTTATTATCCGTAACCCCTACGATACGGTTGGTTTTAAAACTTACCGGGTCAAGATAAGTAAGATTACTGGAGCCGTCGCTCATGATCAGACTGCTCCCATCGGTTGTCATACCCCATCCTTCATTACTTGGAAAATCGAATTCTCCAATTCTTTTGAATGATTTCAGATCGTAGATAAACCCTTTTTTTATCAGCCCGTCTGTATCCTTCCAGGTAAGTTGATAGAGTTTGTTGTTGATAATGGTGATACCCTCACCGAAATATTTTTTTTTATCAAGCTCTGCCTTCACGGAAATTTTCCCCGACGCGGGATCTACGATACCGACTATGGAACGGGTTTTCTCAACTTCTTTCGGGGAGCCGGAACTCTCGAACAATTTACCCTCATGGACCAAAAATCCTTCAGTGTAAGAACTTTGGTCATGTGGGAGCGCATTCAGGATCGAAAATGTTATTGGCGGAGGCTCATTGCTCACTGCTGTTTCTGGTACCGAATGGGATGTGTCCGGAGATGGGTTATTGCAGGCGACGTTAAAAATAATGGCTAAAACCGGCAGGAAATATTTTTTCATAATTGTAATCGTGCGCAAAAATAATATAAAAGCGTAAAGCCGAAAGCAAAAAGCCTTAAAGCCTGAGAATGACCTCAATAATTAACAAATCAAAAAGGGTGGTCTTTTCATTCAAATAAAAAGCGCTTCCTTCCGGAAACGCTTTTATTAAATATTTAAAGCTTCAGCCCTTAAGCTTTGCGCTTTTAGCTTATATGTGCTTCTATTTTCTTTACGAAGTTGCTTTTTGGCTGTGCACCTACCAGTTTATCTACCACTTTACCGCCCTTTATAAAAAGGATAGCGGGAATGGAAGTTATTCCGTAATTCACAGACAACTGCGGGTTGTGGTCAACATTTACCTTTCCCACATTGATTTTCCCGTCGTATTCTTTGGAAAGTTCCTCAATCACCGGTCCAATCGCGCGACAGGGTCCACACCATTCTGCCCAGAAATCAATTACCGTTAACTTATCTGAAGCAATTACTTTCTCCTGGAAGTTCGCATCCGTGTATTCTAGTGCCATATATATCTGTTTAATTTTAAGTAAAAATCTGCTTTATTTTCCAAACTCTTTGTCGTTTCACCGACATGTCTGTTTTTTCTCCTTTTGCCTCAAGCCTCACGCTTCAAGCTTCACGCTTCACGCCTTTAACGCAAATATGTTTCCACAACCTTAAAAACTACTTTATGTCATGCCTGAACTATTGGGAAACAATCTGGATCTCAAACTCAGGACAGTCCTGCAAAAAGGCAGCCATTTCGTCATTCATTTCAAATCCGTTTTCCAGGCTGTAGAGGCTGATTTTAGCATTTAATTTAGATTCCTGAACATTGAATTTCAGGCCCGCTTTCCCGGGATGTTTTTTAACATTTCTTTCCAGGAATTTCACCATGTTTTCATTCAGGTGCCGGGCATCCAGATCAATAATCAGCTGCTTGGTCAGCAGTGGTTTTATGCTTTCCAGCAAAAGCATTTTGTCGACCTTAAATTCAAATTCCGATTTATTATACCGGGTTCTGAAAAAACCGGTCATGAAAATATTCTTACCCTTTTCCAGGTAATTTGAATACCGGGCATAATCCTCACTCCACAATACGAATTCGCATTTACCGGAATAATCTTCTATCGTGAAGGAACCAAATTGTTTTCCGGTTTTTGTAACCCGGTGCTGGGCGTCAATCACCAGTCCGGCGAGACGGAAAGATTTACCGGGATTGGCCTGCAGGCTCACCGCATCTTTCACTTCATTAAACTCGGCGAGGTTCAGGATCCCATAATGATTGATTTCAAATTTGAAGTGATCCAGCGGATGACCACTCATGAACATGCCGGTCACTTCTTTTTCATGGTCAAGTAATTCCGTTAAGGACCATTGTTCGCAGTTCTGAATTTTTGGAGACTGCACTTCGTATCCTGCAGAAGATCCGCCGAACAGGGTATTACTATGCTGCACATTTTGCGCCTGTACCACATTACCGAACCGGATTATTTTTTCAAGTCCGGTTACCGTTTCACCAGGGGCTATAAAAAAATACTGGGCCCGGTGAAGCTGGGTAAAACAATCGAATGCGCCGGCATAGGCAAGACTTTCCAGTGTTTTTTTACTTACCGTACGCTGATTAATTCTTTTCACCATATCAAAAATGGAGATATAAGGACCATTTTTTTCCCTTTCCTCGATCAGGGAGAATACGGCTGCTTCGCCCACCCCTTTCAGACCACCGAGACCTACCCGTATTTCGCCCTTTTTATTTACTGCAAATCCCTGTTTGGATTCATTTACATCGGGACCGAGTACTTTCAATCCCATGCGTTTACATTCTTCCATGAAGAAGGTAATTTTTTCAATATTCCCCTGGTGGTTAAGCACCGCCGCCATATATTCTGAAGGATAGTGCGATTTCAGGTAAGCTGTCTGGTACGCCACATAAGCATAACAGGTAGAATGAGATTTGTTGAAAGCATATTGGGCGAATGCTTCCCAGTCAGTCCATATTTTTTCCAGTGCCGTCGCCGCATGTCCTTTCGCAGTGGCTCCGCTGATAAACTGACTTTTCATTTTATCCAGGATGGACTTTTGTTTTTTACCCATTGCTTTCCGCAGCACATCAGCATCCCCTTTGCTGAATCCTGCCAGCTTTTGGGCCAGCAGCATCACCTGTTCCTGGTACACGGTAATGCCATAAGTGTCCCGGAGATATTCCTCCATTTCCGGAAGATCATACCGGATGGGTTCGCGACCGTGTTTCCGGTCGATAAAAGCCGGGATATAGGCCATCGGACCGGGTCGGTACAGGGCATTCATTGCCGTGAGGTCATCAAATTTATCCGGTTTCAGATCGCGCAGATATTTTTGCATACCCGGACTTTCAAACTGAAAAGTGCCGATGGTATCTCCCTGCTGGTAAAGTTCAAATGTTTTTTTATCATCGAGCGGAATCAGGTCAATATCAATCCGGACTCCATGATTTTGTTCTATGAGTTCAAGAGAGGTCTTTAAAATATTGAGCGTTCGCAAACCCAGAAAGTCCATTTTCAAAACACCGGCGTCTTCAATGATACTTCCTTCAATCTGTGTTACCAGCAGGTCGGAATCTTTAGCAGTACAAACCGGTATGATATTCGTCAGATCTTCCGGAGCAATGATGATACCTGCGGCATGAAGACCCGTATTTCGTACGGAGCCTTCCAGGCGTTCTGCTTCATGCAATACCCTGCTTCGCAGATCTGTTCCCTGGTATATTTCACGGATCTTTTTAACCAGTTCCAGATCATCTCCGCCGATCCCTTCTTTTTCTTCCAGTGATTTTTCCCCGTCTTTATTTTTCAAAGGGGCATGCAATACTCGTCGCAGGCTCACACCCGGGCGGTCTGGTACCAGTTTGGCCAGTGCATTGGATTCTGCCAGGGGCAGGTCCATAACCCGGGCCACATCCTTTATACTCATTTTGGCCGCCATCGTACCGTAGGTTACGATTTGCGCCACCTGGTTCTTGCCATATTTTTTAACGACATAATCAATTACTTTCTGCCGGCCTTCATCGTCAAAATCCGTATCGATATCGGGCATTGACTTTCGGTCGGGGTTCAGGAACCTTTCAAAAAGCAGGTTGTATTTAATCGGATCGATATTGGTAATGCCGATACAATAGGCTACCACACTGCCGGCTGCTGAGCCACGACCCGGGCCCACGAACACACCCATATCCCGACCGGCCTGGATGAAATCACTTACGATTAGAAAATATCCGGCAAAGCCCATGGTTTTAATCGTAAATAACTCAAAATCCAGCCGCTCGGTTATTTCTGTAGTCAGGTCAGTATATCTTTTTTTAGCGCCCTGGTAGGTGATTTCCTTAAGGTATTCCCACTGGTTCAGGTTATTATCGGTATGAATCTGAAAAGACGGCGGGATCGGGAAAGCGGGCAGCAGGATATCTTTTTTCAGGTTTAATACTTCCACCTTGTCGGCCACCATACCGGTATTGTCAATGGCTTCCGGAATATCCTGGAAAAGGGCAGTCATTTCTGCCTGCGTTTTTAAATAAAACTGGTCGTTGGGGAATTTAAAACGACGGTTTTTAGAACTGATTTCATCATTTACAAAATCATCAAACCCAGGTGTGGATTGTTTTTCTCCTGTATTGATACAAAGCAGGATGTCGTGGGCATTGTAATCTTCCTGGTCAGTATAGTGACTGTCGTTGGTGGCAATAACCGGAACGGAATATTTTTTTGCAAGTTTGAGCAGGAACTGGTTGATTTTTTCCTGTTCCGGAATCTGGTGTCGCTGGAGTTCTATAAAATAATCGTCCCCGAACATGTCTAAGCCACCATTTAAATTCCTTTTCTGCTTTTTCTTCCCCGTCATGCAAAATGGTTTGCGGTACGTAGGCACCGATACAGCAGGTGGTCGCGATCAGGCCCTCATGATATTGTTCTATCAGTTACTTGTCGATGCGCGGATATTTGCTGTACATACCTTCGGTATATCCGAGGGAAGAAAGCCGGATCAGGTTTTGATAACCGGTTTTATTTTTTGCGAGCAGAACCTGGTGGAATCGTTCATCTTTCTGCTCTTTGGTGAATGTTTTTTTATGCCGGTCTTCCACCACATAAAATTCACAACCCACGATCGGTTTTACTTTCAGGCTTCCGTCGTCGTTTTTATGTTTGTACGCTTCAGCCACAAAACTGAATGCCCCAAACATATTACCATGGTCCGTAATGGCCAGGGCCGGCATCTTATCTTTTACCGCCTTATTATAGAGGTTTTGGATGGAAGCGGCTCCGTCAAGCAATGAATATTGTGTATGAACATGAAGATGGGAGAAATCGGGCATTGATATGAATTGACCCTGCAATTAACAAAGAAAAGAATGGCTGGTTTTTTTTTCTCTCCACAATCAGGGGAAATCTTTTCAGGTTCCGGTTTACCGGGTTGCGAGCTGGTCTAAAGCATTGTCTCTTAAGCCCTCCCGATTTCCCTAAATTTTGTATCTTTGACCAGCCCGGTATCCACCAAAAAATGAAAAACCAGTACATCTTACTGTTTCTGCTCATAAACCTTACTGCCTGTAAGGTATTCCAGCCTTCCTCACCGGATTCGGGTAATTCGTCTTCAGCCAGTACAAAACATTCAACCGGTCAAAATATCAGCCCTGCTCTAATCCAGGATATTTCAACGGAATCCGGAGATTCTGCCGTCCATTCCCCCGAGGCCTCATTTTACGGGAAAAGCAGTCCAAAAACCGTTTTAACCCCCATCAGCAATGATGAATTCCTCAAACTACAGTTTAAATATGCCATTTTAACGAATAGCCCCGTAGAAGAAATGACCAATCAGCGTTTACTGGTTTTTATGGATCAATGGTATGGGGCGCCCTACCATTACGGGGGAACCGGAAAAGACGGTATTGACTGTTCGGCTTTTGCTTCTCTGTTACTGTCCAGTGTATACAATATGAACCAGCTGCCCCGGATAAGTGCGGATCAGTATCTGGCTACCCGCCGGGTTTCCAAAAAGGATTTGCGGGAAGGGGACCTGGTTTTTTTCCATACGATGGGAAAAGGACACCGGGTTACCCATGTCGGGATATACCTGTATAATAACCGGTTTGTTCATGCTTCCGTTGCAGGTGTGCAAATCAGCGACCTGGGGGAAGGGTACTATTTACAACATTACGTTGGAGCCGGCAGGGTGGAGCAGGAATGACGGACTTTCCATATTCCTGTCATTTAGCCACTACATATTCTAATTCATTGTAAGATAAGGGCAGCCGGACTGCCAAGTCTTCCCATTTCATCCATTTTGCCTTGATTGGTACAGTATTTAGAGTAACTTTGCTGCCCCTTACATGGGCATCTTAAACTTTTCACTAAAATTAAATTGATACAGTCATGGCTAAAAAGTTAGCGATTTCACCAATCGCAGGTACCAAAAACAGAGTTTTTGTAAAACCTGCGCCAGCAGAAGAAAAAACTTCCGGCGGCATTATCATACCTGATACAGCGAAAGAAAAACCACAGCGCGGCGAAGTGGTTGCGATCAGCGAAATTGATGAAGACGGCAAGAAACCGGTTGTAAAAGTAGGTGACGTGGTATTGTACGGTAAATATTCCGGAACTGAAATCAGTTTTGAAGGCCAGGATTTCCTGAGCATGCGTGAGTCTGATATCATTGCCCGGTTTTAAGCAGGTATGGGAGTATGGGAGTATGAGCGTGATTAAAGCGCTCTTTACTTCGAAAAATATATCCTCAAATTCTCAAATTTTCAAATTCACAAATCAAGTATTATGGCAAAACAACTTTTCTTCGATATCGAAGCACGAAATAAAATGAAAAAGGGCGTTGACATTCTGGCCAATGCCGTTAAAGTTACCCTGGGTCCAAAAGGCCGTAACGTGGTAATTGAAAAGAAATTCGGCGCACCTGTCTATCACTAAGGATGGTGTTACCGTTGCAAAAGAAATTGAACTGGAAGACCCTATTGAAAACATGGGTGCCCAGATGGTGAAAGAAGTAGCTTCCAAAACTGCTGATATTGCCGGTGATGGTACTACTACTGCTACTGTGCTGGCACAGGCCATTATCAGCGAAGGTCTGAAGAATGTAGCTGCAGGCGCAAACCCGATGGATCTGAAACGCGGTATTGACAAAGCAGTTATCGCAGTAGTCGAAAACCTGAAAGCACAATCCCAGACCATCGGTAACGACAGCAAAAAAATCGAGCAGGTAGCTTCTATTTCTGCCAACAATGATGAAACGATCGGAAAGCTGATTGCTGAGGCATTTGCGAAAGTGGGTAAGGAAGGTGTTATCACCGTAGAAGAAGCAAAAGGCACCGATACTACTGTTGATGTAGTGGAAGGTATGCAGTTCGACCGCGGTTATATTTCTCCTTATTTCGTTACCAACAGCGAAAAAATGGAAGCTGAACTGCAGAATCCCTTATATCCTGATCTATGATAAGAAGATTTCTGCGATGAAGGATATTCTGCATATCCTGGAAAAAGTTGCACAGAGCGGCCGTCCATTGCTGATCATTGCTGAAGACCTGGAAGGTGAAGCACTGGCAACACTGGTGGTAAATAAATTACGCGGCACGATGAAAGTGGCTGCTGTAAAAGCTCCGGGCTTTGGTGACCGCAGAAAAGAAATGCTGCAGGATATCGCTATCCTGACCAAGGGTATCGTGATCAGCGAAGAACAGGGTTACAAACTGGAAAATGCTGACCTGAGTTATCTGGGTACCGCTGCATCCGTTACGATCGATAAAGACAATACAACCGTTGTTGGTGGAAAAGGTAAGAAAGAAGATATCACTGCCCGTGTGAACCAGATCAAGGCACAGATCGAAACAACTACTTCTGATTACGATAAAGAAAAATTACAGGAACGCCTGGCTAAATTAAGCGGTGGTGTAGCTGTATTGTATATCGGTGCTGCTACAGAAATGGAAATGAAGGAAAAGAAGGACCGTGTTGACGATGCCCTGCATGCAACCCGAGCTGCTGTTGAAGAAGGTATCGTTCCCGGTGGTGGAGTTGCTTATATCCGTGCTATCGAAGCCCTGGAAAAGCTGAAAGGCGCTGCCAATGAAGACGAGACAACCGGTATCGCGATCGTTAAGCGCGCCCTCGAAGAGCCACTTCGCCAGATCGTTGCACAATGGCGGAATTGAAGGTAGCATCGTGGTTCAGAAAGTAAAAGAAGGAAAAGCCGATTACGGTTTCAATGCCCGTACAGAAGTGTATGAAAACCTGTTCAAGGCCGGTGTTATCGATCCTACCAAGGTTACCCGTATTGCGCTTGAAAATGCAGCTTCTATTGCCGGTATGTTGCTGACTACCGAATGTGTGATCGCAGACAGGCCGAAGAAAGAAGAAGCACATTCACATCCAGGCGCCGGTGCTCCGGGAATGGGCGGAATGGACTATTAAGCTTGAGGCTTGAAGCTTGATGCTTGAAGCAATGATAATGGAAAACCCCTTGCGTTTGGCAAGGGGTTTTCTTTTTACCGGATCATTTCAATCATTTGCTAAAAAGGCAAAACAAAGGATCAATCGCATAAAAAAGTCGCTCCCATCTAATGCAGGATGTTTGGGTGATAGGAGGGAAATTTAAATAGTATTCGGGAAAAGAATTGTCGGGCATACGAGTTAAAACTGCTTTCAGCTTTATAGCCTGAGGCCACGCCTTAAGCTTTACGCTTTAAGCTTTAAGCCTAATTTGGGCTTTAAGCTTAAATCGGCAATGGTCTTCTTCTCGAGTAACTTGAGGTTGGCGTCGCGAACCTGGATGAGCACATCCCGGAGTCCGCAATGTTTTTCATCGCAGTTGTAACATTTTTCATAAAAATGCAAACTCACGCAGGGGAGAAGGGCAATGGGTCCGTCAATCAGGCGCATAACGGTGGCTAAAGTGACTTCATCCGGATCCTTTCCAAAGAAATATCCGCCTCCTTTTCCTTTTTTACTTTCGAGGATGCCTGCTTTTTTAAGTTCGAGCAGGATATTCTCTAAAAACTTTAACGGGATTTTTTTCTTTTTGGAAATTTCGGCTATCAGCACCGGTCCGTCCTTCTCCTTTTCAGAAAGATACATCAGGGCCTGGAATGCGTATTGGGATTTTTTGGACAACATAATCTGTTACAAGATAAAATAATAACAGCGAAAGAGCAAAAGAGTTGACGCCTGCCTGCCGGCAGGCAGGTTGGCGGTATTCCTCAAAATCCCAGTACATCCTTCATGGTGAATATTCCCTTTTTATGCAGTATAAATTCGGCAGCAAGAACGGCACCTCCTGCAAAACCTTCCCGGTTATGTGCAGTATGGGTAATTTCAATATCATCTACAGGGGACCGGTATTTTACGATATGTGTACCCGGCGCAGGATCGATTCGTTCGCTGAGTACCGGTAATTCTGTATCATCCTGCCGTGGCCGGTTAACCCATTTCTTTAAAGAATGATTTTCCTGCAAAACCTGCTCAGCCAGTGTGATCGCTGTTCCGCTGGGGGCATCCTTTTTCTGCGTATGGTGGATTTCCAGCATTTCTACAGCATAGGACGGATGGGCAGCCATGAGACTGGCCAGTTTTTTATTGAGCTCAAAAAAAATATTCACCCCGATACTGTAATTGCTGGCATAAATAAATGCCGCCCCGTTTTTTTCGAACACTTTTTTTACAGCATCATAATCGTCCAGCCATCCGGTAGAACCGCACACAACAGAAATTCCGGCTTCCCCGCATTTGAACAGGTTTGCCTGCGGCACTGGAGGGTCCGGTAAACTCAATGGCAACATCCGCTTTGGATAAATTTTCCTTCGTCAGTTCCTGTCCGTTATCCAAATCAATTTTCAATACAATTTCATGTCCTTTTCCAAGAGCAATCCGCTCTATGGCCCTGGCCCATTTTGCCATAACCGATGAGTGCAATTTTCATCGTGTAAAGATATCTATTCAGCTATAAATTCCGGGGTCTCGGGGAATGTAAATTAAAGGCAACGGTAATGCCGGCGATGGGATTCGGTCCGGGAATAAACATGGGTTTCAAATGGAAACTCAGATCACTGTTCACATTAAAATCTTTCAAATGAGCGTCAACCGTGGCATCCACGATATTCAAAGCATAAAAAAGCAGAAAAAACAAAACAGAATAATCCTGATCCTTCCGGAAGCTGTCCCTGTAGGTGATAATACCGTTTACATCACCCGCTTTTACAAAGGGCTGGAGTGGTGGGGCAACTGCCGCCAGGCTGTCGCCGGTGCTTCCGTTTACCGTTACGGTCAGGGCATACTGACATTTATTATACCAGCTTTTATTATAGAAATAAAAATAGGCAGGTATCCCGAGGGCGGCATACACAATAGGAACCTTCCAGTATTTTTTATTATATACCTGGCCAGCCCCGGGAAGAATGGCTGAATACAGTGTGGCTTTCTTGTATCTTTTTCGTTGCGCTGCCTGAAGGGAGTCGGTATTGGTTGGCGTTATTTTTCCTTTATAAGCGGCATCTTCTTTTTCAAGGGCAGAATCCGACAACTGTTTTACGTGTATCGTATCTTTTTGCTGGGCGCTGAGATGCAGTGTTAAGAAAATGCCGGAAAAAAATAAAATGAAAAATGCCTGCCTCATGCTGAACGCTTAGTTGATCTGTACGCCGAGCTGGTCCAGAATTTTATTTAGTTCCTGCAGGGAATAATATTCGATGCTGATACTGCCGGATCCCTTGACACTGTGATTCAGTTTGACCCGCGTACTGAAATGTGTTGCTAAAGTATCTTCTATTTTTCTGTAAGGTTCGGACAAACCTGCTTTTACCGATTCTTTAACAGGGTGCGGTGTCTTATATAATTTGCGTACCAGTTCCTCGGTTTGTCTCACGGAAAGTGAGCGGTTTTTTATTTCGTGGAAAAGATATAATTGTTTGTCGACGGTGTCTACATTGATCAGTGCACGGGCATGTCCCATGGATATCTGATTATTTCGAAGTGCTATCTGGATGTCTGGCGGAAGTTTCAGCAATCGTACATAGTTGGCCACGGTACTTCTTTCCTTACCCATACGTTCTGAAACCTGCTCCTGTGTGTAATTCAGTTCATCCATCATCCGTTTGTAACTCAGGGCGACTTCCATCGCGTTAAGATCTTCCCGTTGCAGATTTTCAAGCAATGCCAGTTCAAGCAGTTGCTGATCATTGGCCTGCCGCACATATACCGGGATATCTTTTAATCCCGCCATACGACCTGCCCTGAACCGGCGTTCGCCGGAAATAAGCCGGAATTTTCCGGAAGGAAGTTTGGCAACCGTTACGGGTTGGATGATATCATGCAGCCGGATGGAAGCAGCCAGTTCCTGCAGCGCCGTTTCATCAAAATCTTTTCGGGGTTGCTTGGGATTGGTTTCAATCTGCTCCAGCGGTATGCGCATGATACCGGTGATGTTTTCAGCTATTGCCGGCCGCAGGTTTCCGGATGCCGTTTTTAAATCCGCGTCAATATTCTGAAGCAGGGAACGGATTCCCTTTCCAAGCGCTTCCTTATCTTTTTTATTCGGAGTCGTCATTTATGGTTGGTTCAATTTATTCCGGTTAATCCAGAATACGTTCTTCCTGGCTCATTCTGGTCATATTGTTTTTTTGCAATACTTCCTTTGCCAGGTTCAGGTAATTCATCGCTCCCTTACTGTATGCATCGTACAAAATCACCGGTTTACCTACGCTGGGGGCTTCACTTATTTTAGAATTCCGGTGAATAATGGTATTAAAAACAATTTCATCAAAATGTTTCCTCACTTCACTAACCACCTGGTTGCAAAGGCGGAGTCTGCCATCATACATCGTCATCAGAATACCTTCAATGGCAAGTTCCGGATTTAACCGGCTTTGCACAATCTTTACGGTGTTCAGCAATTTCCCAAGTCCTTCGAGGGCAAAGAACTCGGTCTGCACGGGAACAATCACAGAATCGGCGGCGGTAAGTGCATTCACGGTAATCAGACCCAGGGAAGGAGAGCAGTCGATGATGATGAAATCATAATTCTTCCGTAAGGGTTCGAGAATATTTTTTAAAACACTTTCCCGATCGGGGTAATTGATCATTTCTATTTCTGCACCCACCAGGTCAATATGCGAAGGGATCAGGTCCAGGTTCGGAACATCTGTTTTCAGGACCACATCTTTAGCCTGCGCCTGATTTACCATGCAGTCGTACAAACTCTGGGTAATATTATGCAGGTCGAAGCCTACCCCGGTTGTACTGTTGGCCTGCGGATCTGCATCCACCAGCAGGGTCCGGAATTCCAGCACAGCCAGACTTGCCGCTAAATTGATCGCGGATGTTGTTTTCCCGACTCCTCCTTTCTGATTGGCCACACCTATGATTCTTGCCATATTCCGTTCAGCTTGTTTTATTGTTGTCAACTGTTTTTATGCTCAACGCTTAACACCCAACGCTTAACACCCAACGCTTAACACCCAACGCCTAACGCCCAACGCTCAACCCATTTCGGTTTCGGCTTTAGGCTTTCAGCTTTCAGCATAATTGGCGTGAAAGTACAAAAATACCTTCCGTTTCAACCCCACAGGCATAAAAATACAAACTTGCCGGCCGAGTTCGTAAAAATACCGCTTCGTCTTACCTTGCATCCCCATGTATCTAATTATTTCAGGCACAAACCGCAGGGAAAGTTTTACCCTGCGAATAGCCCAGCTCTATCAGTCAGTTCTTCAGAAAAAAAACATTCAGGCACATGTGCTTTCCCTGGTCGGCCTGGACCTGCTTGAACGCAACCCTGCCGTACTGCAGCTGGAAAAGGAATGGCTTTTACCTGCTGAAAAATATATTTTTATAAGTCCGGAGTATAATGGCAGTATACCGGGAGTGCTGAAATGTCTGATAGATGTGTCGGATGTACGGAAAGTGTGGAAAGATAAAAAAGCACTTCTGACCGGGGTTTCGAAGGGAAGAGCCGGAAATCTGAGGGGAATGGACCATCTCACCGGTATTATGCACTATGTGGGAACGGTTGTTCATCCGAACAAACTTCCTATTTCCATTGTTGACACCCTGTTTAATGAAAATGAGATGGCACATCTGGAGACCCTTCGGGCGATTAGCCAGCAATTGGAAGAATTCATCAGTTTTTAATAGAATAATAATTTTATCCCATGCGGAATGTAGGTTTCATCTGGATCATTGCCATAATGATGGCGGCTATTGATTTTTATGTTTTTCAGGTGGTAAAGATGCTCTGCCAGGGGTCTTCCTCCCGTACAAAATCCATCTTATTCACCGGTTATTGGGCACTGTCCGCAGCAGTCATCATCCTGTTCATCTTCCTTCCGTTTCTCAATACAGAACGATGGCCAAAAAACTTCCGGAACTATGTGTTTGCAACCATTGTTGGATTTTTCTTTGCCAAACTGATTGCCTCGGTTTTCTTTCTGATTGACGATATCCGCCGCGCCATTCAATGGGCAGTTGGAAAAATATTTTTCAGGAACACAGAAGGAGATTCCGAAAATGAGGGAATCACCCGCTCGCTTTTTCTCAGCTGGCTGGGTTTAGGAATCGGAGGGGGACTGATCACTTCGCTTGTTTACGGGTTTTCCAATAAATATAATTACCATATCCGCACCGTCCCTCTTCAGTTCAGCAATCTGCCGCCGGCATTTCGCGGACTGAAAATTGTGCAGATCTCCGATATCCATTCCGGAAGTTTTGATAATAAAAAAGCGGTTGAAAAAGGCGTTCAGCAAATTTTAGATCTGAAACCCGATCTGATTTTATTTACCGGGGATCTGATTAACGACCGGGCAACAGAGATGGTTGGATATGAAGACCTGTTCAGCCGCCTGAAAGCACCGATGGGTGTTTTTTCCACCCTGGGAAATCATGATTATGGTGACTATGTGCAATGGCCGACTCCGGAAGCCAGGGATCAGAATTTAGAGCTCCTCAAAAATATTCAGGCCGGCATGGGCTGGCGTTTATTAATGAATGAACATGTGGTACTTGAAAAAGAAGGGCAGGAGATTGCCCTGATCGGGATAGAAAACTGGAGTGCAAAAGCCCGGTTTCCCAAACACGGAAAAATGTGGGAAGCCTATCCGGGTGCGGAAAAATATCCTTTTAAAATACTGATGAGCCATGATCCCAGTCACTGGGATGCAGAAGTGAGGCCGAAGTATGGAGATATTGACCTCACTCTTGCCGGTCATACCCATGGAATGCAGTTCGGTGTTGAAATTCCCGGCTTTAAATGGAGTCCGGTAAAATATGTTTATGATAAATGGGCGGGACTATATGAGGAGGGAAAACAAAAATTATATGTAAACCGGGGCTATGGATTTATCGGTTACCCGGGACGGGTAGGAATACTTCCGGAAATCACACTTATCGAACTGGTGTGAATTTTCATAACTCATTAACAAGCTGTTAAAAACGATCTTCAGGCCACCAAATCCGGGAATTAAACGTTTCGTTTGTATTTCATTTCATATTTATCATAAAGAGTTACCTATGAGAAAAGCAGGTTTATTAAGTCTGGCAGTTATTGTATTTTTTGTATCCGGAATTCAGGCCCAGGGGTTGCATTTAGGTCTTAAAGCCGGAGTGAATCTGGCTCAGATCACCGGCCGTTCTTTTAATGGTGGATTTCAGACAGGATTTAGCGGAGGTGCATTTGCAGAGTTGAAAATCAACAGCAGGTGGGATGTACAGCCCGAAATATTGTACGCTCAAACGCAGGTAACTACGAGCAATGAGTTCTATTACGCTTCTGATCCCCAGTTTCAGGGGATTCCAAACCGGACCATCACCCTCAATTATATCGATGTTCCCATTTTAATTTCATTCAAATTACTTCCGGTTCTGAGTATCCAGGCCGGTCCTTCATTCGGTTTCCTGATGAGCACCAGCGAAAATATTATGGTTGACAACCAGGACGCTTTTAAAACCACAGATTTTTCAGTTGTTGGCGGTGCACAGGTTAACCTTGCGAGGGTTAGAATGGGTGCCCGGTATTCCTATGGATTGTCTGATATTTCTCAAGTTACTCCTACGGATACCTGGAAAAACCAGAATATCCAGATTTATATTGGTTTTCTGCTGTTTTAGAAAGCATAATGCTTAACGCCTAACGCTTAACGCCAGTGGCTTAATGCCGACGGCTTACACTGTCACTTTTTATAAATTCAACCTCTTTAAACGGCTACATGAACCCAGCCTGAGACTGCCAACTTTGCCAATATTTACCAATTTGGCGTTCAGCGTTAGGCGTTAAGCGTTCAGCTTGATGAATGGCACTAAACTTGAACCTAAAGGGTTCAACCATAAAAAGATAGGATATTCCCAAAATGGGTGTTATTTTGTCATTCCCTTTATAAATTATGAACGAAAAGCTCCTTTTTACACGCGGCGAACAGGATATGGATTTTATGCCCATTATCCCGATAAATGAGACTGAACACGATAACCTGGCCGATAAAGAAATTCCTAAGGATATCCCCATACTTCCCTTACGCAATACGGTACTTTTTCCGGGGGTTGTACTGCCAATAACCGTTGGACGGGACAAAAGCATCAAAGCGGTACATGATGCCTATAAGACTGACAAACTGATTGGCGTTCTGGCGCAAAGGGACAGTAGTGTGGAAGACCCTTCCTTTGCGGAACTGGTCGACGTGGGTACCATTGCCCGTATCATCAAAGTAATCAAAATGCCGGATGGAGGGACAACCGTAATCCTCCAGGGTAAGAGACGATTTAAAGTAGGCTCCATTCTTACGGACGACCCTTATTTTAAAGCCCAGGTCGTTTTACTTCAGGAGGAAGAAGCACCCAAGGACCAGGACTTTGAAGCTTATATTTCCAATATCAAGGACCTGGCTTCCCAGATTATCCAGCTCTCACCGAATATGCCGACGGAAGCGGCCATCATTCTGAAAAATATTGAGAATCCGGCCTTCCTGATTCATTTTATTTCGAGTAATCTAAATTCGGAACTGACCGAAAAACAGGAACTGCTGCAAACGGATCATATTAAATCGCGCGCAGACCTCCTGATGCAACTGTTGCAAAGAGAACTTCAGTTTGCGGAATTAAAAAACAAACTGACCACCAAAACAAAAACGGAACTTGATAAACAACAAAGGGATTATTTTTTACAGCAACAGCTGAAAAGTATCAAGGATGAACTTGGCGGAGACAGTAACGAACGGGAGCTACGGGAAATGCAGAAAAAAGCGGAGACAAAAAAATGGCCCCAGTCTGCAAAGGATATTTTCAAGAAAGGTATTGAGAAACTGGAACGTATGCATCCCAGTACTCCGGATTATTCCATCGTGTACAATCACCTGGACCTGATGCTGGACCTGCCCTGGAATGAATTTACCGATGATCTGTATGATTTGAAAAAAGCGGCTAAAGTACTCGACCAGGATCATTATGGTATGAAAAAAGTGAAAGAAAGAATTCTTGAATATCTCGCTGTATTGAAACTGAAAGGGGATATGAAGAGTCCGATCCTTTGTTTTGTAGGTCCTCCCGGAATTGGTAAAACATCTCTTGGGAAAAGTATAGCCTCTGCCATTGGTCGTAAATATGTACGGATAAGTCTGGGCGGATTACATGATGAAAGTGAAATCCGCGGACATCGCAAAACCTATATCGGTGCTATGCCCGGCAGAATTTTGCAGTCACTGAAAAAAGCAAAATCCTCCAACCCGGTCATGATCCTGGATGAAATCGATAAAGTCGGAACTGATTTTCGTGGGGATCCGACTTCAGCATTGCTGGAAGTGCTGGATCCGGAACAGAACAATACTTTTTACGACAATTATCTGGAGCAGGAATATGATCTCAGCCGGGTTTTGTTTGTTGCAACGGCGAACGATATCAGTCATATCCAGCCCGCTTTGCGCGATCGCATTGAAATCATTGATCTCAGCGGATATGCCGTGGAAGAAAAAGTGGAGATTGCCAAACGCCATCTTATTCCCAAACAAAAGGAAGCTCATGGGCTAAAGGGACAAAACCTTCGCCTGTCGGATAAAAATCTCGTGAAAGTGATTTCTGATTATACCCGGGAGAGCGGGGTGCGGGAACTGGACAGGCAGCTGGCTTCGATTATGCGTTTTGAAGCCAAGGAATTTGCGATGAAATCCAAATTGAAAACATCCATAACAGAAAAAGATATTGAGAAGGTACTGGGTAAACCGCGATACAGTAATGACCTGTATAAAGTGGCCAATATGCCGGGTGTTGCGGTAGGTCTCGCCTGGACCTATGTAGGAGGTGATATTCTTTTTATTGAAACCAGTATCAGCGAAGGCAAGGGAGAACTCAAACTCACCGGAAATCTGGGGAATGTAATGAAAGAAAGCGCCACAACAGCCCTGACCTATTTGCAATCCAATGCGAAAAAATATGGCCTGGATACGGAGATCTTTGCAAAAAAAACCCTTCATATCCATGTTCCGGAGGGAGGAACACCCAAGGATGGGCCGAGTGCGGGCATCACGATGATGAGCTCCCTGGCTTCAGCCATTACCGGCAGGCGCGTAAAACCTTACCTGGCCATGACCGGCGAAATTACCCTGCGTGGACAGGTTCTGCCCGTGGGCGGTATTAAGGAGAAAATCCTGGCGGCCAGAAGAGCCGGAATTAAAGAAGTGATTCTCTGTTGGCAGAATGAAAAAGACATTAGTGAAATTGATTCCAATTTTATTAAGGGGCTTAAATTTCATTATGTGAAAACAATGCAACAGGTACTGGATCTGGCACTTGTATAAGCAAAACGCTTAACGCCCAACGCTTAACGCCCAGCCCACAATGCTTAACACAGAACTCTTTGTAGAGAATGAATTAAATTATTTGTGATAAAGAAAAAGTGTATACTGGTATTAGAATTAATTGCGTTAGGCGTCAGGATTTAAGCTTTCGGCTTTTAACACCTCTTTCACATTCGTGAATTAAACCATTGTACGACCCTTACGTTATATATACAACCACAAAGATTTTCATGTTGGTTGTTTTAAGGGTTAAAAAAAGTTCCTCCATGTCTATGGAGGAATTCTTATTTTAAGCCCGTATTCTATTTATATACTTCTACCTGCTCCTCATCCGGTTTCAGGTTTTGAGCGGCCGGCTTTAAATTTTGAAAAGCCTCCATAGCTTTTAGTCCAAGTAAATCAAACATCTGGAGATCTTCTTCAAACGAGGGATTGGGTGTGGTCAGCAGTTTTTCGCCTGCAAAAATCGAATTAGCACCGGCCATAAAACAGAACGCCTGCTCCGGAATACTCATTTCCGCCCTGCCCGCGCTTAACCTGACCATTGATTTGGGCATCAGGATCCGGGCTGTGGCAATCATCCTTACCATGTCCCAGACATCTACTTTCGGGTTGTTTTCGAGCGGGGTACCCTTAACACGCACCAGGGCATTAATAGGTACGGATTCCGGATGTTCAGGTAAACTCGAAAGGGTCAGCAGCATTTGTATACGATCTGCATGTGTTTCGCCCAGTCCGATAATACCTCCGCAACAAACACTAATGCCCGCTCTGCGCACATTATCCAGCGTATGTAATCGTTCTTCGTAGGTTCGGGTGGTAATGATCTCTTCATAATATTCCGGTGAAGTGTCCAGATTATGGTTATAAGCATACAGGCCAGCTCCGGCGAGTTTTTCTGCCTGGGATCCGGTAAGCATACCCAGGGTACAACAGACTTCCATCCCCATGGCATTTACGCCTTTTACCATTTCCAATACCCGGTCAAAATCCCGGTTATCCCGGATTTCGCGCCAGGCCGCTCCCATACAAAACCGGGTAGATCCGGCATCCTTCGCTTTTTGGGCGTATTCAAGAACTTCCCCTGTTTGCATCAGTGCGTGCACCTGTACGTTGGTATGATAACGCGCTGCCTGCGGACAATAGGCGCAGTCTTCCGAGCATCCCCCCGTTTTGATGGACAGAAGGGTACAGACCTGTACCTCGGCTGTTTGATTATAACGGCGGTGTACGGTTGCTGCCCGGTAAACCAGCTCCAGCAACGGGAGATCATATATTTCCTGAATTTCTGCTTTGGTCCAGTTGTTTCGAATCATTTTCCAGAATTTAAGGGTGAACCTTTTTACAAATGATAATTGAAATTGGTTTTTGGCGTGAGCGCAAGCAGGGTTTCATACATCAGTAAAATGGTCTGCTCAATATCATTCCGGTTCAGCATTTCCACTGTTGTATGCATGTACCGCAGTGGAATGGAAATCAGCACAGACGGGCAACCTTCATTGGCATAAGCAAAGGAATCCGTATCGGTTCCCGTACTCCTGGAAACGGCCCGCAGCTGTACGGGGATATTTTTTTTGGCTGCTGTTTCACGTACAAAGGAAAGCAGCAGATTGTGAACAGCCGGACCAAATGCAAGTGACGGTCCCTTACCACAGGTGATATCTCCTTCCACTAATTTATTTACCATCGGCGTGGCCGTATCATGTGTAACATCAGTAATGATGGCCACATCCGGTTTAATCCGGCGGGCAATCATTTCAGCGCCGCGCAATCCGACTTCTTCCTGAACGGCATTTACGATATATAAACCATAAGGAAGTTTCTTTTTATTTTCCTTGAGCAGACGCGCCACTTCGGCAATCATAAATCCACCAATACGGTTGTCGAAGGCACGGGCGATCAGGGTATCATATGCCAGTTCATCAAAGCCATCCTGGTAAGTGACCACCGATCCGGGATGAATACCCAGCAGGTCTACATCTTTACGGTTGCGTGCGCCGCAATCCAGGAAGAGATTATCTACTTTAGGATGAACCTCTTTGGCGTCGGGATTTCCCATGCGTGTGTGGATGGCCGGCCAACCGAAAACAGCTTTCACCGGTCCCTTTGTACCATGTATGATTACACGCTGGCCGGGAGCGACCTGGTGATCCACACCGCCGTTTCTTTTCAGATAAAGCAGACCCTCCGGATTGATGTAATTCACGAACCAGCTGATTTCGTCTGCATGTGCTTCAATGACCACTTTAAAGGGTGCCTTAGGATTGATCACACCCACCCCGGTGCCATAGGCATCCGTAAAATAGGTGTCAATATAGGGCTTAAGATATTCAATCCATATTTTCTGACCTTCGCTTTCAAAACCAACAGGAGAGGGCGTATTAAGGTATTTTTTAAGAAAAGTGTAGGAAGCCGGACTAAGTATCGATTTTTTTGAGCTGACTGCAGGTTTCACTTTGGCCATGTATGAAATTTAAGGCCAAAAATAATCAAATTGGTAGTACGGCCATCAGTAAAGCAGAAAGCATCATTAATCCGTCCAGGATGAAATAATAAAGATAATCCGACAACACTGTTTTTTGAACGGTTATAGATGGAAAACAGGATTATGCCCGGAATAATCAAAATGAAAACCGTAAGTAAGGAAACCCCGGTGAAAAGAAGTCCTACCGTAAAAATTACAAAAGCAATTATGGTAAAAATAAATAAACGGTTTACCCCGGCTTCATCAAAATAATTTACCATACTCCTGATTCCTTCTTTTCTGTCGTGTGCCCGGTCGCGGAAATCAAATAAAATACAAATGCCGTAAATCAGGAAGAAGCGGCTGGCCGCAAACCATTTCATCTGGTGGTTAAAATGCTCATTGGCTATAAACACAGGAAGAATGGCAGTTACATAGGTCCAGACCGTTGTTAAAAAAATAGTTTTCCCGACAGCCACCTGCTTAAGAAAACGAAAAAAGGGAAGGGGGATTTTGGGAGCAGAATACAGGAATGTCAAAACGGTGGCAAAAAAAAGGGCAAACCAGTGCTGGCGCAGTTTGTAAAAAAAAATAATGGACCCGGCAACCCCTGCAAAATAAAAAAGCAGGTGTGCATTCTTATGCCTGAGTGACCATTGGGTGCGTTCTCCCGGATCAATGGTAGCTGGTGTCAGGTACCAGTGAAAATTATAGCTGCAGATGGTTGCAAAAAAAACAAACCAGTAGTAGTCGGTGGAAAAATGAAGTTGCAGCAAATAGCTGCTCTGCCAGGTCATTAAAACGGCGCAAAGAGAAATATAAATACTACTAAAAAGAAAAAAATCAAAAGCCTTCCTTATCCAGAGCAAAATTCCCGAAATTATTGATATATGATTACTTTCCCTGTTGAAACGGTATCGCTGTGTATTGAATTCCGATCAATCAGTACGAAACGAAAATCACAGGTATCGTTTTCGCCATTAACGCCATACTGAAGATAAATCCAAAGTAATTTTACAGTAAACTCTCCGCTTGGATCATTGGGGAAATAAGGCAGCCTTGATGGAAAGGTATCGTTCGGCACATCAACATAGGATTGGTTGTACCGTTTGCGTATGACCACCAGTGAATCCCCCGATATATTTGAATTTGACTGTTTAAATGTCAGAACTGCATTGAAATCCAGCCCGTCATTATACACAGCGTCGGTATACGATTTCAAGCTGATACTTGGTTTACCCTGATTGTTATCTTTACTGCAGCCAAGTACAATAAAAAACATACTGAACAATACAAACCAGGCTGACTTCATGTATTTAATTTGGACAGCACAAATTAAAGGATTTTGGCGAAATGCTTTAGTATTGTGCCTGTTAAACTTTCCAATTGATAACGCTTTCCAGCATGCCAGATTTTAACCAACATCCTGCTCCATTCCCAATACGAAAAAATCTTAAACGGGTTGCCCGGGGACTTCAATGCAGGGGCAATGGAAATATTCAGGATCCAGTTTGCTGAAAATCCCCTGTACCGGCAATTTACAAAACGATTTTATTCTGATCCGGAAAACGTTAAAGTGTTGACGCAGATACCATTTCTGCCCATTTCCTTTTTTAAGACAGACCTGGTGAAAACGGGTGTATTTGATCCTGAAATAATATTTGAAAGCAGCGGTACCAGCGGACAGACTCCTTCCCGTCACCTGGTGCGGGATCTGAATTTATATCGTGAAAGTTTCGTTAAGGGGTTTGATTTTTTTTATGGTGAACCCCGGCAATATTGCATTCTCGGTTTATTGCCGGCTTACCTGGAAAGAACAGGTTCTTCCCTGGTATATATGGTTAATGAACTGATCCGGCTCAGCGGTCATCCGGACAGCGGATTTTATTTGTATGATTTTGAAAAACTTCACGGTACACTTAAAAAAATTGAGATTGGTCAACAGAGGGCGATCCTGATCGGAGTAAGTTTCGGTTTGCTTGATTTTGCTGAAAAATATTCCATGCAGTTATCCCATACAATCGTCATGGAGACGGGCGGCATGAAAGGCCGCAGGGAGGAATTGACACGTAATGAACTGCATGATGTTTTGAAAAAAAAATTAGGTATCGCTGAGGTTCATTCTGAATACGGAATGACGGAACTCCTGTCACAGGCTTATTCATCCGGGAACGGGATATTTAAACCGGTTCCCTGGATGAAAGCGCTGGTACGGGATGAAGACGACCCCCTCTGTATTCGAGATTCCGGAGAAGGATTGCTGAATATTATTGATCTCGCGAACCGGCATTCCTGTGCTTTCATTGCCACGGACGATGTTGTGAAACTGTATAAGGATGGCAGCTTCGAGATTTTAGGCAGAATGGACAATAGTGATATTCGGGGTTGCAGTCTGCTGGCTGTTTAAGGATATTCAACATCTATCAGGCCGCTGCAGTCTATCCGGCATTTTTTTAAATGACTTTCGGTAGCCAGTTCAATGAGCCGGATCACATTATAGCCATGTTCCGGTCTGACTTTCAGGGATGCTCCGTTTCGAATGGTCTGATACAGATCATTGTAATACCCACCGTAATTTCCCGGAAGGGAAGGGATTTTTTCTTTTATGATTTCCCCGTTGATTTCGGTATGCAGAAGACCGTAAAATTCTTCTGATTCCCGGCCCCAGTATTCACCGGTCGGCAGAATTCCTTTTCTAAGCAGGGCTTCCTGGGGGTCTTCGCCGTTTTTTATAAAAGACCCCTGTCTGCCATGGATGGCATACCTGGGTCCAGGCTCACGTACAAGCATACCCGATTTCAATATAATTTTTGTAAAGCCATAATCCAGCCAGCATTCAAAATAATCCGTTGTTCTGGCATGGGGACGCTGGATGCGGATATCGGCAGTAACCTGTTTCGGCAAACCAAAGAGACAAAGAGCCTGGTCGATCAGGTGGGCACCCAGATCATATAAAATACCACTGCCGGGTTCGTTTTCTTCCCGCCAGGCACCGGGCTTTTGTTCAGGCCGGTACCGGTCATAATGGGCTTCGAATTCTACAATCTCCCCCAGTTTTTTTTCTTTTAACAATTGCTGTATGGTCAGAAAATCCGAAACATACCGGCGGTTGTGAAAAACGCTCAGGATGCGGTTATTCTCCTTTGCGATCGTTATAAGTTTTGATGCATCGTTCGAAGTGATGGTAAATGGTTTTTCAACCACCACGTGTTTGCCGGCTTCCAGGCTGCGTTTGGCATAATCAAAATGAGAATCATTCGGTGTAGTAACTACGATGAGTTCAACGTTTTTATCAGCCAGCATTTCGTCCAGGCTGCGAACTACCTGAACCCCGGGATATTTTTCTTTTGCCGTATCCCCGTGTCTTTGCAAAATGGAATACAATTCATAGTCCGGATTTGTAACCAGGAAGGGCAGGTGCATAAATTGTGCAGCAGCTCCGTAACCTACCATGCCTGTTTTCATGTTTTACCTTTTTTTTCGAAGGTAAGCAGGAAGGGAAACACTAGAGTGAATTCAGAAATTTCATCAGCTGATTTCTTTCGGTTTGGGACAATTCCGTGAAAGCCTGTCTGGATTTTGCGGCTTCACCACCATGCCACAGAATGGCTTCTTCAATTGTGCGGGCCCGGCCATCGTGCAGGTAAAAAGCCGTACCGGTAGTTCGCTGTAACAAACCAAGACCCCAGAGTGCCTGTGTTCTCCATTCTTTCCCGGTAGCCAGGAAATCCGGACGGTTATCTGCCAGACCATCACCCATATCGTGCAGCAGAAGATCGGTATAGGGATGAATGCGCTGTCCGCTGAGCTGCGGAACATTAAAATCCGGACCGGTCATGATGGTTGGGCGATGACAACCCGAACAATTGATCTGGTTAAAAATTATGGATCCGGCCTGAACGTCCGGATCATTTACATTTCGTCGGGCAGGTACAGCCAGGGTCCTGACATAAAATGTGGTAAAATTCAGCGTGCTGTCTGCCAGTTCAGGTTTTCCGGTATCTGTGGAAGATGGCCACTGACTCTGTCCGAGTGAACTTTCATTGTATTGAACAAACGAAGTAATTCCCATATCCTGCTGATAGGCTGTAGCAACCTGTACGAGCAGTGAACTCGTGTTTGATTTCAATCCAAAACGACCCACCCGGGTTTGACCGGATTCGGGATCGAAAACCATATTCGCTTTTCCGGAAATCCCGTCTCCGTTCTGATCACCTTCATCCACAAATCCAAGAATAGTGCTTTCGGGAATGTCATCTAATAATCCAGCGCCAATTACAGGTGGCGCAAGTCTCGGAGAAAGCATATAGGGTACACCAAACGGAATATATGGATTTTGCAAAATATAGGTAGGTGTACGCAGACTCACCGTGTGTCCGTCCGGATAATTAAATGGGGTTTCTGTATAACTAATCGATATACTTACTTCAGCCTGATAACCGTACACGGACTGGTCCTGCAACTGCGTGCCATATCCGTCAACGGCCATTGGACCTCCGTGCGGATCCTGACCAGCCTGGCTTATCCTCATCAGTAAACCGGAGGTTGCAGAACCGGCAGAAGGAAATCCTCCACCGTCATTGCGATGACAGTTGATACAGGAAACATTATTAAAAATGGAACCCAGTCCGCCAAATACAGGTGCGGGCGGCGCGACAAATTTGGATTCGAAAGCCTGATCTCCCAATTCATGCACCCGCTGATCACGTTCGCCCATGCCTTCAATGGAGTGGGTAAGTGCATGGGATGATTCATCAAAAACAGTTGCCTTACCACCACTGTATCTGTCATCATATCCGCTGTCTGGTGTCAGTTCCGCTTTATGACATCGGCTCAGTCCAATCACCAGCAAACCAATCGTGGCGATAATAAAAAATTTCTTCATGCTGAAATCCTCAGTCTTTGATATTCGTGTTGATGAAATCTGTCAGGTCATTTTCCAGCAAGTCATTTACATCATCCAGCAGATCCATGGTATTCTTTACCTGGATGCGCTGCTTATAAATAGCCTGTTCATATCTTTCGGTAATCTGATCAAAGGAATATCAGGGCCGCACTGATTTTTGCCTGGATCTGCTGGTCCAGGGCAGACTGTTTCGCAGCAACCAGATCGTGCAATCCCTTTCCGCCATTGAACCCATATATACATTTTGCAATCCGATGATATTGTTTTTAAAATCGATCAGGGTATTGCTTGAATAAGGTGATTCCGTAATGGTGGAATCGTAAGCGTCAAAAGGTTCTTTCATTTTTCCTTCAGCTACTTCACCACATATATCCGACATGGCGGAAACCATATTCAGGAAAAGTGCTTTGCGGGAGGAAAATTCCGTGCTGCCCTTGCCGGCAGTCAGCACCTGCGATTTATAATCAGCAGCACCGAACCAGTCATTGTAAAGCTGTTGCACATTATTACTGCTGATATCATCAATCAGGGCAACCATATATTGCTTTTGGCGGGCAGTAAAATTTGCAGGCGTCTTCGAACCTCCTTTACCCCAGATCATATATTCCAGCGGATGATATCCGCGCAAACTTTGCGGCAGGTTTTTTACATTATTGGTGGTGAATTCAAAATCATTGTTTGCCAGTAAGGAGTCCATCTGCGTATAATCTGTGGGCCAGGTATCGGTATTGGGATCATAGTCATTGGATTCCACCGGTCCCAGCAGAAATCCTTCGGTTTGTTCCCATATGGAACGCATATTTTTCCAGTCTGCCTTTGCCTGGGCCTGATTTGCCTCATTGGTTGTTGTATTCAGATTACCCACGCTGGTTTGCAGGGTAAGGCTTGAACTGAGCAACGCGCTATATTGGGATAATACAATATCATTGGTAAAATCGGTGATCACCTGGTCTTCCAGTGTGGCAAAGTCAGTAGATATCCGCACCGGTATCGCTCGCTTTGTGACAGGCACTCAGTCCGACGATGGAAAAAGAAAATAAAATGATATACTTTTTCAATGTAATATATTTTAAGATTTGAGTTGAATCACCACCAGATCCTGATCGATGCTGGTGGTAAATTTTTTTAAAGAACGTTCTGCAGGTCCCTTTGTAACCTGACCATCCAGATTAAACCGGCTACCGTGCAGGGGGCATTGGAATCCATTTGCACTGGCGATTAACTGATTTTGCTGATGTGTGCATTCCATCAGCAGGGCTTCAAACTGACCGGTTTCTGTTTTTTGAACAGCTATATTATAGAACCATCCTTCAGGCCGCACAATCTGCATGGGCTATTGGCAAATCCGGAAACCGGCAGCCGGACAGTATTCTGCGAAATGGGAACTTTGATAACGTTTGCAGCAGGGCTGCAGGCAGTCAGCTCTGAAATCAGCAAACCGGCACCCGCAAACAGGCAGGCTTTACATGCGGATTCCAAAAACTTTCTGCGTTCCATATCCATAACTTTCGAATTAAAAGGAATATCCGATTCCAAGATTTAAAAACTGATTGCTCTGCTGATAAGGCAATGCATTGGGTGGCGGATTTACAACCAGTGCCGGGTTTTGGGGACCCGTATGCATCAGCCGTACATCCGCTTTGATCACCACATTGGGGATGGGCAGGTATCCGAAACCCATGATCAGATGCGTTTGATCTTCTGTGCCGTCATAAATGCCTTCACCGTTGGCGGCAATACTGGAATTCATATTTAGAGCTTCAAACCGGACAAAACTGATAAAACTTGCCCTGGTCTGTTTTTTAAAAAGCCAGTTATAGGCCAGTTCGGCATAAAATCCATACATTCCGGTGGCCGTATTGTTTCCGTAAACCGTGTTCATTTTACCGGCATCGGGATAGGCGATATAAACACCCAGTGCTTTTGCTGACCATGCATTGTATTCGTATTGCACATCTGCTTCTCCCAGGTAAAGGGGAGTTCCAAAAGCACCGCTGTTGAGTCCCAGACTGTCAGATCCTTTTGGACTCAGGGTTACGGTTCCGCCGGTATAACCGGAAACCTGGAATTTGAAATTCTTCCAGAAATACTGGACCGCTGCCGTAACGGCGATATTGTTTGCCGGAGCCAGGTTTCCTTCGGCGCGGCCACCGCGAATTCCGGTACCATGTTCAAAGTTCTGGCCTTCAAGACCATTCATTAAAGCAAAACTGTAATTCAGGGGAATTTTCTCACTATTGCCATAAAACCCAATACCCAGTTCCCGCCAGGTTGCCGGAATAATCAGGGTTTCCACCATCGGTCTTTCAACCCCGTTGAAATTTACGGGCAGGTGATTTTCGTTCAGGATACCGATACGCGGGGTAAACAAACCGGCGATCAGGTATTGATGGGCATTGAGATTAAATTTCAAAAAAGCCTGTTCCATGGAAATTTCGGCATTGTTGCTTACGCCGCCTTCCACTTTGGCATTTTCCAGTTCAAGTTCGGAAAAAAACGAAATTTTCTGTGAAAACTGATGACCTACAAACAAAACGGCCCTTTCCAGGGTTACTGTTGACTGTTGCTGGTTAAAATTTCGCTGGTAAAATGCGCTTCCATATCCGGAAATAACGGTTTTTTGCGAATTGGACCCCATCAGCAGGGAATCCTCGTTGGTCATGATGAGTTTTTGCGCGTTGGTTGTTGTAAACTTCTGAGCTTCAGTGGTTAAATATGTAAAAAAGAGCAAAAGGCATAGACTTACGGGGTATTTCATCGCGCAAAAGAATTGATATTTTGGGCGAATGCCTTACGGTATTGGAAAAAGAGTTTACATAATGCGGAAAAAAGGGCCGGATGGCCGTTCAGTGAAAATTCGGCATCTTTATCTTTAAATAACAAAAACAGAAGACTTATGAAATTGGTAAAAATGGGGGTGGCACTGATGGTCGCCATTGCAAGTTTCAATTCAATACAGGCACAAACTGCTGATGAAATCGTTACGAAGTACATCAATGCAATCGGTGGAAAGGAAAAACTGGATAAGGTTAAAACCTTCTATTCTGAAAGCACTTCCCAGGTAATGGGAAATGAAGGGCCGTCAATCCTGACCATTGTAAGAGGGACGGGTTATAAGGTATCTTCAGAAACGAACGGTCAGGCCTTTGTGATGGTTCTGACTGATAAAGGCGGCTGGCAGATCAATCCATTTGCAGGTGCAGCTACAGCGACTGCTTTACCGGAAGAAGCCGTAAAACAAGGCCAGGGAAGACTGGATCCTTTCGGACCTTTATTTGATTATGCCGCCAAGGGAAATAAAGTGGAGCTGGTGGGGAAAGAAGCAGGTGCTTACAAACTTAAAGTGACGAACGCTGTAAGCGGGGAAACGCTGGTGTATATTGATTCGGCTACCTATTACATGACGAAGTTGATTATTAATTCCCAGTTTATGGGTCAGTCGATGGATGTCATCTCCACTTTTTCTGATTTCAGAAAAGGGGATATGGATATTGTTTTTCCCTACGGAGTTGTGTTAAGTTATGGCGGACAATTTGAGGTATCCAATAAAGTGAATAAAATCGAAATCAATAAAACCATTGATCCGGCAGTTTTTGTTATGCCGAAATCCTGATAAGGCTTAAAGCCTAACGCCCAAAGCCTAACGCCTAACGCTTAGTGTCAAAAGCAGAAAGCTTAAGGTTTCAGCCGGAGTCGAAAAGAATGGATTACAGTCCCTGCATGAATTTGCAGGGATTTTTTATTTCTTATTTTCCAGGGTGGTGAGCTGTTCCGACTCATCCTTACGAAGATCAACCAGGGCATACCGCCGAACCTGATCAATGGCCATTTCATCGAAAAGGGCAATCGTATTTTTATAACTGCAATCAGCTGTTGGTTTTAATATCAGCATTAAATCAGCAGGGTTGGTCCTGGACTGTTTGTTGCGGATGATCTCCCTCAGGGACTGTATGGAAACAAGCTGCAAGTTGGCAGCGTCCATTCCCTCATAAAAATACAAACGGTTATTCCCGGATGGGATCAGTGTTAACGCACCGGATTCTTTGGTGGGATTAGGATTTGGAGAATCTTTTGGCAAAATCCAGTGTAAGGTTTTTGGCTGACTCATCGTTGTAGTGAAAATAAAAAAAGTAATGAGTAAAAATCCAAGATCAACCATCGGTGTCAAATCTACTTTTGTAGTGCGTTTCGCCGATCTTTTTACACCTGATCTTATTCTACGTCGAAGCGATTCGGAAATGTTTAAATCTGCCATAAAAATTTGGTTTACCATTAATCCAGGATGAGATTCGGTAATGAAGCAATTCCACAGGGAATGTCTCAAATTTTCATGCTGGAATCTGGTAGCAGCTTCTCCCGGGACCATTCAGGCCTGGCATTGCCAGTCCGGGACAGCTAATAAGGTTGATGGTTGAACACTGGCGGGAATGGCCTTAGGCGTTAAGCGTTAAGCGTTCGGCGTTAAGCGTTCGGCCCTAAGCGTTAAACATCTAAGGTTTTCATCGCAAAAAACAATGTCTTGGTCGCATCGGGGCTAACCTATAGTAAGTATATTCGGATATTGCAGGCATTGCAAAACTCATGAGCACACGCTGGTACCGGTCTAAAATTGTCTTAGTATTTCTTCATGTCCTCGCCTGGGTGATTTTGTTTACCCTGCCGACCCTTTTTCATCGGGAACCGGACCAGCAGCATGTGAACTTTAGTGGAATGTTCAGAATCCGGTTCCTGGTTTTTGATGCCTGCTGGATCTTGTTCTTCTACTTTAATCTGCTCGTGCTCATCCCCAGGTTTCTCAACCGCAAGAGGATCGGTATTTATATTTCCCTCCTCGTGCTGTTATTGGCCGTCTTTATCACCGCCATCAATATCTTTCCGAAGCAGGGAGAAAGTCCTGGACTCCACCGCGAATATTTTTTTGTAATATTTCCCTATTTATTTATCTGGGCAATGAGCACAGTGTATTGGTTTGTAACAGATAAGATCAGGACCGAACAATTCATGAAGGAGCGGGAAAATGAAAATCTTAAAACAGAACTTTCTTTCCTGAGGTCGCAGGTTAGCCCACACTTCCTGTTTAATGTTTTGAATAACCTGGTGGCCATGGCCAGACTGAAATCCGATATGCTTGAGCCTTCCCTGATCCGTCTTTCCGGACTGATGCGGTACATGCTGTATGAATCTGACGAAGCTTCCGTTACCCTGTTACGGGAAACGGAATATGTAAACAGTTATATCGAATTACAGAAAATCAGGTATGCCAGTTCATTGTTTATAAAAGTGGATATGGATCGGGGAGACAATCAGCGCATCGAACCGATGTTGCTGATTCCGTTTATCGAAAATGCGTTTAAACACGGAACCAGTTCGGTCGAAGATCCGATCATCGACATTTCACTGAAAATTTCCGAAGGACTCATAAATTTCAGGGTCAGAAACAAATTCAATCCCCAAAGTGAAGAAATAAAAGATTATTCCTCCGGCATCGGACTTCCCAATGTGGAACGCCGGCTGAAGTTATTGTACGACCAGAAGCATATACTTACCATCAACAGGGAACAGGGATGGTTCACGGTTTCCCTGCAGATCAAACTTCATTAAATATGAAATGTATTGCGGTTGACGATGAACCCCTGGCACTGGCACTCCTGCAGGATAATATCCGGCAGGTTCCTTCACTGGAACTCGTTGCGTCATGCAGTACAGCCATGGAGGCGCTTACTATTTTGAACCGCCAGGAAGTAGACCTGATTTTCCTGGATATACAAATGCCCGGATTAACCGGTCTTCAGTTGTTGCAATCGCTTTCCGTAAAACCAATGGTGATCCTGATTACAGCCTATGAGAAATATGCGCTCGAAGGGTATACCCTGGATGTAATTGACTACCTGGTTAAACCCGTTCCTTTCGAAAGATTTCTAAAAGCGTGCAATAAAGCGATGGATTTTTACCGGTTAAAGAAAAACATAAATGCCGATTCGCAGGTCTGGCCTGATTATTTCTTTGTACATGCTGAATACGGACTGACCAAAATCGTTTTTTCGGAGATCCGGATGATTGAGGGTCTGAAGGATTACCTGAAAATCCACTTGGGGGAAGTAAGCCCCCTGGTAATCAGAATGAGCTTAAAATCAATTGAAGAAAAACTGCCTCCGGGAAAATTTTTCCGCATTCATAAATCCTATATCGTATCCGTTTCCCATATCACCTCCATTCGCAGGAATTCAGTATTTCTGGGAGAACTGGAATTACCCCTTAGCGACCTTTACAAAGACGACCTGATGCGTCATATCGGACAGGGAAATTAGCTGATCATCATTTGGTCGCGGTATTTTAACCACTCGTCTCATATCCGTCCCAATTTTAACAATCCGCTGCTAGTTTTACAGTCACAAATGAAAAGTATGAAAAATTACCTGTTGATGTTGGTATTTCTCGCCGGAACTTATTCTATCCAGGCACAGTTTCCCGGGGGTGGTGCAGGCAGAAGCGTACCCAATATGGGTCATGTATACGGTAAGTTGGAAGACAGTACAGGCAGACCAATTTCGGAAGCTACCGTGCTGCTGATGCATAATAAATATGACTCGGTTACAAAAAAATCAAAACAGGTTTTGCTGAAAGGGCTGACCACCACTTCAAATGGAGATTTCAGTTTTGAGGACCTTCCTGTTTTCGGAGCCACTGAAACTGAAGATTTCCGCTACGGGCTTTAAACCTATGGAATTGAACGTGCAATTTCAGATGAAAATGCCGCCAGGCGGAGTTCCCAAAAATGTAACTGATCCTGCACAGGCTGCCAATGCCATGAGCAGTACGATCAACGGATTTGACAAGGATCTTGGAAATATTAAAATGTCGGTGGATATCTCCCAACTGCAATCCGTAACGGTTAGTGCTTCCAAACCCACTATGAAATTGGATATTGACAAGAAGGTCTATAATGTTGAAAAAGACCTGGTGAATGCTGGTGGAACCGCAATGGATATCATGAAAAATGTACCATCTGTAAATGTGGATATTGATGGGAATCTTACCCTGAGAAATGCACCGCCGATACTTTATGTGGATGGAAGACCCACTACCCTCACACTCGATCAGATTCCGGCAGATGCAATTGAAAGTGTTGAAGTTATTACCAATCCGTCTGCAAAGTATGAGGCTTCCGGCGGAGGGGCAGGGATTGTAAATATAGTTTTGAAGAAAAATCGGAAAACGGGTTATAATGGAAATGCAAGGGGAGGCTTTGACAGTCATGGTGCCATCAATGGCGGCCTGAATTTCAGTCTTCGCCAGGATAAATTCAATTTTACGGCGAATGGCTTTTACAACCAGAATCACAGTGTTACCGAGGGAAGCCTTTACCGGTATAATTTTACCGATACACCAACTTCGGTATATCAGGACCAGCACGAAAAAAATCATGGCGCGTTTGGCTTCGGCAGCCTGGGATTTGACTATTTCGCGACCAACCGGACAACATTTTCATTAACCGGCTTACATGTACACGGGGAAATGAAACCCGGCCAGTTACTTAACAATACCAATAATACATTTTTCCCGGATGGAACGGACTATACCTACTACAGCCAGGCCAATGTAAATACACAACGCATTTTTGATGCAAACGGATTCCAGTTTGCTTTTAAACATTTGTTTCCAAAAGAAGGGGAGAATATTACTGCCGATGTAAATTTTTTCAGCGGAAAGAATCAGAATAATGCACTGACCACAACTGATTATTTTTCAGGACAGCCGGGATCGGATATTGCAGGTACACAGATGCAAAAAATTATGGGAAATGGAAAAAACAGATTCATTACCGTACAAACGGACTATGTGCATCCTTTCTCTGCCACTACCAAACTGGAAGCCGGTCTGCGTTTGAATTCCCAGCACCTGGTGAGCAGCACCTACACTTATTACGATACCACCGGAACAGGGAATAATTTCTATCTTATTCCTTCGGCCTCTACGGATTATAATAACACCAATAATGTATATGCGGCTTACGCCTCCTTTACGAGTGCGATTAAAGATTTTGGATACCAGGTGGGTTTGAGGGCCGAAAGTTCCAATTATACTGGGGAACTGGTAAACGAAAAAGAGAATTTCAGCAATTCTTATCCGATCAGTTTATTTCCTTCCGTGTTTTTAAGTCAGAAATTGAAAAACAAACAGGAATTGCAGATCAGTTATACCAGACGGATTAACCGTCCCAATTTCTTTCAGCTGATTCCGTTTACCAATTATTCAGATACTTTGAATATTACCAGGGGTAACCCAAATCTTTTGCCTGAGTTTACCAATTCATTCGAACTTTCTTACCTGAAAACATTGAAAGGAAATAATACATTCCTGGCGTCTCTGTACTATAAAAGAACCGACCAGCTGATTACACGCTACCTGGATACTTTTCCGAATGAACTTACCGGAAAAACGGGTTATGTGAACACCTGGATAAATGCAAATTACAGCCAGACATACGGTGCGGAATTTACCGGTGTGAATACCATTACGAAATGGTTTGATCTGACTTCCAATTTCAATATTTACAATTCCTATATCAATATTACGAATGTGAATACCACTTCGCAGCCGGCAATCTGGAGCTGGTTCGCCAAACTGAATGGCAATTTTAAGCTTCCCTGGAAACTTAAACTGCAGGTGACGGGTTTCTATCAGGCTAAATCAAACCTTCCGGTGAATTCCGGAGCGGGCACCCAGGGTGGCGGTCCGGGTGGAAACGCAGGGGTTCAAAGTTCCTCACAGGGATACATTGATCCTTTCTGGGCTGTTGATGCGGCCCTCAGTAAGAGCTTCCTGAAAAACGATGCGGCATCTATAAGTGTTTCCATGAGCGATATCTTTCACAGCCGGTGGACGGATCAGTTTTCAAAAAGCGAATTCTTCGAACAGCAGTTTGACCGGATCCGTGATCCACAGCTGGTGCGGGTGAACTTCACTTACCGTTTCGGAAAAATGGATGTTTCAGTATTCAAAAGAAAGAACCTCAATAATTCCGGATCCCAGGATGCCATGCAGGGAATGCAGTAGGAATTAGAGATTAGGGGATTAGGGGATTAGAGAATTTTATAATCACCTAATCCCCTAATCATCTAATCATCTAATCTTCTTAGTAGTGATGATTATCTTGGATAAGATATTGATTATTGATTCAATGTTCTTCTGAAATATCACTTCAAAACTATAGCCTTCACTTTTTTCGCACAGGTTTAACCAATAAGCCGTTTCATTGGCTTCCTTCATGGCGATTTTTATTTTATGCAGGAAGTCAGATGTGCTTTCTGCATGCTGGGCCTCCATAACATTTGCGCCAATAGAGGTTGAGGATTTTAATAATTGATGTGCAATGGTGAATTTTTTACTCTGATAAAGTAAATCACAATAGGCAATCATTTCCAGGGAAAATTGGAAAGTTTTGTTGACAATTAGGTTCTCTTTTTTCACAGGCTTGTTAATTAATTTAAGTCCTATCAGGAATAATTTAAATTAATCAACAAGCCGGTAATTTAAAATACCACAATCAGGTAGTCAGGACATAGCTAAAAATAGATTAGTTGATTAGATGATCTTCTAATCACCTAATCATCTAATCATCTAATCCTCTAATCATCTAATCTGCCCTTACCAAAACTTCGCATACAGCGCCGTAAGCAAAACCAGGATCAGCACAATCAGGCCAATCGTCTGGGGCCTGAGTCTGAACATGGATGTGTCGAGCGCAAAAGCTTTTGAATTGATTTTCGGACCTGCCAAGACTAATGATCACCATAATTAAAACGGTAAAGAAGAAGGACAGTCCCATGGCGATGAGGAATGGTATTTCAAATCCCCCTTTGCCATTCGGGTAAGCGGTATAAAACCAGGTGTTGTTTCCAAAATGGGCAGGGGCGAATTCATTAAAGAATAAACAAAGGCATACACCGGTTATAACTCCAACCACTGCAGCTGCTCCGGTAGTCCTTTTCCAGAACATGCCAAGCAGGAACATCGCGAACACACCCGGACTGATATACCCGGTGTATTTCTGGATATAAGTGAAACCACCTGCGCTGCTGATACCCAACACGTCTTTCCAGGTGAAGAGTATGGCAATGATTAAAGCAATAATAGCAACAAGCCGGCCATTCCAGACCATTTTGTAATCAGATGCTTCCTTATTAAAATATTTTTTATAAATATCAAGGGTATAAATAGTGGAAATACTGTTTAGTTTACCTGCAAGGGATGCGACGATGGCTGCGGTTAATGCCGCTATGGAAAGGCCTTTTAGTCCGGCCGGAAGAAACCCAAGTACAGAGGAATAGGCATGATCCATATTTGCATGTTCCATGGCGGGGAGATTGCCCTGCTTCATCAACACATAGGCAGCGATTCCCGGAAGCATAACAATCAGGGGCATGATTAATTTCAGGAGGGCTGCAAAAAGTAATCCGGTCCGGGCTGTATTCAGATCGGCACCCAGTGCTCTTTGCGTAATATATTGGTTACATCCCCAGTAATTCAGATTCACAATCCACTGGCCGGCTGCATACATCAGAATTCCCGGAAGCAACAGGTATTTATTGATATCCTCCTGTGAAGTGTTAGCACCTGGCTTTTTAAAGATCATATGAAAATGTTCCGGTGCAGATTGCATCAATGTGTTAAAGCCCTGCACTGCACCATGTCCGCCACTGACTTTATCCAGGGCCATATAGGAAGTTGCAAGGCCACCGACAATCAGTACCGTAACCTGGATGACATCCGTGAAGCCAATTACTTTCATCCCGCCCAGGGTGATGAAAATAGAAAATACCGCCAGGGCGATCATGACGATATGGAGATAATCAATATTGCTGTTTTCCGGCAGCAATCCGCTGATAGCGACTGCACCCAGATAAAGAATAGAAGTAAGGTTTACAAAAACATAAATGATAAGCCATAAAATGGCCATGATCATCGCAACCGTTTCATTATACCGCGTTTTGAGAAATTGCGGCATGGTATAAATCTTATTCTTGAGATAAATCGGAATAAACCAGATAGCGATAATGATCAGTGAAAGTGCCGCTATCCATTCATAGGCAGAGACGGCAACACCAACAAAAAAACCGTTTCCGCTCATGCCAATGAATTGTTCTGCAGAAATATTGGAAGCGATCAGGCTGGCTCCGATAGCCCACCAGGTGAGGGACCCTTCGGCAAGAAAAAAACCTTTTGAATCGTGTTCCTTGCTTTTACGTTTGGAATAGATCCAGTATCCATAGGATCCCACGAGAACTAAATAGAGAACAAATACCAGGTAGTCTGAAAATACGAGTTGATTATTCATGTGTCAGCAATCGCTTTTAAAAAATGGTTCCTGAAATTTATGTATTCAGTTTGTAATACATATCATTCCATCTCAATTCATTCTTGAATTGATAAATATCAGTATTCTTTCCTATTAATACAAACTCAATTCCTGCCATTGCTGCAAAGTCTTCCAGACATTCCACACTAAGATTCTGACTATAACAGGTATGATGTGCACCACCTGCGAGAATCCAGGCTGTACAGCCGTCATGCATATCGGGCATCGGTTTCCATAGTACCCGGGCCACCGGTAATTTGGGTAATGGTTTCGGTGGCTTTACAGCTTCCACGGTATTTACCAGCATACGGAATCGTTCACCCATATCAATGATGGAAGCATTCAGGGCAGCCCCCTCACTGCCATTAAAAACCAGTCTCACGGGATCCTCTTTTCCTCCGATTCCCAGGGGATGAATTTCGCAGCTTGGTTTTTCATTGGAAATGGAAGGACAAATTTCCAGCATATGTGCACCGAGAACCATTTCATTTCCGGGTTCAAGATGATAAGTATAGTCTTCCATAAATGAATTTCCGCCAGGCAAACCCCTGGCCATCATTTTCATTGCTCTTACCAGGGCAGAGGTTTTCCAGTCTCCTTCGCCGGCAAATCCAAAACCTGCCTGCATCAGCCGCTGGGAGGCAATACCCGGCAATTGTTTCATTCCGTGCAGGTCTTCAAATGTATCTGTGAATCCTTTGAAATTTCCGGCGACCAGCATTTTCTTTATCCCGCATTCAATTCTTGCTGCATCTTTTAAGGCCTCGTGCCGGGCATTTCCTTTTTTCAATCCTGTTTCAAGATGATAGGTCTCTGCATATTCATCCGTCAGATTATTAACTTCTGTTTCAGTAATGGATTGAATGATCTGAACCAGATCACCAACACCATAGGTATTTACAGAATATCCGAATTTTAATTCTGCCTCCACTTTGTCTCCTTCCGTAACAGCTACCTGACGCATATTGTCGCCAAATCGTAAAAACTTTGCTCCCTGCCAGTCGTTCCATCCGGCAGCAGCCCGCGTCCAGTCATTGATTTTACGAATCACCTGCTGATCCTGCCAATGACCGGTCACCACTTTTCGCTTCAGACGCATGCGGCTCATCATAAAACCAAATTCCCGGTCGCCATGGGCACTTTGGTTAAGATTCATAAAATCCATATCAATACTGCTCCAGGGAATATCGCGGTTGAATTGTGTATGCAGATGAAGGATTGGTTTTTGCAAAATTTTCAATCCGTTAATCCACATTTTCGCCGGAGAAAAAGTATGCATCCAGGTAATCAGTCCGATGCAGGGTTTTTGGTTGTTTGCTTCAGCGCAGGTCTTATATATTTCTTCCGGTGTGGTAACAATGTTTTTACAAACCACCTGTACCGGGATCTGTTCATTTTCATTTAGGGATGAAGCGATAACATTCGCATGTTCCTGAACCTGCTTCAGGGTTTCTTCTCCATATAAATGCTGGCTGCCGGTCACAAACCATACTTCGAATTCTTTGAGATTTGTCAAGGTTTTTTACTTTAAAAATTATTTATGTAAAATTAATTTGTCAGCAAATCAATTGCTTTTACCTGCATGGGAAACCAGACCATCATTTCCCCTTTGCCCCGGTTCGCCCAGCCATAATAGGGGATGGCAGTAAAAGATTGTTTGACAGTGGAAACAGAATCATGTTGAATTACTACTGCCGGCACTTCGGTTTTCAGCACGGTTACCCCGTTTAATAATCCGGGTAAAAATTCACTGGTGAATGAAGTGTTTTCCGGTAAAATAATATTGCTGGTCTTACCGTGATTATCCACCCACTCGGCGCAATAGATGAGGGGTCCGCGCTGCAAAGCCATTCTTCCCCTATCATCTGAAACTTTTTCATTCGCAGCCACTTTTCTGATTTCCATCGGGAGGTTTACTTCTAAACGGTCATTCTTTTTCCAGGTTCTGCCAATTACAGCATATCCGTTGGTGATCGTATAACTGATTTCCTGGCCATTCAGTTTGATTACCGGTTTGTTATCTGAGTTGTTCCGGAAATAATACAGATCAGAGGGCATGGCTTTATTCTGCGCCCATCCGGGGATTCGAACCAGTAAATTAAAGGGAGCGGGTTTTGTGGGATTTATCGTAAAGGAAAGGGCCCCGTCCCAGGGGTAATTATTTTGCTGGACAACCTGCACGGGGTTCTGGTTAATTGATACTTCTGCCTCACTGCTGATAAAAAGATTGATATACAGGTTATCTATCTTTCTGCGCATACATATAACCGGGAATGGACGGTATCAGTCTCACGATATTTGTCGGGCAGCAGGAACATTCAAACCAGCCGGAGCGGGTAGCTTCCATATCAGCATGCTGAAAATCATTTTTGATTTGCATGGCATTGGTATAGAAAAAAGATTTGCCATCCAGTCCGACACCGGATAATAATCCGTTGTATAGAGATTTCTCCAGTATATCCATATACTTTGCATCGCCATGCAGTAGGAACATCCGGTAATTCCAATACACCAGCGCAATGGCGGCACAGGTTTCATTATATGCCGTCGCATTGGGAAGTTCATAATTTACTCCATATCGTTCTCCGTCACCAATGGCACCCACACCGCCCTGCAGATAAATTTTCTTCTGCATCACATTATTCCATATTTTATCAATGGCAAGAATCAGGCTGTCATCTCCCGTTAACGCAGCAACGTCTGCAACAGCCGCGTATAAATATCCGGCCCGCACGGCATGACCTTCGGCTTCTTCCTGGTACATGACCGGAATATTATCCTGCCAGTAGGCTCCGTTTTTCCAGAGGTCTTTGCTGGTGGAATCATATCCTTGTAACGGCCTCTTTCTTCGATAAAAAATTTAGCCGTTAATAAATATTCTTTTTTACCGGTAATCCGATACAGTTTCACCAGACCCATTTCAACAATTTCATGTCCCGGTGCCACATGTTTTTTATCCGGACCAAAAACAGAACAAACCAGGTCGGCATTTTTTAAAGCAATATTTAGGAGGTTTGTTTTTTTTGTAGCCTGATAATGTGCAGCGGCCGCTTCATACAAATGACCGGCATTATATAATTCATGACTGAGTTCTCTTTCTTTTTCCCATCTTTCCTTACCTGACCAGGGGTGCACATCATTGGGATTGATTGTTCTGGCAGTATACAGATAACCATCAGGCTCCTGTGCCCGCCCAATGATATCAATCAGCGAATCAATATACTTCTCCAGTTTGGCATCGGGATGTACAGCCAGGGAATAGGAAGCACCTTCAATGGTTTTATAAATATCCGTATCGTCAAAAGGATACTTTGTACAGAACTTTCCTTTTTTTTCAGCAGCCATGACAAAATTCTTTACCCTGCCGGTACTTTCACATCGCTCAAATGATGCGGGAATGGTAACCGTTCTGTTGGTTTCAATTCTGGGCAGCCAGAAATGATCAGTAAGTTTTACCCGGGTAAAATCCACATTCCGGATCGTATAATCTTTTTGCTGCGCGACCAAATTAGAGAATGGAAAACAAAATAACCGGTAGAAAAATCTTTTTCATAGACATATTTGAAAAAAATTATTGTCCGTAATAACTGTCTTTTCCATGTTTGCGTTCAAAGTGTTTTTTAATAAGGGAATCTTTCAGCGGAAACACCTTCGGATTAATCTGTTCGGTTAGCAGGGCCATATGGGCGATGGCTTCCAGTACGGCACTGTTGTATAAAGCTTTTTCTGCATTTTTACCCCAGGTGAACGGAGCATGGTTACCCACCAGGATCATTTCAATTTCTTCATATGAAAGGTCGGAGTTTTTCAAATGTTCCACAATCTGAAACCCGGTCTGGTATTCATAATTTCCCCGGATCATTTCGTCAGACATCGGTGGTGCGCAGGGTACCGGACCAGTAAAATGATCCGCATGCGTGGTGCCGTAAATCGGGATGGGACGCTGTGCCTGGGCCCAGGCGGTGGCATAAGTGGAATGGGTATGCACAACCGACCCGATTTTTTCCCAGCTTTTATATAAAACCGCATGTGTCTGTGTGTCGGATGACGGCCTTAATTTTCCTTCTACCGTTTTTCCTTCAAAGTCCACAATCACCATTTTTTCAGGAACCAGTTCAACATAGGGAACGCCGCTGGGTTTTATGGCGAATACGCCCTTTTGCCGGTCTGCCACACTCAGGTTTCCGAAATTAAACAGTACGAGCCCCAGAACGGGCAATTGCTGGTTCGCCCGGCAGGCTTCTTCTTTAATATGCTGATACTGGCTCATGGATGCTGAAATGTGGATTTTTCAATCTGGGTACCCAGTATTTTATATTGTTCATACCTTTTTTCATAAATCATTTTTCTTCCTTTATCCGGGGAATATGTTTTTTCAAATCCCGTTCCCATGGACTTCATGGCAGACTCTACATTTTTATGCAGTCCGGCTGCGGTAGCCGCAAACATGGCGGCTCCCAGGGCACAGGTTTGTTCTGACCGGTGTATGCGTATGTCCATTCCCGTTATATCGGCCATTTGCTGCATCACAAAGGGAGATTTTTTCGCAACACCTCCGAGACCGATCAGTCCTTTGATCGGGATCCCTTCCGAAATAAACCGGTCTACAATGGCTTTCGCCCCAAAACAGGTGGACTCCGTTACGGCGCGGAAAATCGCGGGTGCATCGCTCGCCAGGTTGAGACCACTAATCGCGCCTTTCAGTGCCTGATTGGCATCCGGTGTGCGACGGCCGTTAAACCAGTCAACAGCCAGTTCCATATTTTCTTCAACCCTGATTTTTTCTGCTTCCCTGCTCAGGCGGGGGAGGATTTCCTGCAGGGATTTTTCAATGAATTTGTCAGGCGCAGGGCCGGATCCGGTATTATTTTCATCCATATAGCGAAGGGGCCAGGCCAGCAGATTTTTAAACCATGCATAGGCGTCGCCAAAGGCCGATTGCCCGGCTTCCATGCCCATCATGCCCGGAATAACAGAACCGGGCACCTGGCCACAAATACCTTTTACCAGTTTGCCTTTCACTTCTTCCAACGGAGCCACCAGCATATCACAGGTGGAGGTTCCCATCACTTTGCTCAGGTAATACGGTTCAATTTGTCCGCCGACGGCACCCATATGCGCATCAAAAGCGCCGGTGGCCACGATAACATTTTCAGACAGTCCGAGTTTTGCAGCCCAGGCTGCGCTCAGTTTTCCCGCAGGCTGGTCTGCAGTATACAACTGTACAGACAAACCGGAAGCATATCCTTTCAGCAGGGGATCCAGTGAACTGAAAAATTCTTCCGGGGGAAATCCATTAAACTCCGGTGACCATAATCCTTTATGCCCCGCACTGCAAACACCTCGTTTCAACCGGGTGGCATCATTACCGCCTGTAAGAACAAAGGGAATCCAGTCACAATGTTCCACCCAGGTGAAACAGGCTTTCCGCACAGCATCATCCGCGCGAAGTATATGTAATAATTTGGACCAGTACCATTCAGAAGAATAAATCCCGCCTACATATTGAAGATAATTTACAGGGAATTTGGAAGCATGACGGTTTATTTCAGCTGCCTCTTTGATAGAGGTATGATCCTTCCACAGTACAAACATCGCATTCGGGTTCTCTGCAAAAGCCGGCAGCAGGGAAAGCGGCGTGCCCGATCTGTCTACAGCAACAGGTGTTGAACCTGTCGTATCAACACCAATACCACGAATATTCGCCCGCTGGTCCGGAGTGAGTTGTTGGAGACAATGGCGGATACCCTGTTCCAGACCTTCCAGGTAATCCAGCGGATGCTGCCTGAATTGATTTGATCCGGGATTATTATATAAACCGGCCTTCCATCGGGGATATTCAAAAAGTGCTGAGGCAGCCTCTTCGCCGGTTTGTGCATCTGCAACCAGTGTCCGGACAGAATCTGTTCCGAAATCAATACCGATAACCCATGTTTTACTGTTCATATGGAATCGTCAGTGGAATTCATGTCAAATTAACATTTATTCCCAAACTCCCAAAAAAAACCATATAAATGGCCAATATCCTTAAAAGGCGAACCGGTCGGGATTTGGTATGAAATTCATAAAAGAGCGGAACCCGGCTTTGTATTTCCGTTTGTTGAGTTTATAGTAGAAAGCGCCTTTTTTTGATCCGGACTTATCTTTTTCACTGAGTTTTGTCAGCAGTTCGGTCGATAAAACTTTCCGGCTGAAATTCCGGTTGTCAAACCGGGTCTGGTAAACACCTTCATAAAGGTTTTGCAGCTGGGGGATGGTAAATTTTTCCGGAAGCATTTCAAAAAGGATGGGATGGGAGGCCGCCTGGTACCGAAGTTCCTGTTGTGCCATTTTCAGCATGATATCATGATCAAAAATCAAAGGCGGTTTTTTGTCCACCAGGAACCACTCTGCATGATAATCTTTGATGATTTGTTTTTCGTACTGATGTATATCGATCAGGGTTGTAAATGCTGTGGACAGGGTTCTTTCGAGCGGGTCGCGGTCGGGTTCGCTGAAGGTGCGCAACTGGTGTAAATACAAACCTTCTAATACCGGTAAATTTTTTGAGAACGCGGGTGGCTGCCTGTTCAAGGCTTTCGGATTTTGTTACGAAACTTCCAATCAGGCTCCATTTATTTTTTTCCGGCATCATGCCGCGTTTCATCAACAATACTTTCAGGTTCTCCCCGTCAAATCCAAATATGATACAGTCTACGGCTACAAGTATCCGCGTTTGGCCAGCGTAGTTGGACATAAAAATAAAAAATAATTCCTGGGTGAATATAGGGATTGTTCATCAATTCCGGAATCCGGAAGAACTGTTGGTGGTAAGTTTGTGGCTTTTGAATCAGGCTGTATATCTTTGCAGCCATCATGACCAACAAAGAGTTTCTGACCAGTGAAAGTGGAATTTCCAGCCAGTATAAAAACTGGTTTTTGGATTATGCTTCCTATGTAATTCTGGAACGGGCCGTACCTGCCCTGCAGGATGGACTCAAACCTGTACAACGCCGCATTCTTCATGCCATGAAAGAAATGGATGACGGCCGGTTTAATAAAGTAGCCAATATTATCGGGCAATCCATGCAATACCATCCGCATGGCGATGTTTCGATAGGAGAGGCCCTGGTAAACCTGGGCCAGAAAGACCTGCTGATTGAAACACAGGGTAACTGGGGTGATGTGCGCACCGGCGATGATGCTGCCGCAGCCCGGTATATTGAAGCCAGACCCAGCAAATTTGCACTCGAAGTGGCTTTTAATCCCAAAACCACTGACTGGCAGCTGAGTTATGACGGACGAAAAAATGAACCCATAACCCTGCCCATGAAATTTCCATTGCTCCTGGCCCAGGGAGCAGAAGGAATTGCGGTTGGACTGGCTACAAAGATCCTTCCCCATAATTTTTGCGAGATATGCCAGGCAGCTGTAAAATTCCTGCGGAATAAAAAATTTGAATTATTCCCGGATTTTCAAACCGGTGGAATGATTGATGTGACCAACTATAATGAAGGTAAACGCGGCGCACGCGTGCGGGTCCGGGCCCATATTGAAGAAATAGATAAGAAGACCCTGATGATCCGTGATGTTCCTTACGGAATTACGACCACCCAGCTCATAGATTCCATTATTAAAGCCAATGATCAGGGTAAAATCAGGATTCATAAAGTAACCGATAATACAGCAGCAGAAGTAGAAATCCAGGTTGACCTTGCCCAGGGAATTTCTCCGGATATTACGATTGACGCGCTATATGCTTTCACGGATTGCGAAATCAGTATATCTCCCAGTGCCTGTGTAATCAATCAGCAAAGACCCGAATTTCCGTCCATGCCGGAGCTTTTAAAGAACTCCGTGGATCTTACCAAGGACCTGCTGAAAAGAGAACTGGAAATCAGGCTGAATGAGCTCCAGGAAAAATGGCATTTCACTTCACTGGAAAAAATATTTTTTGAAGAAAAGATATATAAGGAGCTGGAGAAAAAACATGAAACCTGGGAAAAAGTATTGCAGGCCATTGCTAAAGCATTTGAGCCATTCCGCAAGCAACTGAAAAAAAATATCAGCCGGGAGGATATTGTAAAACTAACCGAGAAACCTGTACGCAGAATATATAAACTGGATATTGATGAATTGAATGCGCAGATCAAGGGCCTGGAGGCAGAAATCAAACAGGTGAAACATGATCTGAATAACCTGGTAGATTTTGCAGTGCATTATTTTGAAGAGTTATTGCGCAAATATGGAAAAGGACGGGAGAGAAAGACAGAAATCCGACCCTTCGAAGCCATCCAGGCTAAACAGGTAGCCATCGCCAACACTAAAATATATGTAAACCGTTCGGAAGGATTTATCGGTACCGGGCTTAAAAAAGATGAATTCGTAACTGAAGCTTCTGACCTGGATGATATCATTGCGTTTACGCGCGGAGGTACAATGAAGATTGTAAAAGTGGCAGAGAAAACCTTTATCGGAAAAGACATTTTGTACGTAGGTATTTTTCAAAAAAATGATGAAAGAACCACCTACAATATGATCTATGCAGACGGGAAAACAGGAATGAGTTATGGAAAACGTTTTAATGTTACCGGCGTTACCCGTGAAAAGGAATATGACCTGACGAAAAGCGAAAAAGCCAGGGTACATTATTTTTCAGTAAATCAAAACGGGGAAGCAGAACTGGTACGCATAATCCTGAGTCCAAATTGTTCAGCCCGGCATAAAGAATTTGATTTTGATTTTCAAACACTGGAAATCAAAGCCCGAACTTCCCTGGGAAACCAGGTAACAAAATATCCGATAAAGTCGGTTAAGTTTAAACAGGCCGGAAAAGCCACCCTCAATGCCAGAAACCTCTGGTTTGACGATGTTTTTGGAAGACTTAACACTGAAGAGAAAGGCAGCTTCCTCGGAAAATTTGGTCCCGAAGACAGGATTCTGGTTATTTACCAGGATGGGAACTACGAAATAACGGACCAGGAACTGACGCAGCGTTTTGATGCGGATAAAATTTTACTGATAGAAAAATTTAATCCGGAAAAGATTGTTACCGCAGTTTACCTGGATGCTGAAAAAGCACAGTATACCATAAAGCGGTTTAAAATCGAAACCAATACACTCCATAATAAATTTCTTTTTATCAAAGAAGGGGAAGGCAATCGCCTGGAAGCCGTAAACACGGATGAAGAACCGGTGCTGATCATGCAATCCGGTCGGGGAGCCCAGGTAAGAAAAGCTAAAATTAAAACGGTAAAAGCGGTGGAGGTGATGGGCTGGAAAGCGGTTGGCGCCAAGCTGACCGAATATTCCAAAACGGTAACTATGGAATGGGAACAGAAGAAAAAAGCAGACCAGCCGGAATTATTTGATTAGGTGAGACAAAGTGTTATTTACCTTGAAAAATATAGATGTTGAAAAATTGAAACTTTCCATTTCCCACTGATCAATTATGAAAAGATATTGTCTGGCGCTGGATCTTCAGGAAGATGCAAAAATGATTGCCGCTTATGACGACTATCATAAAGATGTATGGCCGGAAATAAAGGACAGTCTAAAGGAAGCAGGCATCCTGGATATGGAAATTTACCGGACCGGTAACCGGCTTTTTATGATTATTAAAGTATCAGCGGATTTCAGTTTTGAAAATAAAAAAAAGCTCGACGAGTCGAATCCGAAAGTGCAGGAATGGGAAACGCTGATGTCCGGGTTTCAGAAACCCATTCCGGGTTCCAAACCCGGTGAAAAATGGATCCTGATGGAACGGGTATTTAAACTTGAACCGAGAGAATAAATATAAATTTCATTATGGATCTGGGTTTAAGAGATAAGGTTGTCGTGATAAACGGAGGCGCCGGGGGTATTGGCGAAGGCATCGTCCGGGTGTTGTCCGCCGAAGGCGCCATTGTGGTAATCGTGAGTAGAAATGAAACGGATAACCGGAACCTGCAGTTGGAAATGGAAGTCTCCGGTGGGCGGGCTTTTTCAGTAACAGCAGAACCAGGTAATCCGGCAGAATGTGAAAACGCCGTGAATGCTATAGTCAAAGAATTCGGACGTATTGAAGGATTGGTGAACCATACCGGCGCGAATCATGGTGTTGGCCTGGATAGGGGCAACGACGATCTGTTCATGAAGAACCTGCACAATAATCTGCTGCATTATTACCTGATGACCCATTTTGCAATTCCTTATTTGAAATCGTCAAAAGGAGCCATCGTGAATATCAGTTCTAAACCCGTTGAAACCGGACAGGGAAATGGTTCAGCCGGTGCGGCAGCAAATGGGGGACGAAATGCATTGACCCGGGAATGGGCCGTGGAACTTTTGAAATATGGCATCCGGGTAAATTCAGTTATTGTTGCGGAATCCCTGCCACTGGAGAACCGCATGACCACCGCTGCTGAAATTGCACATATGACCGCTTTTTTGCTTTCCGGGAAATCCAGCCATACGACCGGCCAACTTATCCACGTGGATGGTGGATATGTTCATCCGGAGAAGGCACTGGCAAATGCTTAATTTTCCTTTCTACATAAACAGCCAATGAAGGCATTGATTTGCGAAAAGCCGGGCAAATTAGAATATGCTGAACGGAGTGAACCGCAACATAAGGCGGCACATTCCATTGTTCGCATCCGGAATATTGGTATTTGTGGTACGGACCTTCATGCTTATGAAGGCACGCAACCATTTTTTAATTATCCGCGCATACTGGGCCATGAATTGTCAGGTGAACTGGTAGATGCAGATGAAGCACCCGGTTTTGATAAAGGTGATCCGGTAACCTTTCTTCCATATATAAATTGTGGAAACTGTATCGCCTGCCGGAATGGTAAATCGAATTGTTGTGCGCACCTTCAGGTTTGCGGGGTTCATATTGACGGCGGAATGACGGACTATTATTCAATTCCAAGCCGATTGTTGGTGGCGGCATCCGGACTAACCCTTACCGAACTGGCACTCGTTGAACCGCTTGCCATTGGAGCACATGGGATTCGAAGAGCGGATGTAAAACCCGGAGAATTTGTTTTGGTAGTGGGAGCGGGTCCGATCGGATTGGGCGCGATGGAGTTTGCACGATTAAGCGGGGCAATCGTAATTGCCCTGGATACGAATGAGCGAAGGTTGGAATTTTGCAAAAACAAATTAGGGGTATCGTATTTCATTCAGGCAGGAGGCCCTGATATTAAGGAACAGCTGCTGGAAATAACGAACGGGGATATGCCTTCGTTGGTAATCGACGCAACAGGAAACAGAAGGGCTATCAACCAGGGTTTAAACTATGTTTCCCACGGTGGCAGGTATGTGCTGATCGGATTACAAAAGGAGGACTTCGTTTTCAGTCATCCGGAATTTCATAAACGGGAAGCAACACTCATGAGTAGCCGAAATGCCACCCGCCGGGACTTTGAATGGGTTATTCATTGCATGGCGGAAAAAAAGATCCAGCCCCTTTCTTTCATCACCCACCGGGTGAAATTCGATGAAACCGCGGACCGGTTTCCGGGTTGGCTTGATCCGTCCGGAAATACAATGAAAGTAATGGTTGAAAAAGATTAACAGTATATATGAACCTGTCTCTGAAAAACCTGGAAGCCATACAATCAACGGGAACAGAAATTCCGGGAAAAGAAATATTTGATCTGCCCGAAAAAATTCTTCAATTCGGAACCGGTGTATTATTGCGCGCCCTTCCAGACTATTTTGTGGACAGGGCAAATCGCCAGGGTATTTTTAACGGAAGGATTTTAGTGGTGAAGTCTACTGCAACCGGAGATGCAGGGATTTTTCAACACCAGGATGGTATGTATACACTTTCTATCCGGGGCATCGAAGCCGGCGTTTCCATTGATCAGCAAATCATTTGTTCCGCCATCAGCCGGGTACTGTCAGCAGCTGATCACTGGGCGGATATAATCGGCGCTGCTGCCAATCTGCAATTGCAGATCGTTATTTCCAATACGACGGAAGTAGGGGTGCAACTAGTAAAAGAATCCATATTCCTGGAGCCACCTGTTTCCTTCCCGGCCAAATTACTGGCATTTTTATACGAAAGGTTTAAAATATTTAATGGAGATCCTTCTGCCGGAATGATTATTATTCCTACGGAACTGCTGATGAACAATGGCGAAATATTAAAATCCATTTTACTCGAGCTGGCAGAATTCAATAACCTGGAATCTTATTTTACAGAATGGCTGGATTTGCATAACCGCTTTTGTAATTCCCTGGTTGACCGGATTGTTCCTGGCAAACCGGAGCCCCTGATGAAAACCCAATTAGAACAGCAATGGGGATATACTGATGAATTGATGTCTGTCTGCGAACCGTACCGGTTATGGGCTATCGAGGGGGACGAATCTGTTCAGGAAATCCTTTCTTTTCATGAAGCAGATGAAGGAGTAATTATTAAACCGGATATCATCAAATACCGGGAATTGAAACTAAGGATGCTGAATGCCACTCATACGCTGAGTTGCGGACTGGCTTTCCTGTCTGGTTTTTCATTCGTTCGTCAGGCGATGGAAAATATAAGTTTCGGAACTTATATCCGGAAACTGATGTTGGAAGAAATCGCCCGGGCGATTCCGGTTGCCATTCCGGAAAATGAAATCATGGAGTTCGGAACAAAAGTGCTTGACCGGTTTAAAAATCCTTTTTTGCAACATCAGTGGCTGAGCATCACTATGCAGTATAGTTCCAAGATGGCTACGCGGGTAGTTCCAATTTTGAAAAAATATTATGAGCTGAATAAAAAGCCTCCGGAGCTGATTTCAACCGGGTTCGCAGCTTTCATCCTTTTTATGAGACCGGTGAAAAAAGAACTCGATAAATACTATGGAATTTCTGAAGAACAGTACTACCTGATCAATGATGACCGGGCCGCCTATTTTTTTAGTTTGTGGCAGAAAGTATCGGTGGATGAACTGGTGCATACCCTTCTGGCCAATTCGGAGTTGTGGAAGTGCGACCTGGGCAGTTTACATGGATTTGGAGATAAAGTAACGAAACGTTTAAAAGAGTTTATCAAGTGCGGGCCAGAACAGGTCTTAACCGGTTTCTAAATAAATTTTCCATGAGATTGTTTTTTTTTCTGGCATGTTCCCTGATTAGTATTTTCGGATTTACACAAACTGAAAACAGGATTTGGTACGAGAAGCCCGCAGCAAGGTGGACGGAAGCGCTTCCGCTGGGGAACGGGAGGTTGGGAGTGATGGTATTTGGAGGAATTGATGATGAACTGCTGCAATTGAATGAGTCCAGCTTGTGGTCCGGTGGTCCGGTTTTGCATCATGTTAATGATCAGGCTCCGTTTTATCTGACTTTATGCAGAAATGCACTTCTTAAAAATGAATTCGACAGTGCAGAATACTATGCAAAAAAAATGCAGGGCCTGTATTCGGAAAGTTATCTTCCCCTGGCTGATTTTACCATCCACCAGTCTTTTAAAAATAACGATTCTGTAAAGGCGTATTCGAGGGAATTGAATATCCAGGATGCGGTGTCGGTTACGCGGTTTACCAGGAACGGCATACATTTTAAGCGGGAGATTTTTGTTTCGGCGCCTGCCCAGCTGATCGTGATCCGGATACGGGCTGATAAGCCAAATCAGCTGACGCTGGATTTGGGGCTGAACAGCCAGCTCCATTTTCAAAGGGGAGAAGTGGGGCCTGAAATGATGGGTATTCAGGGGAAGGCACCTGTTCGGGCGGATCCGAATTATTTTAACAGCAAAGAAAACGCAATCCGGTATACGGATTCAAGCAAGTGTAATGGAATGCGGTTTGAAGTTCAGGTGAAAGCATTTCATCGGGATGGAGAATTGTCTATTGATACACTGGGGATGCATGTCAAATCTGCAACTGAGATGTTGATTTATATCTCTGCCGCCACCAGTTTTAATGGGTTTGACAAATGCCCGGATAAGGATGGTAAAGATGAGCAGCGGATCACATCCGGCTATATAAGCCGGCTCAGAAAAGAAAACCTTTTCTGAATTATTAACCAGACACCTGGAGGATTACCATCATTTTTACAACCGGGTCAGCTTAAAAATTGCTGATGAAAACGAAGCCAGAAATAAAGTATTACCTACAGATTTACGGCTGGAAGACTATGCAAAAGGTAATTCTGATCATGGCCTGGAAGTATTATATTTTAATTACGGGCGTTACCTGCTGATCTCTTCTTCCAGAACACCGGATGCTCCGGCCAATCTGCAGGGAATCTGGAACAAGGAAATCCAGCCTCCCTGGAGTTCAAACTATACTACAAATATTAATGTACAAATGAATTACTGGCCCGTGGAAGTAACCAATTTGTCTGAGCTCAGTGCGCCACTAACCAACCTGATTGAACATTTATATATTACCGGTAAATCGACAGCCAAAGAATTTTATGGTGCACATGGATGGGTTGTGCATCATAATTCTGATCTCTGGGCCCTCTCCAACCCGGTTGGAAATCTTGGAAACGGGCGATCCGAAATGGGCGAACTGGTCGATGGGTGCCAATTGGCTGAGCCGGCACCTGTGGGAGCACTATTTATATACACAGGATAAAATTTTTCTCAGAGATACTGCCTATCCCCTGATGAAGGAAGCAGTACGGTTTACTTTTGACTGGCTGATCCGGGACAGTATGGGATTATACGTAACCGCACCTTCCTTTTCACCGGAAAATGTATATTATTATACTGATAAAAAATCCACCGGTATATCCATGTCTTCCACGATGGATATGAGTATCATCCGGGATTTGTTTTCCAACACGTTGTTAGCAGCAGGAACACTGAAAATGGATGCAGCATTTTGTGATTCTATTATTGAAAAGCAAAAAAAACTCTATCCTTTCCAGGTTGGTAAAAAGGGAAATCTCCAGGAATGGTATCGGGACTATGCGGACGTTGAGCCCCATCACCGCCATGTTTCACATTTATATGGTTTGTATCCCGGTTACGAAATTTCCCCATTGCGGGATACCCTGCTTTCCAATGCAGCAAAAAAGACACTGGAATTAAGGGGTGATGATGGAACGGGATGGAGTCTTGCCTGGAAAGTAAATTTCTGGGCACGTTTACTGGACGGAAACCATGCGTATGATTTATTCAAAAAGTTATTGAGACTTACCCGGGAAAACGCCACCAACTACCGGGAAGGTGGCGGGGTATACCCCAATTTATTTGACGCTCATCCGCCATTTCAGATAGACGGGAATTTTGGTGGCACTGCCGGTGTTGCAGAAATGTTGGTTCAAAGCCAGCATAACGAGATTTTTCTGTTGCCGGCATTGCCAGATGCCTGGTCATCGGGTTCTGTTACCGGACTGCTCGCGCGGGGCGGTTTTGCGGTGGATATTTACTGGGATCACCACAGGATTACGAAATCGGTTATCACCTCCAGCCATGGGCAGGTTTGTCATATACGTTCCATAGAGCCGGTTTATCTTAGGGACAAGAAAATATTTTCCAGAAAATCCACAGTAGGTTATGAACTTGAATTTCCAACAACAGCCGGGAAAACATATCAGCTGGAATATCTACATTCGGGGAATTAAAGTGTCAAGAATGGCTATTATTTCAAAGGAAACATTTCATTTTTTAAACCTGCTGAAATCAAATAACAACAGACCCTGGTTTGAGAAAAACCGCCCGGTTTATGAAAAAGCGCGGGCAGAATATCTTGATTTTGTAACCAGCCTGTTGAAAGGAATTCATAAGATCGAAGCCATTCCGGAAAAGGAGCCTGTAAAATATATTCAGCGGATTTACCGGGACATCCGGTTTTCAAAGGATAAGACGCCGTACAAATCCCATTTCAGTTCGATCATCGAAAGAGGCCCGGAATCCCGGTTTTGTCCCGTGTACCTTCATATACAACCCGGAAAATCCATGATCGGGGGAGGAATATGGGATCCCTCTTCTGAAACATTAAAAAAAATACGCCAGGAAATTGACTACAATAGTATGGGATTAAAAAAAGTAATCCATTCAAAAAGTTTTCTGCAACATTTTGGAAAAATCTCAGGCAATAAACTCGCCAGGCCTCCGAAAGGCTATGAGGCAGAAAATCCCAATATCGATATCCTTAAATTTAAACAGTTATATGTGCAACGGGCCTTTGAAGATGACCTGGTTTTGTCAAAACACCTGATTCCGGAAATCCTGAAAACCTATAAGGCAGCATTACCTTTTTTTCATTTTTTTGACGTGGCGATGGGAGAATAAAAAATCCTATTCTGCCGCCTTCCGCAGAACCTCTATTTCGATTTTACCCATTTTCATAAGGGCTTCTCCCACCTTTTTAGATTTGGCCGGATCGGAGCCATGCAGCAATTTTCCCAGATCAGCGGGTACAACCTGCCAGGACAATCCAAATTTATCTTTTAACCAGCCGCACCGGGATTGCTGTCCACCCGCTGTGAGTTTTTCCCAGAAATAATCCAGTTCTTCCTGGTCTTTGACGCTGATAAAAAGAGAAATGGCTTCTGTGAATGAAAATATAGGGCCACCGTCGATCACCATAAATTCCTGTCCGTCCAGGATAAACGTTCCGGTCATGAATTTGCCATCTTTACCCGGGCCGCCTTCCCCAAACCGGTTTGTCATAACGATCCTGGAGTTTTTAAAAATAGAGGTATAAAAATTCATGGCTTCTTCCGCATTGTTGTTGAACCATAGAAACGGCGTTATTTTTTGCATGACCAGTATTTTATTATTTAAATCTTCAATTCCTGGCAAATGTCAGGACAATCTTGCTGATGATGGCATCGTCTAAATGGTTTGATGTCCATTCCATAATATTCCCATGAAAATCTATGGTGGTTCTTTCTGCGGGTGTACCTGTTTTCGGGTTATTTTTTGGATCCTCCTGCTGGGGAAGAAGTTTCATTTCCAGTATGTTTCCGGAAAGTGACCAGGTTCCCAGCAGGGTCACAACCTTGGAATTACCGGTTGCAGATTCCATTCTGTAAGTCTGATTGCTATAAAATACGTAGGTCGCGCTGCCAATGGATGACATCAGTATTTCCGATTCGGGACTGCCATTTTTTTTGGCACCCTCTGCCGTGTAATAGGTTTTTATTTTCATTTGGTTCCATTTCCCTACGATGGATTGTGTTTTTGCTGTATTAAAACCCATTATTCCTATAACCGAGAGAATGATCATACCCCTGATCATTTTAGTTCCGGACTTTATAGTAGCTATTGATTTCATATGCTTATCTGGATTTGTATGAAAGGTTTGCTTTTCTTACTTTAATGGAATAAAGGGTGATAAATTTTAGCCTGAAAAATTTATGGTCCCAAATCTTTTACTTCATTTTCCAACCTGTTTAGACAACTGCCTTCGTCATACCGTTTTGTTATACTAATCGGAAAGTTTATTTCAAATTATAAATGAAATATAAAAAATATCGTGCCAGATTTCTGTCGGATGTTCGGACAGGATAATAGTAAAACAGGGCAAAGATAACCGAGATCGGGGAATAGGGTAAATAAGGAATATGATAAATGTTTCCGGACAATTCTATGAAATCTATAACATATGGTGAGTTGGATCCACAGAATTATCTCTTAATTTACTTTTTGTTCTTATTCGGATATCTTCTCTTTCACATCTAATTACTCACGGTCACCACTTTATACATATGAAACTTAGTTATTTCATTTTATTACTCTGTTTACAGGTTTCTCTGTCTTTTGGTCAGGTTCGGGATATGCAGGTGATAAAAGGCAGAATAATGAATTTCAGTACAGGCGAACCCATTAGTTATGCCACAATCCAGATTTCAGAAAATGGCATCAACACCATGAGCAATGAAAACGGCTGGTTTATTTTCAAAATACCTGCGGGAAATTCAGGAAAGAAAATATTTATTTCCCATGTCGGCTACTCGCCGGAGACTATTCTGATTAATGAATCAGATTCATCCACGAGAATCATTTCTATGCGGGAAGCGGCTATTGAATTGAAAGAAGTAGAAATCAAAAGAATTAATGCCCTGGATCTTTTAAAAAAAGCGATTGAAAATATCCCGCGGAATTATGCCTCGACACCCTGCCGTATGGGTGGCTTTTACCGGATGACCGGATATAAGGAAAAGGAAATCATTGATCTTTCCGAGGCTGTGTTCGATATATATTATGAAAACCATACGGTTAAAAACAGTCAGTTTAAACTCATCAAATCCAGAGTGGATAAGGACCTGACTGCATTTAACGGTGCTGATAATGTCAGCATGGGTCTCGATCCGGCCGCCGTGATCAGTATTGATATTGTGCGGGATATTGGAGGCTCCGATCTGCTCGGTGATAAAGGGTTAAAAGAACATAGTTTTAATTTTAAGGGGCTGGTCAATTACAATGGAACGCAGGCATATGAAATTCAGTTTGATCAGAAAGATGGCGTAAAAAAAGCGTTGTACAAAGGTAAAATTTTACTGGATGCAGATAACCTTGCTTTTCTGGAGTTCGATTTCGGGTTTAGTCCAAAGGGTCTGAAATATTTCAGCTGGGGATTTTTTATGAATCTGATGCTCAATATGGCTCATGTGAAAGCTGAATTTCTGGAAGACCGTAAAATTATCACTTACCGGAAGTATGGAGGTAAATATTATCTGAACCATGCCGGTAATACCGGACGCGTTTACCTGGCCGGTGGTAACCGGCACTTTATTTTGGATCCGCTCATGACCAGGATAAACTTCCTGGTTACGCGCGTGGATACATCAGGAGTTATACCGTTTCCCAAAGAAGAAATATTGAAAAGTAAACTGAATATCGAATCGCAGAGTAAAGTAATTCATGATACCCGTGATAGCCCTGACCGCTCAGATACCACGGATCGGTTCTGGGAAAATTATAATCTGATTCAGGCTGAGTTCAATGTGGATTCAGCCATCCGGGTAATTCAGACAAATAATGCAACCCTGAATTATAAGGAGGATATGGAAAAATTTATCAGGAAGAATGGCAAGGATAAAGTGAAGGCTATCGATTCAGTTATTAGTTTTTATCATGGAAAGGGCCAGTTCAACGGAACAGTTTTGATTCAGCAGGAGGGGAAGATCATTTATGAACGCGGTTTCGGTTTGGCGGATAAAGAGCGGAATATGGCTAATTCGGATAAAACCCAATTCAGGATTGGGTCCACCTCCAAACAATTTACATCCATGCTGATCATGCAGCTGGTCAATGAAAATAAACTTCGTGTTCAGGATACCGTCGGGAAATTCCTTCCAGGATTTATACACGGGAATGTCACCATACAGCAGTTATTGACGCATCAGTCAGGTATTCCAAACTACACGGAGAATCGGGAAATCGTTTCGAAGATTCTCACCCGGCGATATACTACGGAAGAACTGGTTTATACGTTTTGCAGCGATTCCCTGGAATTCACTCCCGGTTCGCAATTCAGTTATAGCAATTCGGGTTATGTGATCCTTGCCTGCATCATCGAAAATCTAACCGGCAAAAAATTTGCAGAGGTATTGGATGACAGGATTTTTAAACCTCTGGCCATGAAAGACTCCTATTTTATTTCCGGATCTGATTCTTCCCGCCTGGCCAGGGGATACCTTGGGGGTGAGCCTGAAAATCCTTATCCGGTGCAGAACGTGGCTGGCGCAGGCGGCATTACTTCCACCGCAGAAGATCTTTTAATCTGGGCCAATGCCTTGCAAACGGAGCAATTGCTGCCCAAAGAAGTAATGCATGAACTTTTTATTCCAAGGGTAGAATGGAAAGAATGGGATGCTTCTTATGGTTATGGCTGGATGATCGACCGGAATGCGTTCCAGGTTTCAAAAAAACACCTGATTCAATATCATCCGGGAACTGAATTTGGTTTTTTTGATATGCTGGTGATACAGCCCGACAAAGGAAATGTAATTATCCTGCTAAACAATACCGGTGACTTTCCGCGATTTGACATTACTGATTTGATATTAACGACGATAAACTAAATATGGCAATGGGAGAACAGAAGGAATGATTATTTTTTTTCCGGCGCACAATCAATCATATTCATATTTTTTGTGTCGAATACAAGTTTTCGGATATTTCTTTTTTCCAGGTTGTCCATTCCCTCGCGAATTCGATAGAACTGATTCGGGAGTACATTTTTAAAAACCTGTTGTTTTCCCGTGCTGGGCCAGCTAATGGTTAGCTCCTGAACCAGGGTGGCTGTCCCGATTCCAATTTCTTTACGGAGTGGGGAAGCGCCAAAACTTCCACCTGAGTTTACATCTTTATAAACGGTTCTTTTAATTCCATTTTCCAGGAAAGTTGCTGCAATATGAACGCCAATGGCAGAACGGTTGGTTTGAACACCTTCCAGCAAAAGGCATAACCAGTTATTTTGATTCTGACCCGGATTCAGATATAATGAATTAAAATACGCGTCGCCGGAATAAGCTCCGCCGGTTTCGATAAAAATATCCTGGTCACCATCATTGTCCAGATCGGCAAATGCCACGCCGTGTCCTTTTTGTAAATTTCCCATCCGGGCAGCAGTTGTTACATCCGAAAAATATTTACCATCCACATTTTTAAATAATTTATTGGGAATCAGGGATCGTAAATCGGGATTACCAGTACCCAAATACATATCCGGCCATCCGTCATTATCGAAGTCGCCAAAATTCGAACCCATAGCAAATACGGGTTTATCGAGACCAGTTTCTTTCGACACATTGGTAAAACTGCCGTCACCGTTATTTTTATACAGGTACATCATACTCCTGCTGCTCCGGGGCAGGTGAAGCGCTTCGGCGGCAAGCACATTGTCAAGCGACCCGCTGAAATCGAATCCACACACAAAAATATCGGGCCAGCCATCATTATTATAATCCCAGAACCAGGTAGGGAAACTATGGGTTGTATCCCGGTTCAGGCCTGCCTGTTGTGTAACATCTTCAAATTTCGGGATCCGTGATTTTACGCCCGTGTTTTTCAATAATATTTTACCTCCCTGTAACATGGAAATAAACAGATCCGGAGCTCCGTCCCGGTTATAGTCGCCTGCGCTGACACCTTTGACAAATCCCCTGATATCGCAGGCAGCCTGGGCGGCCACATTTGTAAAACTGCCATCCTGATTATTCAGAAATAATTCCGAAGGATGCGGATAAACAGGAGAGACGGTTTCGTTGCCTATGAACAGATCGAGCCATCCGTCATTATTAAAATCGGCCCATACCGCCGTTTGGGTCGGGTGAAAAGATAAAAGCCCGCTCTCAATGGTTACGTCGGTGAATGTTCCGTCGCCATTATTTTTTAACAGCGTATTCGGCTGCAGCCCGAATTCGCCCATCCAGGCGCCACGAAGCACAAGGATATCCGTGTATCCGTCGTTGTTATAATCGGCCTGCATGATATTCAGTCCGCCCTTTATTTTATTCAACCCGGATTTTTCGGAGAGATCCGTAAACGTACCATCCGCATTATTTTTGAAATAATGCATGGCTTCGTCCAATCCCCAGGAAGAAGTAATGATATCCAGATAACCATCGTTATCCATGTCATCCACAATGGTTCCACCGGACTGGTTTCTGAATTCGTTTATTTTCAGATTGCCTGCAATATTTTGAAACGGGATGATATGGTAAGGGGAACTGTTGGTATCCAGTCCCGGTATAAGCCAGGCGGCAGGCAGCGCATCGGGGTATTTCCCGATTGCCATATAAGCGATATTTAACAGCCATCTGGATTCCAGATCAGCGGAATCCATACGTAGTATTTCATTGTATACGCCAATGGCTTTTTCGGTAAACCCTGTATCGGTATAAATTCCATTACCCTGGATGGGAAAAATACAGGATCCGTTTGTGTGATTATTAATGCAGTTATTTCTTTCTGCTTTTCGTATATAGGCCAGGGCCAGAAATTTCCGGGTGTTCGTGGCGAGCTGCCCATTCTTGTCGACTTTCAATTTTTCTGCGAGACTGTCCAGCAGGGTAATCGCCTCCGTTTCATTGCCCTCTTTTAATAAGGCGAGGCCTTTTGAAAATTGTACCGCCATCAGGTCATATCCCGAGTGTCCCGGTATGGAAAGAAAACTGTCGCAGTAGGCAATCAGTGCCGGCGGGCAAAAAAGATTTTGTTTATTATAATTGATTTGCAATCCCTGTTCATAGAGGCGGGTAAGATCATTCCTTGCTTCATTTTTTTTCCAATGAATTATCATGAATGTCAACAGGACGATTAGCAAGGACAAGAAGAGGATACGGAATAGATTCTTTTTCATCTTAATTGAATGCGGCAGAGGCTGGCCGGACTGCAAATTCGTGAATAAAATCTATTATATCAGAATCCCTGCTTTTGAAGCCACTGAAGGGAATATTCTGCAATTTCCTTCCAGCCATGGTCGGAAGCCAGGGAATGGCCACGCCCTTCAAATAATTTAAAATCGGTTAAAACCGATTTGTTGTAGAGTTTTTGAGAAGCCTGACCCAGTACGGGTGGCGCAATATGATCTTTTTCACCACCGGTGATCAGCAATGGTCCGCGTGTTTCGTTCGCCGTATTCACTTTAGTTTCCGACCCGGCGAAAGTAGCGGTGGCTGCCTGAAACAATGGGCGGGCCGGAGCCGGAATCGTCCAGCGTTCATAAATTTCCCTTGCTTCTTCTTCAGGAAGTGCATTCACAAATCCATATCTGAACTGATCGAAGCTAAGTGAGATGGCTTTTTTTAGATTGAAGGGATTTCCCAGAACCGGGAAGGAAGCTTTCAGTGCCGAAAAAGGTAGTTGCCAGACACCTTTCATCGGTGCAGGATCAATGGCAATTCCGGCTGCGGCAATTCCACGACCCAGCAGGATCTGGGTAAGAAGTCCTCCGAAAGAATGACCGATGACGATGGGAGATTCTGGCAGAGTTGAAATAATTTTAGCGTAACTATCGGCTACTTCCTGCACGCCCCGGTTCGCAATCATCTGCGGGTTGGCGCGGCATTCTGCAACGGTAGGGGAATCACCAGGCCAGCCGGGATTCAGGGTATCATAACCCTGTTGGTTGAAAAAGTCCATCCAGGGCTGCCATGAACTTGCATGCATCCACAAGCCATGTATAAATACAATTGTTTTTTTTGACATAAAGGTTGTTTAAGAGAAATTGACAGGTGATGAAGATAAAAAACTTTTGTATTAACCCATGACAATTTCGAAGTCGGGATGACAGGATTCGAACCTGCGGCCCCTACGTCCCGAACGTAGTGCGCTACCGGGCTGCGCTACATCCCGTTATAGTTTTGTACAAATTTAGTATTTGTAAAAAAAATACAAAAAATTTACCGGGGGAGATCAGTTCCCTGCAACGGAATTCCGACGGAGTTTCAGGCGGATGGTTGCATTACCTTTGAAATCACTGGAAAGATAGGTTTCATATCGCTTGTCGCCATCGCTGATTACCATCAGCGCAGTATTGGGAGGGTATTTTCCAAGATTTTCGGCAAACATGCTCACTTCATTGATATCCTTAGTGCTGTCCAGTTGGACATATAACATTAAATGCCCTTTCACTCAGTTCCTGATGGGCGATGACCAGATTGCCATTCAGGAATACAGAAATACTGTCTCCATCTACTTCAGCATTGTCATAAAAACTCAGCCGGATACTATCGGAAGACACTTCAATCTGTTTGCTTACAATCTGTTTTCTTTTCTTAAAATCTTCATTAATCTTAATGATATCTGCCTGAATCACGGGTTGCACTACAAGGAGGGGAGCTGTTTTTTTATCTGTTGCAACGGACACTGAGCCCGGGTCAGACTTATTTTCGGATTTTGCCCTGACTTCCGGAAGCGCCGCCATCTCTGCTTCTTGTTTGCGCGTCATTTCCTTTTACTACATCCGGAACCGGAGGCGGAGGTTTCCAGAAACTGCGTGTGCTGGTCATATCCTTAAAAATGCTGTCTTCCACTTTAGCTTCAGTATACAGGGTATAATTCACGCGAAGGTCGGGACAGGTATATGTATATTTTTTGTCCCGGTAGAAATATCCGATCAATTCTGTTTTTACTTTGGAAACCCGGAGTGTTCCATAAAAACTGGTAATACAATCCACACTGTTCATGGTGGAATTTGTTTTGAAATAGATGATCGGGATATCGTTAATAACTATTTTTCTGGTCTTCGGATCATAGGTTCCTTTCACCACAAAACTCTGATAAACATCTTTAAAATAATAACCGAAAAACCCTTTCACTTTTGTCCCTTTCTGTGAAATGATCAGTTCGGTCAGATAATTATTCTGAATACCTGCCATTTCCACATTGGCCTGACCATACCAATAACCGGTAACTTTCTGGGCCTGAGCGTAAATAATGCAGAGAGACTGATTAAAACGAAAAACAGGTTCTTCATGGGCTTTTTCTAAAATGTTGACAGCAGAATCTAAACGTGAGAATCCGGCAATCATTATACCAGTCATGTCTTTATTTTGGAACAGGATCGAAAAACAGCCGTTTTTAGCGGCGAAAATCATTTTAAAAAACGCTTTATTTCCCTTTGGGTATCCCTATCCTTGATGGTTTCCCGTTTATCATAGAGTTTTTTACCCCTTGCCAGGCCAATTTCCATCTTTACCAGCCCTTTTTCACTAAAGAAAACCCGTAGCGGAATGATGGTATAACCCTTGTCTTTCAGCTTATTTTCAAGTTTTCTCAGTTCCTTCCGGTTCAGAAGCAGTTTCCGGTCATGTACGGCCAGATGATTATTGGTTGTTCCAAAACGGTATTCAGCAATATGCAGATTCCGAACCCAGAGTTCGGATTTAAAAAAAATGCAAAAGCTGTCTGCAAAACTCAGTTTTCCTTCCCGGATGGATTTTACTTCCGTACCTGCCAAGACCATACCTGCATCGTATTTTTCTTCGATGAAATATTCATGATAGGCAGATCGGTTTCTGATTTCAGTCATAGTGGCCGGCAAAATTAACGGAGTGGATTAGTTCTTCAACAAGGTCAGCACCGTGGCAATTTTATGCTTTAATTCTTTGCGGTTTACGATAAAATCCAGGAAATCCATGTTCAAGCAGAAATTCACTTCGCTGAAAACCTTCCGGAAGATCTTTTTTTATCGTTTCCCGGATCACCCGGGGACCGGCAAATCCAATCAGGGCGCCGGGTTCAGCGATATTGAGATCACCCAGCATACCAAAAGAAGCAGAAATCCCTCCGAAAGAGGGATCGGTCAGTAAGGAGATATATGGAATCCGGGCATCGGTTAATTGGGAAAGTTTGGCAGAAACTTTAGCCAGTTGCATCAGGGAAAAAGCACTTTCCATCATACGGGCACCGCCGGATTTACAAATGATCATCAGGGGTGCCTGTGTTGCAGGCAATAATCCACGGCCCGTGCAATTCGTTCACCCATCACACTTCCCAGGGATCCGCCGATGAATTCAAAATCCATACAGCCAACCACCATATGATGTTCCCTGACCTGTCCGGCACCGATCCGGATAGAATCCGTGATATCGGTTTTATTCCAGGTTTCTTCCAGTCGTTTCTGATAGGATTTTAAATCGGTGAAATGAAGGAAATCTTTTGAACGGATATTTTCAAAAAGAATATCGTACTGGTTATCGTTGAAAAGAATTTCGAAATATTCGTCACTGCCGATCCGGTGATGATGACCGTCTTTCGGGCAGACAAAAAGATTTTCCCGCAATTCAGTGACTGTACATATATAATTACAGCTCGGGACATTTGGTCCACAGACCTTCAGGCGTTTCTTTTTTCTCCGCCGTGCTGGTCAGGATGCCTTTTTTGATTCGTTTAAACCAACTCGTTTTTGTTTCCTCTGTAGTTCCTTCTTCACCCGAAAGATTGGCTTCAAAATCTTCTTCGCGCTTCATCAAACAGATTTTTGAGCGGCTAAGATAGGGATTTCCCATTTCCTGACTTACTTTTGCCTTATTCCTCTGATTCTCAATTTTCAAGGCATATATGAAATGGTCTGAATTCTTTACCTCGTCGATCGGCAAAAAGTTTATCATGTCCCTGACCGGTATTTTCCTGATTTCCTTCCTCGTGGTTCACGTAGGCATCAATGCCTGTATCTGGGCCAACGACGGTGGCCAGATGTTTAATCTGGCTTCCCATTTTATGGCAACGACCGTTGTGATCCGGATTCTGGAAGTGGGTTTATTTGCCGGACTTTTGCTGCACATTATCCAGGGCCTGGTGCTGGAAGTCCAGAATCGTTCCCGCCGCAAAAGCGGATATGCTGTTTCCACTGGGAAATAAGGGAAGCAAATGGTATAGCCGCAGCATGGGACTGCTGGGCACCTTTTACTTTTTTTTCTGATCATGCACTGGCTCATTTCTGGGTTCCTTCCCGGTTTACCGAATTGCCGACAGTTGAATATAATGGAAAGGAAGTGGCCAATCAGTACGCAGAAATCGTGCGGGTATTTCAGGATCCGCTGGTTGTCGTATTGTATATTGCTGGGTTGTATTTCCCTGATGTATCACCTGCTGCATGGATTTCAAAGTGCTTTCCGAACACTGGGTGTTCCAAATGGGAAATATATTTCCCTGATAAAAGGCTTCGGATTTGGATTTTCAGTTATCGTTTCACTGGCCTTTGCCATGATGCCGGTTTCAGTTTATTTAGGATGGGTGCAGTTAATATTAAATTTTCAAATTCCCAATTCTCAAATTTTCAAATTTTCTTCAATGCTCGATTCAAAAATTCCACCGGGACCACTTAGAGCAAAAATGGAATGAATATAAAGGACATGTGAAACTGGTGAATCCGGCCAATAAACGCAAAATGGAAATTATCATCGTAGGAACCGGTCTGGCCGGCGCTTCTGCTGCGGCTTCCCTGGCTGAATTGGGATATAAGGTAAAAGCATTTTGTTTCCAGGATTCTCCACGTCGTGCGCATAGTATTGCTGCGCAGGGTGGAATCAATGCGGCAAAAAATTATCAGAATGACGGTGACAGTGTATTCCGTTTATTTTATGATACCATTAAAGGAGGCGATTACCGTTCCCGCGAATCCAATGTACACCGCCTGGCCGAAGTGAGTGCCAATATTATTGACCAGTGTGTGGCACAGGGTGTTCCCTTTGCCCGTGAATATGGCGGATCTGCTGAGCAACCGTTCCTTCGGCGGTACACAGGTGCAACGAACTTTTTATGCAGCAGGTCAAACCGGTCAGCAATTGCTGATCGGCGCTTACCAGGCACTTGAAAGACAGGTTGCACTGGGAAATGTAACCATGTATACCCGTCATGAAATGCAGGATCTGGTGATGATTGATGGAAAAGCAAGAGGAATTATCACCAGGAATTTATTGTCAGGAAAACTGGAAAGACATTTCGGTCATGCCGTTTTACTTTGCAGCGGTGGTTATGGAAATGTATTTTATCTGTCAACCAATGCCATGGGCTGTAATGTAACGGCTGCCTGGAAAGCACATAAAAAGGGCGCTTATTTTGCCAATCCATGTTTTACACAAATTCATCCGACCTGTATTCCGGTTTCCGGCGATTATCAGTCCAAACTGACACTGATGTCTGAGTCACTGCGAAATGATGGACGTATCTGGGTTCCGAAAAAACAAAATGATACCCGCAAAGCCCAGCGATATTCCGGAAGAAGAAAGAGATTATTATCTGGAAAGAAGATATCCTGCATTTGGAAACCTGGTTCCCCGCGATGTGGCCAGCCGCGCAGCCAAGGAAAGATGTGATGCCGGTTATGGCGTAGGCACTTCCAAACAGGCTGTTTATCTCGATTATGCAGAAGCCATTGACCGATACGGAAAAGTGGAATGCAAAAAACATGGAATTGACAATCCATCGACATGGAAACCATCCGTCAAGCACGGAAAAGAAGTTGTGAAAGAAAAATATGGTAATCTTTTCGATATGTATGAAAAGATTACCGGAGAAAATCCTTATGAACTGCCGATGCGCATTTATCCGGCCGTACATTATACCATGGGTGGTTTATGGGTTGACTATGAACTGATGACCACTATTCCCGGATTGTATTGTCTTGGGTGAAGCGAATTTCAGCGATCATGGCGCCAACCGACTGGGTGCTTCTGCACTGATGCAGGGACTGGCCGATGGTTATTTTGTAATTCCCTATACAATCGGAAATTATCTGAGCGATGAAATCCGAACAAAGGAAATTCCAACCGATCATCCTGCATTTGAAAAAGCAGAAAAAGCGGTATCCGACCGGATGAACCAGCTGAAAAATATCGATGGAACCAAAACGGTGGAAAATTTTCATAAACGACTGGGAAAGATCATGTGGGACAAATGCGGTATGGCCCGCAATGCCAAGGGACTTGCAGGAAGCCATTGCCGAAATTCAGCAATTGAAAAAAGAATTTTTACAGCGATCTGAAAATTCCGGGTGATATTTATGAAATGAATCCTGAACTGGATAAGGCAAACCGTGTAGCGGATTTTATTGAATTGGGTGAATTGATGTGTAAGGATGCACTGAACCGAAATGAAAGCTGCGGCGGTCATTTCCGCGAAGAAATGCAAACCGAAGAAGGGGAAGCAAAACGGGATGATGAACATTTCAGTTTTGTTTCTGCCTGGGAATACAAAGGGGAACATGACTGGGAACTGCATAAAGAGACTTTGAAATTTGAAGTTGCAAAACCGAGCCAGAGAAGTTATAAATAAAAGGTACAAACGCCGGGATTTGCAAAATAAATTTATTAAATATTAATACTAACAGGAAAAGCTGAAATGGCGATATGAACAATTTATTTCAGGAATTTATCTGATCAAATACTTTGTCTGGTTGCCATTTTCACATTTCCACATTTGATTTCAGTATGGAGCATTATAAGATGAATCTGACACTGAAAATCTGGAGACAGAAAAATTCAGAATCAAAAGGAGGTTTTGAAACCTATACCGTGAAAGATATTTCATCTGAAATGTCTTTCCTGGAAATGATGGATGTACTGAATGAAAGACTGATCACAGAAGGAAAGGATCCGATCGCTTTTGACCATGATTGCCGGGAAGGTATTTGCGGAACCTGTTCCATGTATATCAATGGAAGACCCCATGGTCCCTGGCATGCCAATACCACCTGCCAGTTGCACATGCGTGCTTACAAAGATGGTGATACGATTACGGTGGAACCCTGGCGGGCAAATGCATTTCCGGTAATAAAAGATCTGATCGTGGACCGCACGGCATTTGACCGCATTATCCAGGCAGGTGGTTATATTTCTGTCAATACCGGCAATGCAGTAGATGCCAATTCACTTCCTATCGATAAAGACAAGGCAGATGCTTCTTTTGCTGCAGCAGCCTGTATCGGTTGCGGTGCCTGTGTAGCTGCCTGTAAAAATAGTTCAGCGATGCTTTTTGTTTCTGCCAAAGTTTCTCATCTGGCTCTTTTGCCACAGGGAGATCCGGAAAGAAAATCCCGTGCACTGAATATGGTCGCACAAATGGATAAGGAAGGATTCGGTAGCTGCACGAATACACAGGCCTGTGAATCGGTTTGTCCGAAAGAAATTTCGATGACCAATATCGCAAAACTCAATGCTGAGTTTATTCTTGCAGGACTATCTGAATAAAGTATGGGAGTATGAGAGTATGGGAGTATGAGAGTGTGGGGGTGCGGTGGTCAGGAAAGGTCTGTAAGCGTTAGGCGTTAGGCGTTAAGCGTTAGGCGTAAAAAAGGCAACACTTCCACCAACCCAGGTTCTGTCCTGGTTATACCTTACGCCGATCATTTTACCTTTGCTCAGTCTGGCGAGGTTAATGGCAGGTACCGGCCTGGAGGCTCCTTCCGGCCAGATGTACATAATACGTATTTCCACTTTTGCCGCATCATCCATAGTTAGGAATCACAGGAGCATAATTTACTTTACGTTGCAGGATCCAGTTTGCCGGATCGGATACGGACTGGATATCTTCCGGTCTGATATCAATAACCACTCCCTGCCCGGCAAATGAAAACAAAGGTTTCAATACATAATTTTCCAGGTCAGCCGGAATGGTCTTTATCTGATCAAGGAAAACTGTTTCCGGAATATACGGATGTTGGATAAACGGAAGCGTATGTTTGGAAATCCGGTAAAACCAGTTAGGGTGGGGGATCCATTCCACATCCCAATTTCCGTTCAGGTCAATATGTTTGCCAAGACTATCTTTTTGCGCGTGGAGGTCATCAAAAATTATCCGGTTATATATTCTCTTTACCCGTGTTTTCTTTTTCGTTTCTCCGATGAATATAAAACAACTGATTTCCTTCTGCAGTTAATTCGGTAATACATACCGGCTGTATGCCAAAATAATCCTGTGTACAGTAAAAGTCAATCCTCGTTTTTTGTTCCCGGGGTTTAATCTCCAGCAGGATTGTATTTTCAGGCTCATCTTTTCCGAGCAGTATTTTTTTCAGGTCTTCCAGATAACGATTCCGGTTATATCCACCCAGGTATTGGGTGAAAGATGCGCTCACCGGGAAATGTTTCTGTAATATTTCAGGATAGTAAACCTGAAATCCGTACAGTGTGGGAAATCCCTGCATTTCGATCAGCTGGGGTTCGAGTTCGTTTTTTTCGTTAATACAAACTCCAAAATCAAAAGCGATAAAATGCGGATGAGATTCTTTCCCCGGAACAAAATCTCCGGGCGGTATGGCCCGGTCTGATGCTGAGATAAAACCGGGGGCTGTTACGACGTCAACAATCGACTCGCAGGCACTGATCATTTTATCCCTGAATTCATCCGGTACAAATACCGGAGTTTCTGCCACCCGGAATTCAATGGCACCGGGATGTTTTGCATTCAGATCTTCCAGGAAAGCTTGATAGTTTTCCGGGGTAAAAGATTCGTTGAATATTTTCCGGAATTGCGGGATCATTTGGAAAATTAGATGATTAGAGGATTAGGTGATTAGGGGATTAGGTGATTAGGGGATTAGGTAATTAGGTGATTCAGGGTAAAAAGGTATAAAGATTTCCGGTGGTAAAAAGAAAAAATCCTCTAATCTTCTAATCCTCTAATCATCTAATCCCCTAATCCCCTAATCCGCTAATCTGGCAACCCGTCTCATCCCCGTACCCGCGCAATATTGAGGAAATTCGGAATCACCTGTGAATAAGTCTTTCTGATTTTATCCGGATCATTCAACTGATGAATCATACTCTTCCATTTTTCTTCACCATATCCTTCAATGACTGTTTTCTTTTTATCGGCTCTCTGCAGATACATACTCATACCGGATGCGTCAGCTTCCGGATGAAACTGGGTCCCAATCATATACTCATTAAATCGAATGGCCATGATGGCCCGCTGCAGGGGAACATGCGGTCTTTCTTTTTCGATCGCCAGTATATGTCCACCCCTTTTTTTTATATCTGTTTTTTCTTCTTCTATCACCTGGTAATCGCGGGAGTCCACTGCATAGAAGGGGTCTTTCAATCCATGAAAAATGGCTTCTCTTTTTCCTTCAGCATTCATATGGATCGGGAATACGCCAAATGCTGTGGATTTTCTTTTGGTCACTTTCCCCGTTTTAAAAAACCGGCACGCGAGTTGGAATGAATGACAAATAAAAAGAACATGTTTTTTGTCAGCTTCCTGGGCAACTTTATTATGTTTAACGAGGCTGTGAAGCCAGTCCATGAATTTATTATCCCAGGCAACACCTTCCGTTTCAAGGGGACTGCCCGGCCCGCCGCTTGACAAATAAATATCGTAGGAGAGATCGGGGATTTCTTCTTTTAAGCGAACATCGAAAATTTTTGAGACTAATGATAAACCCTTAGACTGACTGTATTCCTGCAGGATTTGTTGAATGCAACGCATACCTTCGTTTGGACGTCCTTCGTACAGATCAAGAATTGCAACACGTAACGTATGATTCATCCTGCAAATATCTTCAAAAAAATGGGTTATGACTGCAGCAAAAAAATCTTATTCCAGATCAATTTCGAAATTTGAATCCCGTGTAGAATTACCGGGTAGTTTCAGGAAACCGCCCGCCGGAAGAAACCTCGGAAATACGTCCTTCAATGAGGTAATTGAAGTGCTGGTAAAGATCAGGAGAAAAACATCCATCGGAAATTTCATAAAGGGGCTGGGTACCGGAAAAAACAAACCCCTCACCAGGGAATTATTTGATCGTCGTTTTGGTGCTTCAGCCGAAGATATCAACCTGGTGGTGGCTTTTGCCCGTCAGCATGATCTCACTGTAGTTCAGACCTCCATTTCGAAACGAGCGGTGATTCTGAAAGGCACGATTCAGAAATTCACAGAGGCCTTCCAGGTTTATCTTGCCAATTTCACACAGGATTCGGGCATTCCTTACCGGGGGCGCAGCGGTGCAATACATATTCCGGAGATATTGACGGAAATCATTACGGGTGTTTTCGGATTGGATAATCGTCCCCAGGCCAGGCCGATGTTCCATATGCTGAAAAAAGACGGGAGCCTGATCCATCCGCAGGCTGCAACGGTTTCCTATAATCCCGATGCCGTTGCCAAAGCCTATAAATATCCAAAGGATGTAAATGGTGCCGGAGAATGTATTGCCCTTATTGAATTGGGAGGTGGTTACCGCAATGACGATATGCAGAATTATTTCAATAAACTGGGCATTCCCCTTCCGTTAATTACTTCCCAGTCTGTGGATGGAGCCCACAATGCTCCCTCTACGCCAGACAGCGCAGATGGAGAAGTTGCACTGGATATTCAGGTGGCCGGAGCCGTTGCGCCGGGAGCAAAGATCATCGTTTATTTTGCTCCCAATTCTGACAAGGGCTTTCTCGACGCGATTAATGCGGCTATCCATGACCGGGAAAATAATCCCTCAGTCATTTCCATCAGCTGGGGTGCGGCAGAGTCGGAATGGAGTGAACAGGCCATGCAGAATTTCAATGAAGCCTTTATGTCTGCTTCTGCATTGGGAATCACCGTTACAGTCGCTGCCGGAGATAATGGTTCTTCTGATCGCGAAACGGATGGAAATGCACATGTTGATTTTCCCGCCAGCAGCCCCTATGCCCTCGCCTGTGGAGGTACCCGGTTATTACCCGGGGAGGAGACCGTCTGGAATGATCAGGACGGGTGGGCGACCGGTGGGGGAATCAGTGATATTTTTCCGGTACCGGATTATCAGAAAGGCATTTTATTGCCTCCCAATGTAAATGCAAATAAAAAAAAGGGCCGGGGTATTCCGGATATTGCAGCCAATGCGGATTCGGCAACGGGGTATAACGTGCTGGTAGATGGTCAATGGACGGTTGTAGGCGGAACGAGCGCCGTGGCTCCGCTGATCGCGGGACTGATTGCACTTGTCAACCAGAAATTAAAAAGAAATGCCGGATATATTCATCCATTAATATATGCAACCCAGGAACCTGTATTCAAGGATATCACGGTGGGAAATAATATCACAGCGAAATCAGGTGGCTATACTGCAAATGCCGGATGGGATGCCTGTACCGGTCTGGGTGTTCCTTTGGGAAATATTGTGCAGATTCTCTGAAGGGTTATTCAAACTTCCTTCCCTGTGTATACCAGAAATCCCGGAATGAAAATATAAAACTTGCATTCACATAATTTTCCCGGATCAGGTTGTTATAAACGGTTCCTTTTATTCCATACTGTAATACAAAAATAAAGGATAAAGGGGAGCGTTTTGAATTCGTGCCGATACCGATAGATCCGCCAATATCATCAATTTCTGTTCCGTTCACCATCAGGTAAGTTCTGTTATAATAAAACCCGGCCTGGTAAAAAGTGGTTTCATATAAAGTATTGTAGGCAATTTTCTTTTTTGAATATTCGAATCCGATGGAAGCCCGCTGACTGTTTTCGTACGCAAAATCCCCAGTGGAGGTTCGCAGGCTTGACCAGTTTTGGAATTTATAATCCGCGAGTAATGTATATTTTTTATCCTTCGTAACCGAAAATCCAAATCCATAGCTGGTTGGAATGGTGTAATCGCCAACGCTGACTTTTGTGCGCAGCACATTAGAATCCAGATTCACCACGGTTACATTTGATGTGGTATTCAGGAATTGCGGATTGGAATAAATGGCACCAAGGGAAATATCCCAGTGACTGTTGAGGGAAGTAAAATACTGCAGTCCGTAATCAAAATTGAAATTGCTGAAAAAAGTACTGTTGCTCTTCGACAGGTAAATGGAAGTACCCTGACCAAAAATTATATTTTTATTATTGACGGAACCAAAAAGGTATGAAGCGGTAACCCCAATGGATAAATGTTTGGTAACCTGATATCCATTTGCCCAGTATACCTTGTTTATGCCGCCATAACCCTCATCATAGGTCGGGATCTGAACACCGGCATTTCCGCCAATGGGTCTCGACCCGGAATATTCATAATTTTCCTCGCTATAAGGAACCAGCCCGACAGAACTTCCCCAATGTTTGAATATTTTAGTGCCCAGTGCAAATCTTTTAAAAGTTATATCGGAAGACTGGTGATTGGTCTGACTAACAGGATCACCGGAATAATCGATGTACTTTCCGTTTACCCCAATTTCACCCATAAAAAATGAATTGTCCAGCGCACTCAGGGACGCGGGATTATTGGTAATCAGGTACCGGTTATTCCGGTAAGCAATTCCGGTAGAAGCCATACCACTTGTACGATTGATGATATTGTCAGTGATATTTCCAATGGCATGGATTGAATAAGGCTCATTGTTGGTTTGCGCCAGACCTGCCGAAATAAACAGAACGGAAAAAATGATGGTGAACGAGGATCTCATATAGGTTAAACCGTTCGGTTTGGTCATTTTAATAATATGAAGCGTAATAGATTTGCAACGAAATTTGATTTGACTTCAGAGGATTAAATTCATCTCCTATTACCGCCCTGTTGAATGTGGTATTAAAAAGGGCAGGTGGTACAGTTAACATTATTCCGTTTTTGGAATTGTATTCAGCGCCCTGCTTCAAAGCGTTCTGGATAAATGATGTAATATCATACGAATAATTGGTGTTGATCCCGTACAGGTAATCCACCTGTAAGTTTCCGTTTCCGTATGGAAGTTGCAGACCAATCGTATTAGCCTGCGTTGTCAGTGTCAGGGGAACCAGCGGTGGCAGTCCAAATGTGGGACTGTATGTGCCGGCAATCGGTTTAATGATCAGCTGTGCCTTCATTACCGTCAGGTAATCCTGGTATCCCAGTAAGGTGGTCACGGTTGGGAAAAGAAGTTTGACATACAGACTGGTAATGGGCTGCAGAAAAGCCCGGTTACCGGCGGAAGTAGATGGAAGTTCCGGGTTCAGGGCATTCAGGGGGGCTGTAGGTGTACCTGTACGATCGAAGTCAATCCGGTTGAACTGGGTAAACTGTTTGGTAACCTGGAAATCGGTTGTCTTGTTTACAATAGTTACACCGGGTTCGTGATAATAAATCCGAAGAACCATTGAATCCTTGAATCCATAAACGGCACCGGGCTTATTAATATCCGGATAAACGGTGAGTCCTTTGAAATAATTTTCAAAAATATTCGCGTTGTTTATAGTGTCGGAATTCCTGAATAATAAACCAAACAGGTCCTGACCCATCGAATTAGGCATGCTGAAAATGACGGAATCTCCTTTTCCTAAAGAAGTTAATCCGGCGATCGGGCGGACGAGCACGTCTGAAGATCCCAGTATTGACGGGTCGTAAGGAATGAAACTGTTATTATAAAAAGCATTCTGATTGGGAGGAAAATCCATGGTCTGCGTAAGCTGGCTTACGTTGTAGCGCTGCAGTTTGGTTGTATCCCCATAGAAAGATCTGTCAATTCTCATGATCAGCCGGATCGAATCGTACACAGAGTAATTTGTAATAACCGGAAGGGGTACCGGTGTGCCGATCTGACTGAAGCTGCGTGAAGTGATTGTGCCGAAATAAGGATCTATATATCGCCCCAGCAGCTGAGCCCTGGTGCCGGAAGTGACGAATGAATCCAGGTATACCGTGGATAGTTTCACAGCAAAAGTGTCGACCATAACCACATTGGTATAGTTGTCGCCATTGTATTGACTGTTAAACCGGATCTGAGGCTTTGAACAGGCGATCATCATTAAGATAAAAAGTCCGGATAAAAGATATAGTTGATGCCTGAAAAAACTTTTTCTTCCCATGCTTATTTTCTCCAGATTAAGGCTCCTGTTTCGGATGATTGAAAAAAACTGACCGGCTTGATGCGGTAAAGCCGTTGTCAGGTATCGGGTTGAAATAATTCATTTAATTGTCCTTCCGCACTTTGTAATTGGGCAAAAGTATGTTTTTTGAATTCGATTAACAATTGAAAAGCATTACGTTAATTGATAAATTTTTGTGAAATCCCCCGAATTGTCCGTATTTCGCGCTGCAAATAAAATACTTTTATCGCTACAAAACACTGTATTCTCAATACCACAATATGAAGCGGATCTACTTCCAACTGTTTTCACTTTTCGTTTTAAGCACTTTGGTTTCCTGTCATAAAAATAATACTCCGGTTACCCAGAGCGGTAACTGGGTTACGGAATCCCAGTTAAACGGGCCTGCCCGCAGTGAAGCGGTTTCCTTTGTAATCGGAAATTTTGCGTACATCGGAACCGGTTGGGACGGGTTAAATACAAGATATAATGACTTCTGGAGATATGACCCATCCAATAATATCTGGTCACAGGTGTCCAGCATGCCTGCCGGAACGGAAAGAAATTCTGCGATTGCCATGACCATTGGCGACAAGGGATATGTTGGTACAGGGTACAATTCCGCCGGTTTTTACCTTGCTGATTTTTATGAATTCGATCCCGCTGCGAATTCATGGTCTAAGAAAGCTGACTTTCTTGGGGGAGCACGTCAGGAAGCTGTTGGTTTTGGAATCGGAAATTTTGGATATGCCGGAACCGGTTTTGATGGCAGTAATGCCCTGAAGGATTTTTACAAGTACGATCCCGAGACTGATTCCTGGAGTGATATTGGATTCAGCGGAAACAAAAGATGGGGAGCTGTAACTTTCCTGTACAATAACAAGGCTTACCTGGTAACAGGGGTTAACAGCAACACTCCGCAAACCGATTTCTGGGTTTTCAACCCGGCTTCAGATACCCTGAAATGGTCTGAACTCAAACATATTAATAATTACAGCAGCGATGCCTATGATGATGCGTATACAACCATTGCAAGATGGAATGGATCCGCATTTGTAATTGGAGACTTTGCTTATATCAGTACGGGTGAAAATGGCATTTATTATACGTATACCTGGCAATATGATTTTGCCCAGGATCTCTGGAATCAGAGAACACCTTTTGAAGGTCCTCCAACCACCGGAGCCGTTGGGTTTAATGTTGCGGGTCTCGGTTTTGTGGGAACGGGTAGAAGTTCACCCGGACAAACAGGATCATCAGATTATTTACGCCAGTTCCAACCCGACGTGACTGAAAATCCAAATGACAATTAGAAATAAATATTCTCTTATCGGAATTACCGCGCTGCTGATTGGCATCGCGGTATTTTTTTTTAGCAGGAAGGACAACCAGGAAGAAAAAATATTTTTGCATGCCGTAGCCATCCAAACCACCAATGGATGGGGTTATACTATACTGGCAGGTGAAAAAATTTATATCCGGCAGGAGTATATGCCGGGTATTCCGGGTAAACAGGGATTTAAAACCGCAGATGATGCACTGATGGTTGGAAATCTGGTCATAAAAAGAATCAGTTCAAACCAGATGCCGATGATTACCCGGAAAGACCTGGATAGTTTAGGGTTGCTGCATTAAGCTTAATGTTTAACACCTAACACATAGCGCACAGGAGCGCGCAGGAAAAAAAACTTCGGGTAAGCCGAAAATTATTTAAACAGAACAAATACAAAAAGCCGTCCGTTTTAATGCGAGCGGCTTTTGCAATTCGTTACGCCGGGAATGTTATTTAAAAGACAGTCTTGAAGGTACAATCTTACATTTCAGGGTTCCGGATTTCACGATACTGGTTTTGGTTTTTCTTTGGATTGGATTCTTGCTTTCTGATTGGTTTTTCGTTGGATCAGGATAGTTTTGGTTTTCTTAGGATTGGGTTTAGTTCAGGTTTCGGTTTTTTCAGTGGTTAGGATTTAGGGGTACAATTCGTTTGGTTTTTCAGGAATTCAGGATTTTTCGGTTTTTCTTCGGATTGGTATCGCTTGTTAACAATACAAAGATGCGCTTCCCGGAGCCCTTTTTATAACTTATTCGATAAAGGGTATAAAACCTTCGATTTTCAGTGAAAAATGGACGATTAACCGAAAATCCTCATTGCCGATTCCTCTTTCCTCAATACTTTTGCCCCTCTTCAAATTGTTATACATGAGACAAATTGCTTTCCGGGAAGCTTTACGTGAAGCCATGAATGAGGAAATGCGTCGGGATGACCGGGTTTTTCTGATGGGAGAGGAAGTGGCAGAATACAATGGCGCCTACAAGGTCAGCCAGGGTATGCTGGATGAGTTTGGTCCGAAACGGGTGATCGATACGCCCATTTCAGAACTTGGTTTTACGGCTGTTGGTGTGGGTGCTGCCCAGAATGGCCTTCGCCCGATTGTGGAATTTATGACCTGGAATTTTGCCGTACTGGCCCTGGACCAGATCTTGAATACCGCATCCAAGATGCTCGCGATGAGTGGCGGACAGGTTGGTTGCCCCATCGTTTTCCGCGGACCGAATGGATCGGCCGGTCAGTTGGGCGCCCAGCATTCTACTGCTTTTGAAAGTTATTTTGCCAATATACCCGGTCTCAAAGTAGTTTCTCCCAGCAATGGATATGATGCAAAAGGATTACTGAAACAGGCCATCCGTTACGAAGAAGATCCGGTGATCTTTATGGAAAGTGAAGTGATGTATGGCGATAAATCCGAAGTACCGGAGGAAGAATATTATATCGAACTGGGTAAAGCTGATGTAACCAGACCAGGGACGGATGTAACCATCGTTTCATATAACAAAATGATGAAAATCTCCCTTGCAGCTGCTGCTGAACTGGAAAAAGAAAATATCAGCGCCGAAGTGATCGATCTGCGCACCATTCGTCCGCTGGACTGGATGACCATCCTGGAAAGTGTGAAAAAAACAAACCGCCTGGTAATCGTAGAAGAACAATGGCCATTTGCTTCCATTTCTTCCGAAATTGCCTATACCATACAGAAAGAAGGATTTGATTACCTGGATGCACCAATTCGCCGCATCACTGCTGCTGATGCTCCCCTGCACTATGCAGCCAACCTGGTCGCTGCAGCCATGCCTTCAGCAGAAAAAGTGATTCGTATGGTAAAGGAAGTAATGTATCTGAATAAGTAATTTCAAGTTTTCAGCAGAATAAATGTCAGCCACATGAAAGGGTTTCTCATCATCCTGTGTCTTGGGGGATTTATTCTCATGGGCAGAGGACAGTCTGTATATCAGCCGTCACCGGAAAACCTGATTGCCCGGAAATGGTTTGACAGTGCCCGTTTTGGAATGTTCATTCACTGGGGAGCGTTTAGTATTCCCGGAAACGGGGAATGGGTAATGAACAACCGGAATATTACGGATTCAGCATACAGGCAGCTTCAGACTATTTTCAATCCGGTTCGGTTTGATGCTAAAAAATGGGTTTCCACGGCTAAAAATGCCGGCATGCAATATATCACGCTGATCACCCGCCACCACGATGGCTTCAGCGTTTGGGATACCAAACAATCAGACTGGAAAATCACGAATACCGACTGGAAACAGGACGCCGTGAAACTCATGGCAGAAGAATGCCAGCGGCAGCACATTAAACTTTTTGTTTACTATTCTTTGCTGGACTGGTTTCGCAGCGATTATCAGTATGAAACCGGTCGTACCGGACATGGCTCAGGCAGATCGGAGAAAAGTGACTGGAACCATTATATCGAATTTATGAAGGCCCAGCTCACCGAATTACTTACCCAGTATGGTCCGATCGCCGGTGTTTGGTTCGATGGTTACTGGGACCAGCTTCCGAATGATTATGATAAAGTCAACAAACCGAATGTAGACTGGCACCTGTCGGAAATATATGCACTCATTCATCAGCTGCAGCCCCAATGCCTCATTGGGAACAATCATCACCTGACTCCGATACCGGGAGAAGACTTTCAAATGTTTGAAAAGGACCTTCCAGGGGGCAACAGCACGGGATTTGGCGGTCAGTCCGTATCCAGCCTGCCGCTGGAAACCTGTGAAACCATCAATGATTCCTGGGGATTTAATATTACAGATACAAAATATAAAACGTTCCGCCACCCTGATCCGTCTGCTGGTAAAAGCTGCCGGATACGGGGCCAATCTTCTGTTGAATATCGGGCCCTTACCCAATGGTGAAATTCAGCCGGCTTTTACTGAACGGCTGGATACGATGGGAACCTGGTTAAAAAAGAACGGGTATTCAATATATGGTACACGGGCAGGTTTCATGAAACCGGGTGAGTGGGGAGCTGTTACGGAAACGGAAAATAAAGTTTATCTCCACTTGTTCAAAAGTGACGGGGAGATGTTTTTTATAAAACTACCCTACCGGGTAAAGAAAGCAGGAATAGATGGAAAAAAACTGCGGATTAAGCAATTGGAAGACAACTATATTATGATTGATCTAAGGGGAATTGCCCTTGATCCGGTGGATACGATTATCCAGCTGGATATAAAAAAATGAAAAATTCCGGACAGCAACCAGGTCCGGAATCGTTATATATTAATGAATGGCTTTAAGAGCAGTTCCCATAACGATCAGGGAAATATAAGCGAAGCCAATGAGCACAAATCCAAATACCGTAAGTTTCAAAAATACTTTGGCCGGAGCTTTTACGGAATGGTCTAATTCCTGTTTCATAGGGTTAAATTTTAATGCTGGTTTTTCTTAAAATAAGGACACTCACAAAATAAGCAGGGAAACCGGTTCCTGCAACGTATTTTTACGAAGGTAGAACCCCGGTTAGGAAAGGATTTCCAGACTAAATTTCAAATAACCCATTATTAGAGTAAATTGCGCTGTAAAAAGCTGAAAATCCGTCCCTTATTTTAATAGAAACCGAGAAATATGTCGAATATTCTGATCATTGATGATGAAAAAGCAATCCGGAAAACCCTGAGCGAAATACTTTCTTATGAAGGATACAAAATTGATGAGGCGGGAGACGGGGAAGAAGGATTCAGGAAATTCCGGGAAAAAGAATATGATGTCATTCTGTGTGACATAAAAATGCCTAAAATGGATGGTATTGAATTTCTGGAAAAGGCAAAGGAAGCCAATCCGGATCTTCCGATTATCATGATTTCGGGTCACGGTACAATAGAGACAGCAGTAGAAGCGGTTAAAAAAGGAGCGTACGATTATATTTCCAAACCTCCGGATCTGAATCGTCTCCTCATCACGATTCGGAATGCCATGGATAAGACTTCCCTGGTTGCGGAAACCAAAGTGCTGAAACGAAAAGTGAGCAGGGTGCAGGATATGATCGGCGATTCAACACCGATTCATAAAATCAGGGAGACCATTGAAAAAGTTGCACCCACAGATGCCCGCATATTAATCACCGGGGAAAACGGGGTAGGAAAAGAACTGGTTGCCCGTTGGGTGCATGAAAAAAGCAATCGGGCTTCTGGTCCGCTGATAGAAGTGAATTGTGCTGCTATTCCGGGTGAACTGATCGAAAGTGAATTATTCGGGCATGAAAAAGGTTCATTTACTTCAGCGGTGAAGCAAAGAATCGGAAAATTTGAACAGGCAAATTCGGGAACACTTTTTCTGGATGAAATCGGGGATATGAGTCCCAACGCACAGGCAAAAGTGCTTCGTGCCCTGCAGGAAGGAAAAATAACCAGAGTAGGTGGCGACAAGGATATCAATGTGGATGTTCGGGTAATCGCGGCGACCAATAAGGATCTTTTGAAAGAGGTGGATGAAAAAAATTTCCGACTGGATCTCTATCATCGTCTCAGCGTAATCATCATACACGTACCTTCTTTAAATGAAAGGAAAGATGATATCCCGCTGCTGATCGATAAATTCCTGCAGGATATCTGCAACGAATATGGAATAGCACGAAAAGCAATTGATGAAGAAGCCATAAAGGCACTCCAGGAATATAACTGGACGGGTAATATCCGTGAACTCAGAAATGTAGTGGAACGTCTGATCATTCTTTCTTCCAAATCCATTGGCCGTGAAGACGTGGCAAATTATGTGCTTCCTAAAAAATAGCATCTTAAAAATTGCATAAAAGTGTCGAACGGTTTAGCCAATCCCTCTATCTGCCTTATTTTGAAGGCTTTTTAATATGTTACATTTGCCCCAAACTAAAATCGCTTAAATGACTGCCCATCAGATTCTGAGTTTGTTATTCATAGCCCTGGTACTGTTCATACTACCCACCATTGGATCTTACTTTATGTTTAAAAAGGCAGGGGTTACCCGCATGGAAAGGCCTGGTGCCGGTTCTCAACACCTACGAAATGCTCCGGATAAGCAAAAGACCGGCTTACTGGTTTTTTCTGCAGTTTATCCCGGTAGTGGGCTGGTTTATTACACTGGCAATTTTAGTGGAATTTGTAAAAACATTTGGGAAGTTTCGTTTCTATCAGCATGCCCTGACCGTTTTTTCAGCAGGGTTATATTTTATTTACGTCGGGCTGAACAAGAAGGATCATTTCATTGGGCCAGAAGGAGCCAGGAAATATAAAAAATCTGCGGCCCGGGAATGGATTGATGCCGGTGTTTTTGCGGTAGTCGCCGCCACGCTCATACGCACTTTTGTTTTCGAAGCCTATGTGATTCCCACGCCTTCCATGGAAAAGACACTCCTGGTGAATGATTTTCTTTTTGTAAGCAAATTCAGTTACGGACCACGCATTCCCAATACGCCGATTGCCATGCCTTTTGTTCATCATACCATGCCCATTTTTGATATGAAGTCATATGTGGAATGGATTCATATCCCCTATACACGCTGGTTCCCTTCTCCGGTGAAAAGAAATGATGTTGTGGTGTTTAATTTTCCTGCCGGCGATACGGTAATTAACAAGGAAGGATATCAGTCTGAACAGCCTTATTATGATGTGGCGAGGGCCCTGGGTGGCCCGGGCGGTATGGATGCCGGTCGTCAGATGATACTAAATGATCCGGATCAATATCCGCTGATCGTTCGGCCGGTGGATAAACAGGAAAATTATATTAAGCGATGTGTTGGTATATCAGGAGATACTTTGCAGATTATTAATCAGATCGTTTATATCAATGGTAAGGCAACACCACTTCCGGATTTTTCAGAAACAAACTATATCGTTACCACTGCCGGCCAGCAACTGGATGAGACCGTAATGAAAGAAGAATACGATATCGATATCAACAACGGAGAAGAGTTTCAACAGACCGGTATGCCTAACCGTTATGCCATGTTGCTTACTTCGGTTGCCCGGGATAAAATGATGAAAAGCGGACTCGCAAAAAATATCATTCCCTATATTGACAGCAGCCGGGATGTATATCCTTATAATCCGCAATACAATTGGACAAAGGATAATTATGGTCCGATCTGGATTCCCAAAAAAGGGGCTACACTGGTTCTCAATGCATTTAATTATCCGTTTTACGAAAGGGCAATCCGGGATTATGAAAAAAATAAACTGGAAATGCGGAACGGGAAATTTTTTATTAATGATAAAGAAGCATCCAGATTATACTTTTAAAATGGACTACTATTGGATGATGGGAGATAACCGGCATCAGAGCCAGGACAGCCGTTATTGGGGATTTGTTCCGGAAGATCATGTGGTAGGAGAAGCTTCAATTATCTGGATGAGCTGGAACAAGGGAATCCGCTGGAGCCGTCTGTTCAAGAAAATTAAATAACATCGCATATTTCCAATGAAGTCAGTCAGTTTACAAATACCGATACAGATATTTCCTGATTTCAAATCTCTCGGAGTTGACGATGCCCTGCTGCTGGAAGCAGCAAAAAAAGCAACCGGAGATGCATATGCCCCCTATTCAAAATTCAGGGTGGGTGCGGCGATTCGTTTGAGCAACGGAAATATCCTCACCGGGTCTAATCAGGAAAATGCAAGTTTTCCGGCCGGAATTTGTGCGGAGCGGGTGGTGCTGTCAGCGGCTTCTGCCAGTTTTCCGGGAGTCGCGGTTACGGATATGGCACGTGACTTATTCCAATGAATCCGGATCGGGTGACCGGCCGATAAGTCCCTGTGGAATATGCAGGCAGACACTCGCTGAATATGAACAGAGGTCCGGAACCGCAATACGTCTTATTCTTGGCGGACAATCAGGGGAAATTTTTATTATCCCAAAGGCAACGGATCTTCTTCCTTTTGCGTTTAGTAGCCAGGAACTGAAAGCATTTTAATTTTTTGAATGAATTGACACTTTTTATGAAAAGATGGATACTTGTTTTAATGGGATTATCTCTGATCGCTTATTTTGGATGTGGAAAATCAACTCCTTCCACTCCGGCATGTACCAATGCACTGCCTTATAGTGAATCCGCTGATCTGCTCAAATTTGCAGATGATACTATTCATACCACTTTTGACAGCTCCGGAATTTATTATGAGATCCTGGATTCGGGACAGGCAAATGCAAAACCGAGTTTAAGTTCTTACATGTATGTGAACTATATCGGCAAGCTGATGAACAATACTATTTTTGATTCCGCTACCCATTCCCCATTGGGTGGCTATCAGCTTCAGCAGTTGATTCCCGCCTGGCAGTTTGGTCTGACTAAAATCGGAGTAGGGGGCCGTATAAAACTTTTGATCCCATCCGCCTATGCCTATGGGTGTAGTGGATATTTAACCATTCCGCCGAATTCCCCATTGTATTTTGACATTACGCTGCTCTCAATCTATTAGTTTTTCCTAACTTACGTTTCTAAATTTTACAATTATGAAACGTACGGCCAACGCAGTTTGGAATGGGTCAGGAAAAGATGGAAAAGGAGTGCTCACCACGCAGAGTAATGCATTAAATAAAATGCAGTATTCATATAAATCCCGTTTTGAAGAAGGTGTCGGAACGAATCCGGAAGAACTGGTTGCGGCTGCTCATGCAGGCTGTTTTGCCATGGCGTTGAGTTTTCAACTTCAGGGAATGAGCATTACACCGGACAGCCTCGATGTAACTGCCGTAGTAACCCTTGATCCCCCGACCGGTTCTATTACCTCATCGGCACTCACATTAAAAGCTAAAATTCCGGGCATTTCTGAGGAGCAGTTCAAGAAAGCATACGAAGCAGCCAAAACCGGTTGTCCCATCAGTAAGCTTCTGAATACAACCATTACGCTGGAAGCCTCGCTCTTTAGGCTTAACGCTTAAAGCTTAGGCCCAAAGCGTAATGTGAAATAAGGTAAATGGAAATTCTTTACCATCCAACTGCCAACTGTCAACTTCAATAAATCTGTTCATGAAATTAAAGAACAAAAACACAAGGAGGGATTTTCTTAAAACATCCTCATTGGCAGCAGCCGGATTTTTTATTGTTCCGCGCCATGTACTTGGCCGGGGATATACAGCGCCAAGCGATAAATTAAATATAGCCGGAGTTGGTGTCGGGGGTAAAGCGGAAGTAAATCTTCCCTATGCGTATAACCTGGGCTCAGATAATATTGTAGCACTCTGTGATGTGGATGACCGTATGGCAGTTAATGCCCGTACGAAATGGCCCAGCTGCGCCATATTACAAAGATTACCGGGTGATGCTGGAAAAAGAAGGCAAAAATATTGATGCGGTGATCGTGACCACGCCGGATCACATGCATGCCCCCATTGCGCTTGCCGCCATGCAGCTTGGAAAACATGTATATGTGGAAAAGCCATTGACCCATGATATTTATGAGGCCAGGATGCTTACAGAAGCAGCAAAAAAATATAAAGTTGTAACCCAGATGGGAAATCAGGGAAGCAGCGGTGATGATATCCGGCTGGTTCAAACCTGGATTCAGGATGGATTGCTGGGAGATGTTCATACGGTGCATGTCTGGACTAACCGCCCTACATGGCCTCAGGGAATACCTACGCCTACCGGACAATTTGAAGTGCCCAGGGAATTAGACTGGAACCTTTGGCTGGGCACAGCCCCGCAGCGGGATTATAATCCTGCATATCTGCCGGCAATATGGCGCGGCTGGGTGGATTATGGATCCGGATCGCTGGGCGATATGGGCTGTCATTTTATTGATGTTCCTTATCTGGCATTAAAACTGGGTTATCCGGTTTCTGTAGAAACCAGTATCGGATCGGTGTATACCGGATTTTTCAAGGAATTGGTAAATCCGGAAAGCTACCCGCCTTCAGCAAAATCCTATATTCAATTTCCGCAGCGCGGATCCCTGGTGCCGGTAAAAATGATCTGGTATGACGGGGGAATAAAACCGGAAAGACCTGAAGAACTATTGCCGGATGAGACCATGGGTGACGAAAGTGGCGGAATGATTTTCGAAGGAACCAAGGGAAAACTCATGGCCGGAATTTTTGGCCAGCGGGCTACACTCTTGCCCACCAGCAGGATGAAAGATGCAGTTCTTCCGAAATCAAAACTTCCTTTGGTAACCGGAGGATCGGAAGGCCATCAGCAACAATGGGTAAAAGCATGCAAAGCAGGATATGGCACATATACCAGTTCTGATTTTGCTATAGCCGGTCCGTTGACCGAAACCGTTCTCATGGGCAATCTTGCGGTACGCAGTTATGTATACAGTGAAACCGACAGCAAAGGAAATAAAGTTTATCCCGGCAGAAAAAAACTGCTTTGGGACGGTGAAAAAATGGAAGTCACCAATTTCGCTCCGGCCAATCAGTTTGTAAAAAGAACCTATCGTTCTTTTTAAGCTTAACGCATAACGCTTAACGCCTAAAGCCCTGAGCGGGACCGAAAGGATCTATGATCAGATACATACGGTGATTGATCAATCCTGCTTAATTAACTTAACTGACAACAATAAAATATGAATAACAAAAGAAGAGATTTTATTAAATCATCCTCGCTGGCTGCTGCCGGTTTTTTTATAATCCCCAGGCATGTGATGGGACGTGGTTATGTTGCTCCAAGTGATAAACTGAATATCGCGGCCATTGGTGCCGGTGGAAAAGGGGAGAGTGATCTGTTTGAATTTTCAAAAAGCCCGAATGCCAACATTGCTTTTCTCTGCGATGTGGATGACCGGCAAATCACTAAATCCGTAAGCCGTTTTCCCAATGCAAAAAGATATTACGATTTCCGGGAGATGCTGGAAAAAGAACATGGTTCGATTGATGCCGTTTCAGTTTCCACACCGGATAATTGTCACGCAGTAGCTGCCATTGGCGGCGATGCAGCTTGGAAAACATGTATATGTTCAGAAGCCATTAACCCATGATATATATGAAGCACGAATGCTCACCGAAGCGGCAAAAAGATATAAGGTAGTTACCCAGATGGGAAATCAGGGTGCTTCCGGAGACGGAGTCCGCACGATGCAGGAATGGTACCGGGCAGGTATCATCGGGGATGCAACCGATATACAGATATGGACCAACCGGCCGATCTGGCCACAGGGATTGGGAACACCGAAAAGTACGGATCCGGTGCCCCCTGAACTCAAGTGGGACCTCTGGCTGGGACCTGCACAGGCAGAGACCTATCATAAAGAATATGTTCCTTTCAGCTGGCGCGGTTTCTGGGCCTTTGGAACGGGTGCCCTGGGAGATATGGGATGCCACCTGATTGATCCGGCATTTAAAACTGTCGGCCTGGTATATCCGAATGCGGTGGAATGCAGCCAGGTTTCCATTTTTGAAAAAGCCTGGACTCCGGAATATTTTCCCGAAAGTTGTCCGGCTGCTTCTTCCGTGATTTTGAATTTTCCGGGTAAAGACGGAAAACCCGATGTTAAACTGCATTGGATGGATGGTGGCATCATTCCGCAAAGACCCGATGAACTGGGTGCCGATGAACAGTTTGGAGACAGCGGCGGAGGTGGTGTGCTGATTACCGGAACCAAAGGAAAAATAATGTGTGAAACCTATGGTGCCAATCCAAAACTTCTTCCTACATCCAGAACAAAAGAAATAAATGTACCACAAACCATTGCAAGGGTTCCCGAAGGGCATTATGTACAATGGATCAATGCCTGCCTGGCAGGATATGGTCAGAAAGAAGTGAGTTCTCCTTTCGAATATGCCGGACCGTTAACAGAAACCATCCTTATGGGAAATCTGGCACTCAGATCCTGGAATATCAGAACAGAAAAAACATCTTCCAACGGAAGACAGCAATTTAATTATACAGGAAGAAAAAAATTACTCTGGGATGCTGCCAATATGAAAATCACAAATTTTGACGAAGCCAATCAGTTTGTGAAAAGGGAGTACAGGAAGGGATGGTAAATAATTATTAATTATTAATTAGAATATTGTTTTTCCGGAATGAATCAATGATATCCAGCATCAGTTCATTTCGGATAGTTCCTACTTCTGACATGTCCGGAACCCAGAATTTGATTTCATAGTTCACCATGTCATTGGCAAAGGTATCGACCGTAACGGCCGGTTTGGGATCTTTCATGATCTGATCATTTTTGCTGAATTTCTTCCAGGATCAGTTCCCGGGCTTTACGGAAATCAGATTTATAAGGAATGCTGATCGGAACTTTTACTCGTTTGTTCCGGTCATGCAGGGTCCAGTTCACCAGTTGTTGCGAAAGCAGATCTCCGTTGGGAATAATGATATTCGCACCCTTCTCCATTGCTAATCTGACTGGATCTTACACCGATTTCCTGTACGGTGCCGGTTTTACCTCCAACTTCGATGGTGTCTCCAATCTGGATGGGCCGTTCAAATGCAATGATGATTCCGGAAACCAGGTTATTTACCAGGTTTTGCAAACCAAAACCGATACCTACACCCAGTGCACCGATCAGTATGGAAATTTTATTGATCGGAATACCCGCCGCAGCTACCGCGATGAAAAATCCGGCGGTCCAGATGCCAATGCGTACAATCAGTGCAATGGAACCCAGCTTGGTTTTTTTCCTGGGACCGGGATTATGCCTTTCATCAAAAAAGAAATTTACAAACTGGGAAAGAACGGAAGATATCCAGATGATGAGGATGAACAGTATTCCACTCGTAAATGAAAATGTAAAACTTCCGATGGTCCTGGGCCTGTTGATAAAATAAAACAGGATATTGCTGACCCGGTCGTACAACATCAGATTCCGGACAATGGAAACCGTCCAAACGAAAACCGCTACCACCCATAACACATTACGAAGTTTATTCTTCAGATCCACAAAATTCAGGAAAGCAAAAAACCGGTTACTGAAATACTTCTGACTGGGTATATACGGCGTCTACCAGAATGGTGCAGCAGACTTTCAGGGTTATGGCCAGTACAAGGCTGTCAATAGCACTATATGCAAAAAGTTTGCAGAGTGTTATCCTCCCGGTCAGATTGCAGGCGATTGAAAAGATAATCTGGCCCAGCGTCAGAATGATGATCAGATTACGGGCTTTGGATTCTTCGAGGGTTTTAAAAATTATTATTTTCCTTCTCAGCAGCATGATGCATGTGATAGCCAGTATAACTCCACCGAGCATAAGGCCCCATCTTTCTCCCAATGCAGAATCGAGTAAAATATCATCCAGGGCAAACACAATCCAGATGCCGATAATAATAAACCAGATAACTTTTCCGATTTTGCGGAGATAGGGTAGTAACAGGACCGATAAAAATAATATTCGAAAAAGTTCATTAAAATGAACATATGCAGCGGGTACACCGGCATACAGAAACGGACTATAGGTAAAAAGTAACAGCAGGCTGCAGATAAGCGTTGATTTTTTCAGGAACACCAAATTTTGAACAATGGGTTGCGGATCCGGACGTTTGCGCAACACCCGCATGATGATCAAAAACCAGGTGAACAGCAAAACCCAGATGCCCAGATTAATGGCCCGGGTATCCCAGGTCGTTCTCATAAAAAAACGGACGACCCGGGTAGACCGGGTAAGTCCGTCGCTGATAATTTCGGGTAGGGTTGCGTCGTAATCCGTTGCGCACAAATCAAAAAATGGAGCTTCTTCCTGCTTGAAAACGCCCGCACGGATTGCCTGCTGGTGATCGCTGATTTCCGATTGCAGGTCCTTGACCAATAAATAACTTATGGAAACCCGGTTTCGGAGCGTATTGGATTTAATGGTAGAACTATGGAGAATGGAATCCAGGGAAAGGGACCGGTTATGCACTGTTTTCATTTGCCCGCGCAAAATGTTATCCAGGGAATCATTCAGCAAACTGCTGTCGTGTTTTACCAGGCGGATTTTCTGGTGTATATCATTTAACTGGGCGGTATAGGATGCCAGTGACTTTTCCCATCCTTCCAGTGTTTCGCGCGATTCACTCATCAATACATAGGCCGTATTCAGGTTCCTCAGATTCATCGGGTTCTCGGTTTGGCCCAGGCGCTTGTGAAAATATTTCAATCCCCGTTCCAAACCGGAAAGCGATTTCAGAATTCCGGCATGTATCCAGTTTCCTGTCAAAAAAATTTTCTGCCCTGTTCAGGCTGAATGTATAGGATTCAATTTTGTTCACCATGTACGGAACCGTGGTGTCCCTGACTTCTGCTTCCCGGAGAATGGAATCAGAAATTTTGCTGTTCAGGTCTATAGTGGTAGTATCCAATTTCTGCCGGTGAACCATGCGCTTCTTTGTCTGGCCCAAAGCCTGAACACAAATCAAACTGAAAATTACAAAGCCAAGGATAAACCGAAGCCGGTATATTACTGGCATAAAGACAGGAATTTTAATCAATATACGCTAATTGCGGATGCAGGTGTCCGGCAATACAGAGGAATTCTGTAAACACTTATTCGCTGAGCATGCGGGAGAGCATGAGCAATTCCGTTTTTTTGTACAAATTGGACTCGTTATCGAAACATTTGCTGAACTCTTCGAGCAATGTCTGAATGATCCGGATATGATTGCAGGGTCTGAAATGTAAATCTGCCGGGGTAATGGAAATCCGGTTGAAATAATTCATTACATCCTTATGCGTAAATACCTGTCCGCTCATCGGATCAATAAAAAATTCAATGCGGTCAATGGCGGCTTTTTCATTCGCCTCATCTGCCAGACCGGGTTTGATATAAGCCAGTACAAACTGGCGCGGAATATTGATGGCTTTTACCGGAATATCCAGCAACTCGCTCAATAATAAATAAATCACCCCGTTAATTATGGTATTGCCTCTTTTGGTTTCAATAACTTTATGGATCAGGAATTCTTCCGGATGCTGATATCCGACTTCCGTTCCTTTCAGATTATAATACCCGTAAATAATGCTGGTTAGTACATTCACCTGTTCCAGCGGGGTCAGGTAATTATTTAGTTCCAGCCAGATATTACGTCGCAGTTTTTCGATTTCCTGCAACACCGGGCTGGTCGCCAGGTCGGGATATTGAAATTTTGAAACCAGCAGACTGGCAGTTAAAAGATCGTGGTAACTGCTCGTTTTCCATCGTTGAAAATCTTCGGTCAGATCCCGGTAATGCAGCTTGTGAATCAGCATTTCGATTCTTTCCTGGATGGAATCCTGCAATGTATTTTCCCAGAGATTTTCCAGGTTTGGAATGATACCCCGGCCATAACTGACGATGCGGTTACTGACCGTTGAAAACACTTCTTCATCCGGGTCATCGATCAGATGAAACAAGGCTTTTATTTCTTTGGATTCCTGCATGGGGTGGATGTTTTTTCTTCTGTCGGTATGCTGTCAGGGTTAACGGGATGAATATCGGAGAAGTTAAAAAAAATGCAATGACAATCTTATCCACAAACCCGGTCCGGATGTTTATTTCCGGATCGGATATGCCTGCCCTTATTGGATAACGCAGGATTTCAGAAAATCTTATGAGGATTTCTTTTTCTTCGGAACCCTTTTGGGCGGGATTGGCTTTTACGTCTTCAATGATTGCCTTAATTTCAGGAAGTTCGAGGGTTTCCACCGTTTCCTGTTTTTCCTTCGGTATTTTATAATTGCGCAGACCCTGTTTGATATAGGGACCATAGGGTCCGCGCAGCAATTGAATTTTTTCTTTTTCAAAAACTTTGATGGTGCGTTGTTCCTTGGCCGCTCTTTTTTCCACGATGATGGGAGTGGCTTCTTCAAAGCTGATGGTATATGGATCAAATTCTTTGCCCAGGGAATAGAATTTTTTGTCATGGGCGATATACGGACCAAAGCGTCCGATATTTACCGTTACATCCGCACCTTCAAACTGGCCCAGGTTTCGGGGCAGCTTAAACAGTTCCATCGCATCTTCCAGGTTGATGGTTTCAATGCTCTGCGTATTTTTTAATTTGGCAAAGCGTGGTTTCTCTTCATCATTCTGCTCACCGATCTGCACCATCGGTCCATAACGGCCCATCCGCGCAATCACTTTTTTCCCGGACACCGGATCAACTCCCAGTTCTCTTTCACCGCTGATTCGTTCTGCAGTTCTCAATGGTATTTTCGACATCTTTTTTAAAAGGAATATAAAAATCATCGATCATCTTATTCCATTCCAGTTTGCCGCTGGCCACTTCATCAAACTCTTCTTCGATGCGGGCCGTGAAATTATAGTCCATGATATCATCAAAATACTGTTTCAGAAAATCAGTAACGACCAAGTCCAAGATCGGTTGGAAATAATTTTGATTTTTCTGCTCCTGTTTTTTCCTGCTCCGCGATTTTGCTGATCTTATTTTCTTTAAGTTTCAAAATCCTGAAATCTCCGTTTCACGCCTTCTTTATCTCGTTTTTCTACATATCCTCTTTTCAGGATGGTGGAAATGGTAGGGGCATAGGTAGACGGACGGCCGATGCCCAGTTCTTCCAGTTTTTTTACCAGCGATGCTTCTGTGTACCGGGGCAGTGGCCGGCTGAAACGTTCTGTGGCCCTCATTTCCACGAATGGCAGTTTTTGGTCCACGGTCAGCGGCGGCAACATGCCTTCCTGGTCTTCATCTTCCGTCATATCATCATCATCGCGGTCTTCCCGATATACTTTCAGGAATCCGTCAAATTTCAATACTTCACCGCTGGCTGTCAGTTCTTCTTTATTGGTGGAGATCTGAATTTTGGCGATCGTTTTTTCCAATTCCGCATCTGCCATCTGGCAGGCCATGGTTCTTTTCCAGATCAGTTCATACAGCCGGCGCAGATCGGCATCTTCCACCGTATCATTTTCCATATAGGTGGGACGGATGGCTTCATGCGCTTCCTGCGCACTTTCATTTTTATTTTTGAATTCCCGGGTCTGATAATATTTATCTCCATACTGGCTGTTGATTTCACTTTTGAGACTATCCATCGCAGTTTCGCTCAGGTTTACGCTGTCGGTACGCATATAGGTGATCTTACCGCTTTCATATAGTTTTTGCGCCAGCAACATGGTCCGGCTAACGCCATAACCCAGTTTGCGGGAGGCTTCCTGTTGCAGGGTAGAAGTGGTAAAAGGCGCGGCAGGAGATTTTTTTCCTGGTTTTACCTGGATATCGGATACGGTATAATCTGCACCGATACAGCTTTTCAAAAATTCTTCGGCTCCTGCTCTCATCTCCATATTTTTTGCCTTCAGCTGAGAAAACGACATTTTTACCAGAAATATCCTTGGCTGTAAAGAGGCTTCTATCTTAAAAGTGCTCTGACGGGGTAAATGCATTGATCTCTCTTTCTCTTTCTGCAATGATCCGAACGGCCACACTTTGTACCCGGCCGGCGCTCAGGTTATTCTTCATGCTCATCTTGCGCCAGAGCACAGGGCTCAGTTCAAAACCCACGATCCGGTCCAGGATCCGGCGGGCCTGTTGTGCATTCACCAGGTTCATATCCACCGTTCGGGGATTGCTCACAGCCGATTCTATGGCAGGTTTGGTGATTTCATGAAATACGATCCGTTTGGTTGTTTTGGGATCCAGGCCCAGTACCTCACACAGATGCCAGCTGATGGCTTCTCCTTCACGGTCCTCATCCGTTGCGAGCCATACTTCGCCGGATTTCTTGGCCACGCTTTTTAACTCCTTGACAACCTTTTCTTTGTCTTCCGGAACAATATAACGGGGTTTGTAATTATTCTTGAGGTCAATACCCATATCTCCCTTTCCAGGTCCCGGATATGACCATAGCAGCTCTTTACTTCAAAATCTTCTCCCAGGATCTTTTCAATGGTCTTCGCTTTCGCCGGGGACTCCACGATCAATAAATTCTTCGCCATACTTTTTCAAATGGTTTTAACTAGGCCTGATGGCGTGCAATTTTACAGTATAACATTGAAAGTAAAAAATGGACAACTATCCGGAAGAGTTCAAACAGACCACTTAACTCCTTAATTTATAGGTATATCTATGATGTTTTGAACCGTCCGCATCTCTTCTTCGTTTCCATGCACCAGGTGATCAACCATCTTGGTTCAATAGGGTCATACCCGGACTGAACTGACAGGTTCAAAGCCACAGTGTCAGGACAAGTTGTCAAAAGTTTGTTAATGAAAAAAGGTGCAGAAACCTGAAAAGAACCTTAACAAAGAAAGAAAAAATGGGTGGATGACGGGGTTCGAACCCGCGACCCCTAGAACCACAATCTAGTGCTCTAACCAGCTGAGCTACAACCACCATTTTGGGCTGCAAATCTAAGGAAAATTCGGGGATTAGGAAATTTGAAAATTCAGGACGAATTTGATTCCGGTCAATCAGTCATTCTGACCTGCGGTCATCTTTCAACCGTCACCCGTCATCCCTATTTACCGTTGGCAAAGAGGAGTCGTTAATATTCAGCCGGCCAACAACAATACAGGGGCATAATCGTTATTTTTGAACAATGTCAAAACTGTTCTCATATATGCTGAATAAAAGGAATTTACCCATTGTTTTGCTCGTTTCTGCTATTGGAATTGCCCTCGCGCTGAAAACTTTTGCATTTACCGGAAATCCGCCTACCAAATATGAAAGGATCCTGAAAAATGTAAGTGAGATGCTTGAAGAAATTCATTACAGTCCCAAAAATATAGACGATCAGTTTTCCAAGGAGGTTTTTAAAAAATACCTCGGCGAAGTGGATGTTGAAAAGAAAATCTTTCTGAAGTCGGATATTCTGGATCTGTCAACCCGGTATCAGAATCAGCTGGATGATGAAATTCTTGGGAAAGTGCCGGTGCAATTTGTGCCAGCCGTCGTAGCCCTGTATAAAAAAAGATTGCAGGAGACCCAGAATATTACGCACGAAATTCTTTCCCAGCCTTTTGATTTTTCAAAACAGGAATCTGTTGTCCTGGATTATGAAAAACTCGATTTCCCGGCAAATGCAGCTGCCCAGCGGGAAGAGATCAGGAAAAAACTAAAATACCTCACACTGGAAAAATATGTTGATCTGCTCGACCAGCAGACAGCAGCCAAGGGCAAACCCGGATACGTGGAAAAGTCCAATGAACAACTGGAAAAAGAAGCCAGAGATAAAACACTGAAAGTTTCAGATCGTTTTTATGATCATCTGCGGATTAAAGCAGATGACGACGATTTTTTCAATGTGTTTGTTGAAACGATTGTACAATGTATGGATCCGCATACGGATTATTTCCCGCCGGTTGAAAAAAGATCATTTGATGAGGATATGAGTGGTCGCTTTTACGGCATCGGCGCTGCACTGCGTGATGAGGATGGTACCATTAAAATTGTATCCCTGGTAACCGGAAGCCCGGCCTGGAAGTCAGGTCAGGTTAATGTGGGAGATGTAATTCTGAAAGTAGGGCAGGGCAGTCAGGAGCCGGTGGAAATGACCAGTTATATGGTAGAAGATGCCGTTAAGATTATTCGGGGAAATAAAGGAACCGAAGTAAAACTTACACTTAAAAAAGCAGATGGTTCCATAAAAACGATTACCCTGATCCGAGATGAGATTGTACAGGATGAAAAATTTGCCAAGAGTATTATTATCCAAAGTGAGAAAGGAAAGATCGGGTATATATTCCTTCCTGAATTTTATGCAGATTTTGATAATCCGAAAGGCAGCCGTTGCTCCATAGATGTTGCCAGGGAAATCATTAAACTTAAGGAAGCAAAAGTAGATGGTATTGTACTGGATCTTCGTAATAACGGAGGTGGTTCATTATATGATGTAGTGCAGATGGTCGGATTATTTATTGACCAGGGTCCGGTAGTACAGGTGCGTGACCGGGATGGTAAACCGCAGGTGCTGAATGACCGGGATAAAACAGTTTTGTATGATGGCCCGCTGGCTGTTATGGTGAATGAATTCAGTGCTTCCGCATCAGAAATTTTTGCAGCGGCTATCCAGGATTATCACAGAGGGGTGATCATTGGAAGTACAAGCACCTATGGTAAAGGAACCGTTCAGCGAAATATTCCCCTGGATAAAAATGCAGGATTGAACGATCTGGGCGGACCGATGGGATCCGTTAAGCTGACCCTTCAGAAATTTTACCGCATCAATGGCGGTTCCACCCAGTTGCGTGGCGTGTCTTCCGATATCGTTCTTCCGGATTTGTATGAGCATTATAAAATCCGCGAAAAGGATCAGCCGGATGCGCTGGCCTGGGATGAAATGCCAAAAGCTGATTATACTACCTGGAAATATGCCTACGATATCAACAATATCCGTACTTCCAGTTCAGAAAGAACAAATACAAATCTTGCTTTTAATACCATTTCAAAAAATGCCGACTGGCTGGATAAACAAAATGATAAAACGTATCCGTTAAGCCTGAAGGCTTACCAGGAGCAGCAAAAAATGATCCGCCTGATGGTGAAACAAATCGATTCTGCAAGTAAACTAACGACTCCCATGGTGATCAGTTCACTTCCACAGGATACCGCTAAATATAGTGAAGACAAAGACAAGGCAGACCGGTACAAACAGTGGGTAGACAGTCGTAAATCGGATATCTATTTGAAAGAAACCGTCAATGTGATGGATGATATGATTTCTCTGAAAGGGGTGGTGTATAAGAATTAATTCTTTCATTTAGTTTTCCGTCCTGATCCTTCCGGCAATCACTGCAATCATTGTTCCCATAACGGCAATGAGCCCGAATGAAATGCGCAGGCTGGTGGCCTGTGCTATGAATCCTATAAATGGCGGACCGAATAAAAATCCCAGGTAGCCAATGGTTGAAACAGCCGCGATGGCTACTCCGGGCGACATCACTTTAGATTTTCCGGCAGCACTGTAAATCATCGGAATGATGGAAGAAACTCCCGCGCCTACAATTAAAAACCCGAGGGTGGCCGTTATGAATTGAGGAAAAATCACGGCCAGCAACAAACCAGTTGCAGTAAGTAAACCACTGAACTGCAGCATTCGCTTCATGCCCAGCCGGAATGCGACCCAGTCCCCGATAAATCTTCCGGTAGCCATCGTACACATGAAAGCCGTATATCCTACAGTAACCAGGGCTGGTTCCGGATGCACCACTTTAGCAAAATAAATTCCGCTCCAGTCAAACATTGCTCCTTCGCAAATCATGGAAAAAAAAGCAATCAGCCCGAAGTTTAAAAGAGATTTATCAGGTCGCACAAATATGGGTTGTTTCTCATCCCGGTTACTGTCCCTGCGATTTAGTTTTCCGGAAAAAATAAGCAGTATCAGGATAGCCAGTGCCGTTATAGAGAGAAAATGATAGGGAGGTATTACCTGGAACCGGACCATCAGTGTTCCAACAGCCGCTCCGGTAAAACCGGCCATACTCCACACACCATGAAAGGAAGCCATGATGGGTTTATCATACAATGCCTCCGTGGCAACGGCCTGTGTGTTGATGGAAATATTCATCATATTTCCGCCAAATCCGAAAACAAATAAGGTTATCATCAATTGGGTGACGGAACCTGCAAATCCAAGCATGGGCAGCGTACAGGCATATAGAATGGCCGAAACCATGACGATTATCCGGCTTCCATATTTAGCTACCAGAAAGCCGGCAACCGGCAGGGAGGTCAGTAAACCGACCGGCAGGCAAAGCAGGATGCCACCCAGTGCAGCACTATTGAGTTGCAATTTTGACTGTATATCCGGAATCCGGGATGCCCAGGAAGCAAAACAGATTCCTGCCAGGAAAAAAAAGCTGCTTACTGCAATCCGGTGAATTCGTCGTTCTGGTAAGGGCATAAAAAAATAGCAAATTACAATAAGCAATTTGCTATTCGGAATATATTCAGGAAGAACAGATTAATTCTTTTCCTTCTGCAGCGTTGATTTCAGAACGTCATTTTTCTTTGATTCTGAAATAACGGAAGCCATTTTTACTGCGCCATAAGCATTCAGAATACCTCCGGCACCCAATTCTGACAGGGGAACCATTTCATCTTCCGTTCCGGGCTTTTTTGCTTTTGCGGCAGGCATATACGCGGTTTTCTCTATGCAGTATTTTACTTCTGCTGCACTGAGTGTCGGGAAATATTCCATGATCAGGGCTGCAACGCCTGTAACTACCGGAGCTGCCATACTGGTTCCGTCGAGATTACCATATTTATTTCCACCGGGCAGGGTTGAATAAATTCGTGTTCCCGGTGCAAAAACATCCACTTCTTTTTTTCCGTAATTGGAAAAAGAAGCAGTATAACTTTTAAAACCTTCTTCAGCGAGCGGATCACTGCTGGCACCAACCGTAATCCAGTTTTTTGCCGTCTGACGGGAATTTTTAAAATTAGGATTCGGGAAATTATCTGCGGTATCAACATTTGCAGATTCATTTCCGGCAGCATGAATCAGTAATACATTTTTTGATTCTGCATATTTTACGGCATCGTCCACCCAGGATTTTTGTGGGGAAAGATTTTTTCCAAAACTCATATTTACCACTCTCGCTCCGTTGTCCACAGCATACCGTATGGCCAGTGCAATGTCCTTATCATGTTCGTCACCGTTGGGAACGGCGCGGATCATCATGATCCGTACATTATCTGCAATTCCGTTCATCCCGATACTATTATTTCTCTCTGCCCCGATAATGCCGCTTACATGTGTACCATGCATGGGATCTGTTGCCATTATATCATTGTTACCGTAGGTGCTGTCCCTGATATCATTTTCATCATCCTGCACAATATCCCCGCGATAATTTTTTGGGGCTTTCTCTTTTATTTCCATTTTCTTTTCTTCATGATCCAGCCTGTTCGGTGAAATCGCTGATGAAAGCCGTATTGGTCATATCCATGATATGGAAATCCTGAAAGAGATATAAGAGTACAGATTTGGCAGTCCGGCTTTCTATGTCCTTTGGTTCAAAACTTTCCAGGTCATTTCCGGTATATTCTTTTTTCCCCATGGCACGCTGTAAAATACTGTCGCTTTTAATACAGGCATTCACCACCCGTTTCAGCATAAACAGATCAACACCTTCATCGTTTCCATCCCCCATGATCTTCTTCTTGGACTTCACCCACATATTATAGTGATCACGGGATTCCGCACTCATACTGTCCATTAAGATTTTCTTGTTGTCAAATTGATTCTTTGTATTTGTAGTACACCCTTCCTTCTTCCTGTGAATCGTCTTTCACATTCCTGCCATCTTTCCCCCCGATAAAATTCCAGCCATGAACATCATCCACGTAACCATTGTGATCATCGTCTATGCCGTTTCCGGGAATTTCTCCCGGATTTGTCCAGAGTATATGAACCAGGTCTTCCTGGAGCGTGTCCACACCGGAATCAATTACAGCAACCAGTACCTGTTTGCTTTTCAGATTTTTTAACTGCAGGAAATCATAGGCTTTTTCCAGACTGATACCATACACCCCGTCTTTTTCTTTGTCGAGCAGATGCCAGCCTTTAACGAGTTCTGTTTTGGAAGATGTTCCCTGAGCAAATGAAGTAAAGGAAAAAACAATCAGGGATAGGGTAAAAACCATCTCTTTGATACGAATCATCATGCGATTTTTATATAGCCAGTAATCGTTCCCGGGCTTAACGGGTATTAAATTATTTTAAATTATTTGGACTTGCAAAGATCATCATATGTTTAATATATATGGCATTCAGAAGAAGGTATTTAACGGTTCTTTAAATGGAATACAAACACTACCCGCCTGTTCTTGGCTCTCCCGCTAACCGTATGATTATCAGCAATTGGCTTCGTATCACCAAATCCTTTCGCTTCAATCCGGTTCTCTTCGATTCCCATTTTTAACAGGGCTTTTTTTACTGCATCCGCCCTTTCTCTGGAAAGTTCCAGATTATAGGCAGGCGAACCCGTATTGTCAGTATGTCCTTCTATAACTAAGTCCAGATCCGGATTGGCTTTTAAACTGTCAGCAAGCTCGCGGATACCCGGATAGGAATTTTTAGTGAGTTTTGAACTGTTTACCTGGAACATCACATTGGCAGCAACCAGTTCAGCCCGTTTGATCATGGCAGTCTTTAATACCGGGACATCCCTGATTGGAAACCGGACCCGGCTGATCCGGACATTTGTCCATTTCATCATTAATACCATCCTGGTCGCGATCGGGAACAGGGCATCCGTGATATCGGGCAGATCCGGGAACCATTTTGCAGGAATCTTCTTCATCATTTATGCCATCCTGATCCGAATCCGGTATCGGACAACCATGATACCGGGAAATTCCCGGAATCGTTTTGCAGGAATCCTTTCATCATTGACGCCATCCAGATCAGAATCCGGTATCGGACAACCATGATACCGGGGAATTCCCGGAATCGTTTTGCAGGAATCATCGGGATCCGGTGTTCCGTCCTTATCTGCATCCAGTAACAACCGGAGTAGCAGGCTTGGGATTATTCAGCCAGATACCCAGAGAACCGCCAAAAACCTGGTTGTGAAAACTGGAAGGATAGGCAGCAGTATATGCATTCGTCAGTCCCTGACTGAAATAAGCACCGATCAATACATTTCCCAGTTCAAAACCTGCCTTGGCGACAAATCCGAAATCAAATGTTTTATATTTTCCGGTACCCTGACCAACCGGCAGGTCTTCTGTACCGGAGTTATAAATATATTTCGAAGAACCATAGGGCAGGACCCGGTTCTGGTAAGACTGATTTGCCGTATTGATGAACGCAAAATAAGAGCCCGCGCTGATATAGAAATGGCTTTGCTGGTTTTTGGCGAGTGAATATTTCCAGGTGAGATACAGGGGAATCTCCACATAATTCAGACTCAGTGTATGCTGACTATAAAGCGTATCAATTTGATAAACTGCGGAATCATAAGTCCGGCTGAACTGATTTCCTTTCGCACTGAATAAAATACCGGGTTGAAAAAAAAGGTTGTTTTTGCCAAAAGGAATTTCAGCCAATACGCCCAATTCAAATCCGGTGTTGGATGAAAAATATTTTCCATATGCCGTGTCATAACCCGGGAATGGAATTTTTCTGAATGAAATTGGAAGAATGAACGCCCCCAAGGGCTGCCAGCCTGATCTGGGCCGAAAGCGAGTAAATAACAGGAAGGATGCCAAAAAGGCTAATAAATAACGGTAAATCCGGTTCAGTTCCATTGCCCTTTTAAACGTCCTGAACGCTATATATATTATAAGGCTTAACGCTTAACGCCCAACGCTTAACGCTGAATGCCCAACGCTAAGCAACGCTTAACGCTGAACGACGGATACTGGAAAGCGTTAAAGTAATATACCTGATTTCTTTTCGATTTGACCGTTCAGCGTTTAGGCGTTGGGCGTTAAGCTTTAAAGTCAAACTGTATTCCCTGGGCAAGGGGCAGCTTGGTGGAATAATTAATGGTATTGGTTTGCCGGCGCATATAGGATTTCCAGGCATCGCTTCCGCTTTCTCTTCCGCCGCCGGTTTCTTTTTCACCTCCAAAAGCACCTCCGATTTCGGCACCGGAAGTGCCGATATTTACATTGGCAATACCACAATCACTTCCACCCACAGAAAGAAATTGTTCCGCTTCCCGTAGATTGAGGGTCATAATGGAGGAGGAAAGTCCCTGCGGTACACCATTCTGAATATGAATGGCCTCATCCATGGTTTTATATTTCAGCAGGTATAGAATGGGCGCAAAGGTTTCCTGGCTCACAATCTCGATATTCGGGTTTGGCTTCTGCGATACAGGGTTTTACATAACAGCCGCTTTCATATCCATTACCGGACAGAAGTACCTCCTTCCACAACAAAATGACCACCCTGTTTTTTGCAGGCTTCAATGGCTTTCAGATACATATTGACGGCCTGCTGATCAATCAGTGGACCCACATGATTTTTTTCATCCAGCGGATCGCCAATTTTCAGTTGCGCATAGGCACTGACCAGCCTGCTTTTTACTTTTTCATAAATTTTTTCATGAATGATCAGCCGGCGTGTGCTCGTACATCGTTGTCCGGCAGTGCCCACGGCACCAAATAAAGCACCCAGGACGGCAATGTCCAGATCAGCCTGTTCGCTGATGATGATGGCATTATTGCCGCCGAGTTCAAGCAGGGATCTGCCCAGTCGGGAGGCCACAACCGATGCAAGTGCTTTGCCCATCCGGGTGGATCCGGTTGCAGAAACCAGCGGAATTCTTTCATCTCCGCTCATCCATTCACCCACTTCCCGTCCACCGGTAACAACACAGCTTACTCCTTCAGGTACTTCATTTTTTTTAAAAATTTCTGCAACGATCTGCTGACAGGCCAGTGAACAAAGCGGTGTTTTTTCCGATCCCTTCCAAATGGAAACATTTCCGCAAACCCAGGCCAGCATGCTGTTCCAGCTCCATACGGCAACCGGGAAATTAAATGCAGAAATAATGCCGACAATTCCCAGCGGATGCCATTGTTCATACATCCGGTGCTGGGGTCTTTCGCTGTGCATGGTGAGTCCGTGCAACTGACGGGAAAGACCAACCGCAAAATCGCAGATGTCAATCATTTCCTGCACTTCACCCAGGCCTTCCTGCAGACTTTTTCCCATTTCATAACTGACCAGACTTCCCAGCGCATGTTTTTTTTCACGAAGGGCTTCACCGAGCTGACGAACGATCTCACCGCGTTTGGGAGCAGGCCAGGTTCTCCAGATCAGATAAGCTTCCTGCGCTTTTTGAACAATCTGATCATAGTTTTCTCTGGTCGTTACGGAAACTGCGGCAATTTTTTTTCCATCAACCGGAGAAAAGGATTCAATGGTTTGTTTTGGATTGTCAAACCATTTTGTTCCGGTACTGAGCTGCCTGCATTGTGCGGATGTATGCCGAGTTCTTTTAAAAATTCCATTTGAATCGATTGAGCACGCAAGTTAGAGGAAAGTAAAGGAAAGTATGGGAGTATGGGAGTATGGGAGTATGGGAGTATGGGAGTGTGGGCTGAAGAGCAGCTGATCCTGTATCTTCAATAAAAAACCACCCCGTGAAAGACCGGGATGGTTTTCTATAATAATAGAAATGGTTTAAAAGTGCAGCACCACATTCGTCCACAATCTCATGCCATTATAGCCCATCTGGACGGCATCAAATGGGCCACCGGATTCACTGTCGCCCCAGGATGCATTTTTAGCACCTTCAGTTGCAGAAATATCCGGATGAACATTGAAAAAATTATCGACACCGATAATTACAGGAAATGTTTTTATTTATTTTATATGAAAAATACAGATCGGTGACTATTTTCGGATTGAAGACAAAATTTTCGGGAACAGTTCCTGTACCATTGTCCAAATCAACATAAGGATAATAGCCCAGTCCGGCATCTGATATACCGGCTCCTCCGGGTTCTCCGTCCGGTAGCACCGGCTTGTGTAGCATATCCATAACCCTGTGTAGACAGCTTGCCATAATAAGTAAGGTGTGTTCCAATGGCAAATTTCTTTATATCATATTCGAAATTCATGGAGAATTTTGATTTCGGTGCAGAAGCAATTAAGAATGCCTGTTCACGTGTGCTGAAAAAAGTCTGCTGGTCAAATGTTGTATCATTCAGCGGCGGCGGGATATTAATATTATTGATCTTTATATTCTGAAGATTTCCGGCAAATAATAATTTGATACCCCGTTCTCTCCATGCTCTTATTATATTCCAAAACAATATCAAGTCCTTTGTTCGTCGTATTTACTGCGTTAGCAAAAAACTGTACGGAATTCAGCGGAGGAGACAATTGCAGGAATATAGGGAGCCAGCTGATCCAGGGTTGCGGGGAACTGTCCGGTAAAGATGATCCGGTTCTTCAGGTGATCAGGTATCCGTCAACGGTTACTGTAAAATTATTGACCGGCTTCCAGGCTAAACCAAGACTATAGTTTACAGAAGTTTCCTGTTTCAGCGGAGGAATACCGGCAGCTCTCGCAACCGGATCGGTATTGGGTGCCAGCCAGATGTACTGAAGACTGTTGTCTACAATATTCGTATTGATATTGCTGAAATTAATTTGCTGAAGTGAAGGCGCCCGGTAACCAGTGCTTACGGATCCCCTGCATATTAAAGTGCATCGTCAGTTTATAGCGGGTAGCAAATTTGTATGTAGTTACAAAGCCAAAATCTGAATAATTTTCAAACCGTACGGCACCGTCAACCAGCCATCTGTCGGTTAGATCCAGGGACCCTTCTGCATAAACGCCTACATTTGTGCGGTTTGCATTTACTTCATCAGTTGGCCGGAAACCCGGAAATCCCTGTGATCCGGATGCTACATCCCGGGTGTCATCTGTATTCGGATAATATTTCTGTTTTGGCGGATAAGCATTCCAGGAAGCATCTTCTCCCTGATATATTTTATATTGTTCGTAACCGGTATTCCAGTCCGAAGGAAAAAGTTAGTCCTTGTGCAATCGTTTTAAATCTCCTGCTCACATCCAGGTTGGCGGTGTTTTGCAAAAAATTAAATCCGCCATCATCAAATCTTGTCTGTGCTGGCATGGATTAGGCAGTGTTGCATTGAATGTTTTATTGCCATAATAATGGAAATTATTATAACCAACCACATTGCTGAGGTCCCAGTCCCAGTTCATTTCCAAAAGTACCTTTGAGCCCGCTGCAAAAGACATGTCTTTTATGTAAACATCTTCCTGGGGATTATAATATACATTGTTTGGATCTGGCGTGCTGGTCGCCGGACCTGCGACTTTCATGATGTCCGGAACAAATATTAAAGTTCCGTCAGGATTGGTCGGGAATTTTTCAGGATGGTTATAGAAATTTCTTGACCAGGCATATACATTTGAATGTTTATAATTATATCCGCCGAAAGAATAAAAAGTTGATTCTGGTACCGGCAATCGGTATTTCCAGATTGTACATCGCTCCACCGGAAGTTATGGATCCGTCTCCAAATGCTCTTCTGTAGTCAGCCAGCCAGGGGGCATACTTTTTTGGAATTCGGATTGGTTGTCCAGTTGGTATCCGGAAGTGCCCGGAATGTTTTGCCGATGGTGAGAAAGTTTGCGCCAATATTTAAAAACCCTCCATTTTTTCCAATGGGAACACCATAATTCATATCCACTTTCAAGGTTTGTCCGTCTATCCAGGAACCGGTATAATACTGACTCGGATCTACGTTGTTCAGCGTATTATATGTATGATCATTATATCCACTGCACGCCGACTACCGCATAAAATTTATTTACGTCTTTTTTCAGAATGATATTAATAACGCCTGCGATCGCATCCGATCCATACTGGGCCGATGCACCGTCTCTCAATATTTCCACCCGGTCAATCGCCGCTTCGGGAATGGCATTCAGATCCGTTCCTGAATTTCCTCTTCCCCGGGTACCAAATTCGTATACAAATGCCGACAGATGCCGGCGTTTACCATTCACCAAAACCAGGGTCTGGTCATAACCTAATCCCCGCAGACTGGCAAAATCAATTGCATCTGAGCCATCTGCACCGCTTTGTTTATTATAATTAAAGGAAGGAACGGCCATATTTAATTGCGATTCCAGATTTGGAGAGGAGGTTGTCTGCTCAATGAGTTTAAATTTAACAATGTCGACTGGTACGGGACTTTCTGTCTTACCCTCGGCGTATCCCCTGTTTCCGGTTACGACAACTTCACCCAGGTCCGTGGTAATTTGTTGCAGGGTAATGGAGATTTCCGTTTGGGAACCCACGGCAACGGTTTGGGGCAGATAACCAACTTCGCTGATTTCCAGCACATCACCGGATTAACCGTTAATTTAAAAATTCCGTCATTGTTGGTCGTTGTTCCTTTTTTGGTGGATTTAATTTTAACGGAAGCGCCAGCAATGGGAATACCGGTTTTACCATCCGTGACTTTGCCGGATATGTTGGTTTGGGCAAAAATGAAGGCAGAAGAAAGCAGGAGTACTGAAAGGAATAGCCATTTTCTCATGATTCGTGTGTTTTGGTATGGAAATACTGAATAAAATCCTTAATATGATTGTCTATGGCCAGCTTACCTAAAAATATGTATATGTTATTAAAATGAATATATTATCATTAATAATATTTTGTTTTTCACATAATATCAACCCTGCAGGGGTACCGTATTTTCCGAAATATTATTTTTCAAAATGTTATGAGGTTTGCATTTTTTTTGCATTCTTTGAATTCCCATCTATCCCTTGAAAACCTGTTGTCACAGGTTTTTTTCTTACTGTCAACGTTGAAATCCGGTATCAATCAAGTTCCATCATCCGGGAAGGCTTATTGTTCACTTGATTAATACCCTGACTATGCGCCCTTTAATCCGTTTTTCACTTGCTTTTTTATTATTATGTGTTGCCAGTCTGAATATTTTTGCCGGAACGGTTCGGTCAAGCCGGTTCCGGTCATTTTCTGATACAGATGAGACCAGATTCAGAAACTGGATGATCTGCTTTCAAAATCCAGGACCATCGTTAGATCTGACAAGAATAGCTTCTACAGCTTCCCCAGCTACAGCTGAATCCACCTGGACAGAGATTTGTTCCTGCCAGATTCTGAATATGGAATCATCCAATTACGATCACCGCTATGTAGTTCTGCTGGCAGAAAAAACGAACCATGACGGGGATCTGCGGATTATAACCAGGCCAAAAGCCGGATCCAGAAAGAAAAAAAACAACTGAAGACATTTGTTTTATGACAAAGTAAAAGTGGTTTCCGAACTACAGGGAACCGGTATCTGCAAGTCAATGTATTTTACAACTCAAATCGGCAGACAGTCATTTGCAGTTGTATGAAATTCTGAATGCGGATATTAACACTAGTTGACAGTTGACAGATCTTGACGGTTAGCCTATCAGTTAATACTGTTCCTGTTCGTTGGGGAAATCATTTGACTTTACATCTTTGATATATTGCTGAACGGCCTGCGTGATCGGTTCATGCAGGTTCAGATATTGCCGCAGGAAACGGGGTTTGAATTCTGTGTTAATCCCAGCATATCATGCATCACCAGTACCTGTCCATCGCAATATTTTCCTGCACCGATGCCAATGATCGGAATACTGACGGTTTCTGCAACTTCTTTGGCCAGCAGGGCAGGAATTTTTTCCAGCACAATGGCAAAACAGCCGGCTTCTTCCAGCAGTCGGGCATCTGCTTTTAATTTCCTGGCTTCCATTTCCTCTTTTGCCCGAACGGTATAGGTGCCGAATTTATAAATGGATTGTGGTGTAAGACCCAGATGTCCCATCACCGGTACACCGGCCGCCAGAATTCTTTTTACCGATTCCAGCACTTCTTCACCACCTTCCAGTTTTACAGCATGAGCACCGGTTTCTTTCATGATCCGGATGGCGGATACCAGGGCTTCTTTTGAATTGGACTGATAGGAACCAAAAGGAAGATCCACAATCACCAGGGATCGGGTAACACCACGAATCACTGATGATGCATGATAGATCATCTGGTCCAGCGTAATGGGCAGCGTGGTTTCATGACCGGCCATCACATTGGATGCAGAATCGCCCACCAGGATCACGTCAATGCCTGCCTCGTCGAATAATCGGGCAAATGAAAAATCATAGGCCGTGATCATGGAAATCCTTTCCCCGTTCGCCTTCATATTCTGAAGGATATGGGTTGTAATTTTTTTTGGAACCATTTCTTGGTGGTTGAAGTGATAAAGATAAGTCTTTGTGATTCGGTCACGATATGCGTAAAGCTTTAAGATCGAATATTAATAGCGCATTAGTAAGTCAGTAACTAATGCTGGCTTCCGTTTGTTTGAAGCTCCCCGTAAAGCGCCTGAATCAGTCCATCGGCAAGGCCGATTTTGGGAACGAATATTTCTTCCGCATCGGCCCAGCGCATCACGTTGACATAGATCTGCAGGGCCGGAACGATTACATCTGCCCGGTCTTCTCGCAGATTATAAAGCCGCATCCGTTCCGGCACGGAAAAACTGTTGAGTTCTTTATAATAATCTTTCAGCAGTTCCAGCGGCAGCGGTTTGCCGTCTTTTCTTTTGGAGAGTGAAAAAACCTTATTGATATTTCCGCCGGAACCGATGGCCGTCAGTATGTTTTACCATAGTCCGCATTTCCTTTTTCAGAAAATCTTTCATCTGATCCCAGTGTGCTTCTGTCACCTGGTTTTTTATCAGCCGGATGGTGCCGATATTAAATGATTTTTTAAACAGCAGTTTGTTATCTGCAAAACAGGTGAGTTCTGTACTGCCGCCACCAACGTCAATATATAGATAGGAATTATCGCTATTCAGGTTTTCTGCAATATGATTTTCATAAATAAATGCGGCTTCATCATCTCCACTGATGATTTCAATCCCGATGCCGGTTTCATCGGCAACGGTTTCAATGATCTGCGGGCCATTCTCTGCATCCCGCATGGCCGAGGTAGCGGCAGCTTTAAAATTGGTTACCCCGTACGCATCCATCAGGTATTTATAGGACTGGATCGTATTGAGGATCATGGCCGTTTTCGTTTCGGAAATTTCCTTTTTCTCAAATACATCGAAACCCAGCCGCAGCGGAACACGCACCAGGTTCAGTTTTTCAAAATCGGGTTTCTTGTCCGATTCAGTTACTTCGGAGATCAGCAGCCTGGCTGCATTACTTCCAATATCAATGGCTGCCAATCTCATAGGCTAGTGGATTTTAAATGGGAACCATCTGTTCGGTTGACACGATACGGGTAGCTGCTTCCGCGATTACGTGGTGCTTTATTTATTTTCTGATTCAGGTAATGATATATTTCAATCTGGGAACGCACTTTTTTTCGATTGATCCTTTTTATAATTATTCTGCAGGTCATTATCGAGCCATCTGGCTTTTACATTATCCGAAAGCTGAATCTCCAGAATTTCTTTCAGTTCTTTCCGGATATTCGGCATCCAGCACCGGGCAGGTTGCTTCTACGCGGTGATCCATGTTGCGCACCATCCAGTCTGCCGAAGATATATAAACTTTTTCTTTGCCCTGTTGTGAAAAATAAACACCCGGGCATGTTCCAGGTATTCATCAAGTATGCTGATGGCTGTGACGGTGTATTTTGAATTTTTTGTTTTCCGAAAACATGCAGAATATACCGCGTACGATCAGTTTGATTTCTACACCGGCCCGGGCTGCTTCATATAATTTGATAAATCAGTTCTTCATCTGAAAGGGAATTCATTTTCAGTGTAATGGCAGCAGGTTTTTTATTTTTTGCCGTTTTGATTTCGGCGTTGATCATCCGGTATAAGTTCTTTGCGCAGACTAGATCGGACAGGGGATCAGCGTTTTGCAGGCTTTTAACGGTGCCATACCATTTTTCCATTTTTCCAGATAGTTAAACATCCGGTTCACATCGGCCATGATATTCCGGTTGGAAGTGAGCAGGCAATGATCGCTATACATGGTGGCCGTTTTTTCATTGAGATTGCCGGTACTGACAAATCCATAATAGATGGAACGGGCACCCTTCTTTTTTTTGATCAGGCAGAGCTTGGCATGCACTTTCATGTTGGGAATAACATCATTACTTTTACACCTTCTTCTTCCAGTCTTTCTTTCCATTCCAGGTTTGCTTCTTCATCAAAACGGGCCCGGTATTCCATCATGACGGTAACCTGCTTTCCATTTCTGACGGCATTGATCAGGGCATTGATGACTTTGGAATTGGAGGCAAGCCGGTAACAGGTGATTTTGATGTAGTTACATCCGGATCGATGGCCGCTTCCCGCAGCATATCAATCACGGCATTAAAGGAATGATAGGGGAAATGAAGCATCACATCCTGTTCCAGCACCACATCCGTAACCCGGTGCGAACTGCTGACCAAGGGGATGGGGAAATGGTTTTTTTCGCTGTCCTTTTTTGGGGAACACATCCGGAAAATCCATGAAATGCCTGAAATTATGAATACGTCCGCCCGGAATGGTTGTTCCTTTTTTTGCGAGGATAAAGTCCCTTGATCAGGTATTCCAGCAGATCCGTATCCATTTCCTTGTCATACACAAAACGAACGAGTTTTCCTTTGCGCCGGTTCTTCAGACCCTTTTTCAATTTTTTGAATCAGCGTGGTGGATATATCATTATCGATATCGATCTCCGCATCCTTGGTAACTTTGAAATACCCAGGATCCATAACGGTCATAACCGAAATAGGAAAATATATTTCTCAGATTATACCGGATCACATCTTCCAGCAGGATAATATGATGTTCATCCGGAGAAGGGGAGGGCAGGATGACAAACCGGCCGAGCAGACGGCTGGGAATTTCAATCAGGGCAAATTTTTTCTCTTCCTGTTCGGTCGCTTTTCTGGACAGCACCACACCGAGGTAAATGGATTTTTCCCGCAGATAGGGAAACTGGGGAATGCTCTGAATCATCAGGGGAATGATATTGGCCCGGACTTCTTCTTCAAAATAATTCTGAACAAATTTCTGCTGGTCCTTATTCAGATCTTTTTCAGTTACCAGGAAAATTTTTTCATTTTTCATTTCCGCATAAATATTCCGCCAGATTTCGTCAAATCTTTCCTGTTGCTGCAAGTACGATGGACTGAATCTGAACCAGGATTTTATCCGGAGCCGTTTCCATGTGCATATTCAGCTTGCCCTTCCCGCTGTATTCCTTCATCCGGTTCAGGGCGGCTACCCGCACCCGGAAAAATTCATCCAGGTTATTGGAGAAAATACCCAGGAATCTTACCCTTTCGCGCAGGGGAACAGAAGGATCCGCCGCTTCCTGCAGTACCCGGCCGTTAAATGCCAGCCAGCTGATATCTCTGGGAATTGTTCTTCTTTTCATTTCCAACATCTACCTTTATTGCAAAGTAAGAGGAAATCGAATTTGAGAATTTGGAAATCTGGGAAATTTGGGAATTGTCATAATTTATTAACATGCAGTGAATTAGCATTTGCATCCGCCTTAACATGCCTGAAGTTTCAGGGCTATAAAAAGCGGTATTACGCCTGAGTTATCCACATTTCTCAGATTTTCAAATTTCCAAATTCCCAAATTTTCAATGTTTTCTTTGAAAATCTGGAAATTATCCCGACCTTTGCCGTCCAAAATTCCGATGAGTATGTCCAGAGTATGTCAGTTAACGGGCAAGCGGCCAATCACCGGAAACAGTGTTTCCCACTCGAATATTAAGACGAAACGTCGTTTTTTACCCAATTTGCAGAAGAAGCGTTTTTTCCTGGCTGAAGAAGACAAATGGATCACCCTGAAGGTTTCTACCGAAGGCATCCGGACCATCAACAAAAATGGTCTTTATGCAGTTGTAAAGGAATTGCGTAAAGCAGGAGAAAAGATCTAAAGCGTTCAGCGTATAAAATTATAAATTCAGCAAAATGGCAAAGAAAGGAAGCAGGGTTCAGGTGATTCTGGAATGTACTGAACACAAAACCAGCGGAAAACCGGTACCAGCCGGTATATTACCGTAAAGAACAAAAAAAATACTCCGGAAAGACTGGAGCTGAAGAAATTCAATCCGATTTTAAAGAAAGTAACTGTTCATAAAGAAATTAAATAATCATGGCAAAAGCAGCAAAGACCGCGATCAAGACCAAAGATGCCACGTGCAGCAGCTGAAGCAAAGAACTGGACCAAAGTGATTAAGGCTGTCCGCAGTCCCAAAACGGGCGCTTATACTTTTAAGGAAGCGATTATCCACAAGGATAAGATCAAGGAGTTTCTGGCTCAGAAATAATTGCTGTCTCGAATCTTTTTATCCAAGCTGTTCCCTACCGGAGCGGCTTTTTTCTTTAGGAACATTTTAAAAAAAACCGAGATGGGATTTTTTGATAAACTTTTCGGAAAGAAAGAAAAGCAAACCCTGGACGAGGGTCTGCAAAAAACCAAGGAAAGTTTTTTTACCCGCGTCGGTAAAGCCATTGCCGGAAAAACCACGGTGGATGAAGAAGTGCTGGACAACCTGGAAGAAGCCCTGGTAAGTGCAGATGTGGGCATTGATACCACTATCCAGATCATTGAACGGATTGAAAAAAGGGTTGCCAGGGATAAATACCTCAATACAGCTGAACTGAATAGTATTCTGCGGGATGAAATTGAACAACTGCTCATGGAAAGCGGGCCGGACAAGTTCCGTGATTTTGAAGTTGCCGGACCAAAAACCCTATGTAATCCTGGTCGTTGGTGTAAATGGCGCGGGAAAAACAACCACCATCGGTAAACTGGCCTATAATTTTAAAAAAGCGGGATATAGTGTTTTGCTGGGAGCGGCAGATACCTTTCGGGCGGCCGCAACAGATCAGCTGACTATCTGGAGTGAACGGGCCGGAGTGCCGATCGTGAAACAGGGAATGGGTGCTGATCCGGCTTCTGTTGCTTTTGATACGGTTCAAAGCGGATTATCCAGGGGAACGGATGTAATCATCATTGATACAGCAGGCCGGCTGCATAATAAAACCCATCTGATGGAAGAACTCAGTAAAATCAAAAGGGTCATGAAAAAACTGATTCCGGATGCACCACATGAAGTATTGCTGGTACTGGATGGCAGTACCGGACAGAATGCACTGGAACAGGCCAGACATTTTACGGCAGCCACTGATGTAACTTCACTGGCCATTACCAAACTGGATGGAACAGCCAAGGGCGGGGTGGTACTGGCCATTGCCAACCAGTTTAAAATACCGGTAAAATATATCGGCGTGGGGGAAAAAATAGAAGACCTGCTGCTATTCGACAGTCATGAATTTGTGGACAGTCTTTTTAAAGAACAGGCTCCTTAAAATCTGTCTTTCCGGGTATCTGCTTTCAGAATAATCCATCCCAGGATGGCGGCTAATACAGAAGCGATTAATACGGCTACTTTAGAACTTTGAATCAGGTCAGGATCGAGACTCAAATGCCAGATTGCTGATAAAAATGGACATCGTAAATCCGATCCCGCCAAGCAGTCCTATGCCAATCAGTTTAGTCATATTCATGCCCTCCGGAAGTCTGGCAATACCCAGTGCCATTCCCAAGAACGTGAAACCCACAATTCCCGACTGGTTTTCCCAGCAATAATCCTAAAGAGATACCCAGACTATTTGAGCTGAAAATTTCTGTTTTCCACCAGGATGGCGGAAGATGAATGGCTGTATTGGCCAGTGCAAATAAGGGAATGATAAAAAAATTTACCGGTGTATGCAGGGCATGTTGTAATACGGAGGATGGCTGGTTTTCCATATTTTTCCGAAACGGAATGCAAAATGCAAGTAAAACGCCACTTAGTGTCGGATGAACACCGGACATGAATAAAAAATACCAGAGCAGAACACCGGCCGGAAGGTAAACCCATAATGAATAAACATTCATCCGGTTAAATAATAATAAGCATCACAAATAACCCGAGGGCCAGGGACAGATAAAAAAAAGAGAAATGTAGAAGTATAAAAAATGGCAATGATGATTACAGCACCCAGATCGTCAATGATGGCCAGGGCAGTCAGAAATATTTTCAATGACAGCGGAATTCGTTTGCCAATTAAAGACAAGACACCCAGAGAAAATGCAATATCGGTTGCCATGGGAATTCCAATACCCGCCTGTTCCGGTTTTCCATGATTGAAAGTAGAAATGAATCAGCGCAGGAACAACCATACCACCAACAGCAGCCATGATCGGCAGTATCGCATTTTGAAACGATGACAATTCTCCGATATAAAGTTCCCGTTCAATTTCAAGACCCACCAGTAAAAAGAAAATCGTCATCAGACCGTCATTGATCCATTCTTCAATCCGGAAGGGAATATGGATACTGCCAATATGCAGGCCGGCTGTAATATGCCAGAAATGAACGAAATCCCGGCCAATGGATGAATTGGCAGAATCAGGGAAATCACGGTACAGGCAATCAGGATTAGTCCGCCTGCTTTTTCGCTGTTAAAAAATTTTTGGAATAAACCTGTGTCAGATGTGCCTTGCTCATGGTTTCGAAGTTAGGGCTTAAAGCTTAAGGCTTAACGCCTAGCGCTTAACGCCTGACGCCTCCATCTTTCAGCATAAAGACATAATTTTGCCCCGCATGAAAACAAAATCAATCCGGCGGGATAAAGTAAATATCATTACCCTCGGATGCAGCAAAAATATGGTGGACAGTGAAGTGCTCAGCGGACAGCTGCGTGCCAATGGTATTGAGGTTGTCCATGAAACTACAAAAAGGGGCACTAATATTGTTGTCGTGAATACCTGTGGATTTATCGACAAAGCCCGGGAAGAATCTGTGAATACGATCCTGGAACAGGTAGCTCTGAAAAAAGAAGGAAGCCTGGATAAAGTATATGTTACCGGATGCCTGAGTCAGCGATACCGGGATGACCTGGAAAAAGAAATTCCGGAAGTGGATGCCTGGTATGGCACAATGGAAATGCCACTCCTGCTCAAAAAACTGAATGCGGATTATAAAGCGGAATTACTGGGAGAACGGCTTCTTTCCACTCCGCAGCATTATGCCTATCTGAAAATTTCTGAAGGCTGTAACCGTACCTGTTCATTTTGTGCCATCCCGCTGATGCGGGGCGTTCATATCAGTAAACCCATCGAAGCTGTTGTGAAGGAAGCAGAAAACCTGGTACGGATGGGTGTAAAAGAAGTGATGCTGATCGCCCAGGAACTAACTTATTACGGGCTGGATTTTTATAAAAAAAGAATGTTGCCCGATCTGCTAAACCGGCTGGCAGATGTACAGGGTCTGGAATGGATCCGTTTACATTATGCATATCCCAGTAAATTTCCATTGGAAATTCTGGATGTGATGCGCGACCGGGAAAATATCTGCAATTATCTGGATATGCCTCTCCAGCATGCCAGTGATGCCATGCTCAGGGCCATGAAACGGCAGATTACCCGGGCTGAAATGACTGAACTGATTTATGCGATTCGGGAAAAAGTCCCCGGCATTTGTCTGCGTACTACTCTGATCGCCGGATTTCCGGGGGAAAAGGAAAACGGATGTGGAGGAAATGAAAGAGTTTCTCACAGAACACCGCTTTGACCGGGTAGGAATTTTTACCTATTCCCATGAAGAAGGTACTTCTGCCCATGATCTGACAGACGATGTTCCCGCTGCAGGTTAAGGAAACGCGGGCACAGGAAGTGATGGAAGTGCAGCAGGAAATTTCCTATGAAAAAAATCAGGAAAAAATCGGTAAGATTTTTAAAACCATTGTAGACAAGAAAGAATCCGGGAGGTATATTGGCAGAACGGAATTTGATTCTGTGGAAGTAGACAATGAAGTAATTATAAAAACGACATCCCCCCTGAAGATTGGTAGTTTTGTTTCAGGTGAAAATGACCAAAGCATACGATTTCGATCTGGAAGGGGAAGTTGTATGAACGGCAGGGGAGAACTGAACAAAATAAATATTTTACTGTTTGGGTATAACCAGTAACCCACAGCTCATTTCCAGTAATTCATTTATGAACTTCACTGCCCGTACGATTCCTTACCAGCAAACAGGATATTTTTCCAGGATCGTTACAGCTTATCTGAATGGAAATGAATTTCTTAAACATTTTTATACACATCCGGTTTCTTTTGAAGGTATCGAAGCGTCTATCCGGGACCGGGAGAAATTCCCAACAGACCGAATCATGCTTGTTCGTATACTGAAGGAACAGTATGCAGATTTAACTAACGAGGATGCCGTGGTGAAAAACCTGGAAAGACTTGCTGATAAAAATACATTTACGATTACCACGGCCCATCAGCCGGCCATTTTTACCGGGAATCTTTATTTTATTTACAAGATTCTTCATGTAATTAATCTTGCGTCGACATTTGCGGCCCGTTATCCAGATAAACATTTTGTTCCTGTTTTTTTTATGGGTAGTGAAGATGCAGATCTTGATGAATTGGGCCATATGTATCTGGACCGGGAGAAACATATCTGGGAAACAAAACAAACCGGTGCGGTTGGACGTATGCACACCGAAGGGCTGGAAAAAATCATCCAGCGGATCGAAGGAGAATTCTCCGGTTATATTCATGGAGCGGGGCTTGTTCAAATGCTGAAGGAATGTTACCTGGATTCAGAAAATATCCAGCAGGCAACTTTGAAATTATTGCACCAGCTATTCGGAGCATACGGCTTAGTTGTTCTGATTCCGGATAACCGGCTGTTTAAATCCGTCATGCGCGGAATTTTTAAAGATGACCTTACGAATCATACCCCATATTCCATCACTTCGGAAAATATTCAGCAGCTGTCAAAGCATTATCACGGTGCAGGCAAATCCCAGGGAGATAAATCTTTTTTATCTCAGGGATGAAATCCGCGAACGTCTCGAATGGAAAAACGGGCGATTTTGGTTGTGAATACACCGATTCAGTTTTCTCCCGAAGAAATGGAAAAGGAACTGGCTAATTTCCCGGAACGGTTTAGTCCGAATGTAATTCTGCGCGGACTGTTTCAGGAAACCATTCTGCCCAATATCGCTTTTGTGGGTGGAGGCGGTGAAACGGCTTACTGGCTTGAACTGAAACCCCTGTTTAATCATTACCGTGTTCCCTTTCCCGTTTTGATTTTGCGTAACTCTTTTCTGATCATCAGAAAAAAACTAGGTGAAAAACTGGATAAAACTGGGATTTCATCCGCTGAGATTTTTAATCCGGAAGAAACCCTGATGGAAGATTTTGTACGCCGGAATTCCACCCGTCAACTGAGTCTGGATAAACAGATGCAGGAGATGCGGGATTTTTATGACCAATTAAAAGAGATTTCCGGAGCCAGTTGACAAAACACTGGAACAGCATGTGGAAAAACTTTCTGCCCAATCCCTTCAAAAACTGGAAGAACTGGAAAAAAAGATTTTACGGGCGGAAAAGAAAAATCACGAGGAAGTGAGGCGCAGGATTCATGAAATCCGGGAAGTTTTATTTCCGCTGGAAAATCTGCAGGAAAGAATCGACAATTTTATTCCCTGGTATGCGGAATTTGGAAAAGATTTCCTGGATGCACTCTGTCAGCATTCCCTGGACCTGGAGCAGGAGTTTATCATCCTGGAAGAAAATTTTTAGCCAGCTAGTCGAAATTATTCTCCCATCCATCTTTTTTCATCTTGGCAATTTTATCGGTTACTTCTGTTTCAAGCGTTTTTTTATAAGCGGAAATTTTTTCAGAAATTTTTTCATCAAAGGCGCCGATAATGGTGGCCGCCAGTATGCCGGCATTTTTGGCAGCATTCAGAGCGACCGTAGCAACCGGAATTCCATTGGGCATTTGCAGGATGGAAAGAATGGAATCCCAGCCATCCAGTGAATTGGAAGATTTGATGGGAACCCCGATTACCGGAAGTGAAGTAAGTGAAGCAACCATGCCCGGCAAATGGGCAGCACCACCGGCTCCGGCGATAATCACTTTAAATCCCCTTTCCTTGGCTTTTGTGGCATAACTCACCAGACGATGGGGTGTACGGTGTGCAGAAACAATAGTAAGTTCAAAGGGAATTCCGAAGGACTTTAAAAATTCCGCAGCTGGTTGCATGACCGGAAGGTCACTGTCGCTTCCCATGATAATGGCCACCTGGTTCATACGGTTATTTTGGGTTGAGATGAAGTGATACGCAATTTTTGTTTAATGGCTTTTGCTTTAAAAACAAGATCTGCCTTTTCCGGACTCAGGATGGTGGCATGTCCCATTTTTCTTCCCGGTCTTGTTTCTTTTTTTCCGTAAAGATGAAGGAAAACATTTTCCATTTTTAAAATTTCATCGATCCCTTCATACTGGGCCTCTCCGGAATATCCTTCACTGCCGATCAGGTTCACGATGGCTGCATGTACGATATGTTTGGGATTGCCCAGCGGATAACCGAGCATGATCCGCCAGAGCATATCAAACTGCGAACTGAAATTTGCTTCGATGGTATGATGACCACTGTTGTGCACCCGGGGTGCGGTTTCATTCACCAGTACATCTCCGTTTTTATCCAGGAAAAGTTCAACAGCAAAAATTCCGGGTGACTTTCAAATCCTTGACCACTTTCAGGGCAATGGCTTCCATACGCCAGGCCGTTTGTTGTGGAATTTCTGCCGGACTGAGCTGATAATCCAACTGGTTGAGTACCGGATTAAAAATCATTTCCACCGGAGGATACAGATGCTGTTTGTCCGGCAGCGTTGATCGCAACGATTTGGGAAATTTCTTTATGAATATTCACTTTTTTCTCCAGAACGGCAGGCTGATCAAAACCCATGATGTATTTCCCGTTCAGTCTTCCAAAATCTGAACTCCCCGGCCGTCATAACCACCGGAGGCCAGTTTATGAACTGCAGGAAGGAAATCTGAAAATTTTTTCAGATCATCCCGTTTTTCAGTGATACGAAATGCAGCACTCGGAATATCATTTTCCTTATAAAATTGTTTTTGCAATATTTTATCCCGGATAATTCGAAGGGCGGATGGTCTGGGGAAGATTTTTACTCCTTCGCTTCCAGTTTTTCCAGGGCTTCCACATTTACGGATTCAATTTCAATGGTAATTCCATCCAGTTGTTTTCCAAAATGATAAACATCATCAAAATTCCGGATATCACCTTTCCAGAAACCGTGACAAAGATGGGCCGCAGGGCATTCCGGGTCATTTTCCAGCACATAGGTCTGCACCGGATAATTGGCAGCAGCCTGTAAAAGCATTCTTCCTAACTGACCTCCGCCTAAGATTCCGATTTTGAGCATTTTCCCAATTATGGCGTGAAGATAAAACAATCTGGTTTTCACGCGTTATTCACATGGTCTGGACATAATAATATGGCCGGATTTTTGTTTTAATAGTAACTTTATCCGTACCGAATGCATATTATTTTTTTTTGCATGAAGAAAATCCGGTTTCTCCAGTTAATGCCCTATGTTTGCTTAGGCTTTCATGCCTGTTTTACGCCAGTTTTGGCCCAGACTTCCGTCTATAGCGTTCATTTCCTGGATTATCAGAAATCATTTCCCAAAATCAGTGAAATGATGAGCCGGGAAGAAGATACGCTTGCAAAAGCAGTTTGCGGCAAAACAGCTGGTCTGGCCTGCCCGGTATGTGTATATCCGTTCTTTCAAGTATGACAGTGAAATGGAAGTTTGGGTGAAAAACAAGCCAGTCCGAAAAATACAAACTCTTTAAAACTTACAAAATTTGTGCCCTGGCCGGTTCGCTGGGACCCAAAAGAATGGCAGGTGATTACCAGGTACCGGAAGGGTTTTATTATATCAATGAATTTAATCCGCGAAGCCTCTATCATTTATCGCTGGGTTTGAATTATCCGAATGCTTCCGATAAAATGCTTTGTGATCTGTCGCAGCCGGGAGGTGATATTTATATTCATGGAAGTTGTGTTACTACGGGATGTATTCCGATTACCGACGGACAAATTGAAGAACTCTATGTATTGGCAGCCCATGCAAAGGACATGGGACAGGATTATATTCCGGTTCATATTTTCCCCGTCAATTTTGAGAATCCGAGAAGTGTTGCTTACCTGAATCGCTTTCTGGTGAGTTTTAATGAATTTGTTCCTTTTGAGAAAAGTATGCAGAATGCTTTTTATTATTTTGAAAAAAACCACCAGGTACCTCCGGTGGTCGTCAATGCAAAAGGGGAATATGTTATTGAAGAGAGTTGCAACTCCGGCAGTGATCCAGGCAGAAACACCGGACAGTCCGATAAACTTTATCATCCGGAACAGCCGATTCCGGAAGAAGATCTTGCCATCAGCGTTGATAAACTTCCCGTATTTCCGGGAGGCAATCCTGCTTTTAAATTGTTTATTGACAAACTGAGCCTGGATATGATCAAGGAACTCGAACCCGGCCAGAGAAAAGCATTTATACTGATGGAATTTATCATTGATGAAAATGGTAAAACCATTTATGCCAATGCCATCAGCGGGGGAAATGACAAAATGAATGAAAAAATAGAGAAAGCCTTTACCGACATGCCTTTATGGAATCCGGCTCTCCGCCAGGGGAAAACGGTGCCGATCAAACTCAAGCAGAATATCATGGTGGAAGCGTCTTGAACCTCACGCTTCGAGCCTCAGGCTTCAGCTTACTTAACAGTGTCTGCACAGTTTCAGGAGACCATTGTTGCAATTCAATTTTTCTTCCGCTATAAGTTTTTCAAGCAAATCTTTTTGATAGTGTCTGATCGTTAACAGCGTGAGGTCTTTTTCCACCTGTACATCAAAGAAGGATGATGCTTCCAGTGCGAGTTTTTCAATTTTATCCGGGATATTATCCGCACAAACCTGTAAAATAACTGCTCCTGTTTGCAGGAGATTAGCCTGGATATGAAGGGTGGAAAGTAAATGATATAACCGGGCAGCACCTTCCTCCCCGACAAATGAATAATCCCTGGAACGCAGATGCATCAGAACCTGATTTTGTTTCAAAACGATTATGGGCGGCAAATCATGGATATGTTTTGAATGAATCAGCGTGCCCGGCAGGAAAGGATCCAGAAAGCATTTTACATACAGAGGAATATTTTTATTTTGCAGCGGCTTAATGGTTTTGGGATGAATTACCTGGGCACCATAAAATGCCATTTCAATTACTTCATCATATCCCAGTTCCCGGATATAACGGGCATCAGGGAACGCTTTTGGATCCGCATTCATAACACCTTCCACATCTTTCCAGATCGTCAGGCTGTCTGCTTCCAGCAGGTTGGCAAAAATGGCAGCGGAATAATCACTGCCTTCCCGCCCCAGGGTTGTGCTTTCATTGGCATCTGTGGATCCAATAAAACCCTGGGTCAGTATGATCCCTTGTCTTTCAAACAGCGGAATAATATTTTCCCTGATCCGGGTACTGGTTTTTTCCCAATCAATACTGGCAGCCCTGAACTGATCGTCAGTAGCAAAAATATCCCGTACATCCACCCATTGATGCGCCAAACCCGTTTTTTGCAAGATAACTGCTCAGGATGGAAGTGGAAAGGAGTTCTCCGATGCAAACGATCTGATCGTAGTAATAATTAAATGGCCTTACCGGTTTGTCGTGCAGAAGCCATTCCACTTCAGTAAAAAAATCATTCATTTTCTGCGAAAGGCATTGCCGTCTGAAATACCAAGTGTTTCAGCCAGGCTGAGATGCTGGTTTTTAATTTCCGAGAACAGATCAAGGGCTTTTTTCTTGTTGCCGGAAAAAAATGCTTCCGCTACTTTTTCCAGCGCATTGGTCGTTTTTCCCATCGCAGAAATAACGATCAGCAGTTTTTCTGATTCAAAATGCTGAAGAATACCAGGCAGATTATGTATGCGTGAAACGGAATCCACACTGGCTCCTCCGAATTTGAATACTTTCATGGTTCCTGTTTTATGAGGCGCAAAGATAATATGGATCGGGATCGTAACAGCTATGTTAAAAAAAGTCTGGCTGCCGGGGAGTTCAAAAATCGATTGTATATTAAGCAGAATTTCACTGGATATGATGTATCATGATTTGCAGGCTGAATTTATGGCTGTTGTTTTGCACCGGTTACCCTTCTGTATTCCCATAGCCCTGCTCTGGATAAGATGGAATCGGAAATCCTTCAATATGTAAATGAGGACCGGGTTAAACATGGGCTTGCGGCAGCTGGAAATGAATGCCCTGGAATCCTCTCTGGCGGCAGAACACAGCCGGAATATGGCTACCGGAAAAGTCCGGTTCGGCCATGACGGTTTTAATTCCCGGGCCAAAACCATTCAGAAAGCCCTTGGGAAGTACAATGATCGGTGAAAACGTAGCCTCCGGACCTATGACGGCCCGCGAGGTTGTGGATGGCTGGCTGCACAGTGCGGGTCATAAAAAAAATATAGAAGGTAATTTTATCCTGACCGGTATTGGATATTCGGTGAATAGTAAAGGGAATATTTATTTTACCCAGATTTTTTCCAGGTAACCACACTGTCCATTTCCTTTTAATGTGCATGACGTAACTTGCCAGTCATGGAAAAACAAGCCATTATTTCTGTTCAGGATCTTTCTAAAAAATACGGGGATTTTGAAGCAGTGAAACAAATCAGCTTTGACGTACACGAGGGAGAAATTTTTGGACTGCTGGGACCCAATGGTGCCGGGAAATCAACTACGCTGGAGATCATTGAAACGCTTCGTCAAAAAACATCCGGAAAGATTTACGTTGACGGCATTGATCTGGATAAAAACCCCAATGAAATCAAAAAACGTATTGGTGTTCAGTTGCAGACTTCCGGATATTATCCGAATTTAAACCTGACCGAATTGCTGGTTTTGTTTGGCGGATTATATAACCGGGCTGTTAAGCCTGCCGAATTCCTGGAGAAAGTAAATCTCCTGGATAAAGCCAGGTCAAAATACAAGGAACTCAGCGGGGGTCAGAAGCAACGGTTCTCCATTGCCACCACGCTGATCAATCAGCCAAAGATCATATTCCTTGATGAACCCACCACCGGGCTCGATCCGCAGGCCAGGAGAAATCTCTGGGATCTGGTACAGGATATCCGACAGTTCAGGTACAACGGTAATCATCACGACGCATTATATGGATGAGGCGGAAGTGCTCTGCGATCGCGTGGCAATTATGGATTCCGGGAAAATCATTGCCCTGGATTCTCCGGACCGTCTTATCGATAAACTGGTGGCTTCCGGATTTGAAAGACCCAAAGAAGTGAAAAAGGCGAACCTGGAAGACGTTTTTATTCAGATGACGGGCAAGGAGTGGAGGGAGGAGTAAAGATTAGAAGATTAGAAAATTGGAAGATTAGATGATTAGAAAAATGAAATTCATATTATTAATGATTAATTGCTCACCCGCTTTAGGCTTTATGCCTTTGGCTTTAAGCCTAAAAAATGACTGATCCCAGGTATCCAATTGGCAGATATGAACCAAAACCATATTCCGACGCACAAAAACAGGAATGGTTGAATAATATCCGGCAGTTACCCACAGAGCTCGAAGCTGCCATCCAGAACCTGGATGCGGCGCAGTTAAATTCTCCCTATCGGGAAGGAGGCTGGACCATTCAGCAGCTTGTGCATCATGTTGCCGACAGTCATATGAATGCCTATATCCGGTTTAAACTTGCACTTACAGAAGAAAACCTCACGGTTAAATCCTACGAAGAAAAACTTTGGGCTGAACTGGCCGATGTACAATCGGTTCCGGTAAATATTTCTATTACACTTCTGCATGCATTGCACAGGCGTTTGTATGCTGCCATTAAGGATTTACATGAACAGCAATGGAACAAAACGTTTAACTACCCCGGAAAACCTGTACCCGTCAGCATCTGGTTTCTGTTGGGTATGTACAGCTGGCACGGCAAACACCATACAGCCCATATACAGGAATTCCGGAAAGCGAATAATCTATAGCCATGAAGGATCTCCGCTGGAAAAAAATTTCATCGCAGTATATCTCGAAAGACCTTTGGGGTACCGTGCGGAAGGACAAATGCGAAACCCGGGACGGGAAAATCATTGATCCTTATTATGTATACGAATTTCCAACATGGGTTACTGCGGTAGCATTTACGGAAGAAGGGAAAATAATCATGGAACGCCAGTATCGCTATGCGCTGGATGTGGTTTGCTATGAAATTCCGGGTGGTTGTGTGGACGATGCGGACAGTTCACTGGAAAAAGCCATCGCCCGGGAACTGATGGAAGAAACCGGTTACCGGTTCACCCAATATGAATACCTCGGTAAGACTTCTTCAAATCCGTCTACCAATAATAACTGGATGCATATGTATCTCGCCACCGGAGGCCGGTATGAAAGAGAACAGCAGCTTGATCACAATGAAGAAATCGAAATATATTTATTCAGTGTGGATGAAGTAAAAAAATTGTTGGCAGAAAACCAGATCATCCAGAGTATGCATGTTACTGCACTGTATTATGCGCTTGCTAAAATGAAATTTCTTTAAGATTTACTTCCGCTACCAGGAAAACACTGCCACAAATCAGGACTAGGTCTTTAGGGCGGGCATTTGACACCGCTGCCTGCAGCGCCTCTTTTAACCGGGGGAAACTTCTTCCATTCAATCCCATGGCTTCGCCACGGCTGGCAAGTTCTGTTTCAGGGAGTGCCCGGGGAATCTGGGCTCTTGTAAAATAATATTGGGCAAATGGAGGAAGTTGCTGAAGGATTTTTTCTATCTCCTTATCTTTTACCAGGCCAATCACAATATGTAAATCTTCATGCGAAGTATTTTCAAGTTGTCTGGCAATGGCTTTCATTCCGTCCTGATTATGCCCCACATCAGTTACCACCATCGGATTCTCCCGGAGAACATCCCAGCGTCCATGAAATCCGGTCAGCGATTTCACCTGCTTTAGTCCGGATTGCATAGCGGCATCCGAAATATGGTAACCTTTCTGATTCAGGATTGAAATCACTTCAGCCACGGTAACAATATTTTTCAACTGGTAGAGTCCGGGTAAATCCAGTTCGAAATTCTTCTTTGTATTGTTGTGTATTTCGGTCAATTGTACGTAGCAACAAATTTTTTTCCGTACGCCATTCTCCGGGAAATCTTTTTTGACTCGCAAAAGAAATGGGCGATTCTTTTTCCGCCGCAGCCTGCAGAAATATTTCCCTGGCTTCCGGTTGTTCTTCACCAATCACGACGGGAACGCCGGGTTTTATAATTCCGGCTTTTTCAAATGCAATCAGGGCAAGTGTATTACCCAGCAGATCCATATGGTCATAACTGATATTGGTGATCACCGATATTTCAGGAAGGATGATATTGGTGCTGTCCAACCGGCCACCCAGGCCTGTTTCAATTACAGCTATGTCAATTTTTTCCTCTGCAAACCAGTCAAATGCCATGGCAACAGTAATCTCAAAAAACGAAGGTTCAATGCTGTTGATGGAATCAACGATATGTTCCGTAAATGCGGTTACTTTATTTTCAGGAATCATTTGTCCGTTAATCCGGATTCTTTCCCGGAAATCGTGCAGGTGGGGAGAAGTATACAGACCGGTCTTGTATCCAGCTTTTTGTAAAATGGCAGCCAGCATATGACTGGTGGATCCCTTGCCATTGGTTCCGGCAATATGAATTGATTTGAATTTTTTTTCCGGATGGCCCAGCTTTTCACTGAGAAGCTGAATATTTTTCAGATCTGATTTATAGGCTGCAGCACCAATTCTGCTGAAAAGCGGCAGGCGGGTAAATAGAAATTCAATTGTTTGGGGGTAGTCCATACTATCTCTGCCCAATAGCCGGGTCAGTTATTATTCTTGAAATCACCCCGCTTCCAGGCCTGAATAAAATCAGCCCATGCCAGGGGATTAAAAATATTTTGCGGAGGTGCCTGTCCGGTATAGGAATATTTGGTTGCATTCTGCTTCAGGTAATAGTTGGCAGCTTCTCTCGCATCGGAAGGAAGACCCCTGGACAGTATTCTTCTTTTGACGGCATCATTATTCTGCCGGGCAATTTCTATCTGGTCATCAGGCACTTTGGTATTTACAAAATCGCGATCAAACTGTGCACGGGTGGGTCTTGGCCGGATGATGGTTGCCGGCAGATACTGTGTGTCTGTTACCAGCAGTTGAATGATACTCCATTGGTTGCCTTCCAGGTTTTTGGGGATATCCACCAGCTTGGGTTTATATCCGATGCTGCTGAACTCGATCTGGTCTCCTTTCATCACCACGATGGAAAATACGCCCTGATCATTGGAAAAAGTACCGCGATGCTGACCTTTTACAACAATACTCACCGATGGTATGCCCTGGAGACTGTCTGCCGTCATCACTACCCCATAAAACTGCACAACGGAATCTTTCAGCTTGTCGAATTGGGCATGCAACGCGAAGGGAAGGGTTCCGAATAAGAAGTATAATATAAATTTTTTCAAAACTGCGCCAAAAATAAAGTTTATAAACCGTAAATCACGAACAAATTACTGTTCCCATAGCCTAATTTTGCAGCCAGAATCTTCTTTTTAACAAAACATTGCGCATGAATGTTGAAAACGTGTTGAAGGCACTAAGTACAGTACAGGAACCGGACCTTGGAAAGGATCTGGTTACGCTGAATATGGTCAAGGATATACTGATCAATGGGAACGATCTTTCTTTTACCGTTGTCCTGACTACTCCTGCCTGTCCCTTAAAAGACCTGATAAAAAACAATTGTATTAAAGCCATTCATGATCAGATCGGAAATGAAATTCAGGTCAGGGTCAATTTTATTGCTGAAATGAATTCCAACCGGACAGATCCGGAAACCGTTTTGCCGAAAGTTAAAAATATCATCGCCGTAGTCAGCGGAAAGGGCGGCGTGGGTAAGAGTACGATAGCATCCAATTTCGCTCTGGCCCTGGCAGCCGATGGTGCGAAAGTAGGATTAATGGATGCGGATATTTATGGACCAAGTGTTCCCATTATGTTCGGGGTGCGGGGAGAGCGGCCCATGATGAGAACGGTGAATGGTAAAGGCATGATACTGCCACTGGAAAAATATGGAATCCGTTTGATGAGCATCGGACTGCTGATCGATGAAAAAAATGCAGTGGTCTGGCGGGGACCGATGGCCAGCTCCGCGATCAAACAATTTATATCCGATGTGATCTGGGATGAACTGGATTATCTGGTGATTGATATGCCGCCGGGTACAGGAGATATTCACCTCACTTTGCTGCAGTCTGTTCCGGTTACAGGGGTTATTGTGGTCAGCACACCGCAGGATGTGGCGCTGGCTGATGCAAAAAAAGCCATAGCCATGTTTGCCCAGGCACAGTTAAAAGCGCCGATTATCGGACTGGTGGAAAATATGAGTTATTTTGTAACGGATGAAGCACCCGCTCACAAGTATTATATTTTTGGAAAAGACGGGGGCAAACGGCTTGCGGAGGAATATGATATTCCTTTTCTGGGCCAGATTCCGCTGATACAAACCATCCGGGAAGGAGGTGATGAAGGGAAACCAGTTTTGATTGGCAAAGACGGCCCGGCTGTAAAAGCATTTCAGGATTTTGCCGGAAATGCCGCGCGAAGTATTGCGATGATCAATGCCAACATCAATTCAGAAAAACGCGCAGAGCGGGTGTTTGCATAAATATTTCTATGTACGATATTCCTTATTTTAAAGCAGCCCATCCGGAAGATGTTCTTGTTTATATGAAGGCGCATCCATTTGCGCTGATCTGCGGGTCTGATGAAAGGGGTATGCCGGTTGCCACACAGATTCCCTTTTTATTTGAAAAAAGAGGAGATAAATTATTTCTGCAGGGTCATGTGATGAAGAAGCAGGATCATACGAATGCCTTTTACAAAAATCCAAATGTACTGGTCGTTTTCTCCGGGGCTCATACATATGTGAGCGCCAGCTGGTATCAGCAACTACAAACCGCCAGTACCTGGAATTATCAGTCTGTGCAGGCAGCCGGTACACTCCGGTTCCAGGATTCCGGTTTTCTTCTTCAGCTGCTGACCAGGTTAACCGAAACTTTTGAAAAAACTGATTCGCCTTCCCTGGTGCAGAAAATGGATCCCTCGTATGTGGAGAAGATGATGCAGGCCATTGTGGCTTTTGAAGTGGAAGTGCTTTCGGTACGGCATATATTTAAGCTGAGCCAGAACAGGGATAAACAATCCCGCGCAAATATCATTTCCGAACTGAACGAACAGGGAGGGGACGCGCGTGAGATCGCACGGGCCATTGATGCACATAATAAAAATAAACCATGACCCGGGCAGCACTTACTGAACAGATCCGTTTGAAAAAAAACTACCTCTGCGTTGGGCTTGATACCGATCCGCAGAAACTGCCCGCTTTCCTGAATCATTTTCCTGACCCCGTATTTGAATTCAATAAACAGAATTATTGATGCCACACTGGATCATTGTGTTGCCTATAAAATGAATACGGCCTTTTATGAAGTAAACGGGGCCTCCGGATGGGAAACCCTGCAAAAAACAGCTGATTATATTCCTTCCTCCCATTTTAAAATAGCGGATGCCAAGCGGGGAGATATCGGAAATACGTCGGCACTTTACGCCCGGGCTTTTTTTGAAACCCTGTCTTTTGATGCGGTAACCGTTGCACCCTATATGGGAGAGGACAGTATCCGTCCATTTCTCAACTACCCGGGCAAATGGACCATCGTATTGGGCCTTACATCCAATGAGGGGTCAAGGGATTTTGAACTCCAGAAACATGCCGACGGCCTGCTTTATGAATCCGTGCTTCGTAAAGTATCACAGTGGGGTACAACCGAAAATCTCATGTTTGTTATCGGGGCAACACAGTCAGTCCTGGTTCGGGAAAATACGGGCGATTACACCGGACCATTTTTACCTGGTACCGGGGATAGGGGCGCAGGGTGGCAGTCTGAAAGAAATTTCCGAAAAAGCCCTGAATAAAGATGGTGGTTTACTCGTAAATGCCAGTCGTTCTATTTTGTATGCCGGATCAGGAGAAGATTTTGCTGCTGAAGCAGGCGCTGTGGCGGCAGCTTTAGCAGATGAAATGGCGCTTTATTTAAGCTTAAAGCTTAAAGCTTAAAGCTTCCTCCTTCAAGCTTCATGCCTCATGCTTCCTTCCGTGTCAGATGGCATTCCCGGAACCCTACCCGATGCTCATGATTTCCAGATAGCCGTAATAAAAAACCGCCCCGTTTCTGCCGGGACGATTCTTTATATGCCTGAGTTTTAGATTCCGGCGTTAAGCCTTATTTACAAATTCACTTTCGTTTTATTATCATCATCCTTGTCATCGTCACTGTTATCGTCCTTGTCTTTGGATTTGTCATCCACATTCACGAGGCGGACAGTGCCGAAACTGCTTTTGATTTTAATTTTTCCCGAACCGGTTCCTGCAGACCCGGAATAATTCTTGTCGAATTTGGGTCCCGAATTATCGTCTTCTTTTTCAGCAGATATATGATAGTCTGTCCTGTTTTTGAAACTTCCGAAATTGGTGTATACGTCGAACTGCGCGGAGAGATTATTGGTTACTTTCAAATTTATGGTTGAATAGGACTGGTATAAGGCAAGGTCCGTAACCGCATTATCAACCGTAAGATCCACATGGCTGCAGAATTGTACGTCCACTTTTGTATTTCCGCTCAACCCCGCAACCTGGGAATTGCTGTTAAATTTAAAAATAACTTCAGCATTATTCAGCCGACCAATATCTGCTTTCCCGAATTCCACATGAATCAGTTTCGCATTGGGAATTTTCCCCGTCGTCAGCTCACCGAATTTACTGGTTAGGCTGGCAGTTCCTGCAAAATCCGGTATTTTGATTTTACCAAAACTGTTGTCAATGCGAAGTGGGTTTTTGGAGGGCATGCTCACTTTATAATCCACATAAAATTTCCGGCCATCTTCATTGTCATTATCGTTATTCTTCCCTTTCCCCATATTCCCGATATTGGTTTTGAAGCTGATTTCCTTGCCGCCCTGGTTGTCTGATACCGTGATCTGATCCATCATCCGTTGTGCTTTTTCATCAGTTGATGCGCGCACGCCGATTTCGATATCCACCTGGATTTCATTTTTATCCCAGGTAGTGACGGTTATATTTCCAAATGAGTTTTCAATGGACAATCGGTCGTCAGCACCGACAGTATAGGTTTTAGAAATGGTTCGTTTCTTTTCAATATTATCGCCATCGTTCGCCCGGATCAGTAAAGGGGATACCGCCAAGGCAAGAAGTACAAAGCCTTTAAACGGATTTATATGCTTTTTCATACGCTGATTTTTTAGAAAGTTTGATTTGTTTAATAATGTTCAATTGTTTGTTCAATAATCCGATCTGAAGCTGAAGATTAGAAATCATCGCTTCGATCACCTGTTCCCGGTTTGAATTGTTCGGTAACTGGGTTTTGAGGGCATGGTATACACTGTCCAGCTTTTGCACGTCTCCGGAGAACTGCCTGTACAGCAGCGGTTCATCCTTTTCCAGTGTTTTGAGTTCTTCGTGTTTGATCTCAATCAGCTTTGCATAGTAATACATCTCCTTATTTCCCCCGTTTTCGGGCGATAGAATTTCATCAGGACCAGATTGCGCTTTTCCATCCTGATTTATTTTCTGTGGAACCGGTTGTTCAATTTTAGCCACCCGGGAATCCGAATCTTCCGGTGAGGTTACAGACGGGCAAATGACTGGTGGTATCGATTTGTTTTGGCTTTCCTTCTGCAACAGAATTTCCTCCCAGACCCGCCGGGTGCAGGGAAAGATAAAGGATGGCAGCAAAACCGATCACAGCAACAGATGCAGCTACAGCCATCCAGCGTTTAAAAGGCAGGGAACGGACAGGTACTTGCTTTTTGGTTTCGGGATTCACCTTTTCTTTTATCTTTTCCCATACCCGTGGATCCGGTGCGTCTGCATCGAATTCTTCCCGGTTATCCCGTATAAAATTTTCTAATGGGCTGCTCATGATAAGCCTCCTTGTTTTATTAAGTGTAATAGTTTTTGTTTCGCTCTCATATATTGTGTTCTTACTGTAGCATGTGAAATCTGCATGATCTCCGCTATTTCTTCCTGGTCATAGCCTTCAAATAAGTGGAGACTGAGTACGGTTCTGTAACCGTTCGGCAATTCCTTTACTGCTTTTTTAACTTCCTCCACTTTCAGCTGCAAAGCCTCTTCATCCAGACTCTCTTCTTCCGGCATATGCAAAACACTCGTTTTTTCGATATCGATGATTTCCATTTTCCTTTTTCTCAGGGCGTTAATGGATTTATTGATCACAATTCTTTTCAGCCAGGCACCAAATGTTGATTTATATCCAAAGCTGTCTATCGCGCCAAAGGCATCCACAAATGATTCCTGTAAAACGTCCTCCGCATCGGCGGTATGGTTCACAATCCTTAAGCTGGTATTATACATGGCCCGGGAATATTTCTGATACAATTCATTATAACTACGGGGATCTCCCTGTTTACATCGTTCTACCAGATCATCATGTTGTATGGTTGCGGTCAGCTCCAATAAACTTATTTTATTCTTATATATTAAGTACACAAAGAAAAGCAGGATGTTGCATCCCTGGTTCAAATCCGTATTCTTATTGAAATCGGCCTTTGGTAAATGGTTTATAGTGAATGGATTATTGTAAATATAATAAGACCATCTATGGCGGTTCCACCGTAAAACAGTTTTCGGAGCAGGGCTTTAAGCTTTCCGTCTTCAGCTTTAAGCTTATAAGGAGTATTTTCGCATTCAACTTCATCCATATGGCTGCCAAGACCGATGTTTTTCAAAGTCCGGATTATTATCTGATTGACGATTTACTGACCGAAGAACATAAACTGATTCGGGATTCTGTGCGTTCGTATGTGAAAAAAGAGATCAGTCCGATCATCGAGGAATATGCCCAAAAAGCTGAATTTCCGCAGCAAATCGTGAAGCAGCTGGGAGAACTGGGTTGTTTTGGACCAACTATACCGGAAATCTATGGTGGCGGAGGCCTGGATTATATCAGTTATGGTCTGATGATGCAGGAACTGGAACGGGGCGACAGCGGTGTCCGGTCCACTGCTTCGGTTCAGGGATCCCTGGTTATGTTTCCCATTCATGCTTATGGAAGAGAAGAAATGAAGAAACGAATGCTTCCCAAACTGGCAACCGGGGAATGGCTGGGCTGTTTTGGCCTCACAGAACCTGATCATGGGTCCAATCCCGGAGGAATGCTGAGCAATATCAAGGATGCCGGAGATCATGTTATGTTGAATGGAAGTAAGATGTGGATCAGCAATGCACCATTTGCGCAGGTAGCCGTGGTATGGGCCAAGGATGAAGAGGGAGATATACGTGGTTTGGTCGTGGAACGGGGTATGGAAGGCTTCACCACGCCAACAACACATGGAAAATGGAGTCTCCGGGCTTCTGCCACCGGTGAACTGGTATTTGATAATGTAAAGGTTCCCAAATCAAATCTTTTTCCGGAAATCCGGGGATTGAAAGGGCCCCTGAGTTGTTTAACCAAGGCTCGTTATGGGATTGCCTGGGGTTCGGTAGGTGCAGCCATGGATTGTTATGATACTGCACTTCGGTATAGTCAGGAAAGGGTTCAGTTTGGCAGACCCATCGGCGGATTCCAGCTTCAGCAGAAAAAACTGGCGGAAATGATTACGGAAATAACCAAGGCCCAATTGATGAACTGGCGGCTGGGGGTTTTAATGAATGAGAAGAGGGCCACACCGGCGCAGGTCTCCATGGCTAAAAGAAACGGATGTGAAATTGCCACACAAATTGCCAGAGAAGCCCGTCAGATTCTGGGCGGAATGGGTATTACCGGCGAGTATCCGGTTATGCGGCATCTCATGAATATGGAAAGCGTACTCACATATGAAGGCACGCATGATGTTCATTTGCTGATTACCGGTATGGATATTACCGGATTCAATGCGTTTATGTGAATCGTTAATCGTGGATCGTAGATCGTGAATCGATAAACGATAATCGATACACGATTCACGGTATAATTAATCGTATAAATATTTATCATTACAAATGCGGATATTTTTAATTGGCTTTATGGGATCGGGTAAAACCCACTGGGGAACCCGGATTGCGGAGGAATTACATCTGCCATTTTATGACCTGGATGCCGTAATTGTGAATAGTGAGGGCATGAATATATCGGAGATCTTTGCTGCTAAAGGGGAAGAATATTTCCGGTATATGGAAAAACAAACCCTGGAGGACCTGGTGAACCGCGAAGAAAATTTTGTTTTATCCGCCGGAGGAGGCACTCCCTGCTTTTTCAATAATATTAAATTTATGAAACGCAGCGGGAAAGTGGTCTGGCTGAATACATCGCTGGAAATTTTGAACCAGCGGCTGCTTAAAGAAAAGACATCCCGACCTCTTCTGCGGGGAATAACAGAACCCGGTCTGCGTTCCTATATTATCCGCAAATTAAGTGAACGTAAAATGTATTATGAACAGGCAGACCTGATGGTTCATGAAGAAACGATGGATCTTGAATCCCTGATGGGGTTATTAAAGTAATTTGGAATTGTTCAAATATTATTATGAATAAAATTTTTTTATTTATTGGCTGCCATACTGGGAGGTTTGGCTGTGATTACGGGTGCCATGCTTGCCCATCAATGGAGAAACCGGATGCCGGCAGATGTGATGGAAATTTATGAAACCGGTGTTCGATATCAGTTCTATCATGTTTTTGCCTTGCTGGCAACCGGAATACTCAGTGAAAGATTTCATAATAACCGGATTCGATGGGCGGGAGTCTGTTTTATAGCGGGCATATTGCTTTTTTGTGGTTCGCTGTACGCTATTTCTGCCATCCAGATGAACGAGGGTTCTGTTCCGTTTCTGCTGGGAATCTGTACACCATTGGGCGGAGTAAGTTTTATTTTGGGTTGGATTTTCCTCGGTACCGGGATTTTGAAGGGCGGAAATTCTTAACTTATCTTTGTCGTCATGGCTCAGCGTTCAAAATCAAAGAAAAACCAATCCTCCGGCCCGTCTTCCCTGAAAACAGAAAAGGAAGCCAAACTCACTGTTTCGCAGGTTATCCGGGACGAACGGACACATAAGATTACCGGCGCCGTTTTTTTACTGGTGTCCATTTTTTTGTTTATTGCTTTTTCCTCTTACCTGTTTACCTGGCAGGAAGACCAGGACAAAGTATTACGTGGTCTTTCCATCCTGGCTCCGTCCCATGATATTAAGGTGGCCAACCTGCTGGGAAATCTGGGGGCTTATATTTCCCATCTTTTCTTCTTTAAGGGATTCGGGATTGCGAGTTATTTCATTTGCTCGTTTTTTTTCATTACCGGGATCAACTGGTTGTTTGCTAAAAAATATTTTTCCGTTAAACGCAATATCAGGTATGTATTGATCGGGCTGGTATACCTGTCCACCACGCTGGCTTTTATTTGCCGTGGTGTTTCTTTTCCCTGGGGTGGTGCTTTCGGGGATATGACCAGCGAATGGATGATGCGTTTTCTGGGTAAAATCGGAACTGCCTGTGTATTATTTGCAGGTGCCCTGGCTTATTTTATCTGGAGGTTCAATCCGGAATTCAAATTGCCGGAACGGACTTCAAAAGACAAAGGAGCCATGATGGTTCCGCAAAATGATTCCGGGGATGAATCCGGTGCATTGCTGTTCATTGAAGAACCCCGGGACAAGCCTAAAAAGAACAAGCTAAAAAATGAAGAAGATATTCCATTGATTATCCTGGCCGATGAACCGGTAACCGGATAATAAAAGCCCTTTTATCAATGAAGAACCAATAAAAAAGGAATTTCCGCTGATCCCTCCGGTATCAAAGCTTCCCAAAAAACCGGTTCCCGCTGTGGATCCGCTGGAACTGGAAATCAAAAAGGTTCCGGAAACGACCCCGGACGGGAGAAAGGTTAATATTGATCCGGTGCTTTCCGATACGCTTGGGGATTACGAACCCATGCTTGATCTCATATCTTATAAATTTCCGACACTGGATTTATTACAGGCTCATGGGAACGACAGAATCATACAGGATCCGGCTGAACTGGAGACGAATAAAAACCAGATCATCAGCACACTTAAAAATTACGATATTGATATTCAGAAAATCAGTGCTACGGTCGGTCCAACGGTTACTCTTTATGAAATTGTTCCTGCTCCCGGTGTGCGCATTTCACGAATCAAAAACCTGGAAGACGATATCGCACTCAACCTGTCGGCCCTGGGTATCCGTATCATCGCGCCGATTCCGGGAAAGGGCACCATCGGGATTGAAGTGCCCAATGTGAAAAAGACGGTCGTGAGTATGCGCACTTTGCTGGCTTCGGATAAATTTCAGAATAGCACTTTTAACCTTCCGATTGCCATCGGTAAAAAGATCGACAATGAAAATTTTATTGTTGACCTGGCCACCATGCCGCATTTGCTGATGGCCGGAGCAACCGGCCAGGGTAAATCGGTCGGATTAAATGCCATCCTGGTTTCGCTGTTATATAAAAAACATCCTTCCCAGTTAAAGCTGGTACTGGTTGATCCCAAAAAAGTGGAACTCAGTCTGTACCGGATCATTGAAAAACATTTTCTGGCCAAATTGCCGGGGGAAGAAGAAGCCATTATCACGGATACCAAAAAAGTGGTTTATACGCTGAATGCATTGTGTATCGAAATGGATAACCGGTATGATTTGTTAAAAGAAGCCGGAACCCGGAACATTAAGGAATACAATGATAAATTCATCAAACGCAAACTAAATCCGCAGAAGGGACATCAGTATCTTCCCTTTATCGTTTTGGTTATTGATGAATTTGCCGATCTGATCATGACTGCCGGCAAGGAAATAGAAATGCCGATCGCCCGACTGGCGCAGCTGGCCCGGGCCGTAGGTATTCACCTGATCATTGCCACCCAGCGACCTTCCGTAAATATTATCACCGGAACCATTAAGGCGAATTTCCCGGCACGTATTGCTTTTAAGGTTTCTTCCAAAATCGATTCACGGACTATCCTGGATACCGGTGGAGCAGAGCAGCTGATCGGTAAAGGAGATATGCTGGTATCGTATAACGGTGAGATAACCCGCCTGCAATGTGCATTTGTGGATACGCCGGAAGTGGAAGAAGTGGCTGATTTTATCGGCAAGCAGGGATATCCCGCAAGCTTTTTTCCTGCCGGAATATGTTGATGAAAAAGAGATGGGGGATAAGGAATTTGATGCAAATGACCGGGATCCGCTTTTTGAAGAAGCAGCCCGCCTCATCGTGCAGAACCAGGTCGGATCCACTTCACTTATTCAACGCCGGATGAAACTCGGTTATAACCGGGCGGGACGACTGATGGACCAGCTGGAAGCTGCCGGTGTTGTCGGTCCCAATCAGGGAAGCAAAGCCCGGGAAGTGATTATTAAAACAGATTCCGAACTTTCCGTATACCTCACGCAACTGGGGGGAGGGCACGCCAATCATTTTTAACATCCGTGGCATAACGATTGCAAATCGAAAGGCATATCTTGCCGCGATTATTCTCAATTCACCTATATGAAAGTGATATTCAGTTTTTTAACCGGATTATTTATTGCTTCATGCTGTTTTTCCCAAAGTATTGATCCGGCTGCTAAAAAGGTGTTGGATCAGTTTTCAGCCAAAATAAAAACCTTCAAAACCATACAGGTCGTTTTCACTTTACAGGTACAGGATGCGCAGGGAAATCCCCAGGGTACGAAGAAAGGGACGGTGTACATGAAAGGAAATAAATATAACCTGCAGATGGCAGGCCAGGAAATTTATTGTGACGGGAAAACCATCTGGACTTTTGACAAGGCAGCCAATGAAGTAACGATTACAAAATATGATCCCGCATCAAGTACCATTTCCCCTCAGAAATTGTTTACCAACTTTTATGATAAGGACTTTTTATATAAAGTGAATGGGGAGCAAAAAATCGGAACCAAAACAGTGGTTGAAATTGAAATGACTCCCGTTGATAAGACCCTGAATTTCCATAAGGTCTATTTGTATATGGATAAAAACTCCCATTTGCTAAATTCCGGAAAAGTGCTCGATAAAAGCGGTAGCCGGTACCTTTATACCATTAATAACCTGTCATGGAAATGCAGCTTATCCCGATGCCAATTTTACATTTGATAAATCCAAACATCCGGGGGTGGAAGTTGTAAATCTGACCCAATAACAAGCAAGTACTGGAGTATCAACTGCCAACTGTCATCTGTCATCCGTTCTTTTCCCCAGCGAAAGCTTTTCAAATCAAATCCGGCCAGATCAATTACCCGGTCCACCACAGTAGCAGCCACTGCTTCAATGGTTGCTGGTTTACTGTAAAAGGAAGGAGACGCAGGACAAATAATACCACCCGCCAGTGTGATGGTTTCCATGTTGCGGATGTGGATGAGATTATACGGTGTATCCCGGACCACACAAATCAGTTTTCTCCTTTCTTTCAAAATCACATCTGCCGAACGGGAAATCAGGTCGTTAGACACTCCGGTAGCTATTCTGCCCAAACTACCCATGGAACAGGGAATGATAATCATCGTATCATACTGCGCTGAACCAGACGCAAAGGGAGCCGAGAAATCATCAGTTTCGAAAACATCTAAGGGTAAATGCTTATATGACTGATTACCGAGTTCCGTTTCCCAGACTGTACGGGCATTTTTTGTCATGACCAGGGAAACGGCTTCCCATTGCGACCGGATTGACAGTAATTTTTCAATCAGCAGGCTCGCATATATGGAACCACTGGCTCCCGTAATGGCTACCACAATTTTCCGCATGACTTTTTTATCTTGGATTTACAATGTAGACGATTTTAAGTTGACAGGCGTCAATTAAAACCCTGTTATGAAAATTTACCAGTGGTGTAACACAGTTGCTTTCTCTAAACTTATATATTTGACTTTTCATAGGATAAGGTTTAATGGTTAATGGTATTTGATTAGTGCGGCCTCCCTTCAACAAGGAGGCTTTTTTTATGCCATTTATCTTAGCGGAATAATTAAGTATCGCCAGATGGGAGGGATCAAAATGGTCTGTTGGCAAACGCGCCAATCCCAGTTGAAAGAGTGCGGATTGTCTGAAGTCGCAGAAAAATACTATGATTCTTATTGGGTTTTGCAGAGACGATGCGGTTAAAACCTTCTTTGTTATATATTCCCAGACAATAGATATTGAGATAATATTTTCCCTTGGGTAAATTAACCTGGATCTTATTTTCAAAATCGGGGTAAAATACCTTTTTCACAATACCGGCTCCCCGCAGGTCATACCGGTCAAAGATTACAAAAACGGAATCAATCTTAGATAATTTATCGGATACATTCTGCAGCCTGATCGTTACGGTACTCGAATCTTTTTTGGGTATGCTGTCAACGCCGTAACAATGGCTTACTGCCAGGGTAAGTAAGGGGAATATGGTTTTTCGAAGGCGCATTTGGTCTGGAATCTAATGGGGACCGGCTTCGAAAATTGCCCTCTGTCCGGACTTTCTAAATTACAAACCAGCCTTTAATATTCGAAGGAAGTCACAGTTAAAAACGAAAAAAGCAGGTTTTTATTAAAAACCTGCCCAGGCAAAAATTAAATTATTGATAATCAATAAGTTAAATCTAGCAAAAAAATTAAGCATCAGCCATATCCGGGATTGCTTCCACTTTATAGTCTCCGGTCTCCAGTTTCTTCTTGGTGGCTTCAAAGGCTGCCAGCGTGGCTTCTATATCCTCATCAGTATGTACGGCTGTAGGAATCAGGCGATAGATAATATGGCCTTTAGGAATAACCGGATACACCACAATCGAACAGAAAATACCATAGTTCTCCCGGATATCCATGACCATCGCGGTTGCTTCCGGTACATCTCCCTTCATATAAATGGGAGTAACCACTGAATCGGTTTTGCCGATATCAAATCCTTTTTTCCGAAGGCCTGATTGTAGTTTCAGTGCATTGCTCCAGAGTTTTTCCTTCAGTGAAGGATTGTTTCTGAGCAATTCAAGTCTTTTAAGATTTCCGACCACCAGCGGCATCGGTAAACTCTTGGCAAAAATCTGGCTCCGGATATTATACCGGATATAGTCAATGATTTGTTTTTCTCCGGATACAAAAGCCCCGATCGATGCCATGGACTTAGCAAAAGTTGAAAAATACAAATCAATATCATCCTGTACACCCTGTTCTTCTCCGGCACCGGCGCCTGTTTTTCCGAGGGTCCCGAAACCATGGGCATCGTCTACCAGGAGGCGGAATTTATAGATAGATTTTAATGCGGCAATTTCCCTGATTTTACCCTGGTCACCGGCCATTCCGAAAACGCCTTCCGTAATCACCAGAACACCTCCGCCACCTTGTTTTTCAATCAGCGCATTGGCGCGCTGAACCTGTTTTTCAAAATCTGCAAGATCATTATGCTTGAACACATACCGGTGACCGGCATGTAAACGAAGTCCGTCGATGATGCAGGCGTGACATTCTGCATCATAAACGATTACATCATGCCTGGCACACAAAACGTCAATAATGCTCACCATACCCTGGTAGCCGTAGTTCAGCAGGGCAGTATCTTCCTTACCTACAAATTCCGATAGTTCTTTTTCCAGTTGCTCATGATGATTGCTGTTCCCGCTCATCATACGGGCACCCATAGGCGAAGCCAGTCCGTATTTTGCTGCTCCCTCGGCATCGGCTTTTCTCACTTCGGGATGATTTGCCAGTCCCAGATAATTGTTCAGACTCCATACGATCATGTCTTTTCCCCGAAATTTCATCCGGCTGCCAATTTCACCTTCCAGCTTGGGAAATGCAAAATATCCATGAGCTCTTTCCCGGTGTTGTCCGATAGGGCCCTGATGCTTGGTAAGCTTTTCAAAAATATCTGCCATACGCTAAATGTTAGTTATAAATAGACGCAAAAATAACGCATTTACCCAAGCGGACAAGGAGCAAATCCAGATACCTTTGTCCAAATATTTTTTTGAATGCGAAATCTTATTTTAACGTTTGTTTTTTTAATATTCCTGACCGGCAGAGGAGGGGCTCAGCCCGGTGGTTCAATGCTTATCAGGCCGAAACTGGTAGTCGGAATTGTGGTGGATCAGATGCGCTGGGATTATCTCTACCGCTATTTTAACAAGTATGGCGAGGGCGGGTTTAAAAGACTGTTACAGGAAGGATTTACCTGCGAAAATACCAATATCAATTATCTGCCCAGTTATACCGCCGTCGGGCATACCTGCATTTACACAGGCTCCGTTCCTTCTATCCATGGCATCACCGGAAATAACTGGACAGAACAATTGACGGGGCTGCATGTCTATTGCACAGATGACAGCACCGTACAAGCTGTAGGTACGGATTCATCACAGGACGGTAAAATGTCACCCCGGAATCTGCTGGTAACTACCATCACCGATGAACTGCGTATGGCAACAAATTACCAGTCACGCGTGGTAGGCATTTCGTTAAAGGACCGTGCCTCCATCCTGCCGGCCGGACATACAGCCAATGCAGCATTCTGGCTGGACGATGCCAGTGGAAATTTTATCACCAGCTCGTATTACATGAAAAAACTTCCTCCATCCGTGGAGAAATTTAATAAAGAGAAAAATATTGAACGCTATATCCGGAACGATTGGAATACTTTATATCCCATACAGACTTATACTGAAAGTGATGCCGATAATAAAATTTACGAAGGGAGAATTCCCGGTGAATCTGCTCCGGTATTTCCGCATACCCTGAAATCTGATTACGCAAAAAGATCATGGTACATTCCGCATCTCACCTTTTGGAAATACACTCACGCTGGATTTTGCAAAGACTGTTATAGATTCTTATCAGCTGGGAGCCGGAACGGCTACTGATTTTCTGACCATTAATTGTGCCTCTACAGACTATGTCGGCCATGTTTTCGGACCCAATTCTATTGAAGTGGAAGATGTATATCTGCGACTGGATCTTGATCTGGCTTCTTTTTTATCTGCCCTTGATGCGAAAATAGGGAAGGGGCAGTACCTCCTTTTCCTGACCGCAGATCATGGTGCAGCCCATGCTGAGGGATATTCCATGGAAAACCGGATGGGTTCGGATTATTTTGACAGCCAGAATTTGCTGACCAGCCTCAATCAGCTCATCTCAGCAGAAATTTGGAATAAGCAATGCCATCCGGTCTGGTGAAAACTACCAGATCAATTTTGACCTGAATAAAATTGCAGCGGCGAACGCAGATTTCGAAGCAATGAAAAAACTGGCCATTGATTATCTTAAAAAACAACCCGGCGTGAATTATGCCGTGGATATGGACAAAATTCAGGAAGCTCCTGTTCCGGAACCGATTAAAACCATGATCATCAACGGGTATAATTTTAAACGCAGCGGCCAGATACAGGTCGTTTTTGAACCAGGCTGGTTGGAAAGTTCTATGAAAACCGGAACGACACATGGCGGCTGGAATCCGTACGATTCCCATATCCCGCTGATTTTCATGGGATGGGATATTCATCCGGGCGCTTCTGCCAACCCTGTTCATATGACGGATATTGCACCAACCCTGGCAACCCTTTTGCATATCCAGGTACCGAACGGGAATGTTGGTGTGCCCATCACAGATATGCTGGGCAGATAATTATTTAATTTATTTATTTTCCATTTCCTGTTCCTTATACAATTAATCTGACGCCAAATAGTTTAATGAAAGAATATGGTAAATCTTACCCGGACCGAAAAACGATGGCTTATTTTATTTGGGCTGGTGCTGGCCGGTATGATCGCCGGTTGCATGTATGAAACGGTCGTTTCACATGCACGCATCGGACCCCGCCCTGTTATTAGAAGCCAGGATTAAAATTAACTGATCATTTCGGACTCAGCGCCTGTTTTATTCTTTCTTCCAGATCCTGTAAATGGTACTTACTCAGTTTGTCCGTTTTTAAATTGGCTGAAGCAGATATTCGGTTGCGCAACGCCGTTAGATGACCACGCGCGATTGAAGGGATATCTGTATTTTTAATATCCGCACCGAAGAAGAGGATCAGTCCGCGGGGCAATCCGGGAGGTATCAACCGGCTGGGCGGGATTCATCAGGGAAATAAGGTTATCCACATATTGTTTCTGAAGATTTCTTCTGAAGGGATCAATTGCCTGATTGTTCGTCAGTTCTTTCCAAAGCCCTTTTTCCAGATCGGTAACAAGGTCTTCCGGACCATATACTGTCTGTTTCCCATACCGGTTTGAAATTACATCCATCCGGAACAACCTGGATGAAGAAAGCAGAGAATTCAATATACTTCCCTGGGTATTGGCGATCAGTTCTGATGCAGAAGGACTGCTGATTTTATTCAGGATATTTTTATTGAGAATCCAGTACGGTGTTTCAAATAACTGGTTCTGAAGAAAAGCGACTGACTGTTCCTGTATAGGTTTTGGGGTTGGTTCATAAACATCACCGGGCTGTTCAACACTTTTAAACGTCTCATAAATTCCGCCCACATTTTTTGTTACATGACCCATATACCGGCTGAACTGACCGATCAGCTGAATATACATTTCTTCCAGGTTTTCGTATGTGTCCGCCTCTTCTTTTGTCCATTCCGGCAATTGCACAATAATTTTTTTCAGATTGAGAATGCCATATTCACTGGCTTTTACCGCATTATCACTGAGGTCTTCTGTTTGTGAACGCGGATCAAAATTCTGGGCTTCACCTCCAAACCATAGCCGGGGATTGGCTTTCAGACTGTCGATGATCCACCGGTTCAGTATTTTTTTGTCATCCTCGGCGGATTTTGTATCCGGAATCATTTTATATCCCCATAGAATGGCCCAGTTATCGTAGGGACCGATACGGGGATATATTCCACTGATTCCAATATTGTCTTCCGGCTGAGCTACATAGTTAAACCGGGCATAATCCATGATCGATGCAGTATGGCCATTGGCTTCAACCCAGGCCTTATCCCTGAGTTTTTCCACCGGCGTCTTGCTGCTGCTGCCCATATTGTGACGAAGCCCCAGCGTATGTCCAATTTCATGCGAAGAAACAAAACGGATCAGCTTACCCATCAGGCTGTCATCAAATATCATTTTACGCGCCCGCGGATCCACGGCGCCAGCCTGAATCATGTACCAGTCATGTAATAGTTTCATTACATTATGATACCAGCCGATATTGCTTGTCAGAATCTCACCGGTGCGCGGATCCGCTTCATTGGGACCGTATGCATTTTCAATATCGGAAGCGAAATATCGGATAACCGAAAACCGGGCATCTTCCAGGTTCATCGTACTGTCGTTTTCCGGCCATTCTTTTCCCATGATCGCATTTTTGAATCCGGCTTTTTCAAACACAGGTCTGCCAGTCATTAATTCCGGCAATCAGGTATGGTCTCCATTGTTTTGGGGTTGCGGGATCGATATAAAAGATGATGGGTTTTTTAGGTTCCACCAGTTCACCTCTTTTCCATTTTAATGAGTCTTCATCCTTGGGTTCAAGTCTCCAGTGATGTATAAAGGTATTGGTTTCAGTTCTTTGTTGGGAGTCCCGGTATACGGAATATTCACTGGCAAAATATCCAACCCGGGGATCAAAAAGTCTTTTTCGCATAGGTATGGACGGTAGCATGATAAAGGAATTATTCAATTCCATGGTTACAGCACCGGCAACGTCTGCAGCCGGCAGGCTGTGCAGAGCCGAACCGTTTGGCGAAGGAGATGATGAAGAACTGAATGTTTTTACTGTGCGGACTTCTGTATTTGAGCGGATAACTGTGGATATAGGAAATATAGGACCGGTCAGATGAAATGCCGCCCAGATTATACCTTCTTTTCATGTCTGCGCTCAGACTGACGGGCTGGTTATCCAGTCTGAAAAAATCGGTTACATCAATTACAACGCTGGTAGAATCTTTACCATAGGCTTTTATTTCAAATGCGGCTGCAATGGGATCCACATTTGAATTTCGGACTGCCTGTGCAATCGGCTGGGATGAATCCGGCGCTACACTCACAATGGTCATCACGCGTAAAAAAACATTATCCGAGGGACCTTTTTCCCAGCGAATGGTTTGTTCATTCACTTTTTCTCCACCATAAGACCGGCTTCCCGCAGGTGATTTATCAAAACGGGTAATGGCCAGAATTTCCCGGTTAAAAAGGGAATCGGGAATTTCAAAATACCATTTATCCTCTACTTTATGCACAGTAAACAATCCATGTTGGGTAACTGCTTTTTCGGTAATGACATCTTTGTAAGGCTTGGGACCGCTCTTCGGGGGCGGAACAATGGTTCCGGTAACCGTTACGGGTTTTTTATTTGCTGGAGAAGCCGGGGTTTGCTGGGTAAATCCCCGGAGGGTAAATGTCAGACATATAAACAGGCAAATATTTAATTTCATCTGATGAAAATAGATCAAAAAGCTTAAAGCTTAAAGCGGAAAGCCCAGGGCAATTATGAATGGTTAATTGTAAATGGTTAATGGTTGATGGAAGTGGATATTGGCAAACCGGCAACCGCCGGCTATTGGCAGAATAAAAAATGGTAAGCCATAGCTGAATAATCAGCTGTGATTTACCATTCATGGGCTTTAAGCTTTATGCCTTAAGCTTTATGCCGGATTATGCATTTCTGTTTATACAATTCAGGTCTTCAAATGCAGTTTGCAGCCGGCTGATAAAACTTTCTTCCCCTTTACGAAGCCATACCCGGGGATCATAAAATTTTTTATTTGGTTTTTCGGCTCCTTCAGGATTACCCAGCTGTCCCTGCAGATAGGCCTCATTTTTTTTATAATATTTCTGAACACCTTCCCAGAAAGCCCATTGCAGATCGGTATCCAGGTTCATTTTAATCGCACCATAGCCGATGGCTTCCCTGATTTGGACCTGCGGAGACCCGCTGCCACCATGAAATACAAAATAGACCGGTTTGGGTTTTGTCTTCAATTTTTTTCAATATAATCCTGGCTGTTTTTTAATATCACCGGACGCAGTTCCACATTACCCGGACTGTAAACGCCATGTACATTTCCAAACGCCGCAGCAACGCCAAACAGGTTGCCCACTTTGCTGAGTTCTGTATAGGCATATGCCACATGTTCCGGTTGTGTATACAATTTGTCATTTTCAACCCCGCTGTTATCAACACCGTCTTCTTCACCGCCGGTTACGCCGAGTTCGATTTCAATGGCCATTCCCAGTGGTTTCATTCTTTTGAAGAATTCAACGGAAGTATGAATGTTTTCTTCCAGAGGTTCTTCAGATAAATCCAGCATATGTGAACTGAAGAGAGGTTGTTTTTTTTCTTTAAAATATGCTTCACCGGCATCAAGTAGTCCACTGATCCAGGGCAGCCATTTTTTTGCAGCATGATCAGTATGCAGGATTACCGGAACACCATAATATTTTGCAACAGTATGAATATGCAGGGCGCCGGAAACACCGCCGAAAATATTGGCCTGTAATTTATCATTGGGCATTCCCTTTCCGGCAATGAATTGTGCACCTCCGTTGGAGAATTGTATGATGATGGGAGAATTTACTTTTGCTGCTGCTTCCAGGGCAGCATTAATGGTATCTGTGCCTGTAGTGTTTACAGCAGGAATGGCAAACTCATTATTTTTTGCATCCTCGTATAGGGCTTCCAGTTCTTCGCCGAATAAAACACCAGCTTTGTATTTTGCCATGGGTTTGTTTTTCTGAGTTTTAAGGACGCAAAGATACGGTTTCCAGCCTGCATCAGCTGGCCGGTTTCATTGAAATTCATCTAAAATTCATTTCTATGGGGAAAGCGAATCTTAGAAAACTTTCAGTCCTGGAATTTTCCGAGGTTTTTTTGTATCAGGGCGAGGTTTTTCTGCAGGGTCTGTTTTAATTGTCTTTTTACCAGTTGCCCCATGGACCGGCATTTCAGAAATACGGGTGCCTGGAATTCCCGTGCAAGTTCTTCGCGAAGCTGGATAAGTTTTTCCGGAGTTGAAATATTATCGGTCGACATGATATTCAATAAATGCATCAGCCGGAACCTGGAAGAAGCAACTCGAAATGCCATCATGGTTCTTTCTTCAGTCTGGTATTGGGTAATGGAATCCTGGTTCAGATATTTGATGCAGAGTTCAACCAGTTTTTATTCTCTTTGAAAAATTGTGGCAGGTAAATATTTTTTCTTCCTTCATAGGATTGCTGATCAAAATCAATGGCGCGGATCCGGTATTGGAAGTCTTCAATATCCGGAGTAATATCCACCACAAAATTATAGGATCGCATATCGCCCAGCAGACGAACAAAACATCGTTCATTGAATTTTACAAATTCTTTTGCGAAGCGGATCCTGTTGGTGATCGGTTCCTGCAAATAATTTTGAATAAAAATATCACCCGGGATGCCGGGAATATGTTCTTCTATCAGTGTTTGCTGATGGGTAAAAAAACTGATCCGGTTGGGAGACAATAAGTGTTCCAGTTCCAAGCCCATATACCCGGGATGCATCTGCCTGTTTGACATAAAAATGATCATAGTTGTCGTTGAATTTATTAACGATGCGGATCCGGAAAGGACTGGAATTGGCAAAACTGCAGAAATCCACCCGGGCAACATCCAGGTGTTTGCTGAAGGTAAGGTCGCCTTCGGTTTTTAAAATGGCATACATTTTCACCAGCCCCTCCCGGATATATTGCCAGTGTTGCATATCGTAGGAAACGGTTTCCCACAAACTGTCATTTCCATTTTTGTCTTTTAACGGAACTGCATAGGCGACGTGCAACAGATCGCCATAGGAAACCGGCAGTTTCACTTCACGTCCATGCATCTGCAGATATTGACGCAGCAAATCATTTACCGGGAAAATGGGTTTTTTCCGGGAAGGTTTATTGGTTTGATTATTATCCGGCGTATGAACGTCGAAGGGGAAAATGCATTTTTAGAGTCTTTATGTAAAGATCATGTTTTTAACTTTAAAGCCTAAAGCGTAAACTTCCGTCACGCATATGGCATTGTGAACGCAGCCGGAATTTGGATGAGCTAGGAAAGAGAGCTGAGGAAAATGTAAACTACGAAAGAGAAGAAGTGTAGGAGCAACAGACCTGGCAGGTTTCGGCCGGAGTCGCTTCCGGGGTACCTCCTGCTAAATTTGTTTGAAACTTAGCAGGAGGGCACTGGATAAACAGTTGGTTTTGAATTACGGGTATTGGAACTGTTACCGGTTTCCCATGGATCATTGGATTTCAGAATGCTTTTCTCAGGATTGGATTTCAGGAATAAGGTCTGTACTCGGGTCATCGATCAGGTTTGTCAATAAGGATTGGATCTGGTTTCTACAAGGATTCAGGTTGGTTTCTCAGGACAGGACTTGGTTTCTTCGTACAGGATTGGTTTTTCAGGACAGGATCAGGTATTTTCAAGGATCGGATTGGCTTTCAAAGGATAAGAAAAAAAGAAGTTGACTGATATCGGATTTCACCTGGAAATTCTATCGGATATTGGATAAAAGAACTTTGGTCGGTTTTTGGATATTGTTCTGATTGAGTTTGTATCAATCAACTTCAGAATCAAAATTAACTTATACACATATTAACAACAATAGCCTTTTTGCCTGATTTTAACAGTTCATGAATTACCCCGGAGCGGGTAAATTAACGGAAGTGAGATTACGCACATAATTATGCGTAGACTAGGTTCACGTTTAAGGAAATGTGAATGAAAAGACTTCGGAATAAATTATACCCAATGCTTTCAAGTGGAGAACGTATAACCTGTAATAAAGCTGTCTGGTGTGAGCGTATGCATTCAGCTTTATGCTGAATGACTGTAGCACATCATACTTCGTAACAATATGAAAATTTCCGCTATCATCTTTTGCGAGTACGGCACCATTTTCCTTACTGATAAGTGAACTGATTCTTTCAACCGGCGTATCAAAAGCAACAACAGGATAGGGAGCTTCAATTACTTCCTGAATTTTTTTATGTCTGATATCTGCTCCATTGCTAAGCATGATATTGAATAATCCGCTTTCACTTACAGCGCCCACCGGAATTCCATCATGCAGAACCGGAATGTTTTCAATATGCAATTCTTTCATTCTGTCAACGGCTTCACCAACTGTTTGTTCGGGAGTCAAGTGTGACCAGTGGGTTCACTCCACGGGAATTTACAATATCACGGAATGTTTTTACATCCAGGAATCCGCGTTCCATCATCCACTGGTCATTATAAATTTTTGCAACATAACGGCTTCCATGATCATGAAAAATACAAACGACCAGATCGTCTTTTTTCAATTTGTCTTTTAATTGCATCAATCCCTGTAAACAACTTCCGGCACTATATCCGCAAAACAATCCTTCTTCCTTGGCCAGTCGTCGTGCCATGATCGCGCCGGCTTTATCAGTTACCTGTTCAAAATGATCAATCACTTTCATGTCATAATTCTCCGGTACAAAATCTTCGCCGAAATCCTTCTGATACATATGGATGCACTTCATTCATATCTATTTCACCGGTATTAAAATATTTGGTAAGCAGTGATCCGAATACATCTATGGCCCAAATCTGGATATCCGGATTTTTTTCTTTTAAATACATTGCAGTGCCGGTAATTGTTCCACCTGTTCCGGCTGTACATACCAGGTGTGTGATTTTTCCATCCGTCTGTTTCCAGATTTCAGGACCGGTGCTTTCATAGTGAGCAAGCCGGTTGGCAAGATTATCATATTGATTGCAATAAAATGAATTGGGAATTTCCTTTGCCAGCCTTTTGGCTACGGAATAATAACTGCGTGGATCTTCCGGTTCAACATTTGTCGGACAAACAATTACTTCGGCACCGACGGCTTTAAGAATATCTGATTTTTCTTTTGATTGTTTATCGGTAGTGGTAAAAATACATTTGTATCCTTTTACACTGGCTGCCAGAGCGAGGCCCATTCCCGTATTGCCGCTGGTGCCTTCAATGATTGTTCCGCCTGGTTTTAGTTTGCCTTCTTTTTCAGCAACTTCAATCATCTTGACGGCCATCCGGTCTTTAATGGAATTACCGGGATTGAAATAATCTACTTTGGCAACCACGGTGCAGGGAAAATCCCGGGTGATTTTATTCAGCCGGATGATCGGCGTATTGCCAATGGTTTCCAGAATATTATTTTTTATATCCATCCGGCAAATGTACAAAGGATTAGGCACTGTCGCCATCTGGTCAATGTCCGGTATGCCCTGATTTTTCTTTCTCTGCATATATTTATCAACCAGGATAAGACCCAGAATTGCATTGATGCCGATAAAAATATTGACGTAAGTATTATTCAGCATTTTACTCCAGTTCAGTTTGTTGGCATCCAGGGAATAGGCGGGTATCAGATTACCGGTTGAACTGACTACTCCAATGAATCTGTCCGATGAAATAAATCAACAATCCACTGATCATAATCAGGAAGAAAGCAAAGATTCCGCGGATCACGTTTTTATTGATATAATTTTTAGTAGCCGGGGCTACCTGGTACTGGGCAATTTCTTCCATTACATTCTTGGTAAAACGCAGGGAAGGCATTTCCAGCTCTTCTTTCCGGAGCATTTCATGTACGCTGATCAGTTCTTCGTATTTGTTTTTCCATGAGCATTATCCGCCAGCTGCTGCAACACAAATGCCTTTTCAGCCTCGTTGCAGTGGCCGTCAATAAATTCCCAGATCTGATTTTCCATTTCCTGTTCCATAATTGTCCTTTTGTAATCGGAATTTTTTAAAATTTGATTTTGATCACTCTTAATCCGCATGTATTTCCCGTACCTCATGAGCAAAATATTTTTCCATTTTTTCTTTTAGACGTTGTCTGGCGCGGTGAAGTTTCACTTTTACCGTATTGGGATCCAGCCGCATGATTTTTCCGATTTCCTCCAGGGTCTGTTCACCTTTATAAAACAGGTTCAGGACCTGGGCATCATCCGGACTGAGCATCAAAATGGCCCTGTTCAGCATGGCATGTTTTGATTTTTGTTCAACCAAGTTCGCCTGAAATCCCGATTCTTTATTCTCGGCCTGCAGCCCGGTTCTTTCATTGTCCAGCGACAGGGTGTCCAGTTTCTTTTTTCTTAAAAAACTGAGACAGGTTGTGCGGGTAATGGTAAATAACCAGGTACTGAATTTGGAATCCCCGCGGAAATCAGCCAGGGAACGATAAGCTTTTACAAATACATCCTGGGCGATTTCTTCAGCGTCTTCCCGGTTTTCGGTAAACCGGAGAACCAGGGTAAAAACATAGTTCTGGTACGTTTCTACCAGTATAGCAAAATGCAGACTGATCCCCTTTCAGGATCCGGTTAATGATCTGTTCATCTGATTGTCCGGTTATCGTCACGGTTATAAGACGTTATATATTAGACCGGGTTACAGGCTAAGATACATTTATAAGCCTAAAGCTTAAAGCCGAAAGTCTAAAGTCTAAAGCTATCCGCCGACTGCCAACCGCCAATTGCCGGCAATTCAACAGGTTTTCAAAAAAACCGCCAACCGTGTAACCTGCGCTGAACTGAGGTCGTCTGATAGGGTATAAAACAATTTGTAAAAAATTAAAACAAGTATATGGGACCCGATCAACTGGTATTTTTCTGGCTTATTCTGAGCAGCTTGTCGATTTGCGCACTGATATTTGGCATTCGTTATTTTAATACACGCGAAAATATGGCCATGATTGAAAAGGGCCTGGACCCAAAATTAAAACAGGAACGACGTCCGGCTCCGTTCCGCAACCTCAAATGGGGATTGTTCCTGGTAGGATCCGGCATAGGATTATTCCTGGCTTATCTCTTGGACAATTTCGTGTTATTCAACATCCGGTCGCACGATTTTAATGATCATGATGCAAATGTGCCTATATATTTTGCCCTGATCGCCATTGGCGGGGGAATGGGCCTTATCATTTCTTACAAAATAGAAAGAAAAAATCTGCCGGATAATCAGATTCTTTAATGCGCTTTTACGGCAGAAGGCATGGGGTTGTTGGATTCCAACAGCTCCATTGCTTTTTTTAGTACCGGATCTGTCTGGTTCACTACATAAAAATATCCCGCGGTACGCCATATAAGTCTTGCCAGCAGGGCTTTCATCCGGATTTCAACCTGTTCACGGTCACTGATTCCCACGCCATCCAGATTGATGGAATCTTTTTTTGCATACAACTTTAATTCATTCCAGAATTCGGTATCATTTTTAAAACCAGCATAAAATGCTTCGACTGATGAAAACTGTTTTAGTACTGACCTGATGCGTAATATAATATTCGTAGATAAAATTATTCAGGGTACCTCTGATATATAATGCGCTGACTTCTCTGGAAATCTTGTTCGTGTCCAGGGCAACAAATACATCCGGAGTTATGCCTCCACCTCCATAAACCAGTCTGCCGGCCGGCGTCCTGAATACCGGCCCGGTATGTATACTGGTCGTATCGCCATGTAATACTTCACCATTATGAAACCGGTCCATTACTTCTTCATTGTAAGCTTCCCGGCCTTTATTATATGGCTTTTGAATACTTCGTCCCAGGGGCGTATAATACCTGGCGATGGTTAATCGCAGTTCGCTTCCGTCATTCAGTTCGAATGGTTCCTGTACAAGACCCTTTCCAAAAGTGCGGCGACCAACAATACTGGCCCGGTCCCAGTCCTGAAGGGCCCCGGCGAGGATTTCGCTGGCGGATGCCGTTCCTTCATCTACCAGCAGGATGAGCTTACCCGATTCAAAACTTCCCGGTCTTTGGGCATGATATTCTTTCCTTGGACTTTTTCTTCCTTCGGTATATACGATGAGTTCGTCATTGCCGAGAAATTCATCAGCCATATTCACAGATTCATCCACAATTCCACCACCATTTCCGCGGATATCCAGCACCAGTTTTTTCATTCCCTGTTTTTCGAGCGATTCCAGGGCAGTCGAAAATTCTTCAAATGTGGTTCTTGAAAATTTATTGATACGGATATAACCGGCTTCGTGATTGATCATATAGGCAGCATCCAGGGCAGGCAGGGGAATTATTCCGCGTTGAATCGGAAAGGATTTAAGTGCATGATTGCGGAACATGGTAACGTTTACCAGACTGGCCCCCGGACCTCTTAAAAGTTTTTTTATTCTGTCTGCCGTAATTCCATTGCCCGCCACCACGGAATCATTTACCCGGATGATCTGATCACCAACCATGCAGCCCGGCTTTATCACTGGGACCATCTGCGAGAACATTGGTAATATTTACCGTATCACTGAGGATCTGAAATTCCACGCCGATACCCTGGAAATTTCCCTGCAGATCTTCATTCATCTCTACCTGGTCAACTGCAGGAATATAATAGGAATGCGGATCCAGGTGGGAAAGAATACCCTGGATGGCTTCTTCGCTCAGGGAATCATTGTAAACAGAATCCACATATTTATCTTTGATGATATCCAGCACTTCCTGAACGGGTCCCAGTTTGCCCGTTTTAAAAAAGCCGCCTGTAACCGTGCTTGGATAGAGTCTGAATCCGATGATCATTCCCAGGATCATGACCACCGCAAATAACAAGGGTAACCAGAAGTTCAGTTTTTTCATGTACTTGATTTCGCCTAATGGGTTGCAAATTAAGCAAAGAAAGTGTTAGACCGGTGCAGGTAAATAAACGCCGGTCCTGCATCTTTTTCAATTACTCCTGCGCACAATGGTGAATTGCGGGAAGCAATATACCTTCGTCACGGAATATTAAAATGAAATCATGGCGATTCTGATTGCAGACAGCGGTTCAACAAAATGTGAATGGTGTTATATTTCAAATGGCAGGAAACAGACCATTCAAACCCAGGGAGCGAGTCCGTATTTTCTAAATGAAGCACAAATCATGGCGATGATGCTTAAGGAATTATTGCCGGCACTGAAAAAAAAGATTCCGGGTCATATATTTTTTTATGGAACCGGATGTGCCGCAGCCGCCAACCGCGCCCTGGTAAAACGAGCAATTAAAAAAGTATTTCCTGATTCTCAGGTTGAAGTAGAGCACGATCTTACAGGTGCTGCCCGGGCACTTTGTGGCAGAAACAAAGGTATTGTGGGTATACTGGGAACCGGAAGTAATTCAGGATATTATAATGGGAAGAAAATCCTTCGAAACAGCCCGGGGCTGGGATATGTATTGGGTGATGAAGGAAGCGGCGCCTATATGGGGAAAAAAGTTTTGCAATATTATCTGTACAGAACATTCGATGCAGAACTTCACAACAAATTTCAAAAAAAATACCAGCTGGACGCAGCAGATATCCTGGACGCTGTATATAAAAAACCGTTGCCCAACCGGTACATAGCCTCTTTCTCCTTATTTCTTGCAGAAAACCGCGGACATTATATGATTGAAAACATTATTGAAGATGCTGTTTGGGATTTTTTTTCTGTTCATCTTGCACGTTATCCGGAATCTGGTAAAATACCGGTATTTTTCACGGGAAGTGTGGCGTTTGGGTTTCAGGATATTCTGAAAGAACTTTGTAAAACTTTTGGATGGAAACCCGGGCGGATTTTGGCCAAACCCATGGAGGGATTGATAACTTATCATAAAACCAAATGATGGATTTCGAAAAAGTAACGGAAGAACAGGGCCCTTACCGTCATCTGGAAAAAATGAGCACGCGGGAACTGCTGACCTTCATCAATAAGGAAGACGGGCAGGTTCCCCTGGCTGTTGCCCAGTCCATTCCCCAGATAGAAAAATTAACTGAACTGATTACCGATAAAATGCTGGCCGGCGGCCGGCTGTTTTATCTCGGAGCAGGAACCAGCGGTCGCCTGGGTATCCTGGATGCGAGTGAAATCCCGCCAACGTTTGGTATGCCGTATGGCTTAATCATCGGACTGATTGCGGGAGGTGAAAAAGCCATCCGAACTCCGGTGGAAAATGCAGAGGATGACCGGGAGCAGGGCTGGCTGGATCTATGCGACTATGAAGTAAGTGAAAAAGACGTAGTGATTGGTATCGCAGCCAGCGGTACAACGCCTTATGTGATTGGTGCCCTGGAAAAATGCCGGGAAAAAAAGATCCTGACCGGTTGCGTTACCTGTAATCCGGGATCCCCTCTGGCAGCTGCCTCAGATTATCCGGTGGAAGTTATCGTAGGGCCGGAGTTTGTAACCGGTAGTACACGGATGAAAAGCGGTACGGCCCAGAAACTTGTACTGAATATGATTTCAACCACCGTAATGATCCGGATCGGCAGGAAGTAGCCAGCCCGACGGGCTGCGCACCGCCGCGGCGCTGCGCATGGGTTGAGGCGGCGACAAGCACCGGGAACAGGAGGGCGAAGAACAGACGCCGCAATTTCATGGAGATATTGTAGGGCGGAGTTCGCCGGGTCCCAAAGGACCCGGCCTACATCAGCGGAGGACGGCGCTTACCCAAACACGTTCTTCACGACGAACCAGACGTTGGCGGGACGTTCGCCGAGGCGGCGCATGTACCAGGCGAACCAGTACTCTCCGTAGGCCAGCGCACCGAAGAAGTCGTCCTGCCAGTTCAGCCGCTGCCGCGCGGCCTCTGGATGCCGTGCAGCATCGCGAATTCGTAGGACGACTCCGTCACGTGGCGCTCGTCGATGAACCGGTCAGTCGCTGCTCCAGCGCCGGTCGTGGGTCGCCATGTGCAGCAGCGCGCCGGCGTTCCTGGCGTCGTCGGCAGCAGGCGGGACGCCAGGGTGTAGTAGTTCTCGTCGACGTCCGACTTGTTGGGCATCGCCACCGACGGGGGCTCGAGGTAGGCGCCCTTTACGAGACGGATCGCCGCGCCGAGCGGCACGAGCGACTCGACGTCGTCCGTAGTGCGATGAAGTAGGCCTGCAGCGCGATGCCGATTCGCGGTGACGCGCGCGGGTCCGGCGGAACAGGTCGAGCGTCGTCGACGTACGGTGAGCTTTCCATGTCGATCCAGACGAAGTTGTCGCGCGTCCTCGGCACGGTCATCGCCGCCAGATTGCGGAAGCAGATTTCCCGGTCGTGGTCGAGGCCGAGCTGGGTCGGCTGACCGAGATCTGCGCGCGCAAGCCGGCCGCTTTCACTATGTCGAGGACGTCGAGGTAGTGCGCCGTGACTTCGTCGGCTTCCTCGACGCGGGTCAGGTTCTCGCCGAGGTGGGTGAGGATGGTGCCAATCCAGGTGGCCTGCTTCGCCGTCGCGGCCTCCATCGCGTCCTCGACCGCTCGCCCGGCATGAACGTCGACACCGATCGCCGGACGAAGGCCGTGCGAGTAGCCCGCTCACGGAGCCAGCGGTTGGTGGAGAGGGCGAGCAAGGCGCGGCGAGCGACGCTCATATTGAGGATTGCGGATTGAGGATTGCGGATTGGATTGCGGATTCGATTGTGGATTCGATTGTGGATTCGATTGTGGATTCGATTGTGGATTCGATTGTGGATTCGATTGTGGATTGGGTGACTGTGAATCGGGCTGTAGAACCCGCAATCCGCAATCCGCAATCCACAATCCACAATCTCATAAGAGTCCCTTGATGAGGCCAGCCGTCCACCTGCAACGCGGCACCGGTGATGTAGGACGCAGCGTCCGAGAGCAGGAACGCACCGGCGCGGCCGAACT
>CAVSSI010000008.1:0-13162 GCA_963730655.1 uncultured Bacteroidota bacterium
ACATTACAATTTAAAAAGCTGAAAGCTTAAAGCATAAAGCTGAACGCTTCCTGCTACAGCATTTGTAAAAACATTATCGATCATTGAATTTGTCATTATAAATCTCACTCCCATACTCCCATACTCCCATACTTTTCTAGGAGAGTCTAATTTCACTCACACTACATCCCTGCGGAACCATGGGGAACACATTGTTTTCTTTTCCAACCATGATTTCCAGCAAATAGGAGCCATCGTTGTCCAGCATTTCTTTCAATGCACTCTTCAGTGTGGAACGGTTGGTTACTTTCTGGCCGTCTATCCGGTAAGATTTTGCCAGTTCAACAAAATCAGGGCTCTGTATGTCCACGAAGGAATACCGCCGGTCGTTAAACAATTCCTGCCATTGCCTTACCATACCCAGGAACTGGTTGTTGAGAATGATAATTTTTACATTCAGTCCGGTTTGCATAATCGTTCCGAGTTCCTGCAAGGTCATTTGAAATCCGCCGTCGCCTATAATGGCTACAACGGTTCTTTCCGGTGCGCCGAATTTTGCTCCGATGGCAGCAGGAAGCGCAAATCCCATGGTACCCAGTCCGCCGGAAGTGATATTACTCATGGTCTGATTAAACTTTGCATAGCGGCAGGCTGACCATCTGGTGCTGACCTACATCAGTAACGATGATCGCATTGCCATGAGTCAGTTCATTTAATGCATTGATCACTTCACCCATGGAAAGTACATCCGTGGAAGGATGCATTTCCGGATAAATGCATTTTTCATCCTCCTGTTTCTGATAATCTTTAAATTTCTGATGCCAGGCGGTATGCGTTTTCTTTTCGATCAGTTGTGTTAGCAGGGGAAGTGTTTCTTTACAATCTCCCCATACCGGTACAGTGGATTTTACATTTTTATCTATTTCTGCCGGATCTATATCCAGGTGGACCACCTTAGCCTGTTTGGCATATTTATCCAGGCGGCCGGTTACCCGGTCGTCGAAGCGCATGCCCACGGCGATCAGCACATCGCAGTCATTGGTCAGCACATTGGGTCCGTAATTACCATGCATACCCAGCATGCCTACGGCGAGCGGATGGTCAGTTGGAATAGCACTCATACCCAGGATGGTCCATGCCGCCGGTATACCGGTTTTTTCAATAAAAGTTTTAAACTCATTTTCCGCACGGCCAAGTATAACACCCTGGCCAAAAATGACAAAAGGTTTTTTTGCTTCATTGATCAGTCGGGCTGCCTGCTCTACATATTTTTTCCTTACGATCGGTTTGGGCCGATAACTGCGGATATGTTCGCTGGGCTGGTATTCTTCATAATCAAATTTCTGTATCTGTGCATTTTTGGTGATATCAATGAGAACCGGTCCGGGGCGACCGCTGCCGGCGATATAAAAGGCTTTCGCCAGAACGGAAGGTATTTCTGTGGCTTCTGTAATCTGGTAGTTCCATTTCGTAACCGGCGTGGTGATATTGATCACATCGGTTTCCTGGAATGCATCCGTTCCGAGCAAATGCGCAAATACCTGTCCGGTGATACATACCAGCGGGGTGCTGTCAATCATCGCATCTGCCAGGCCGGTAACCAGGTTGGTGGCACCCGGGCCGCTGGTTGCAAATACGACCCCGGTTTTACCGGAAGCCCGGGCATAACCCTGGGCCGCGTGTATGGCACCCTGCTCGTGGCGCACCAGCATATGTTTCATTTTTTGCTGGTAATCATACAGCGCGTCGTAGATCGGCATGATGGCGCCGCCGGGATAACCAAAAATCGTATCCACTTTTTCTGAAAGAAAAACTTCCAGTAAGGCAGCCGATCCGGAAAGTTTCCGGGCTTTTTGCTTTGTCTTTGGAATTTCTTTTTTTACTTCAAGCGTCTGCATTTTTTCCATTTTAAAAGATCACTAAATTGTTCGTTGACAGATGACAGATGACAGATGACAGTTGACAGTTGGCTTCACGCCTCAAGCCTTACGCTTTAAGCCTTAAGCTTCGTCAGTAACACACCCCTGCGATGCATCTTTCACTACCTGCGCATATTTAAATAATACACCCTTCGTGGCTTTTAAGGCCGGTTGTTTCCATTTTTTTCTCCTTTCCGCAATCTCTGCGTCCTTCACTTTTAAGGTGATGGAATTTTTGATGGCATCGATTTCGATGATGTCGTTGTCTTCTACCAGTCCTATTAACCCACCTTCATATGCTTCAGGGGTAATATGACCAACTACAAATCCATGGGTGCCGCCGCTAAAACGGGCATCTGTAATCAACGCTACGGTTTTGCCTAAACCCGCACCGATAATAGCTCCGGTTGGCTTCAGCATCTCCGGCATTCCCGGCGCTCCTTTCGGACCGATATTCCGTATCACCACCACATCTCCCGCATGTACTTTACCGGATTGGATGCCTTTGATCAGGTCATGTTCCCCGTCAAATACACGCGCTGTTCCTTCAAAACGTTCCCCTTCCTTTCCGGTAATTTTTGCCACACTGCCTCCGGTTGCCAGATTTCCATAAAGTATTTGAAGGTGTCCCGTTGCCTTCAATGGTTTTTCAAGGGGCATAATTATTTTCTGCTGATCAAAATCCAGATCGGGAGCATCTTTTAAATTTTCAGCGACTGTCTTTCCGGTAACTGTTAAACAATCGCCGTGCAGCAGACCATTTTTCAGCAGGTATTTCATCACGGCCGGAACACCACCATATTGGTGAAGGTCTTCCATCAGGTATTTTCCACTGGGCTTGAAATCGGCCAGCATCGGGATCCGGTTGCTGATGGTTTGAAAATCGTCCTGGGTGAGGGGTATATCCACACTTTTTGCCATGGCAATCAAATGCAATACCGCATTGGTAGATCCGCCAAGCACCATGATCACAATAATGGCATTTTCAAATGCCTTGCGGGTCATGATGTCCCGGGGTTTGATATCTTTTTCGAGTAATAATTTAATAGCCGCTCCAACCGCTTCACACTCTTTTTGTTTATCCGCACTCAGTGCGGGATTGGAGGAAGAATAGGGAAGGCTCATGCCCATCGCTTCGATGGCACTCGCCATCGTGTTTGCGGTATACATACCACCACAGGCACCGGCACCCGGACAACTATTCCTTACGATGCCTTTGAAATCCGCTTCGCTGAGATTGCCGGCAATTTTCTGACCCAGGGCTTCAAAATTTGAAACAATGTTCAGGTCCTGTCCATTGTAATGACCCGGAGCAATGGTTCCGCCATATAACATGATGCCCGGACGGTTAAGACGGCCCATGGCCATAATGGAACCGGGCATGTTTTTATCGCAACCCGGAATGGTAATGATCGCATCATAATATTGTGCACCGGCATTGGTTTCAATACTGTCTGCAATAATATCCCGGCTCACCAGGGAATAACGCATTCCGTCGGTGCCCATGCTGATGCCGTCACTAACACCAATGGTATGGAAGATCAGTCCCAGCAGATCCGTTTTATTGATGCTTGCCTTGACAGATTTAGCCAGGTCGTTCAGGTGCATATTGCAGGGATTCCCATCCCAGCCCATGCTGGCAATGCCTACCTGGGCCTTCTTGAAATCCGCTTCCGAAAACCCGATGGCATAATACATGGCCTGGGCACCCGGCTGGGTTTCATCCTGTGTTAGTGTTTTGGAATATTTATTGAGTTCCGCCATAATGAAATGAAATTGAAAAAAAAACCCGCCTTTTTTGGAGGCGGGTCGTTATAATGTTTTTTAAAAATTACAATTAAGCGCCTCCGGGCAGAGTCAGCACAATAATAATAATGACCACCACGATACGTGCGATCAGGACTTTATTATATATACTGCTTTTCAACATGGAGACGAGTTGATTGCGAATATACGAACCGCGAATGATAAAACAAAGAACTAATACTAAATGATCGTCGACTTCCTCAGGGCTATATTTTCCTGATTAAGTTCATTACCTGAAATTTTTCCCACCAGGTAATCGCTGATCAGTTCACCAATGGTGGTGGTAAAATAAAAATTCACCGGATCAATATCCTTGGTTACAAATCCATTGATCAGCGTCCATTCCACAGCTTCCCTTACAAGTGCAGCCTCTTTATATAATTGAAAATGTTCCAGCATCATGGCTGCAGACAAAATGGAACCCAGCGGATTAGCAATATCCTTTCCTGCTGCCTGGGGGTATGAACCATGGATTGGTTCAAAGAGTGCCGGTCCGTTGCCAACAGAGGCGGAAGGCAGCAATCCGAGTGAACCGCTGATTACACTGGCTTCATCCGACAGGATATCCCCAAACATATTCTCTGTTAAAATCACGTCGAACTGTTTTGGATTTACGATTATCTGCATGGCAGCATTATCTACAAAAAGAAAATCAAGACTTATGTCCGGATATTCCCGGGCAATTTCCTGAACCCATTTACGCCAGAGCCTGGAAGTTTCCAGCACATTGGCTTTATCCACCAGGGTTAATTTTTTCCGGCGTAGTGCCGCCTGCCTGAAAGCCAGGTGTGCGATACGTTCAATTTCTTCCTTACTATAGGTACAATCGTCTGAGGCACGGGTCTGATCCGCACTGGTTTCTTTTTTCCCAAAATAAATGCCCCCTGTCAGTTCCCGGTAAATCACAAAATCCACGCCTTCAATATTTTTTGTTTTCAGGGGAGACAGGTGATGCAGGGAAGGATAAGTGCTGATGGGCCGGATATTAGCAAAAAGCTGCAGGGATTTTCTGAGTTTCAGCAATCCCTGTTCCGGACGCACTTTGGCCGTAGGGTCATTATCATATTTCGGATGACCAATGGCTCCGAATAAAATGGCGTCACTTTCCAGGGCCAGTTCGATCGTTTCATCGGGAAGCGGATTGCCGGTTTTGTCAATAGCCACGGCTCCCATCAGGCAATACCGGTAATGGAATTCATGATTAAAGCATTCTGCAATCGCATTCAATACTTTGACAGACTGACGGGTTACTTCCGGCCCGATACCGTCGCCTTCAATAACTACAATGTTTTTTTTCATATCGTATTCGGATGGTTGGGGGTTTATTTTTCGAAAGCGGTAATTTCTTCCCTCATATTCAACAGGTAATCGATGTCGTCAAATCCGTTGAGCAGGCAGGTTTTTTTATAGTGACTGATTTCAAATTTCTCTTTTACCGTAACGTTTTCACCATCAAAGCTGATGCTTTGATCTTCGAGGTCAACCGTGATCAGGGTTGAAGGGTTGCGGTCAATCGCTTCAAATAATTCTTTCAGGAACTCATCACTCACTGTAACCGGCAGGCAAAAATTATTAAGGGCATTGTTTTTAAAGATGTCGGCAAAAAAACTGCTCACCACCACGTCGAAGCCATAATCTTTTATGGCCCAGGCGGCATGCTCCCTGGAAGAACCGCAGCCGAAATTTTTACCTGCTACCAGTATACTGCCTGTATAACGGGGATCATTAAGCGCAAATTCCTTCCGCGGTGTTGACTCGTTGTCGTTTTCATACCGCCAGTCCCGGAAAAGGTTTTTTCCAAATCCGTCCCGGTTGGTTGCTTTTAAAAAGCGTGCGGGGATGATCTGGTCCGTATCGATGTTTTCAATATTTACCGGAACGGCGGGTGAGACTACTTTATTAATTGCTTTCATTTAAACAAGTATGGGAGTATGGGAGTATGGGAGTGTGGGCAGATTTTTAATCTGCTGAACTATTTCACAAATCCTATAACTTCTCATCTCCATTTTAATAATTTATTCACAAATGTTTTTAAACGCACTCCCATACTCCCATACTTTCTCACTTCCTCACTTTCTTCAAAACAGTTCCCGCACATCACTCACCCTGCCGGTAATAGCCGCGGCCGCTGCCGTAAGGGGGCTCGTCAGGAACGTTCGGGCACTGGGACCCTGTCTGCCTTCGAAATTCCGGTTGCTGGTTGATATACAATATTTGCCGGCCGGTATTTTATCTTCATTCATTCCCAGGCAGGCTGAACATCCCGGCTGGCGAAGAATAAAACCAGCTTCTTCAAAAATTTTATCAATTCCCTCCAGGTGCGCCTGTTTCTCAACCTGTTTACTGCCGGGCACAATCCATACCTGGACGTCTTTGGCCTTTTGTTTTCCTTTTACAAAAGAAGCTACAAGCCGGAGGTCTTCGATACGGCTGTTGGTGCAGCTGCCGATAAAAACATAATCTACTTTTTTCCCCTTGATACCCATGCCGGGTTCAAGTCCCATGTAGAGCAGTGATTTCTCGAAAGAGGTTTTTTCTTTTTCCTCAATGTCCCTCAGATCCGGAACATGTCCCGAAATGCCGATGCCCATACCCGGATTTGTTCCATAGGTAATCATCGGTTCAATTTTGGAAGCATCAATATTCAGTTCAACATCAAATTCAGCTTTGTCGTCGGTAAAAAGGGTTTTCCAGTAAACCAGGGAACGATTCCATTCTGCTCCCTGCGGAGCAAATTTTCTGTCCTTCATATACGCGAACGTTGTTTCATCCGGTGCAATCATACCACAACGCGCCCCCATTTCAATACTCATATTGCAAATGGTCATCCGGGCTTCCATGGAAAGTGCCCGAATAGCTGATCCTGCGTATTCCACTGCATAACCGGTGGCACCACTGGCAGAAATTTTGGCAATGATATACAGGATGATGTCTTTGGATAGTACACCCCGGTTCAGGTTTCCGTCCACGTTGATGCGCATCAGCTTTGGCTTTGTGGCCATCAGGCATTGGGTGGCCATCACCATTTCCACTTCACTGGTTCCAATACCAAAGGCAATCGTTCCGAATGCGCCATGGGTGGATGTGTGACTGTCTCCGCAAACGATGGTCATACCCGGCTGTGTGATCCCGAGTTCCGGTCCGATCACATGCACGATCCCCTGATAGGGATGACCGAGGCCGTATAATTCAATGCCGAATTTTTTACAATTTTTATCCAGTGTTTCCACCTGCAACCGGGAAAGCGCTTCCTTGATGGGAAGGTGTTGATTTTCGGTGGGCACATTATGATCGGCAGTAGCAACAATCTGTTTGGGACGGAAAACGGAGAGCCCTCTTTCCTCCAGCCCTTTGAAGGCCTGCGGACTGGTCACTTCATGAATCAGGTGCTTGTCAATATATAAGACGGAAGGCCCTTCTTCAATGGTTTTCACCACATGGGTATCCCAGATCTTTTCGAAAAGCGTTTTTGGTTTCATATAGTATTACTTTGTCGTTATCCCGTGGGGGATAGTCATGCTATGCGCTTACGGTCACTTTTGCCAGTTCATGTAAATCTTCTTCACCTACTTCTTTTTTCGAATCTGCCAAACGAAGGAATTCAGGATACAACACATCTATTTCATTTCTTGTAAAATCATATCCGATAATCCGGAATCGATGTGCCAGTGCACTCCGGCCACTCCGGGCGGTCAGGACAATTTTAGAACCATCGGCTCCTACTTCATCCGGATTGATGATTTCATAGGTCTGTGCATCTTTCAGAAATCCGTCCTGGTGGATACCGGAAGAATGGGAAAAAGCATTGGCACCCACGATGGCTTTGTTGGGCTGAACCTGCATGCGCATGGTTTCGGCCACCAGGCGGCTCATGGGATTTAGTGATTTTGCCTTAATCCCGGTTTGAAATCCCAGGTCCGCATGCTGTTTAATAATCATTACCACTTCTTCCAAAGCGGTATTGCCGGCTCTTTCACCCAGGCCGTTGATGGTACATTCGATCTGGCGGGCACCTGCGATGATACCGGCGATTGAATTAGCCGTTGCCAACCCAAGGTCATTATGACAATGACAGGAGATAATGGCTTTATCGATATTGGGGACATTATTTACGAGATAGGCGATCTTTTCTCCATACTGGTGTGGCAGGCAATAACCGGTGGTATCCGGAATGTTTACCACGGTGGCTCCAGCCCTGATAACGGCCTCGATTACACGGGCCAGATAAGCGTTATCGGTGCGTCCGGCATCCTCTGCATAAAACTCCACATCAGCTACCAGGTTTTTTGCATATTTAACCGCCTGGACGGCCCTCTCAATGATTTCTTCGCGGTTTGAATTGAACTTGGACTTGATATGCAGATCCGAAGTGCCGATACCGGTGTGAATCCGGGGATGAGCCGCGTGTTTCAAGGCCCGACCCGCCACTTCAATATCTTCTTTCACTGCCCGGCTAAGCGCGCAAACGCTGGCATGGCGCAGGACTTTGGAAATTTCTTCTACTGAATGAAAATCTCCCGGACTGGATACGGGAAACCCGGCTTCGATGATGTCAACCCCCAGGTGCTCCAGTTCCAGGGCCAGTTCCAGCTTTTCTTTCGTATTCAGTTTGCAGCCTGGTACCTGTTCCCCGTCACGCAGGGTGGTGTCAAAAATGTATATTTTTTCCGATTTCATATCGTTTTGGGAAATGAGTTGTTTCGAAGGTATTTTTGTTCAGGCCGGCAGACAAATCAAAATCCTGCGGGAATTACAGTCCGGAAATAGGGTTTTAGCCGCTGAAACCCTTGCCAGTCCTCAATTTAGTTGAATAAAATTACAATGCCCAACCGCTCGTCAGATACCCTCTTCCAACTTGTTAAATCTCTGAAAAAGTGGGAAAAACGGAATTTCAAGCTCTATGTTAAGCGAAATACGGCTTCTGACGACCTGAAAATCATTTATTTATTCGACGCGCTGGATAAGATGGACGCCTATGATGAAACCATTTTGCTGAAGAAAAACAAGGGCCTGTCCAAACAGCAGCTTTCCAATGTAAAATCGAATTTGTATAAGCAGATCCTGTCCAGCCTGCGGCTGATCCGGAGTGAAAATGATATTGTAGTCCAGCTGCATGAACAACTCGATTATGCCGAAATCCTGTACAACCAGGGTCTTTATTTGCAAAGCCTCAGGGTACTGGACCGGATTAAAGAATATGCCCGGGAATATCACCAGCATAGCTATGTTCAGGAAACCCTGTTTTTTGAACAGAAAATCGAAGCCCTGCATATTACCAGGAGTATGCAGGACAGGGCCGTAAGACTGGCTGCAGAAATGCAGGAAGTAAATGAACATCTCCGGTTGAGCGGAAACCTGTCCAGTTTGTCTTTGCAGTTATACAGCTGGTATATTCAGCACGGGGTGGCCAGGAATGAAAAAGATGAAATTGCCGTTAAGGAATTTTTTGAATCCAGACTTCCGGCTGAAAAGGCGGCAGCGAATGGATTCTATGAGAATCTGTACCTGTACCAGAGTTACAGCTGGTTTGCATTTATCGGGCAGGATTTTCTTTCTTATTACCGGTATACCCATCGTTGGGTGGAATTGTTCGATAAGGAACCGGCCATGATTGCAATAGAAACCGGCCATTACATTAAAGGCATGCACAATCTGCTGGGCGCGCATTTCGACTTGTTGAACTATCCGAAATTTCTGGAAACCCTTGGCCGTTTCGAATCTTTTTTTGAGTCGGATGCCGTACAGAATAATGATAATAACCGGATACAGACTTTCGTGTACCTGCACATCGCCAAAATCAATCTGCATTTTATCGATGGTACATTCAGCGAAGGATTAACCCTGGTTCCTTTTATAGAAGACAAGCTGAAGGAATATGAAATCTATCTGGACAGACACCGGATCCTGATATTCTATTACAAATTTGCCAGTCTGTATTTTGGCAGCGGGGACTATGAACACACTATTAAATACCTCAATAAAATCATAAACTGGAAGATGGATCTGCGGACCGATCTCCAGTGTTATTCCCGGTTGCTCCACCTGATTGCACACTATGAACTCGGCAACGACAGTTTGCTGGAATACCTGATCAAATCGGTTTACCGCTTCATGGCGAAAATGGAAAACCTGAGTAAGGTGGAAGAGGAGATATTCCGTTTTTTGAAAAAGTCATTCCAGGTTGGTCCGAAAGAACTCAGGCCTGAATTTTCAAAATTGCTTGATAAACTGAAAACCTATGAGAAGAACCGTTTTGAAACCCGGGCCTTTGTATACCTGGATATCATTTCCTGGCTGGAAAGCAAGATCCGGGATGTGCCCGTCCAAAAGATCATTCAGGAAAAATTTGTTGAACGGAACAAAAGCCTGGTGAATCCATTACCCGAAAACCATCCTGTTAAATCCTGAAAATGCTGATGGGAAAAAGCTTTCGACACCGGGGTTTTGTATTCAGGAGGATGTTTCTGCGGAACTTTTACCGACTCCTGGGTTCTGTGAATATTTATCTTCAGCCTAAAAGTTTTTTTTGCATAAAAGCAGGTTATCATGAAGGCAGGGAGGTGGAAAAATTTGATGACCGTCAAAACACCGATCAATGGCAACGGAATGTTTATGAATCCGCGCTGGAATTAATAAAAAAAAATAATGGAAAATCAGTGGTTGATGTCGGATGCGGATCCGGCTATAAACTGATGCATCTGTTTGAAAATTTTGAGACAACCGGCATTGAGCTTGCTGAAACCTGTCATTGGCTGAAGCTAAACTATCCCGGAAAAAAATGGATGGAATTCGAAAACACCGATCCCGGACAGTTGCAAACGGATATGATAATCTGTTCTGATGTAATTGAACATGTTCAGAACCCCGATAGTCTCATGGATTTCCTGAAAAAAATAAAATTCAGATGGCTCGTGCTCAGTACACCTGAAAGAAACAGGGTAAGGGGGGAAAGGGATTTCGGACCCCCGGAAAACACCTCCCATTACCGGGAATGGAGCGATACTGAATTTAAGAACTATGTATCCGGCTGGTTTGCGGTCAGGGATCAAAAGATTTCCGGAGATCAGAGTCTGTCCCAGATCCTGTTCTGCCAGCCGAGGGAGGTTTGACGCCTGCCTGCCGGCAGGCAGGGTTGGCCGTTGGCGGTTGCTAGTTTAAACGACATCCAGCCCCTGAAAGGCCTTATGCTTTAGGCTTTAAGCTTTATGCCTTTTATTGGTAAATTAAACCAAACCATGTACCTTTGCCCTCCTTATGCTGGCATTTTCAGAATTAATCCTCTGTTAAATTATTGATTTTCAACCAAGTAAGTTGCAAAAAGGGCTGGTTTATGCCCGGGTAATTTACTTGGTAAACGCATTTGTGGTAACTGTCTTTTAAAAACCTGATATTAAAAATATGGCTATTAAAAAAGAAAATCGTCCCAAAGCCACTTTCTCAAAAATTACCATCAGTCTGGCTTCTCCTGAATCCATCCTGGAGCGTTCAAGCGGTGAAGTTTTAAAACCAGAAACCATCAACTACAGGACCTACAAGCCTGAGCGTGATGGTTTATTCTGCGAACGTATTTTTGGTCCGGTTAAAGATTACGAAGTGCCATTGCGGTAAATACAAACGTATCCGTTACAAGGGTATCGTTTGTGACCGTTGCGGTGTTGAAGTAACCGAGAAGAAAGTACGCCGTGAGCGTATGGGCCACATCAACCTGGTGGTTCCTGTTGCGCATATCTGGTATTTCCGTTCGTTGCCAAACAAAATTGGTTACCTGCTGGGCTTACCAACCAAAAAACTCGATCTGATCATTTATTACGAAAGATATGTAGTTATCCAGCCTGGTATTAAAGAAGCTGACGGAATCCAGAAAATGGATTTCCTGACAGAAGAAGAATACCTTGATGTATCTGGATACCCTTCCAAAAGAAAACCAGTACCTGGATGATAAGGATCCTCAGAAATTCGTAGCCAAAATGGGTGCCGAAGCTTTGGAGGAATTATTAAAACGTCTTGACCTGGATGAGCTTATCTTATAACCTTCGTCACCAGGCTGCTAACGAAACTTCACAGCAACGTAAAAACGAAGCTTTAAAACGCTTGCAGGTTGTTGAAGCTTTCCGTGATGCAAAAACAAGGATTGAAAATAACCCTGAGTGGATGATCGTTAAGATCGTTCCGGTTATCCCGCCTGAATTGCGTCCGTTAGTTCCATTGGAAGGTGGCCGTTTTGCTACTTCCGATTTGAATGACTTATACCGTCGTGTGATTATCCGTAACAACCGTTTAAAACGTTTGATCGAGATCAAAGCACCGGAAGTTATTTTACGTAACGAAAAACGTATGCTGCAGGAAGCTGTTGATTCGTTGTTCGATAACTCACGTAAAGTAAACGCTGTAAAAACTGAAGGTAACCGTGCTTTGAAATCACTTTCAGATATCCTGAAAGGTAAACAAGGCCGTTTCCGTCAAAACTTATTAGGTAAACGTGTTGATTATTCAGCCCGTTCGGTAATTGTTGTAGGTCCTAAACCTTAAATTACACGAGTGCGGTTTACCAAAAGATATGGCTGCCGAATTGTTTAAACCATTTATCATTCGTAAAATGATTGAAAGAGGTGTGGTTAAAACAGTAAAATCAGCCAAAAAGATCGTTGACCGTAAAGACCCATTAGTTTGGGATATCTTGGAAAACGTATTGAAAGGACACCCTGTATTACTAAACCGTGCGCCAACGCTGCACCGTTTGGGTATCCAGGCTTTCCAGCCAAAACTGGTTGAAGGTAAAGCTATCCAGTTGCACCCGTTAACCTGTACCGCGTTCAACGCGGATTTTGACGGTGACCAGATGGCTGTGCACGTACCACTTGGTAATGCCGCTATTTTGGAAGCCCAAATATTGATGCTTGCATCGCACAACATCCTTAACCCTGCAAACGGTACGCCTATTACTGTACCTTCTCAGGACATGGTGCTTGGTTTGTACTACATAACCAAAGGAAGAAAATGCACTGCAACGTGAAATAGTAAAAGGTGAAGGAAAAACTTTCTACTCTCCGGAAGAAGTGATTATCGCTTACAACGAAAGAAAGCTTGACCTGCACGCCTTTATTAAGGTAAAGGCCAATGTGAGAAAAAGATGATACATTGTAAATAAGTTGATAGATACTACTGTAGGCCGCGTGTTATTTAATCAGCATGTTCCGGTTGAAGTAGGTTATATCAACGAATTGCTGACCAAAAAATCACTGCGTGATATTATTGGTGATGTAGTAAAGGTGACCAACGTTCCGCCGCCCAGTTCCTGGATGATATCAAGAAATTTGGTTTCCAGATGGCATTCCAGGGCGGATTATCCTTCAACGTATCAATGACCTGATCATCCCGGACACCAAGCGTAATGAATTGCTGGTGACCAGGCGAAAGTGGAAGTGGATGAAGTGTGGGATAACTACAATACCGGTCTG
>CAVSSI010000009.1:0-338715 GCA_963730655.1 uncultured Bacteroidota bacterium
GTGTTATGTACATCTATTCATTAATTTTCATATACTGATAAAAATCACTTCATGATTTAGCAGTATGCATGAATAAAAATCATGGATCTTTTGTGAATAATTTTTCTGAGGTAAATGAAGAGCTGATTGCTGAAATTAAGCAGGCCATCGAAAAAGGAAATTCTGTCGAGGCCCAATTGCTTGCCGATGCAATCGGGGAGAACGAGAAAAAAATAAACTCTCATGGCCGGCGGGCGGATGCCATTGTAAAAATTATGATGCAGCATTCGAAACGAAGCACCGGCAGGAAGACATCTACGGATATCAATGCGCTTGCGGAAGAATTTCTGCAGCTTGCCTATAACGGTATACGCGCCAAAGACAATTCCTTTCAGGCGAACCTGAACTATGATTTTGATCCGGCAGCAGGAAAAATAGATATCTATCCGCAGGACCTGGGGATGGTGTTTTCCTGAATCTGTTCAATAATGCATTTTATGCGATGTCGGAGAAAAAAAGTAAAGGAGTCGAAGGATATGAACCGGCTATTTCGGTAAGTACCAGAAAGAAACGCAATACCCTGGAGATACATGTACAGGACAATGGGGACGGAGTCTCTGAAAAAATTAAAACTAAAATTTTCCAGCCATTTTTTACGACCAAACCTGCCGGAGAAGGAATCGGATTGGGATTGTCATTGAGTTATGATGTGGTAAAAATGCACGGTGGAGAACTTAAATTGAAGAGCAGGCCTCAGGAAGGAGCCGAATTCATCCTGCAGTTACCGTTGAGGACAGAAAATTAAATTGTGCTGTTTTTTTTCAGAATGCCCCGCAGAATCAATAACTGCGGGGTTTTTATTGCCGGGATATCCATTGCCGTTGGCAAAGAATTTTATCAATCCTGCAAGAAATATTATATTCGGTTAAATTAATTCCGTCAGTGCCGATATACATGGATATTCATGAGGTTCCGGGCATAGAGGCCCTGGATGCGGCGAATGCCCATCAGAAAGATATGCTGATTCAGCATGAATATCAGTGCAAATGCATGACGTACTGGATTGATGAACCCCGCGGGGTTGTTTTTTGTCTGATAGAAGCGCCGGATAAATCTGTTGTGGAAGAAATGCACAGGCATTCTCATGGTTTAATACCCCATAAAATTATAGATGTAAACAATGACCTGGTAGAAAGTTTTCTCGGAAGAATTCATGATCCGGAGGAAGCGGTCATTTCAAATGCCGGTTTAAAAGTTTTCAGCGATTCTGCTTTTCGGTTTCTCCTGGTAACAGACAGTACAGATCCGGTTTTGTTACAGTATACATTGGGATCGGATAAAGCCAATGAACTGCTGCAAATACAAAATACCGTGATCAGGAAGGCGGTTTCAAAACATGGTGGCCGGGAAGTGGAACATGCCGGAAAAGGATTTATCGTTTCATTTTCCACGGCTGTTAAAGCCATTTCCTGTGCATTGGAAATGCAAAATAACCTGGCAGGATCCGACCGGGCCATTACCGGATTTAAAATAGGGGTGAATGCCGGAGACCCGGTTTCAAAAAGCGACCGGATATTTGGAGATACCATACAACTCGCCAGACAATTATGTACGATTGCCGGTACAGATCAGATTATCGTTTCCAATGTGGTCAGGGATCTGCTGATCCGGGACTATTTTCAGGCAGATCAAAAAAATATGATCTAGTCCGACATCGCAGGATGAAATCCTGATCGGAAGCCTCTTTGGCAGGCTTGGAAGAAAACTGGCAGGATCCGGATTTTGGGATTACCCAGTTTTGTAAAAAGATGGCGATGAGTAAATCCCAGTTGTACAGAAAAACCATGTCGCTATGGGGTCTGTCGCCCAATCAGCTGCTGAAAGAGTTCAGGCTGGATAAGGCCCGTGAATTATTAAAAACGCATCAGAATAATATTTCCCAAACAACCTTTGATTCGGGTTTCACCAGCCCCTCTTATTTCACGAAATGCTTTAAAAAGAAATTTGGCCTTCTTCCGGCCAACTATCTCGGTTCGCTTCAATCCTGACACTCCTCCTGGGTTAAATTTGCCATTTATTGAACGATTTGTTATAGTAGACGGCGGTTATCTCTTCTATATTTAACTATTCTTAAAACCAAAAAAAAACGTCATGAAAAAAATTACAAAACAGCTTGCCGTTTGCCTGCTGTCTGCACTCCTGTTAAGTATTACCGCTATGGCCCAGACTACACCCACATCTGATAACGCAAAAAACACAAAAGAAATGCACACCTACGTAATTGAAAGAAACATTCCGGGGGCAGGTGAATTCAGTGCTGCAAAACTGAAGACTATTTCCCAGACATCCTGTGCCGTACTGAAAGAAATGGGTCCCGGAATCCAGTGGCTCCAGAGTTATGTTACGGACAATAAAATATTTTGTGTTTATAAGGCGGAAAATATCGAAATGCTGAAGGAACATGCCCAAAAAGGCGGCTTTCCGATTAATGCGGTCTATGAAGTTGAAAATATTATCAGTCCGGCCACAGCGAACTAATCTGATTTTCGATAAACGGGCCGGTCACTACTGCTGACTGGCCTGTTTTTTTAATCCCGAGGAATTCAGGATTCCAGCTTATAAATGGTTTCGACAGGAACACCCCTGACCAGGGTTTGATAAACCACACAATATCTTTCGGTCAGTTTTGACAGGCTGGCAATCTGTTCGGGGGTGCTGTTCGTATTTAAATGAAATAGCAGCCGGATAGCGGTAAAACCTACGGGAGCCTCTTTGGAAACGCCCAGGGTACCCCTGAAATCCAGATCCCCTTCCGCTTTCACCGTCCCATCTTTTATTTCAATGCCAATAGCAGTGGCCACCGCAGTCAGGGTGACGCCGGCACAGGCTACCAGCGCTTCCAGGAGAAGATCTCCTGAACAGGCGAGCATTCCGGTACCACCGGTTGCAGGATGCAATCCGGCTTCGATGATTGCCCGGCCGGTTTGAACCTTACAGGAAACCCCTTCACCGATTTTTCCCTCGGCTTTCAGTGTGATCAGCGCGGAAGCGGGTTCAGCCCGGTATTTTTCTTTCAGCGGGGCCTGGATATTTTTTAAATCTGCTCCATTCATATTCCGGAATTTGGTTTTTTGCGTAAAAAAGAATCAAAATCAAAATTAGGGATGTTATTCGGACAGTTTGCCTCCTTATTTCTATATTTGAAAATGCTTTTCTGCTATCCGGACCATGCTGGATTTTAAGCTTAACAGCGATGATCAGATCTCTGCGTTATATTGGAAAAACCCTCCTGCTGACCAGCTTGTTTGTAAGCTCCTTTTTTTTAGCTAAATCAAATGAATTCAGGCGGCGGAATGAAAAGGATACCATTCCTTTTTATGATCTTTCCCATTTTTTACTCCGTCCGGGTCCCCGTAATTACGACACAGCTAATTATGCAGTTGTCTGTTTATACAGGCCTTCATCCCTTCCCGGGGAAAAACTTTGGTTTGCCGTGATCGCCGATGAAGTGGAAATAGCCCGGATCAGCGAATCCAATAGGTGGCTGGTGAAAATTCCCCGGGAAGGAAGAATTAAAATAGAATGCAGGTACAATAGCGTATCGGCAGTGGATCTGGATATCCATTTTGGGCAAACGTATTATATCAGGGTAGAAGGAGCCCTTTCCGGAAATAAGGTAACCGCGAAACTTTTTAATGTAGAAAACCGGCAGGGTATGGAAGAAAATAAAAAGGAGGTCTGGAAGAACTATTACCTGGATTATCCCTGGCCGGAAGATATTTTCCATATTCATATGATGCAGAATATCAAATACGAGCCAAGATATATTTCGAATATGACCGACTCCATCCCGTTTTTCGAGGGTAAATTCCTGCCTCCTGCAACAACCCGGTTTTATTATTATTTGCCCAGTTCAGAACCTTATGAGCTTCCCCATTTTCATTTTGTATATGCGAACCGGTTATTGTCCCCGACTTATTACAAAGAAATCAACCTTTACCGGGATGATCATAAAATTTTCGATTCTGTTGATGATATGGAAAATTATATCAGGAACAGCATTAAAGATGGCAGGCGGTTAACTGTAGGCAACCGGGAATCTCTTAATTCACTGAATTTTGAAGTGATACCGGAATTTGAGGAAATGACTGCCGGGTATTTCGCCGAGATAAAAGAAGAAAAAAAAGACCAGAACGGGAACAGTTTTACTAAACTCCGGAGGGAATTCATTATTTACAGGTTTAAAAGAACAAAAGCGGGTAAGAAACTCTTCCCCGTAATAGGGAAAATGCATGGGATTGTTGTACTGGTCTCCGAATCCGGATTACCGGAGGAATTGCATAATAAAGAAGAATTAGAAGGGGAGGCCCTGGAGTTTTGCAAAGGGATTACATTTTAAAAACACTTCAATTTCTCCGCCGGCCTGGAAAATTCCGCCGGTTACACAGTATGCCTTTCATCCTGCATGTATCCGGAAAAACCAGACTATATTCAGATATAAAACATAAAACATGAAATGTTTTTCAATTGCCGTCATATCAGTTTTTGCGTTCCTTGGATCGGATGCGCAATACAACTATACAAAGTCAAAAATTACGGACAGCACGGACGTATATTTCGGAACAACTTATCATGATTATTACCGGTGGCTTGAAAATATTGAGAAGCCGGAAACGGAAACATGGTTTAAACAACAGGCGACTTTTACGGATTCCATATTAAATACTTTAAACGGAAGGGATGCGCTGATTGCCGAATGGCAAAGGATGGATAAGTTAAGACCTGCGGTGATCAATTCATTCAGTTATGAGAACGGGAGACTATTCTATCGCAAAACTATGCCTGGTGAAAATGTGGGTAAGCTATATTACCGACAGGGCGTGGAAGGCAAAGAAGAATTATTGTTTGACCCTTCTGCTTATATCAAAGGGAAAACAATTACTATGGAAAGTGCCACACCCAGTTTTGATGGTAAACAAGTCGCCATTGCTTATTCTGAACAGGGCGCTGAAGTTTCAACCCTGAAAATTATGAATGTGGAGACAAGGGATTTTTTAAAAGATTCACTCTATCCGACGGCCGGGTTCATCAGCTGGACTTTTAACAATAAAGAGATGTTATATCAATGGATTAAGTCAGCTGATGGCAAGGACCCCTCTTCACGGTTAAATTCGAAGACCAAATTACATACAATCGGAACTGATCCTTCCGGGGATAAAGATTTTTTCAGCAATGCCAGTTATCCTGATCTGAAAATTGATGCCAGCGTTTACCCTTATGCCTGGTTAAATGAAGATTCGAGGGGATATATTTTTGCCGGAGAAGGGACTGTACAGTCTGAACAAAAAATGTATTATGCTCCCATAAGTGAAATTGATGCCCGGAAAATAAAATGGAAAACATTATGTGTGCCCGCTGATAAAATTGTCCGGAGCATTGCAATTAAAGATGAGGATGTATATGCCATTACCTACAACAATGCTAAAAATTATAAGGTAATTTATACCAGTTTGGAAAACCCGGACTGGAATTCGGCTAAAACCATCGCTGCTGAAAAAACAAACGAAACCATTGAAGGAATCAGTTACAGCAAAGATTATTTGTTTATTACTTACAGCGACGGGATCAATAACCGGCTGACAAAATATAATCTCATCACAAAACAGACCACGGAGATAGTTTTGCCATTCAAGGGAACAGTGAATATATTTTGTTTTAATACGAAAACAAATGATTGCCTCGTTGGTATTTCTTCCTGGAACAAACCTTACACAGAATTCAATTACAATGCGGCTTCGGATGCTTTTACTCCCAGCAGTTTTAATATTCCGCCAGCCTATCCCTCAGCCTATATAGAGATGGTTGTTGAAGAAGTCGAGGTAAAGGGTCATGATGGTGAGATGATTCCGTTATCGATTATTCATAAAAAGGATATAAAGCTGGATGGTTCCAATATTTGTTTTATGGATAGTTACGGTGCTTATGGAATCAGCATGACACCTTATTTCAGTGTTCGCGAAACCTCTCTTGCTTTAAGAAACGTGGTTGTTGCCATACCGCATGTACGGGGTGGTAGCGAAAAAGGGGAGGCCTGGTACCGGGCCGGATTCAAAGCCACTAAACCAAATACCTGGAAGGATTTTATCAGTTGTGCGGAATATCTGATTGCGAAAGGATATACCTCTCCTCAGAAACTCGCTGGAACCGGAACAAGTGCGGGAGGAATATTAATCAGCAGGTCCATTACGGCACGTCCTGATCTTTTTGCGGCGGCTATCTGCAATGTGGGCTGCGCCAATGCCATGCGTCTGGAATTCGGGTCAAATGGTCCTGTAAATACACCAGAATTCGGAACAGTAAAAGACAGCATCGAATGCAGAGCACTCTATGAGATGGATGGCGTTCAGCATGTGGTTCCAGGAACAAAATACCCTGCTGTCATTTGCGTTGGAGGCTGGAACGATCCCCGGGTGGTAGCATGGGAGCCGGGAAAGTTTGCAGCCGCATTACAAAACGCTTCCACATCGGGAAGGCCGGTATTGCTGAAAATAAATTATGATAACGGGCATTTTACAGAAGATAAACAGGTAACCTGGTCAAACTTTGCCAATCAGTATGCCTTTGTATTATGGCAGTGCGGGCATCCTGATTTTCAACCGAAGAAATAGAATCTCCGGCAGCGAACACTTATCCGGAAAGGGATTCAGGATATATGGGCTTCCTCAATTAAGGCCTTAAAACGGGGTTCATTTCTCAGGGAATCATAGTCCGGATCCTGCGCTATCCACTTTTTGTTTCCATACCCTTTTCGGAAAGCCAGTTCCAGCAGGGAAAGGGCTTTTTCAGTATTTCCGTCTTTTGCGAATAAGCAGGCTGAATTAATTAACACACCGGCATCTTCAGGGTATATTTCCAGGGCCCGGTTTATCCAGTCGAATGCCTCCTGACGTTCGCCGAGATCGAGCAGATATCCGGCACCCAGGGATAAGGCTCTTCTGTCGGTTGGATTTATCTTCAGCTGTTTCCTTGTTTTCATAATTCCTTCCTTTGCCACCGCATAGTTTTCATCTTTTCCAAGTATGTGTAAGGACTGCGCCAGCAGCAGCACACTTTGATAGTCTTCCAGGCGGGCCTCGGATGCCTTCCGAAACAATTCTGCAGACAACTCTATCCTGCCTTGTGCAAAGCAGGTGCGGCCATATAAATAATAAGCATCAAAAGAATTTGAATTCAGCCGTATAGCTTCTTTAAATTCCGCTTCCGCCTCTTCATATCTGTTACCGAGAAAAAGTACATACCCGCGGGAAGAATGGCTTTCCGCCATATGAGGTTGTAAGGCAAGTGCTTTCTGGCTGTTGCTTTCCGCCCTCCGTAAATCATCTTCTTTCCCACCCTCCCATTCATAAAGCCAGGAGTGAACATCGGCTAATCCGGCATAAGCAAAAGCATAGTCTCCGTCCAGTTGAATTGCCTTCTCAAACATTTCCCGGGCTTCCACCAGCGCGATCTTATGGAAAAGCTGGCGACCCTTCAGGAAATATTCGTATGCCTCAATAACGGTTTCGGGGCGCCGGATTACTTCTTTTTCCTCATTGGTTAAAAAGCCTTTTAATGCGGTGGCGACATTCCGGGCAATATCATCCTGTATGGAAAATATATCCTCCAGTTCACGGTCATAGCGGTTCGACCACAGATGCGAACCATCGGCTACCCGTATCAGTTGGATAGTGATCCGTAAACGGTTCCCGGATTTTCGTACACTGCCCTCCAGCAGGGTAGTGACATCGAGCGATTTCCCGATTTCCCGTACATCGTGATTTTTACCTTTGAATGAAAAAGCCGAGGTACGCGCAATCACGCGGAGGTGGTTTAACTGGGCCAGCGCATTGATGATCTCTTCAGAAATTCCATCACAGAAGTAGTCCTGTTCCGGATCATTACTCATATTCAGCAGGGGCAGAACGGCAATACTGTTTTCAAAAGCGGGCTGCATGGTTTCTTTAACCAAAGAATCAGGAAGTCTCTTTTCCCCCTGTGGCATCACTTCATAGATTCGTACCGGTTCCTTTACATTTTTCAGCATTTCCTGTTTTACATAACGGGTTTCCATTCCCGTTTTATTCGAGATATTGTGCTGAACAGATTCAGAAATATATATGCTTCCCGGGTTGGAGATGGCCTGAATCCTGGAGGCAATATTTACACCGTCTCCAAAAACGTCTTCATTTTCAAATACCACTTCGCCCAGATGAATGCCAATCCGCAATTGGAAATCCCCGGATTCTTTACTTCCTTCCTGGATCTTAAGGGCGGCATATACGGCGTCTGAAACCGTATTAAAACTTGCCATGATTCCATCGCCCAGTTCTTTAATCCAGCGCCCGTGAAATTGTTCTATAATGGGCTTTTGTAATTCCCTGTTTTTTTTGAGAATGTCGAATGCTTTTTGTTCATCAAGGCCCATCAGGGATGTATACCCGACAATATCGGTAAACATGATTGCAGCAAGCTGACGGGATTGAGACATTCGGGTCCTGGTTTCCAGGCAAAGTTAACCGGATGGAGCATTCAGGACAGGTGCATAAAACAGGAAATCTGTAAAGCGTTCAGATTCGGCCCCCGGTTCTTGAAAACCAGTAAAAACCACAAGAAGGGGTCGCGTATTTATTCCCTTTATTTTAATTATTTGGTATATCGGGTGCCTTTGCTTGCATTAAAATCTTATTATTAGTATTTATTTTTTACCATCAAGTACCCGGAAATGGAAAACAGGCTGGTGCGCAAGGGGATACTTTATCAATTACCTGCGTGTTTATTATTGTTATTATCAACAAGTTGTTTTGCCACTGACTATTACGTAAGTAGTTCCGGGAATGATGGCAATTCCGGCACTTCCCCCGGCAGCGCCTGGGCAACCATCACCAAGGCAAATACTGTAAAATTTCTTCCGGGTGATGCACTGTTGTTTGAAGGCGGACAGACATTTAACGGTAATATTTTTTTGCCGGCCACCGACGCCAATGATCCGGCGCTGATTTTTACCATTTCATCATATGGAACGGGAAGGGCAACGATCAACGCAGGCAGTTCCTATGGATTTTATGCTTATAATACACAGGGTTTTTCCATTTCCAATCTGATATTCGATGGCAATTCATCCTCAACAAACACCAATGCAGGGATAATTGTCTTTTCTGACCTTGCCGGGGATATAAAATACAATAATATCTCGTTCAGTAATGTTGAAGTAAAAAACTTTGGTGCAGAAGGGGTCAAAATTTACACGACAAAAAACCTGACCGGATTTCAGAATCTGACGCTTAGTAACCTGAGTGTGCACGATGCAATGAAAAACGGAATTATCATTTATGGTTTCGTTTCGCAGTCACTGGTTGGCTGGCAACATAAAAATATTACCATTTCAAATTGTGAAGTATATAATATTCCCGGTTCGCTATTACCTGTAATGCTGGAAGGCAACGGTATTATAATGGAAGGGGTAGATGGCGGAGTTATTCAAAACTGTGTGGCGCACGATAATGGACAGAACAATAGCAATGCGAACGGCCCGGCCGGAATCTGGAGCCTGGAGAGTAATAATATAACCATTCAGTATTGCGAGAGTTACCATATACACAACGGTACGGGAAAGGATGGAATAGGTTTTGATTTTGATGGCGGTGTAAATAATTCCATCATGCAATACAATTATTCCCATGATAACGATGGAGCAGGTTTTTTAATGGGCCAGTATACAAATGCAAGGCCCTGGAATAATAATACCGTGAGGTATAATATCAGTGAAAACGATGGTGTTCGGAATGAAGGGGGAATTGGACTTTTTAAGGGTCCGGGTACAACCATGAATGGTGCTTTTATTTATAATAACACGATTTATGTTTCACCAGCAGACTGCTAATCCGGGTATTTCAGCCATGTATATGCTGAACTGGAATACCGGAATAGATAATGTAAATTTTTACAATAATATTTTTATCACCACCGGTGGGGTCCCTTTCATAAACATACCGGTTGGTTATTCCGCATCTTTTACCGGGAACCTGTATTGGTCTTCGGGCAGCCCTTTCCTGATCAAATACCAGGGGATTAACTATGCATCGCTTAGTGCATGGCAGGCAGCCTCTGGAAATGAAGTATTGGGTGGAGTCAACACGGGTTATAACAGCGATCCGGTATTATCCAATGACAGGATCAGGCGGTACAATTGGTTTTGGCAGTAGTCTGATGTCACTGAATGCGTATAAGATACAGTCCATTTCTTCCCCTGCATACCATACGGCGCTGGATCTGAGTTCCCTGTTCGCTATAAATCCGGGTGCAACGGATCTGTGGACTACCGTCCTTCCGGGAGGTAGTGCCAATGATTTGGGTGCCAACCAGCTCAGCACCATACTGCCCGTAAAATTATTGGATTTCCATGGCAGCTGTTCCGGTTTGGAACAGGATCTATTCTGGACCACGGCTGAAGAATCAGAAATGAAATCGTTCGGACTGATGTACTCCGGCGACGGAATTTCGTTCCGGAAGCTGGCGGATATCCCTCCCAGGGGGAGCCATAGTGAATACAGTTATGTACATGCATCCGCTTTAGCCGGCAACAATTATTATCAACTGACCATGACAGATCTGGATGGTACAGTTACGAATTCGCCGGTTGTAAATATTAAATGTGAAGACGTTTCCCAAAAAATAAACGTTTGGCCCAACCCGTTCAGCCGATATATATCTGTTTCCCTGGAATCCGCATCTCCCGGACCGGTATCCATGGTTTTGTTTGATGCCATGGGAAAAATAATTTCGCAGCAGCAGGCGCAACTTCAGAAAGGTGATAACCGTGTTATCTTCGACGGTACAGATAATTTACCGGCAGGAAATTATTATTTGCAGGTGGTGCACCAGGATAAGGCGGAGCATTTTAAACTCCTTAAGGCAGCAGAATAAATTTTCAGGAAATTACCTCCCGTTTGCCCGCAGAACGGTTATATCTTTTTTAAGATCATCGTCGTAGGTCTTTTTGACGATATAATGCCATTGTTTGTCGGCGACATCCACAAAAAAGATCTCGCCTTTCTTATGATTTTTTACGGCTTCCTGGAATTCTTTCGGCATCATTTCAACTCCGAAAAACCAACCCGTATCACCATGGGTGGTATTGCCATCCATGGTATATTCATCAGAGAGCTTGTCGAATGAATCACCGGCATTAGCTTTCTGCAGGACGATTTTCTTGAGACTGTCCACTTCGGTCAAGGACAGGGAAGAGCCGTCAAGGAACACATAACTCGCCCGGTAGGTAACTTTTTCGGTAGCTTCCAAAACTTTATACGTAACATAACCGACTGAAAATACATCCCCTTTATTCTGCCGCAATAATCTTTTGTCAATCAGGGTTGAATCCTTTCCATAGGAGAGGTGCAGCAGGGTAGGTTTGAGTGCCGGATTGGCATCAATATATGCCTGGGCCTCCGGGACGGTCAGGATCTTTTGAAATTGTTCGGTTACGGTTGGCTGGGCAAAAATAGAAGCGGAGAATAGCAGGAATAAGCCTGAAAGAATATATTTCATATTAGTATTTTAATCCGGGGCATCAAAAATATGCCTCCCATCCTGTTTACAAAACCTGGGATTTTGTTCGATGAAGATACTATTTTTTCATAGTTCCAACAGCGAGTTGGGGCATATTCAACCCGGATACCTCTCCTATACGGTGGAATAAAAGACAGGGTTTGTTAAATTTTATTTAAACCGCCATCATCGCCGGTCTCACATCTTCTCCTTCTGTACCTTCTCATGGAAGGGCAGGTATTCCGAAATGGCCGCTGATCCATACCATTCAAACAACTCGGCATCGAGCAAATGATTGCTTACCGCCGGGTCGCCGGCCAGCAGTTTATTGGCTTCTTCGAAGGTCTTCACATTTAATATGAAAATACCCCGGTAAGATTTTTCGTTTTTTTCGAATGGTCCGGCGATAACCAGTTTACCTGCAGAAGCCATCCGGCCGATATTCGACATATGTCCCTTAAAGAGACTGTCTACTTTTTCCTTATTATCTATACTGACCGGTCCCGTTTTTAATATGACCAGTACATACATTTTCATTCCGTATTCATCTGCGCCCAATTTTTCTGCCAGTGCTTTATCATATACCGGATTGGTTAACTGACAATGACCGGATAGGCAAAAGAAAAGGCAAATGCAACAGGTTACCATTATTTTCATAATCTGTAGTTGATCTGGTTAAAATTGTAAAAATAGAGAATCATTAAATTTCCTACCTTAAAGTTCTGGCAGATTTAGCCGCAAATAAAATAAAACAATCAGTATGAAACCTTTGACACTAATCATGCTTATGACCTTGATCAGTTGTAATCAGCAGAATTTGGATACAAAAGCGGAGGGAGAAAAACTGATGCAGCTCAGCCGGGAATGGTCCAGAGCCGCTGTTGCCCGGGATACCGAAAAAACATTGAGTTATTGGGCAGATGATGCGGTCGTCATCTCCCCGGGAGATTCAGAGGTGAGGGGAAAAGATGCCTTACGAAAAATGGTGGAAGGCGGGTTTAAAAATCCGGGTTTCCAGATCAGCTGGGAACCGAAAACTGCAAACATTTCCAAAAGCGGGGACCTGGGTTATTTGATTGAGGAAACCCGGATCACCGTTCCCGATTCTACCGGCAAACCGGTTACTACTCGTTACAATTCGGTCACCATCTGGAAAAAACAGGCCGATGGATCCTGGAAAGATGCGGTGGACATGATGAGCACGGCAAAAAACTAATACCCTTGATGGCCTTTGTCAATTCAAAGTTTCTTTAAGTGTATATTTTCTTCCCTTATTGATTCGTTGCAGGTATTTCATTAGTGGATTGAAATAAACCATCATGGCTTTTGCGCTCATTTCACTGTGAATATTATTTTGAAGATTTTCTTTCCAGGGAATACTTGCTCCCGGACGCATCACTTTTTTCAGAAAATCACCCACCTCTTTATGTCCCCAATAATTGGTGGCATGCGGATCTTCATGCAAAATGCTGTCGGCAATGAACTGATGGAATTGAAATTGTAATATGCTGGCAATCGAATAATTATAATAGTACGCGGGGGTAGTGGTTATATGAGTTTTGGATGCTGCATCACAGTATTCTTCCCCGCGGGTTCCGGGTGGCACGATACCCTGGTATTTTTCAACAAGTTCCCACCACAGTTTATTAAACTGATTTATGGGCAGATTTTTTGCATACAGGTTGTATTCAAATTCCGTCATCACACCCGCACTCCATGGAATAAAAACAATTGAAGTAAGCGCTTCGTTCAATAGCTTCAATGTGTCGTTTACCACGAGTCCTTTTTGAATCATCCCGCGGCTTTCGAGCAGTGGTTTTTGAAGAGAAGCGGCTCCGATCATCGTTCCGAATGCTTCATGAAACCCGCTGTTCGCGCCGGTTCTTAAAACATAGGGAACCTCCGGATTCGAATAGGAAAGAAAATAATAGATATGACCGAATTCATGGAGCACGGTACTCCAGTATTCTGTAGTAGGGGTTATACTCTGAAGTGATCTGACATCAGAATCCAGATCTATATGCCAGGCACTGGCATGGTTGTTTTTTGTAAAAGGAGAATCCAACGGAGCGGGGTAAAGACTGCTTTTTGTCCAAAAACTTTTGGGTAAGGAATCAAACCCCAGGCTTAAATAGAAATCCTCGCTTTGATGGGTTATCCATTCTGCATTATGTTTTTTCAGAACCGAATCAATGGACAGGGATTCGATTTTTGCCAGCTGATTCCAGCCCTGACCCCAGCGATCGGGAAGCCATTGGGCCGGAATATAATCCGGAACCGGCTGATGATACCTTGCAGCCAGTTCATACCGGGCCCATGTATGAATTTCCCTGTATAAAGGCCAGATATCCTTTACAAAACTTTGCGTAAGCGCAAGCATCTGGTCGCCTGTCATGTCATAACTCTCCGACGTATAGTCAAAGAAATTCCGGTAACCCAGGGGGGTAACAACTGCATTGAGCAGGTTGCGAAAACTGTCCAACCCTGTTTTTAGTCCCTTCCCGATTTCTTTACTGGATTCCCATGCTTTCAACCGGAGTGAAAGATCATTGCTGTTTTCCAGGATACTGTCAATATATCCGATCAGGATGGGTTTTTTATCGATATAAAATTTGGATCCGTATAAAAGGGAGGTCAGTTCATTGGCGATTTTGATGCGTTTATCAACATTGTCTCCCGCAACCTCCGGATTATTACCGGCGTTGTACAGGATTACCTGAAACTGGCGGAATTGCAGAGGCGTGAGCTGATCCTTCAGGGCAAGATATTTTTTTGCGGAATCTACATTTTCTTTGCTGCCGGTAAATTTTGCTATTGCCTTATCGGCAAGTCCTGCCTGATATTGTGAAACGGTATCTCCTTTTACGATTCGGGTGTTCAGCAACCACTGGGCCTCATTATCGGTAGTAGAAAGTTTTTTGTACTCCTGGTTATAAGCATCCAGGAAAGTTTGTGCCTGCTGCTGAACCATATTGATTTCTTTGTTCGGCTGACAGGCCATCAGAATGCAGAAAAAAAATAATGCGCAGATTTTATTTTTACCCATGACAGTTTTGATAATGGTAAATGAAACTGGTATAAATGCGGGATGTTAAGGTAGGAAAAATTGATCATCCCGTAGTCATGATCCATGAAAACGGTGCCGGATGATGCGCAGAAATTCTTATCAGGAAAGAATAGAAATTCAAAAAATAATCAGGGAACCGGGATGGCTTCCACCAGTAAGGATTGTTTGAAGTCAACAGTGATCCGGCCGGAATTTCCGTTTACGGTTCCCAATACACGATGGTTCACATAGTCAACTACCGTGTATGATTTTCCGGGTATCAAACCCCGCAATTCCATGTCCCCCTGAAAATGATGATTATAAAAAGCATAGTAAAGGGTATCACCCCGCTGAATGCAGTGCGTTTCCGGAATATCAAACCCGATATCATACAGATCGCCGCGGTATGTTCCTTTACTCAGCATTTTATCCCGATAGATATCGAGATATTTTTTGAATAGTACTTCCTTTTCCGGCGTGAGCAGGTTTTCATCAATGTGTTTATTGCCAGTTGCCGGCCAGGTAAATTTTGTACCCGGTACAGCGCCCACCCCCAGCTGAGAGGGAAAGTCTGTTTTTCCGTCGGTAAGTTCAACATGATCTCCAAAATATGCAGTACCTGGCATGAGTGCCTTATATACTTTTCCTTTTAGGCGCACCTGCCAGCTGCTTTCGCGGATCACTGGCAACAAACTGATTGGTATAAGGCATATGATACAGATTCATGCAGTCACCGCAGGGACAGAATTCCACCACGGCTCCCGGTTTGATTTCCCGGGCTGTTTCATAGAGAATTTGAAACAGCCTCGGCATTTTTTCGAATGACTGGTCAGGAGAACTGATATTGTGGCCATCTGCATAATCCGGGGCACAGGCATTCATGTGCTGACCATCCAGTTTGATGGCGTCAAAGCCCCATTCCTTTAAAAAAAGCTGTACGGTTTTTCTGATTTCATTTATTACTGTAGAATCCGTGGGCGACATATAGTAAGCATTCCAGTAAGTAATGAACTGAGGCGATCCGTTTTGCTGAACCAGGGCCATCTCCGGTTTTTTTTTGTAGATCTCGCTTGTGATATCCATGGCCAGGGGCGCCCACCAGATTACCGCTTTCATTCCCATGGCATGCAGACTGTCGACAAATGCTTTCATTTGTCCATCGCCACCGGGAAAATGGGAGGGGTTGGTATGCCAGTCTCCATTGGCCATCTGGTAACCATCATCCAGGCCCACCCAGCGAATGCCAAGCGCTTTTACTTTTGGCAGGGTATTATAAATTTCGGAAAGGGTGAAATTCCGTTCATATCCCCAGGCACACCATATGGGTTCGTAAGCAGATGGCTCTGCAGGAGGCGGAACGATTCCTTTGGTTTGCATATAAGCCCCGTAATTCCGAAGTGTCGCAAAGCAATCTTTCTGATGAACGCTCACAAAGGTTTCGAATGTATGAAGCGTATCACCGGGTGCCATAATTTTCAGATCAGGGTAAGCGTACTGCAGACTGATATGCGCCGTTGTACCATATTGGTCATAGTCTATCGGAAGTGAAATCAGTTTTGCTGAAGGTTCTGTTAGTCCGATCGCCAGGCCATTTTCTTTATTCCATAAATCGATCATGGGAATGCCACCGCCATAGTCAGACGCGTTCATACCCATAAAATTTTCTTCGCTGAAACCTGGATTTACCGGCCTGATCCAGTCTCTCCGGTCACTGTGTGAACTGCCCTGGAAACTCCAGAATTTTATGGAGTCGCTGGAAGGCATCAGATCATAGGCGTGATTTACCCATTTTTTAATCCTCAGGTTTTGATTCCCATGGTTTATATAGTCAACGGATATATAGGCGGTATTTGGAAATCGCCCGTATATTTTTACGGTCAGAATTTTTTCAATCTGGTGTGGTTTATTCAATCCGTAAAAACGCCATTCGACTCCGTCCCCTGCAGCATCATGCAGGGTGATTTTTACATTCCGGGTGGAAGTAAATTCTTTTACCGGAAAATATTTGGTTTCCAGGTATTCGGAGTTTTCAAAACGATTCATCAGTTTTCCACTGCCGGGGAATGTTGCCAGAATCCGGGTTTGCATGAGCGGATTGATTTCCATCACAAACTTTTGATTCGGCAGGGACAGGATTTGTCCAAAGGATGAATTTAACCCCAGCAAAATGAGACAGTAAATTCCGGCAACGAACCGAAGATGGCGCCCAGATAACCGATTCATTATTTTTTATTTAAAATTCCTGCCGCATTGCTGCTGTAAATCCTGGCCAGAACGTCTTTTGGAAGTGCCAGTCCGTACAGAGGCCAATGATAGCTGAATAGATCTGTTTCATAAAAATGTTCATCCGGAGTTTCCAGTATGCGGAAAGTGATTCTGTACATCGAACTGTCCATACCCATGTCTGTTCCGTAAAGAAGGCGCCCCTGATATTTCACAATAAACGCTGCAGCAAATCTTGGTATGGGTGATATTTCGCTGAACCGCGCCGCGATATCGGCATAAAGATTCGGATATTCATCCAGTAGTTTTCCAAGTTTTGAAAGATCTGCACAGCAGTTCGCCAGATGGCAGGCGATAAATATTGTATTCGGATGTTGCCGGAGTGCATTTCCCAGACTGCTCATCAGTTGGTCGTGATTCAGTTTTCCCGGTTTATTCATGTCCACATGCCATGTGCCTGCATTCATTAAACCATCATTGGTGGAATCCGCCTTTTCGTACATCCACTGATCTTCACCAATATGAATACTCACCGGCATATGTAACTCTCCGCATTTTTCCAGCAGGGGTTTGAGTTGCGGATCATCAATATGTATTCCACTTCCCGGAACGGGTTTGGAATACAGTTCGCCTTCTCCCTTGTCACCCAGTTCTCCGACACCCCGGGCACCTTTCTGGTAACATCTTTGCAATTCTTTTACGGCCCTTTGTGCATAGCCGGTTTCACCATATCCGGAATAGTCAATGCCGCACCAGAGTTCAAAGCGGTCGGGATAACGTTTATATTTTTCTACCAGGGAATCGAAAGACTTTGCCTGTTGTGTAGGTCTGAATAATCGTTTTCGCAATTCCTGCCTCATCCATTGTTTTTACCCAGCGGTCGATCTCGCCCTGCGTTGCCGCATAGTCATGACTGTGGATGTCAATTACGGGATAAGCTGCCCGGCCTGGTTTGGTTTCAGGTATTTTATAAATGGAAACCGGCCTGAAATTCTTCAATAAAATGTTATCAGGCATCTTGTGCTTTTGCAGACAGTGATAGAAAAATAAAAATTACTGAATATATAAGAAAGGAGATTCGCATTTTTTATCTGTTTATAACTTCCAGTTTCCGGGTAATCAATTCCTGCACATCCTGGATAGCTTTCGGAAATACTTTTCTCAGGTCGATTTCGTCGCTATCGGAAAGCAGGGATTGTAATTTTTTCATGAAACAGTTTTTGGTTTCTGTTGCCAGGTTGATTTTATTGATTCCACCATGTATGGCTTCCTGCAATTGAAGATCGGGAATGCCGCTGCTTCCATGGAGTACCAGGGCGCAGGAGGTAACAGCCCGGATTTCTTTTAAACGGGCCAGATTCAGGTTAGGGGTATGTTTATAAAAACCATGTGCATTTCCTATGGCAATCGCCAGGGCATCAATTCCGGTTAATTCTGCAAATTGAAGGGCGTCCTGAACAGGTGTGGGTTCTGCCAGCTGATCCTGTCCGAGTTTTGCTACATATCCCAGTTCAGCTTCCACATGGGCGTTATAGGATGAAGCCAGGTGCACAGCTTGTTTTGTAATGCGAACGTTTTCTTCAAAGGATTGTTCGCTGGCGTCGATCATCACACTATCGAAACCAGCATCCAGGCAGGATTTTACGATATCCAGGCTGCTGCCATGGTCCAGGTGTAACCAGGCTTCCACCTGATATTCCTTTATCATGGCACGTGCCATGGCCACAGCCGGATTTAATCCAAGGTATTGTATTGAACTTTCACTCAGTTGCAAAATGAGGGGATATCCGGTGGACCGGGCGGCCAGCAGTAATCCTTTCAGGGTTTCAAAATTGTAAAAATTCACTGCCAGCAATGCTGATTTTGATTTAATGCAGGAGGTTAGTTTTTCTTTAAGGGTCATATACGGAAGTTAAATTTTGAAAAAGCAGTTCGTTTTACGGTTTCATGATCGGCAAATGCTGTTGTGCCACCACTTTCCGTGGTGTTGATGGCCCCGCAAAGGGCACCAAATTCAAGACATTCCCCCAGTGGTTTTCCATTTACGAACTGATGAATAAATCCTGCATTGAAACTATCGCCCGCTCCAATGGCATCCGCTACTTCTGTATTCAGGAAAGCCGGTTGTTCAATAAATTCAGTATGGCTCCATCCGATGGCACCTGTGTTCCCATTTTTAATGACGATACCGGTCGCTGCCTGTTTTACGGAAGCGAGCGCGCTTTCCAGGGAGTCCTGTGCAGTAATTTTTTTAAATTCTTCCAGGTTGGGCAAAAAAATATTTACATGGGGAAGAAGGTCAGTAAGTGCACAATCCCAAATTTCACCGGGATCCCATTGCGGATCGAGTGAAGTCGTGAGCCCAAGAGTCCTGGCCCGCCTGAATAAATCCGGAAGACCGGGTTTAAGTTTGGGCTGAAGAAAAATTGAACTTACATGCAGATGCCTGGCAGACAAAAGCATTTCATCCGAAATATCCATTGCTTTTAATTCATTCATGGCACCCGGATACGTAACCATCGCACGGTCTTCTCCAACGTTTAATGCAACGGTAATTCCGGTATCCGCGGTGTCACTTCGGATAATATAGGAGCAGTCAACACCTTTTTGGATAAGGTCATGCAGTATTTTGTTGGCAAAACTATCTTTGCCGATACATCCGCAGAAACTCACCCGGCTTCCCAGAACGGAAAGGTTAGAGGCAAAGATGGCAGAACTGCTGCCGAGGGTAAGCATCATTTTTTGGGCGAGGATTTCCTTTCCTATTTCAGGGAATTTATCCATCCCGTTCAGAATAAGATCTACGTTGAGTTCACCTACGACCAGTACGTCGAATTTTTTATCCGGCACGTTTTTGTTTTAATGAATATTATTTATCGCCGGCTGACTGCAGTTGTCCCAACCCGGCAACCGGATAAATGTTTACACCTTCCACTATCCTCGAAATAGATCCGCTAACTGAGGGGGCATCCGGCATCAGGTTTAGCTGCAGGCTTTTGAAAAAAGCCAGCAGCTGTCCGGGAATTATGCTGCACAAGGGTAGGAATTCTTCCGCAATCGGGTGGTCTGCATCCGTTAAAATAACCTGCGACTGCAGGATATCGTCATTTATCGTGTATTCGGAAATGCCCAGCTGGAAAAGAGCCGGATTACCGGTTTTCATGTGCAGGCAGCAGGTCACGTTCGTATTGGGAGACATAATGGATTGCTGCTAAAAAAATAAACGATCAGTGTACTTTCATCAATAACGGCTTTTGGACCGTGACGGAAACCCAGGTAGGTATCTGCTTTGCAAATGATCTGCCCGTCTGTGAGTTCCTGCAATTTCAACCCTGCTTCTGTAGCTGTTCCGAAAAGTGCACCGGAACCCAGGAATACAGCCCGTTCAAAATTCTGATCTGCAATTTTCCGGATTTGATCGGGTGCGCTTTCGAGTATTCTTTTTGCGGCATAGGCAACCTGCTCCACCTGTTGTCTGCAATATGAAGGATCATCCCCAAAAGCGAGTAAGCAGACCGGTCAGCAACATGGACGTATAACTTCCGGTCATCGCCAGTGATTTATCATCTGCATTCGGTGGCAATACAAATACGCAGGTCGGATTTTTTGACTGATAATTGGCCAGGGCCCCGTTTTCGTTGCAGGTAATGATGAGATGGAAACATTTTTTACAAAACCAGTCTGCCAGTTCAAGGGCCGCACAACTTTCCGGACTTTTTCCACTACGGGCAAAAGATATGATCAGGGGAACATCCTGCTGCTGAAAATAGTCCTGCGGATGAGAAAGAATATCGGTGGTGGGGATGGCCCTGGAAATTTTATTCATCCGGGTTGAAAAAAGACCCTGTAACGAAAGTCCAATATAAGCGCTTGTTCCGGCACCGGTCAGTACAACCTGGTTCGATTCGGAACTGGCTGTTTTTAAAAAGGAAAATATTGCGGCTGACTGTCTTTCGAATTTTTCCGCTGTTTCCTTCCAGAGGGAAGGCTGGCCGGCGATCTCCCTTGCCGTATGCAGGGCTCCTTTCTCCAGCAGGGTGGTTTCCGCCAGGTTTAAATACGTCATAATGGACAAGTTAATTAGCAAATATATCAATATCTTTCAAAAACTTGTATATATCTTTCGAATACTTATTTTATACAATAAATATCTTGTTATATTTGATTTATTAAGCTGAACAGGCGACCGATGCCTTTGAAAGAATATCTTTAAGGTCAATGAAATAACTATGGCTGTCAGAAAGGAAAGATTTACCGTTTCCCGCCGGAAAAAGATTCTGGAACGGATCCAGGAAACCGGGGAAGTGTTGATTACGGATCTGAGCAAGGAATTTGACGTGAGTGAGGTTACCATCCGCAATGACCTGGAAAATCTGGAAAGGAAAAATCAGCTGATCCGGGCCCGCGGGGGCGCCATTCACTCCGAGAATCATGTGGGAATCGACCAGCGGCTGACAGAAAAAAATACGATTCATATACCCGAAAAAACTGCGATCGGGAAAAAAGCAGCATCCCTGATACACGACGGGGAAACGATTATTATTGACAGTGGGTCCACGACGGCTGAAATTGTAAAACACCTGGGCGACCGCCGCCAGCTCAATGTAATTACCAATGCACTGAATATTGCCAACCTGCTGATGGCTTATTCAAATATCAATGTGATCATTCCCGGCGGATATCTCCGGCAAAATTCCATGAGTCTGGTCGGACCGCTGGCAGAAAAAAACCTCCGGGGTTTTTACGTAGATAAATTATTCCTCAGTACAGACGGGTTTGATACCACACAGGGGATTTACACACCCAATATTGATGAAGCCCATCTGAACAGTATCATGATCAGTATTGCAAAAGAAGTGATCCTGGTAACCGACAGCAGTAAATTCAAAAGAAAAAGCCTGGCGTTTATCTGTACCATCGATAAAATAAAAACAGTCGTCACGGATCATCACATTCCGGAGGACGACAGAAAGCGTCTGGAAGAAGCAGGGGTGGAAGTGCTGATCGCCTGACTAATTATTCGCTGAGTAACAGGATGGCAATAACAGCCAGTACCAGTCCGATAAGCAATACTATTCCCGGCATCACCGCATACAGGATCAAAGAAAGTACGATGGTAATAACCGGCGACAAGCCGGTAAGCGGAACAACCACAATGGCATTTCCGTGGCGGAGGGCATATACCAGGGTTAGTGCACCGATTGAATTCAAAACCTGAATACCTGCCGCCAGCCAGGGACCTTTAAATCCCCAGTTTACCGGATGCGAAAAATCTGTCATATACACGGCAAGGGGAGAAAGCATCAGCGCACTGATACACATGTACATAAAAATACTTTCCGCTTTCATGGTGTTGTTGCTGAATTTCATAACATATGCCTGTAACCCCCACATGATAAAAATGATAACTGCCAATATCAGCCAGCTGCCCTGATGGGCAGTTCCGCCGCTGAATTTCGGATCGGCTAAAAAAACAGCCGCAATCAAAGCGAGCACAATTCCCGACCAATGCCGCTTATTGGTTTTCTCTTTTAAAAAAATAACCGATAAAACAATGGTAAGTACCGGAAACAAAGAGATCAGCGGGAAAACAACATAGGCCGGACCCTCACGCAGGGCCTGAAATAAAATCAATTGTCCGCCGGCTCCAAGAAGGCCAACCATCATTCCCAGGAAAACCGATCTCTTATCTGTTTCCGGTTTCCACCGGATGATATGCAGGGCAACCAGGGCACAGGGGATCATCGTCAGGCTCCATATTACATAGCCCAGCGTTGCGGGGAATCCGGCCTTTTCGGGAATTTCAATAAATGCTCCCCAGATCCCCCAGAATAATGTTGTGATCAATGCATATACCAACCAAAGCCGGGAAGATCGAATCATGGAAAAATTTATTGAGATCGGTCAAGAATAAAAAGGATGGAATATAACTTTGAAGAATTAAATTCACAGGTCGGGCGAAAATAATGAAAAAAAAGGTTTAATAATTTTAATTTCTTGTTATTTCTTTCAATATCTTTACTTTCGAGAAAATTAAATTGCGAATTCGTCATTGATAAATGGCTGAAGGCTCCAGCCATCGTTGTTTACTGATCCAAAATAATTGTTTATCATGAAAAAGCTCCTCTTCATTCCTTTTTTGCTTTTGACGATACTCTCCTGGGGTCAGACCAGGGTACTAACCGGTAGGGTTACCCTGCAAAAAGACGGGACAGGTATCCCCGGTGCCACCCTCACGGTTAAGGGAGGAAACTCGGTTGCTGCAGATGACCAGGGAAATTTCAGTCTTTCGGTTCCTTCCGGGAAAAAACTAAGTCTCCAGGTTCAATCGGTGGGATATATACCGCTGGAAATTCCGGTGGGGTGTCGGAAAATAAGATTTCGATTTTTCTTACACCGGACGAAAAAAATATGAGTGAAGTGGTGGTGGTGGGATACAGCGACAAAAAAAGAGGTGAACTGACGAGTGCTGTTTCTGTTGTCAGTGCAAAAAAACTGGAAGATGTAACCAGCAATGATATCGGAACCCTGCTGCAGGGAAAAGTTGCCGGATTGCAGGTGGTGGTCAGTTCCGGGGTACCGGGTGCCGGTTCAGAAATGAGGCTTCGTGGAATATCTTCTGTGAATGCCAATCAAAATCCTTTATTCGTGGTTGATGGCATTATCGGGGGCAACTTTGATCCGAATGATGTGGAAAGTGTAACGGTTTTAAAAGATGCTGCCGCAACTTCCATGTACGGTTCCCAGGCTAATTCCGGAGTGATCGTGGTAACAACCAAACACGCGCGGTATGGAACAATGACGGTGGAAGGTAAACTCTCCACGGGTTTCCGGAAAGCCGATTTCGGAAATATGACCCTGATGAACGGGCAGCAGCTCTATGATTATCAAAAAGAATTTTACCGCGATTATATTCCGGGCGAGGACAATAATTCCTATAAAATTGATCTGCTTAAATTTTATCAGGAAAGACCCAGAAGCCTGGAGTCGCAGAATTATAGCTGGCCGGATGAAATGTTCAAGACAGCCCTCCTGCAAAATTATTATATCAGCCTGAGTGGCAAAACAGAAAAGGCAGAGTATTATATGGGCCTGACTTTTTATAATGAACAGGGAACATTTATGAATACCGGTTTCCAGCGGCTGAACCTGCGCGCCGGAACCACCCTGCACCTGAGCAAAAATTTTACACTCACCAATAATATTAATCTCAGTGCTGTTTCCGGGAAAAGTTATGATTACAATGATATTTATTATGCTTACCTGAATTTGCCCTGGGATAATCCGTACGACAGTGCCGGAAATGCCATTTATGTTGATGGTAATTCACCTTTTAAATGGTGGAGCAGGGATAAAGTAAATCCCATCAATACCATCCAGCATTCTGATCATCCTTACAAGGGGATGGATGTGAATTACGATCTCAATTTCAATGTGGTCATCACGCCCTGGCTGAGTTTTTCCAGTACCAACCGGGGTTCTATCGGATACAGCAAGAGCACTACTTATTATTCCCCGGAGGCCGCCGGAACCTATAATGGAACAGGTTATCTGAATGAAGGGGATATCCTGAATTATGGTGCGATAACCAATGATCTTTTCAAAGTAAATTTCAAAACCGGGAAAAGTACCATTACCGGACTGGCAGGAGTTGCCTGGGAAGGCGGATACACCGAATCCATGGGTGGTGCGGGCCGGGGTCTTCCACTGGGATTGAAAGTTTTGAATGTGGTCAGCAGCAATATCAGTGTAAACGGATTTAATGAGCAATCAACCATCGGATCGCTGATTTCACAGGTGAATTATGGATATGACAATAAATATTTTTTAACGGGTTCTTTCCGGGTGGATGGAAGTTCAGCTTTCCAGGCCAATAAACGGTATGGTTCATTCCCGGCTATATCCGGTGCCTGGCTCGTCAGCAATGAAGATTTCATGCATGATGTCAAAAGTATCAGCATGCTGAAACTGAGGGCCAGTTATGGTGTTACCGGCACACAGGATATCGGCGCTTCCCGGTATCTCGGCCTCTATTCCCTGAGTACCCAGTACAATAATCAGAGTGCAGCTACACCGTTGCAGCTGGAAAGTCCGAACCTGACCTGGGAAAGTAAATACCAGGCAAATCTGGGAATTGATGTCGGTTTTTTCAACCGGATCAACGCAACCATTGACGTTTATCATAATGTAACCAAAAATTTACTGTTGCAGGTTTCCCTGCCTTTATCGGAAGGATTTGAAACAAGATGGGAGAATATCGGGCAGATTACAAATAACGGATTGGAAATTGGTCTGAATACGGTAAATGTTCAGTCCCGTAACTTTACCTGGACAACAGATTTCAATATTAACTTCAACACCAATATACTCGGCGGGCTGCCTGCTTCTTTTGTTAAAACAGGTTCCTGGGCCATTTCCCAGATTTACGCGAACGGTGGTAATATTTATGAATTCTATATGCCGGTATGGCTGGGTGTTGATCCGCAAACCGGTTCTCCGCTATGGCAGCAGATCATTAAAGACAATAATGGAAATGTCATAGAAACCAAAGCAACTTCAAATTATGCAGATGCCACATTGCAGAAAGTGGGAAGCTGCCATGCCAAAATACCAGGGCGGTATGACGAATACATTTACTTACAAAATTTTTCGCTGAGCGTTAATGCTCTATTATATTTATGGAAATAAAGTGTACAGCAATAACCTGCGCTTTGTTATGAACGACGGGAATGAACCGTATTACAACCAGATCGTTCTTCCAAAGGGATACAGCATCTGGTCACATCCGGGAGATATTGCCAGCAATCCAAGTCCGCAGAATGCTGCAAATGCACAGGAAGTATCCACCCGTTACCTGAAGGATGGCAGTTTTATTCAGATACGGAATATCACACTCGCCTATGCCTTACCGAAATCAGCGCTGGACAAATTGAAAATGCAGGGCGTAACCCTTTCCCTGAGTGCCGATAATGTGTATACGTTTACGCATTTCCTTGGGCAGGATCCTGCCACCACCATTACTCCGGATATATATTCCACACCCGGGGTCAGTGATTTCAAATATCCGAACAACAGGCAATTCTTATTTAATATCAGTTTCAGATTTTAAAGAACGCTCATGAAAAATTTAACTTCTATGTCATTTAAAAATATAATCGTACTCCTGTCAGCGTTTCAGTCTGCTGGGCACGGGTTGTATTAAAGATGTGACTCCGAGCGATGCCATTACCACAGCAGTGTTAACGGGATCAACTGACGGACTAACAAAAGCCGTGAACGGGGCATATGCTTTGTTTAAGGATCATGTCACTTTTAACGGTACCAGCGACGACAACCTGATGTATCTCCGGCAGTATTTCCAGATGAGTGATTTTGCCAGTGATGATTTTACCTGCGCCCAGGTAACAGAAGACCCGCTCTTTCTGAGTTTCACGCTGGATCATACGCCGACACAAACCAATGCCCGGTATTTCTGGTATATTTCTTATAAGATCATTAACGATGCCAATACGGTAATTGAAGCAGTGGAAAAAACGCCTTCGACAGACAATGCGCGACAGCAACTGCTTGGAGAATGTTATTTTCTCCGTGCTTTTTCCCATTTTAACCTTGCCCGGATGTTCGCCAGGCCATATACACAGGATCCCAATGGCCCGGGAGTTATTCTGCGGACTTCTACAACAGATCCGGCAATAAAAGCCAGATCAACCATTGCAGAAACCTATGCGCAGATCATCGCTGATGCAACCAAGGCGGCAGACCTGATGAATCAGCCGAGGGGAAATACCTACGCCACTAAGGAAGCGGCTGAAGCCCTTTTGTCCAGGGTTTACCTGTATGAGGCAGACAATCAAAATACTATAACCGCATCCAATGCCGTGATCAACAGTGGAAATTTTACCCTGGCCACTGTCAGATGAATATCAGACTCTTTTTCAGGATGCCACTTCCAATCCCGAAACAATTTTTTGTATAGCATTTACTTCACTGGATGACTATGGAAAATTCGGCAGCATCGCATCCATGATGTACAGTGACGGAAACAGTGGATGGGGAGAAGAATATGCTTCCACCTCGCTTCGTAATGAAATGGCAGAACATCCGGAAGATGTCCGCTGGTCATTTATTAAACCCCTGGATGACGGCAATGGCGGAATTGCAACCAAGAATGGCATTGAAATCTATTATGTTACTAAGTTTTCTTTTCAGGATGGAAGCCCGAACCTGAGTTCTCCCGTCATGTTCCGGTTAGCAGAAATGTACCTGAACCGGGCTGAAGCCAATGCAAAACTGGGTAATGCCACGGAAGCCCTCAATGATCTTGACGAGATCAGGAAAAACAGGGGACTCGAAAATTTCCCGTATAACGGGGTTGTTCCCGGTGGAAGCACAGCACTGGAACTTGTTTTGAAAGAACGTCGCATAGAACTGGCTTTCGAAGGGCACCGTACATTTGATGTATACCGGAACAACCTGGTAATGGACCGCTCCTATTGGGGTTATCACCTGCCGGGACTGAAGGAAACAGATATCGATTTGAGTAAAACACCAACAGGTTATGAAAATGAAATTGTGCAGCCAACAGATCCCCGGATCATTTATTTTATTCCGATAGATGAAATCACTTCTAATAATTTATGCGTGCAAAATCCAAATCATTAATTTAACTATTATGTTATACAAAAAGAAAATATTCATAAATGCAGGAATGGCCTTAATTGCCCTCCTGCTTTTTGCTTCCTGCAAGAAAGATGCCCCTGCATCGGCGCCGGATCCGTTTTACAGTGTAACGATCGATGGGTTTTCGGTTACATTCAACAATCAGACTGCCGGTGCGTCTTCCTATAGCTGGGATTTTGGTGATGGTACTTCTTCAGCAGAAGAAAGTCCGACCCATCTCTATCCGGCAAAAGGAAAATATGTACCGACGCTGACAGCGACTGCTGACAACGGAACTTCTGCTGAAGCCTCCACGGTGTTATTTATATCCAAAGGCTCCAGTGTAAAACTAGACGATAATTCCCTGGCTGACTGGGATACTGTGGCCACCAATGTGGTACTTGCAGGCGCCGGCAGCGCCAACTTTATTAAAGCTAAGTATGACTATGACGGGAATTACCTCTATGTGTATTTTGAACAAAATACCACGAAGGCAGACGGAAATATTTATGATTTATATATCGATGTAGATAACAATCCTGCTACGGGATTAATCACCGGTGATATTCCCAATGGGGCTTATGAAGTGTTGCTGGAAGGCACCATCTTTGATGGCTGGCTGGATCCCTATTATTTTACCGGAACTGACCAGGCGAATTTCGGAGGATATGCCGGTGCGGGGATCAGTGATTTCTGGACCGTCGGCGATTACGTAGAAAATAATGGAGTTCTGAAATTTGAATTCGGTATCAAACGCAGTAAGGTAAAAGGACTTTCCAGCACGAAGGGATTGAAAATCGGTATCCAGGCTGCAGCTAATGACTGGTCTGCCATTGTGGGATATTCTCCCGATTTGGGAAACAATCCTTTTTTTCTGGATATGAGTGAATAAATAAATATTGTGAGTATATTTAAAGTAATCACTATTAAATGAGAAAACTTTTATACTCTGCAATCGCTGTATTTTGCCTGTATTATTTTGTCGGATGTAAAAAATCTGACAGCCCGGCAATTTACACGCCGCCCACACAGGATACTGTTCAATATGTGGCAACCGAAGAAGACTTTCCCAATCCCGACCGGGGATTCTATCATGTAGTGGAGACTTCCGCTGATGCTTTTGTTCCCCTGGATCACGATCAGATCAGAAGCTGGCATTCGCTGCAAAGAGGAAGCGGCGGAGGAATATATAATGTGTATTCCACACTTGTATTCAGGAATATTGTGCTGACCGGTTTTACAAACCAGCCCCTGTCTGCGGATTTACTTACGGCCATTGGGAATGATTTTGCTACAGTCCGGTCTGCCGGGATGAAACTGATTTTACGATTCAGTTATACCTCAACGGCAAACAGCGGGTCCTGTCCGGAAGGATTTATTTGTCCGCCATACGGTGACGCACCCAAACAAATCGTGCTGAATCATATTTCACAACTTAAACTCTTACTGTATAATAATGCAGATGTAATCAGCTGTATGCAGATGGGGTTTGTGGGCACCTGGGGGGAGAACTATTACAGCGATTACTTTGGTGATCCTTCTTCTAACGGAGCCGGCCGGATGCTGGACCAGAACTGGACGGATAAGGCAAGTGTAATCTCCGCCCTGTTAAATGCATTACCCGCTGACCGGATGATCCAGGTACGTACCCCTCAGCAAAAACAAAGATTTTTATTTGGGCCAGCGGCACCCGTTACGGTTGCCGGAATGACGGGCGATCAGGCCTATACCGGTACCGATGTGGCCAGGATCGGATTTCACAACGATTGTTTACTGTCTTCTCCCGACGATTATGGAACCTATGATGACTACGGGAATTCTTCATTCACCCCGGCAGTCTGCCCTGGGCGTGTTAAGGGATTATCTGATGAACGATGGCAAGTTCACACCGGTTGGCGGTGAAACCTGTGATGACTCCTATAGTCCGTTCAATGATTGTGAACCATCCGGACAGGCACAAACTGAATTGCGTCAGATGCATTATAGTTTTCTCAACTGTGATTACAATAATGCGGTTAATAACGACTGGGAAACCGGCGGTTGTATGGACGCCATCAGAAAAAACCTGGGTTACCGTTTTGTACTGAACAATATCATTCACCCGAAAGACCCTGCGGAGAAAGGGAAAACTTATTCTTTTACGATCAGCCTGGATAATCTGGGTTATGCCGCACCATTTAATGAACATCCGGCTAAAATTATATTGCGGAACAAGGCCGATAACAAAGAATATCCGCTGGATGCGGGAACAGACCCGAGAACCTGGTATCCGGGGAATAATATGGTGAATATCAGCCTGCTGCTAAATGATAGTCTGCCTTCCGGAACCTATAGTGTGTTTTTGGTTCTGCCGGATAAATATACCAGGCTCTGGGGCCGGAGCGATTATTCCATCCGGTTGGCCAATGAAAATGTATGGGAAGCAATAGATGGGTATAATAACCTGCAGTTTGACCTGACGATTAAATAAAGTGTTCATCGATACCTGTTTTGCATGGCTGGTGGGGTTACCAGGCATACTCATTATTCTTCTTATTGATATCAGGAACATATAAACTTCCCAGGGTCATCTTCATTGGTTTTTTTGTATCCGGAAAACGAAGCCCGATGCTCCGGTTGCCTTTTTCCCAGCATGAAATATCGCGATGAATTTTTTGGGTACTGCCATCCGTAAAAAAAATCGTCAGGTCCACCGGTACTGGTTTGGTGCCCGGACTCTCCACCGTCACCTGCCATTCTTTTCCAGCTTTCTTTACCGCACCGATTGCCAGGTCAGGATAACCATCATCATAAAACCAGCGTTTCCAGAACCAGTCCATATTTTTTCCGGAACCCCTGTTCATTGAATAAAAAAAATCAAGTGGATCCGGATGTTTTCCGTTCCAGTTACGGATATACTCATGCAGGCCTTTGAAAAACAGCGTTTCGCCCAGCATATCTTTTACATAGAGATAACCCAGGGCTGGTTTAGGATAGCAATTCAGAAAATAAGTATAATCACTAGTCTGTGTGCTCAGTGTTGTAATGGGCAAATCGATTTCTTTTCCGGCAGCCTGATTATAGGCTTCTATTCCATAATTATCCCGGATGGACGTATCAATCATGGGCGATAACAGCCACTCGCCAATGGTTGCCCAGCCTTCATCCATCCATCCGTATTTGGTTTCGTTTACGCCCATATAAAACGGGAACATCGTATGAAAGATTTCATGGTCGGTCAGGGCAATGGCTTCTGTTCTGTCTTCAAGCGGGATTGTCATTTACCATCATTGGATATTCCATCTGGTCGAGTCCGTCAAAAACGGTTTCGTGCGGATAAGGGAATGGCCATTTCGGAAAATGATAACTCATCAACTCAACCGTTTTTCGTGCAAAATCGAATGACTTCCGAATAATCAGTATGTTTCGGATTGTATACCGCGTCCACCCGTGTTCTCCGTTTGCCTGATAGGATCCACTTCCACACTGGAAGCATCCCATATATAATGATTACTGGTGGCGAAAACAAAATCGGTAACATTGGATGCCTCAAATTTCCAGGTATTGAATGGCATGAAGGCGGGTGATATTCCCAGCTGCCAGATCACTGCTGTCAATAATCGTTTTTATTTCATTGCTCTTTTCAGCTTCCGCTATCCGGTTGATATATTTCTGATCCAGCACCTCCTCCTTATTTTTCAGATCACCGGTTGCCCATACCAGATAATTGCCCGGAACAGTAATCGCAACGGAAAAATGACAAAAATCATTGTAAAATTCCTGGGTTCCGATATAAGGATTCCTGTTCCATCCATCAATATCATCGTATACAGAAATTCTGGGGAAAAAATAAGCAACAAAAAAGGCGGAGCTGTCAACCGCACCGGTCCGGAAATCCGGACCCGTATTTAAAGTATATGAAAAGTCAAGGGAAACCTTCAGGGTATGGTGTGGTAAAAGTGTTGGAACTGATACGGTCATATCCGTTCCCTTCGGAAGGGCAGGGACCGGATGAGCTCACCTGATCAATTTTAAAATTGGTTATGGATACGCCATCGGTTAAATCCTGTGGTCTTACGGTCATTGCACGAATGGCTCCTTTTTGAAAAATATTTGGACAGAGTTTGAAAACAAGCCGTTGCAGTGAATCGGGACTGTTGTTGGTATAGACAATCTGTTCTGTTCCACTCACCAGCCGGGATGCCGGATCGATGCTTACCTGGATGGAATAGTCGCCGGAATTCTGCCAGTATGCGCTACCCGGTAACCCGTTTTGGGTGCGGGTTGATTTATTCATCGCCTGGGCTATATTTAACGGAACGGGAAGACGTCTTTTGTGTCAGACCCCTATTTACAATGAGCAGAAGGATTAATGAAAATAAGAAAGGGGTAAACTTCATGGTTCAATTCTAAAATATTTTGTCAGACTGAATTTCAAATGGGTCTTCTGGAAGAAAACGAAACTATACGAATGGTCTGTCAATCGAAACTGCAGGTTGTGAAAACCATTTCGGACCCGCGTCAGTCATGTAAACACAATCTTCCATGCGCACTCCGAATTCTCCCGGTATGGAGAGCGTAGGTTCGATGCTGAAACACATTCCGGCATTCAAAAGCTTCTGATTTCCTTTTACCATATTGCCCCATTCATGTCCATCCATTCCGATTCCATGGCCTGTGCGGTGGGGAAGACCCGGCAACTTATATCCGGGTCCGAAACCGGCATTGATAATCACGGAACGGGCAGCCCTGTCTACTTCTTCGCAGGGTTTGCCTATCCGGGCGGCTGCAAATCCTGCCAGTTGTGCTTTTTGCTCGAGATTCCAAATATCCAGCTGACGTTTGGAAGGTTCAGATCCAAATACAATTGTTCTGGTAATATCTGAACAATACCCTTCCACCTTACATCCGCAATCCATCAGTACGATATTTCCTTTCTTTAAAGGTTGCGATTTGATGCTGCCATGGGGCAGGGCAGAGGCTTCTCCAAAAAGTACAAGCGCAAAATCCGGTACGGCTCCCATTTCACCCTGAGCATGATTGATGATTGAAGAAATTTCAGCCTGTGAAACGCCTTCTTTCAAACTGCTTATTCCGATTTTAATCGCAGCAACGGTTATATCGCTTGCTTTTTGCATTAAGGCAAGTTCTGCGGCGGATTTGATCATCCGGCAGGGGATGGTAATCGCATCCGCAGTTTCGAAAACCATCTGCGGGGCCTCTTTCCGGATCCCATCCACCACAAAAAACCGAAGCTGTTCCTCTATACCGATTTTGCCGGAATGGATTCCAATTTCATTTAAAGCATGGACAATTTGTTTGTAAGGACTTTCATCTTCCTGCCATGTATAGATTTTGTTTCCCAGACTGACTAATTCCTGGAACCGGTCTTTTTCAAATCCGGGACATACGTATATGATTTCTCCTTTAGCCGGAATGATGGCTACCATTGTGCGTTCACTGTTCCACCAGGAAATTCCCGTAAAATATTCCATCGCCGTACCGCCCTCAATAATAAGTGCTGCCATATTATTTTGTTGCATCAGGCGCTGCGCTTTAGCTACCCTTTCTTTTCTTTCCTGAACCGTTATGGGTTTAACATCCGAAATCATGGAGTGGCCAATCGGAGTTGCAACATTACGATCAGTGCTTATGGATTGAAAACCTGTGGTGACGGCAGTTCCGGCCAAAAGGGAAGATAGCCGGAGGAAATTTCTTCTTTTCAGATTCAAACAATAGATTTTTAGTTTGGAGGAATAATGTACTGAAGGTAATAAAATTAGGAACATCGTTTCCTGCCGGTTAGGCACCCTCTTACTGGCATAACAGTTTCTCTTATCAACGCGACAACTCAAATTAATCTGCAATCAGGAGGGCATGATTTCCTTCAGTAAAACAGCAGGAATGTTTTGATAACAGACAGGTCTTGTAAAACGGTAAATGGAACTGGTTCCAACCGAAGTAGCCCTGCTATCTGTAGTGGCGGGGTAAGGACCGCCATGAACCATGGTATGACAGACTTCCACGCCGGTGGGAAAGCCATTCATCACCACCCTTCCCGCTTTTTGGGTCAGACGATCAATTAATTCACTTGCCAGGGAATAATCTTTTTGAGTAGCGTGTATTGTAGCCGTCAACTGCCCGGGCATTATTTCAGCAATCCGTTGCATTTCATCCATATTATCTGTCAGGACTGCCACGGTAGAAGGGCCAAACACCTCTTCGAAATAATCCGGATTTTGAAATATATGTTTTGCCGCAACGGATCTGAGTCTTGGCTTTAAACCAGAATCTGCTTTATGGATGACCAGTTCCTGAATGCCCGGTAATTTTATTTGTTTTTCAAGACCTGCTACAAAAGCATTGTCAATGCCACGGGTAAGTAAGGGATGAAGAGCAGGAACAGACATAGCCAGGGCTGTCTGTTCTATAAATTGCCGGCTTTCATCATTATCTATAAAAATACACAGACCCGGATTGGTGCAAAATTGTCCTGAGCCCAACAATACAGACTGTGCAAACTGTGCGGCAAGTGATTCACCGCCCTGTTTTATGGCATCCGGAAGGAAGAATACCGGATTTACACTACCCATTTCTGCATATACCGGTATGGGCTCCTTTCTGCGTACAGCCAGATCATACAGTGATTTTCCACCCCGGAAAGAACCAGTAAAGGCAACCGCCTTTATCAGCGGATGGGTAACAAGCCGGCTTCCTGTTTCATGAGATATTCCATGAAGCATGGAAAATACACCCTCCGGCATACCCGTATCCTTTGCCGCTTTTGCAATGGTATCGCCCATCATCTGACAGGTTGCCGGATGTGCCGGGTGCGCTTTAAATATTACCGGACAGCCTGCGGCCAGGGCTGAAACGGTATCTCCTCCTGCTACTGAAAAAGCCAGTGGGAAATTACTGGCACCAAAAACTGCAACTACACCAATCGCCGTCTGAACCTGGTTCATCTCCGGGCGGGCCGCGGGTTTTCTGTCTGGCAATGCTTCGTCGGTAATTATCTTGTTCCATTTGCCATCGCGCAACAACCGGGCGAAGAGTCTCAACTGAGCGGTGGTCCTGCTGCGTTCGCCACTGAGTCTGGCGATGGGCAATGCGGTTTCTTCCTGTATCAGGGAAAGCAGTTCATCACCCAGGGCTTCAAGAAGGGTGGCGATTTTTTCCAGGAATTCACTGCGCTGAACTGCTGTTGTTTTCCGGTACGATCTAAAGGCCTGATCTGCCAGTTCAGCGCTTTCATTAATTTCCAATTCGGTTGCCTCCTGGAAAGCGGTTGGTAAGGATTTACCTGAAACGGGATTGTATCCGTAAAAATCCGGCCCGGTACTTTTTACTTTCCGGAAACCAATGATCTGGGAGGCGTTAATTTCCATTATTCAACTGTATTTTGAAGTGTTCCGATCTGATCAATGCGGATGATTATTTCATCACCACTGAGCAGTGTGAAGTCATTCGGTGGCACCAGACAGGTTCCGGTCATTAAAAAACAACCATAAGGAAATGAACATTCACGGAATAAAAATTCAACCAGTTCGGTATGACCTCGTTTCATTTTGCTGATTGCTGTTTCATCCGAATACATTAGCAGATCATTTCTTTTTATCTGCATGCTGATTTTTGTTTCGGGAGAAATGGGAGATACCGGTAAATATAAACAGGGGCCAATCGCGGCTGAACCGTCATAACTTTTCGCCTGGGGCAGGTACAAAGGATTTTCGCCTTCAATACTTCTGCTGCTCATATCGTTTCCAATCGTGTATCCGATAATATTTCCCCTGTTGTTAATGACCAGGGTCAGTTCTGGTTCCGGTACATTCCAGGATGAGTCTTTCCGGATTCTGACTTTTTCTCCGGGTCCGACACAACGATAAGGAGTTGCTTTAAAAAATAATTCGGGCCTTACGGCATCATACACTTTATCATAAAAACTTCCTCCCCCGGTATCCCTGGATTCTTCCATTCTTGCGTCCCTGCTGCGGGTGTAGGTAACTCCGGCTGCCCAGATTTCCTGGCTTTGCAGGGGGATCTGAACCGTTAACTCTTTCAGTATGCCCTTTGGTCCTAATGGTTTTGTATTACTAATTTCTTCCTGAACAGATTTTAATATGTTATCCTGATTAATAAAGGTATCCAGCGAATGGTGTTTGGAGTTATACAGGAAATCTCCTGATTCGATCAAAATCCCTAAATCGGTTTTGTAGATTTTCATACTTTTTTTGAATTGAACAGGACCTGGGAAAATCCGGTTTTGACCAGGAAGAAAAATGGCAGGGAAACCGTCTTCGAATATAGTATGAATTGAAGTTGGAATCAAAACGTATTTAGGAATTCCTGGAATCAGACGCCACAGGTACAGTGCAATGGACCTTTTAATAATCATGCGGGCCGTTTATCATATATTCTTTTTATTTCTGGTTATTTAGATGACCTTATGGTAATGCGATGCTAAAAAATATCAGCCATGATACGTAATTATTTGTTGATTGCGATTCGCAACTTTAAGCGCCAGAAACTTTTTTCCCTCCTGAATATATTCGGACTGGCCCTTGGACTGGCGAGTGCAATCCTGATTTTTTTGTATGTAAGTGATGAGTTGCGTTACGATCGTATACAGCCTTACTATAAGGATACATACCGGGTTGGTTTCACTTTTATTAATCCGGACGGGCAACGTTTTGACAATACCGTTTCTCCGGGTTATTTCATTCGCTATCTTAAAGATAACCGCAGCGAAGTAGTACATACCACCCGGATTGACTATATCGGTTATCCTACTTCACTGAATTATAAACCTGCTGATAAAATAGTATTAACAGAAGAAATTCGCTGGGCCGAACCGGACTTCCATAAGATCCTTTATTTCGACCTGATTCGTGGTAACAAGGAAAAAATGTTTCAGAATTTCAATACCATAATCATGAGTGAATCCGGTGCGCGGAAAATATTTGGCAACGCGGATCCCATGGGGAAAGTAATTTCTTTAAAACACTTCTGGGCAACACAGAACAAGGAGATTGATGTAATGATTACCGGCATTTACCGGGATTATCCTTCCAATTCGCATTTTAAGCCGGAATATATTGTGAATATCAACGCCATGCGCAGTATTTACGGTGATCATTATAATGAATACCTGGAGGGAACCCGGTTAAATGGAAACACGGAGTTTTTCGAAAATTATATCGTGCTGACACCGGGTGCCGATATTAAACCCATTAATGCGATGCTGAATGTTCTGGCAAACCAGATGCTTCAGTCAGATTCGGGAGCCAGGGCCAGCGGTGCAAAGTTCGAGGCTTTTACGACTAAACTGGCAGATCTTCACTTCGATACCAAAAACATCTGGGAGAACAATACACACGGGGACAAAATGTACCTCACCATCTTCAGCATCATTGCGATGATGATCATGGTCATCGCCTGTATTAACTATACTAACCTGGCCACGGCCCGTTCCATAAAAAGGGCGAAAGAAGTGGGCCTGCGCAAATCATTCGGAAGCAGCCGTTCAGAACTGGCCAGTCAGTTTTTCCTGGAATCTTTTTTAATGACGGTTTGTGCCTTGCTGATGTCGGTTGTTCTGGTCATTATTCTTTTTGAAACCCTTCAACCAGGTGGCACATAAGACTTTTACCATCGGGTCTTTATTTGATCCGTTTATGATTGTGATTGTTATCGGTATAGTGCTATTCATGGCATTTGTCGCCGGGATTTACCCGGCTTTGTATTTATCCGCATTTCAACCGGTTAAAGTATTAAAAAGCCAGATCGTTAAAGGGAAGGGAGCAGAATTTTTTCGTAAGAGCCTGGTCACCATTCAATATACTGTTGCACTGGGATTGATCATTTATACGTTTATTGTTATTCAGCAGATAGATCAATTGAAAACAACCAAACTCAATGAACAGGGCAGTCAGTTAATGGCGATCCGGTTTGGAGGAATAGCCCAGCAGGAAAGGTTTGCTTTTTTTAAACGGTCGGTGCTGGAAGATCCGCAAATAGAAAGCCTGACCATGGCCAATCATCTTCCAAGGCTGGATTATTTTGGATGGATCGGCGCCACGGTGAAGTTTCCGGAATTCGGTGATAAAGATCTGCAGTGGAACCAGCTTAATGTGGAATTTGATTTTCCTAAAACTTTTCACCTGGAGTTTGTTGCAGGCCGTGATTTTCAATTGGGAAACAATAATGACAGCAGCTCTATTATTCTGAATGAGGCTGCAGTAAACGCTTTACATCAGCCCATAAGCAGGTTGATGGGGACAACGGTAAAAAATACAAGAGATACCAGCCGGGTATTCCGGGTTATCGGAGTCGTAAAGGACTTTCCTTTCCGGTCCATGCACCAGCCAATCGAACCCCTGATGCTCAATCCAAACCTGCATCAGATTGATAAAATCGTCTATGTTAAGTTGCCTGCCGGCAAATTCCAGGAAAAAATTGCCACCATTGAAAAAAAATGGAAGACTGCTTTTCCCGGAGCCGGTTTTGATCATTGGTTTTTGAGTGATGAATTTAACCGGATGTATCTGGTGGAAAATACCGTTTCTTCACTCGCAAAAATATTTGCTGTCCTGGCCGTATTGATCACCATTCTCGGTGTATTGAGCCTGGCCTCCTATACAGCTGAACAGCGAACAAAGGAAATCGGGATCCGGAAAGTGCTGGGAGCCGGTGATAAACAGGTGGCTGTATTGTTTGCATCCATATTCCTGAAGATTTTTGCAGTGGCAAGCCTGATTTCTGTACCTGTCGCCTGTTTTGTTGCATATAAATGGCTGCAGGGTTTTGTGTACCGTGTTCCAATCAGTCCCGTGATTATTGGGTTGAGTCTGCTGGGATTGTTAGGGGTAACCCTGCTTACTGTGAGTTATGAAATCTGGAAATCCGCCAGGGCAAAACCGGTGATCGCATTAAGAACTGAATAAAAAAATGCATGGTGCTGTTCAGAACAGAGTTTCATGCTGATACAGTTTAACATCTCCGCCCGGAAATTTTTTCCGGCTGTGAGTAAATGCCGGGATTAAAATGCTTTTAGTTGTATCCGGACCGGGAACCGATTCAAAAACTGAATTCTCCATTCCGGTATTGATTTCTGCCGGTTATCATTTTTATCAAACTTTTAATCTACGAAAGCTTTCTTTCTTCATAAGGACCTTATAATTTCGCGCACGACTTGCTGACAAACCCGTCATTACCCAAAACCTGTTCATGAAATCCTTTTTACTAGCCACAGTTTGGTCATTTTTTTTGTGCCAGATAAATGCACAGCCAACCGGGTCTTTGATTCATATAAAAGGATTGGTTGTAGATTCAGCTTCGGCCAAACCGTTGGCCTTTGCAACCCTTGTGCTTCAGAATGCGAAAACCAAAGTGCCTGTAAAAAACTTCATTTCCAAAGACGACGGGAGTTTTGAACGTTTCAGTGACTGACAGTCTCGATTATCTGCTGGTATTCGCATTTACCGGGTATGACAATAAGACCATTCCGATAAGCCGGGGTAAGTCGCTTGACCTTGGTCAGGTGTCTCTCCGTTTATCGGGCAAACAGTTACAGGAAGTTTCCGTTATTGCAGTCAAACCGGTTATTAAACGGGATCTTGACGGAATAACCTATGACGTAAGTGCAGATCCAGAGTCTCCGGTGTTGAGCGCGCTGGACATGATGCGTAAGGTTCCCATGCTTTCGGTTGATGGGTCTGACAACATCAAATTGAAAGGGAAGGCGAACTACAAAATACTGATCAACGGAAAAGAATCGGCGCTTCTTGCCAAAAATCCATCAGATGTATTGCGTGCCATGCCGGCGACCAATATCGAACGGATTGAGGTGATTACCACCCCACCGGCTAAATATGATGCGGAGGGACTGGCAGGGATAATCAATATTGTTACGAAAAAGAAGCTGGATGAAGGATATAATATCGGGATGAACGCCCGTTTAAATACAGTGTGGGGCCCGGGTATAAATCTGAATGGCACATATAAAAAGGGAAAGTTTGGATTTTCAGGGTATGCCGGATATAATGTTCGGCACCAGCAAACCAATGGCATAGGTGGTGAACAGATATTTTTATGCTGATCATTCCACGCTGAATCAGGATGGAACCAATACGGTTTCTGCCCATCATATTTATGGAGATGCAGAACTCAGTTATGAAATAGACAGCCTTAACCTGCTGACTGGTTCAATAGAATTTTATACCGGTAAAAGAACCGGGAACAGTAACCAGCTGACCAGCTCATATGACAGCAATATGTCGCTGATTCAGGCATATCGCCTGATGACGGACGGGAACAATACATTTGGTGGAATGGATGCTTCCCTGAATTATCAGTTAGGCTTTAAAAAGGATAAAAACCGGTTGCTGACCTTATCCTATAAATACAGTTATTCTCCGGGAACACAGTACAACAACAATATCGTTACGGACACTGTCAATTTCTACCTGCCCAGCTACAGACAGACCAATGATGCCGGCAATAAAGAACATACAGTTCAGGTGGATTATGTACATCCGCTTAACAAAATAAACCTGGAAGCCGGGGCGAAGGGCATTTTCAGAAATAACTACAGCAATTTCGAATCCAGTAATTACAATGAACAAACCAAGGATTACATCGTGAATCCGAATCAGACGAATGATTTTAATTACGATCAGAATATATACAGTATCTATAATTCGTACTCTGCAAAATGGAGTAAGTGGAATGCCAAAGCCGGTTTGCGGCTGGAACACACGAAGGTTGATGCCAATTTTATTTCCACTTCCAGCACGGTACATCAGAATTATGATAACCTGATCCCTTCTCTTTCCCTCCAACTGAATTTAAAAGGCAGTAATATTTCAATCGGATATACCGACCGGATCAGCCGTCCAGGTATTTACCAGCTGAATCCTTTTGTGGATTATTCCAATCCAAATTTTATCAACACCGGTAACCCCGGCCTGGAGCCCGAAGTAAATCACAGTTTTGAACTCAATTACAGTGTTTTTGCAAAAAACTCATTAACTGCCGGGATCAGTTATTCTTTTTCAAATAATTCCATCCAAACGGTCACCTATCTCCAGAACGTGAATTCAGGAGCTATACAGGATACCGTTTCGGTAACCACATTTGAAAACCTGGGAAGCAATAAAAACCTGGGATTGAATTTAAATATAAATATCACGAGTATTAAAAATCTGAGTGTTAGTCTGAATACAGAACTGGCACATGTGTGGCTGAAGGGTACTTACAACGGACAGTTCTATCGGAACGACGGGTTTACGGGAGATGCTTTTTTAAATCTGGGATATAAATTCGGAAATGGCTTCCGTGCCGGATTTGATGCCGGATATTTTAGTGGTGACCTGACCCTTCAGGGAAAGAGCAGTCCCTTCATTTATAATTCCTATTCACTGGCTAAAACTTTCCTCAATAAGAAGACTCACTTTATCGGCTGTGATGAATAACCCGTACAATCAGTTTTATACATTTAAATCAACCACAAACACTCCGGATTTTTACCAGTCAAGTTATAACCAGATCTTTTACCGGTCTTTTGCCTTGCGAATCAATTTTAAATTCGGTAAGCTGAACAGTGAGATCAAAAAAAATCAGCGTGGGATCAACAATGATGATAAAAAAGCGGGTAAATCATCGGCAGGGTCAGCCGGATAGTCAGATTTTAATTTACTTCCGCAAATAGTCCGTCTAAACGACCATGTTAGAGCCCAAAACCTCCACTTACGCAATATCGACGGAAACAGTGTTTTAATTTATTAAATTGAGTTCCTGCTAAAAAACAGGTTTAATAGTTAAAATATACCGCCATGAAAAATATGAATGGATTTACAGAACGCCGGGATTTCTTAAAAAAATCAATTGCTGTTTCTGCTTCACTGGCAGGCATTTCTTTACTGCCAAAAAACGGGTATTCAAATGCTTCCCTACCCCCGCCCAGTCTAACCATTATCGGACCTCAGGAGGGATACTCACCCCAGATCGGAACCCTGGTTTCCATGATGGCTTTTTGCAGATCCGCAGTTGTTTCTTCGACCAAGGGGCTAAATACCGCGCAACTTGATTTCCTGCTGGATGAAAAAGCAAATTCCATCGGGGCATTATTATATCATCTGGCGGCTACGGACGCCTACTATTATGAAAATACTTTTAAAGGAGTGCAATGGGATAAATGGGATGAAACCGTTTCCAAAAAATTCGATGTAGCCATGAACCTGGGCGAGCCGGCACGAAAGTCAATTAAGGGGAATAATCTTGATTTTTATCTTTCGCTGTTGCAGGAAACACGGGAACGAACCCTGGCAGAATATAAGAAACGGGATGATCAGTGGCTGATGAGTGTTGACCAGGGCTGGGCCTGGGGACCTACCAATAATTATTGTAAATGGTTTCATGTTTGTGAACACGAATCACATCACCAGGGCCAGATTGCATTGATAAAATCAAGAATACCCGGTTATAAACCTGCGGAATAAAATTTTATTAGCTCAGTCAGTCCCGGAAGGATGGGACCAGGATTTTTTTCCGAAAACAAAAGTAGCGCTGAGGGATGGCCCGTTATAACCCCATTTAAAATGGCCATTTACATTTTCCTTAGTAGCATCTACTTTAAAATTAAGCCCGGTATATCCCAGTGATATGTCTAACTGCTTTATCAGCTTGTAGGTCAGCAAAATATTGTAGGCAAAGATGCTGCCGGAGATATCCCCGACGGTTAACGAAAGATAATCTATGTCGGCATTCGCAGCCAGCCGGGGGGTGAAGGCATAGCCTCCCCAGAGACCAAGATCAGGCAGGGGGGCCGTAAATCCAAAATCACTGGTTTTGGAAATACCCATATTGGTGCCGTTTGCACTTATTCCAACTTTACCACCAATCAGGTGGGTACCGATTAAAACCCCGGCTTCATAGTTTGGCTTGGAAAGAATGGCATATCCATAGGATACTTGATAAATGGCGGTATTGAAAAAAGTGTGTATCGAAGTATTAATATTAAAGGTGTCGCCTTTAAAATATATTGTCTTGTCGAGCGTATGGTTTGCACTCCGGTTGATATCATAGTAACTGAAATTGATGCGGGAGCGCCTGGAAATGCGCCACTGGAATCCGGCTAAAAAGGTTCCTACTTCCTGTGTATAGCCCAGGTCTTTCTGAAAATCAATTTCTGTTCCTGCAGCTTTTCCGGTAAGACCCACCTGAATACTGGTATTGTTCACCGGTAAAAAAAAACCGGCAGTCAGTTTGAATCTTTCCACGAACCAGGGTGCAATTTTTTTCTCAACAGAAGCGGAATCTGACTGCTGACCAAACCCTTTGGTTATAGCGAGTAGCAAAATAATAAAAGGCGTTAATGATTTCATGGATAAAATTTAAACATTCTCCTCAGGAAGTTACGGCTTTTATCAGAAATACCGCGAAGCATGGAATGATTGGGTCTTTATAAATCAGTATGGTAAAGAGGGTTGCCTTTTCTTTAGAATGCTGTCTGATATTTAATAATATATTTGCAAAATAAGTTGTACCCTTACCATTCAGATAGTTTTCCTTCATGATTCGGATTCATTTTATGCCTGTCCAAAAAAATATTCTCTGCCACAAACAGATTTGGAAAAATATTATCAGCCGTCCTTCCTGAACCTGACTTTTCCGGACTCTTTAGTGTAAAAAATTTTCTTTAATTCCACATTAAACAAATCATTGTTCGATGAAAACAATCATAGAACCATTCAGAATAAAATCCGTTGAACCCATTTATTTCAATTCTCCTGAGGAACGGAAGGCCATTTTGGAAAAAGCATTTTACAATCCTTTTTTAATCCGTTCCGTTGATGTACTTATCGATCTGCTCACAGACAGTGGAACGAGTGCCATGAGCAGCAGTCAATGGGCGGGGATCATGCATGGAGACGAATCCTATGCAGGCAGTCCGAGTTTTTTCCGGTTTGAGGAAACCATTAAAGAAATCACCGGCATGCCGCTGGTCATTCCAACCCACCAGGGCAGGGCATCCGAAAAAATACTTTTCAGCATACTCGGGGGAAAGGGAAAATATTTTATCAGCAATACTTTATTTGATACAACCCGGGCTAATATTGAATTTTCAGGGGCTGAAGGTATCGACCTGATTTGTGAAGAAGGGAAACATCCGGAAATTCCTGCTCCGTTCAAAGGAAATATGGACCTGGCCGCCCTGGAAAAAACCATCAGGGAAAAAGGAGCCCGGAATATTCCGCTTTGTATTATTACCGTAACCAATAATTCAGGGCGGTGGCCAGCCGGTAAGTATGCAGAATATTAGAGAAGTAAGAAGAATTTGTTCGGAAAATAAAATACCACTCTTCATCGATGCCTGCCGTTTTGCAGAGAATTCCTATTTTATCAAACTAAGGGAAGAAGGGTATCAGGGGAAAATGGTTTCAGAAATCGCCCGGGAACTTTTTTCCTATGCGGATGGCTGTACCATGAGTGCAAAAAAAGATGCCTTTGCGAATATCGGCGGTTTTCTGGCGATGAAGGATGAAGCCCTTGCTCTGCAATGCAGAAATCTGCTGGTCATTACAGAAGGTTTTCCAACGTATGGAGGACTGGCAGGCCGGGACCTGGAAGCCATCGCCATCGGATTAAAGGAAGTGATGGATGAAAACTATCTGCAATACCGGATCCGGAGTATTGAATACCTGGCCAATAAACTCATCGCTGCCGGCGTACCCATCATGCAACCGGCAGGCGGTCATGCCGTTTACCTGGATGCTAAAAAATTTCTTTCCCATATCCCGGTTCATCAATATCCGGGTCAGGCATTAGTGGGGGCGTTGTATTTACAGGGAGGCATCCGTAGTGTCGAAATCGGCTCACTGATGTTTGGGAAATATGACGAACAAAAATAACCTCATCCCGGCTGCGCTGGAACTGGTCAGACTGGCCATACCCAGAAGGGTTTATACACAGAGTCATATCGATTATGTGGCTGAGGTAATTATTGAAGTGTTTCAGGAAAGAAATAAAATAAAAGGGCTGGCCATTGTTGAAGAAGCAGCAATGCTCAGACATTTTACGGCCAAATTAAAACCCGTTTGATCCTGGTTGGACGATTCACATCAGTTTAAAAGCCTTCGTACGGAATTCCGTATGGAAAAGTTAACTTAGGTTATAATTCTTAAGGATGCCGGTAAAATATTTCGGGAAGCTTGCTTTGGGTATGTTGCTGGTCATTTCAACTTTTTCCCGGGCTCAGAAATCCGTTATTATCAGCGATAGTCTGGCGGCAAATGCTGAAAAATTTAATGTAAAACCGGGTTCCAAGGGCCTGGGAAAAATGTGGAAGATACATTTTGGCGATTATGGGGTGGTGACCAGCAAACTGGGCTGGCCTACAGAAAAGGTAAAAGGAAACCTGCTGAGTACAAATATCGAAACGAAGTCCACAATAAAATTTTCTTTTGTATTGTCCGATAAATCAACAGATACGGCCTGGGTTAGCGCAGCCAATAATATTGTCGTGAAAGCTTTACAGAGTTTAGAATTATTTCCTCATTTTTCCATAGGCACCGATGAAATATTACAGGAATCAAAAAATTTTTCCGCATTTATTACCATTGATCAGGACACCGCGAACACCTGGGCCCTTTTCATGAATCAAACCAGGGGCACCCAGGCAGAAGAAGTAAGTAGTGCATTTCTCACCTCCGGGCAAAGAAAAATTATCCTGTCTCCGGTAAACTCCGGTAAAAAGAGTGCAAGCCCCTTTAGCGTGCAGGCGGAGGGGTATGAGTTTTTTGAAAACGGGCATTCCCTTTCCGCCTCCAGTATTTCGGGGATATGGTTATGAATAGTAATATCGTTTGGCTGAATAAAGAACTGGATCCAAAAATGAAGCTTATACTTTCCGCGGCAATGACTACTGTTCTGCAGGTTAAACTTTCGGAAATGGCGAATCAGGCAAATTAACTGACTTAAAACCATTTATGCGTTATACGGCCCATTCAGATATAGGGAAAATAAAATCCCTTTTTATTAAACCGGTGAAGCAGGCTTTTTTAAGTGATACCCATATGGAGCAATACTGGAAATCGTTGAATTATCTTGACAAACCTGATTTTAGTGCAGCAGTAAAAGAATATGAATTCTTTCAGTCCGTTTTGGTCCGCCATAATCCTGAGATTTATTTTTTCCCGGAAGACAATTCCGTAAATATGGATTCTGTTTATTGCCGGGACGCCTCCATTGCAACCGATAGGGGAATGATTATCTGTAATATGGGAAAAGCGGGAAGAAAGAATGAACCGCTGGCTGAAAAAAGAGCATTTGAAAAAATGGGTATACCCGATACTGGGAACGATTACAGAACCCGGAACCCTGGAAGGCGGAGATGTAGCCTGGCTTGATGAACATACCCTGGCTGTCGGGCATACCTATCGTACCAATGAGGAAGGAATCCGGCAATTAACAAATCTGTTGAAGCCCCTGGATATTGATGTGATTACGGTGGACCTGCCACATTATAAAGGACCATCGGATGTTTTTCACCTGATGTCAATATTAAGTCCGGTGGATAGAAACCTGGCGGTGATATTTTCTCCTTTGATGCCGATCGGATTTCGAAATATATTGAAAGAACGGGGTTTTGAACTGGTAGAAGTACCGGAAGAAGAATTTGACACCATGGGATGCAATGTACTGGCGACTGCACCCCGTGAATGTTTGATGGTAGAGGGGAATCCAAAAACAAAAATGGCTTTGGAAATGGCCGGTTGTACGGTAAGGGAATTTAAGGGAGCCGAAATCAGTGTAAAAGGAGGCGGAGGACCCACCTGTCTGACCAGGCCAATTTACCGGTATGTACAGGAATAGAAAAAATGATTCCTTATAGTGCCCGCTAAATTCACCAGTATGTCCGTTAGTGAATACGATATTGTAGTCGTTGGATCCGGCCCGAATGGATTATCGGCAGCGATTGCGCTTCAGCAGGCCGGATTGAAAACAATTTTAATAGAAGCAGAATCCACCATTGGCGGCGGGATGCGGTCAGCCGAATTAACCATGCCGGGTTTTACCCATGATATCTGTTCTGCCATTCATCCCCTGGCTGCTGCATCCCCGTTTTTATCCTCCCTGCCTTTGCAGAAATTCGGATTGGAATTTATACAACCTGGTATTGCGGCAGCACATCCTTTTGATGATGGCTCTGCAGCGATTTTGCTGCATTCCATTCAGGATACTTCATCCGGATTGGGAGAAGACGAAAGGGCCTATCAAAAACTGATGGATCCGCTGGTAAAAGACTGGCCCCGGATTGTAGCATGATGTGCTGGGCCCATTCCATTTTCCTGAACATCCTTTGGCCATGGCCCGTTTTGCCAGATGGGCACTACAGCCAGCCGGCAAACTGATCCGCGAATCAATTTAAAGGGGAAAAAGCAAAAGGACTTTTTGCCGGTATGGCTGCCCATGGTATGCTTCCCTTCCACGAAAATGGTGAGTTCGGCAGCAGGAATTGTTTTAATGATCCAGGCACACCGGAACGGATGGCCAATGGTGAAAGGAGGTACACAGCAAATGGCCAATGCCATGTCAGCATATTTTGTTTCGCTTGGCGGTGAAATTCAATGCGGATTCCGGGTGGATCGTTTGCAGGATTTACCGGAAGCCAGGGCCGTTTTGTTTGACCTGGCTCCCAAACAGATTTTGAAAATCGCCGGTCAGGGCTTTTCAGCATTCTACCAAAACCAGCTGGAGAAATACCGGTATGGGATGGGTGTGTTTAAGGTGGACTGGGCGCTGGATGCGCCGATTCCATTCCTTGCAGAAGACTGCCGGAAAGCCGGTACGGTTCACCTGGGGGAATCATTTGCAGAAATCGCTGCGAACGAAAACATGACCATGCACGGAGGACATCCGCGAAAAACCTTTTGTTATCCTGGCCCAGCAAACCCTTTTCGATCCGTCAAGGGCACCGGCAGGAAAACATACTGCCTGGGCTTATTGTCATGTTCCTCCCGGATCGGCGGTGGATATGAAAACAGCCATAGAGAAACAGGTGGAACGGTTTGCACCGGGATTCCGGGAACGCATTTTATCAACCCATACCCTGAATGCAAAACAGCTGGAAGCATACAATCCGAATTATGTGGGTGGTGATATTAATGGCGGGGTGCAGGATATCCGGCAACTTTTTACCAGGCCGGCACTCCGGCGTTCCCCATACCGGTGTTCGGGTAAAGGAATTTATATTTGTTCCGCCTCAACACCACCCGGAGGAGGTGTGCACGGAATGTGCGGGTACCATGCCGCTAAACAGGTGATGCGCGATTTAAATGGTTGATAAACAGATGAATGAAATAAAATCCACATATGCGTTTATCAGCAAATACTTTAAGATAAATCAAATAGTTTTGCGCCTGCCCTGATTATGGGCCCTGATTGATTATGAGAAGATTTCTGGTTATGATTATTCTTACGGTCCCGTTCCTGACCCTTCGGGCAGAAACGAATACGGACAGTCTGACTATCCAATTGTCAAAGATAATCGGAAGGGCCAGAGAATTTGATTCCCTGAAAATTCAGCGCATAGACTCCATCCGGCTTTTGCTTTATCGGGACGTGAATCTGCCGGTTCAGCAGAAATATGAGGTGGAAGAACAATTGTATGAATCCTACAAGCTCTTTAAATATGATTCGGCATTTTTTTATGCCAGGAATTTGCTTCAGCATGCTTATCAGTTAGGGAATACATCCCTGATCGCCGAAGCAAAGCTGAAAATGAGTTTTATATTATTATCTGCCGGATTGTATAAAGAAACCTTTGACACCCTCTCTACCATCCGTATTGATGATAAACCGGGCGGCCTGAAAGCAGAATTTTACACCCTGATGGGAAGATATTATTATGATCTTGCCGGTTATGATGATGATCCTTATCATTCGGTGGACTATGATGTCTTAGGATCCCGGTATATGGATTCAGCCCTTCTTTTTTACCCGCGAAATTCCTTTGAAGAAATATATTACCGGGGATTGAGAAAGTATAAGGATGAAAAAATAGAGGAGGCCCTGCCGTTCTTTAATCAGCTGATTTCCAATCCGGGTTTAACGGAACATCAGTATGCGCTGGTTGCTTCCACCATGAGTGGGATTTACCGGCAAAAAAAGCAGACTGAACAGGCGATCAGTTTGCTTACCCGTGCAGCCATGGCAGATATCCGGTCAAGTACCAAGGAGACTTTTGCCATTTTTAACCTGGCCGGATTACTGTTTAAACAGGGCGATTTGAAATATGCTTCGATATTCATTGAATCGGCCATTGAGAACGCTTCATTTTATGGCGCGCAACAAAGAAAGGTTCAGATGAGTGCCCTGTTGCCCCTGATCGAAGGGGAGAGAATCAATTCTGTTGAAGCACAAAGGAATATCCTGATCAAATATGCATTGCTGGTGACCGTACTCGGGCTCATCCTGGTCTGGCTCACCATCGTGATTTTAAAACAGATCAGGAAATTGAAAGCGGCAAAGGAAATCATTTCCCAGGCACATATCAGGCAGCAGGAAATTAACAGCAAACTGGAGGAAGTCAATCACCGGCTGGCAGAAGTGAATGAGAAACTCGAAGAAGCAAATAAGATAAAGGAAGGGTATATCGGCTATTTCTTCAACATGGATTCAGAGTTTTTCAATAAGCTGGAAAAACTCAAACGAAATATTGAGCTCAAGCTGGCTGACCGTAAAATTGAAGAAATCCGGTTCATCGTTAATAATATCAATTCGAAAAAGGAGAAGGAAGAACTACTGGTTAATTTCGATAAAGTCTTTTTGAAACTATTCCCCAATTTCATAGAATCCTATAATCATCTTTTTCCCGCGGATGATCAGATTCAGGTAAAAGACAATATGCTGGATACGGACCAGCGCATTTTTGCCCTGATCCGTATGGGTATCACCGATAGTGAAAAGATTGCCCAGATTCTGGATTATTCTGTCAAAACAATCTATGCCTACAAGACCCGGATTAAAAACCGGTCTCTTTACCCAAAAGACTTTGAAGAGCGCATCATGCTGATAAAAACAGTCTGATTTCAAGAGTCCGCCTTCCTTTTTTTATTCCATAATAAATAAAATTAATATGTTATTAAATAATTGATAACCAATTATTTGCTTTGAGCCATTCACTAAATTAATGCAGTTTTATCTTGATTTTGGTTCTATTATTTGCCGGGAGTGTTCAAAGGTTGTTCTTTTAAACCGTATTCTAACACTTGCCATAATTATGCTACCAACTCAGAACCAAAAGCTGCTTACAGCCCTGCTTTTCTGTATTCTCATCAGTTTAGTTTCCTTCGCCCAGCAACCCATCTCCGTTCAGGGAAAGGTGACCAATGAAAAAGGCGAACCGATTCAAAATGCTTCCGTGTCGGTTTCCGGATCCGAAAAAGGAACACTTACCAATACGGGTGGTGAATTTAAAATCAATGCACCCGCAAACGGAAAACTGGTTATATCCTATATAGGATATGAAAAGACAACCGTAGATGTAGGTGCCTTCCATTTCCGTTCAATTAAAACTTTCGTCCACTACCTTAAATGATGTAGTGGTGATTGCCTATGGGTCCACCCAGAAGAAAAACCTGACGGGAGCGGTATCCGTTATCAATTCAAAGGATTTCCAGCAGGGAAATATCGTTTCTGCTGATCAGCTGATTGCCGGTAAAGCAGCCGGAGTATCGATTACTTCCAACGGTGGTTCTCCGGGATCGGGAAGTGTTATCCGTATCCGGGGAGTTGCTTCTTTAAGCGCCAGTAATGATCCGCTGTACGTAGTGGATGGTTTCCCGCTCAGCGGAAATAATATTTACGGAACATCAAATCCGATCAGTCTGATTAATCCCGATGATATTGCCTCTTTTTCCATTTTGAAAGATGCGGCAGCCGCCGCTATTTACGGCTCCCGTGCTTCCAATGGTGTGATCTTAATTTCTACTAAAAGAGGTACCAGCGGTGCACCGGTCATCAATTTCAACACCAATATTGCCATCAGCAAGCTGATCAAGCCGGCAAGCGTACTGTCAACTTCGCAATTCCGGCAGATGGTGGATTCTCTGGGAACAGGATCTTTTAATAACCAGGATACCTATATCTCCCTGATGGGTAATTCCAGCACAAACTGGCAGAATGAAATATATCAGACGGCCGTAAGCAACAATAATAATCTGAGTATTACCGGCGCAACGAAGAATATGCCCTACCGGGTTTCTGTAGGATATTCCAATCAGAACGGCATTGTGAAGACGGATAAATTTGAACGGTTTTCAGGTAATATTTCTTTGAATCCCAGTTTTTTTCATAACCAGTTAAAAGCAGATATCAACCTGAATGGCGCAATTGAAAAGGCGAGGTTTGCAAATGCCGGTCCGGCCATCAGTTCAGCGAATTATTTTGATCCCACTCAGGCTGTTTACGATCCGGCTTCACCATATGGAGGATATTTCGAATGGTATGCAACGGATCCGGTAACCGGAACGGTTACCTTAAATAAACTGGCACCGAAGAATCCGGTCGGTCTGCTTAATCTGTACAATAACAACAGTGACGTACAACGGAGTTTTGGTAATATGCGTCTTGACTATGCGATGCCGTTTATTCCGGGATTGCATGCCAACCTGAACCTGGGGTATGATGCGGCGGAAGGGAAAGGTCAGACTACCGTACCGGCCTATGCAGCTCAGAATTACCTGGACGGTGGCCAGAATAACCCGTACAGGAACACCATGCTCAATACGGTGGGTGAATTTTACCTGAATTATGTTAAGAGACCTCAGATCCATCAACAGCAATATCAATGTAGTTGCCGGTTATGGATATTATAATAATCTATCTACCAATTATAATTATCCGTTTGTAAATGCGAAAGGGGATACGGTTCAATCGAGTATTCCCAAAAAGCCTTATGACCAACCGGAAAATACACTCATTTCTTATTATGGAAGACTGATCTATACATTCAATTCGAAATATATATTGCAGGGAACGATCCGGTACGATGGCTCATCCCGTTTTTCACCGGAAACCCGTTGGGGGCTTTTCCCATCGGGTGCCTTTACCTGGCGCATCAACCAGGAAGATTTCCTGAAAACCAGCAAGACCGTTTCCGCCCTGAATCTGCGCCTGAGTTACGGACTGACGGGAAATCAGGATGGTATTTATGATTATCCATACCTGGGTGTGTATTCCGTTGGCGACAACGCATCGAAAACATTATTCGGTTCGGAATATTATAATATGGCAACACCTGCTGCCTACGACAGAGGTATAAAATGGGAACAGACGGCCACCACCAATATCGGTGTTGATGCCGGTTTTCTTAACAACCGCATTCAGGCAAGTCTGGATTTCTATTACAAAAACACCAGCAACCTGTTGAATACCGTACCGATTCCCCTGGGTTCAAATTTCGCGAACACCATCCTGACCAATGTGGGCAACATGTATAACAAAGGCGTGGAATTTATTATTAATGCCACACCGGTCACCAATGATAAGTTTAAATGGGATGTCAGTTTCAATATTGCCTATAACGAAAACCAGATCACTAATCTGACGGCAACCAAGGATTCATCTTATGCGGGGACATTAAATACCAACGGAGTACAGATTAATTCTGTTGGCTTCCCTGCCAATTCCTTTTACGTTTACCATCAGCAATACAATTCAAGCGGACAGCCGATAGAAGGGGTTTACGTTGATGTGAATAATGATGGAATTATAAATGAAAAAGATCTGTACCATGATCATTCACCTTTTCCTAAAGTGATCATGGGATTCAGTACTGCACTCACCTATCAGAAATGGACCATCAGCACCGTACTGCGGGCCAATATCGGGAACTACATGTACAATGTAATAGAGTCCAATGCGGTTGAATCGAATCTGCTCAATCCGCTCGGATACCTGGCCAATATCATGACTGATATCTACAATACCCACTTTACCTATAAGCAGGCATTATCTGACTACTATGTGCAGGATGCCTCTTTTCTGAAAATGGATAATCTCGGTCTTTCTTACAACGCCGGTCAGGTATTTCACAAAGCACACCTGCGCGTAAATGCCAATGTTCAGAACGTATTTACGATTACCAAATATACCGGGCAGGATCCTGAAATCTATGGTGGTATTGACAACGCATTTTATCCAAGACCAAGAACTTATGTACTTGGTGTAAATCTTCAATTTTAGAAACTATATGAAAAAACAAATAATTAATATAACCGGTATTCTCCTGGGGACTGTCCTGTTCACTTCCTGTACAAAGGACCTGGACCGTTTTCCGACCAATTCAACAACTTCAGAAACCCAGTACAGTACTCCGCTGGGATACAAAGAGGTGTTAGCCAAAGTGTATGGAAGTTATGGCCTGGTGAGCAGCCAGGGTGTTGGAAATTTTGATGTTGTTGTTCCCGGAATAGATGATGCCGGAAAAACAGATTTCGTCCGGGCTTATTTTAATGTTCAGGAGTTAACCACAGATAATGATATGTGTGCGTGGAATGAGGGTGACTTACAGGCCATGCACAATATGAACTGGACATCCAGTAACCAGTATGTGAATTGTATTTACGCAAGAAGCCTGTTTCAGATTACGGTTTGCAATGAATTTATACGTCAGTCATCTGACGCCGAACTGGCCAGCCGCAACTTTACAACTGAGCAGGTAGCCGATATTAAACACTATCGGGCAGAAGCAAGATTTCTCAGGGCCTATCAGTACTGGGTTCTTATGGATCTGTTCGGAAATCCTCCGTTTGTTACCGAGCAGGATCCGATCGGGAAATACATTCCCAAACAGATTCAGCGATCTGATTTGTTCAATTATATTGAATCAGAACTGACAGGCATCAATGATGATCTGGTTGATCCCAGACAAAATGAATATGGCCGCGCAGATAAAGCAGCAGCCTGGGCACTTCTTGCCCGCATGTACCTGAATGCAGAAGTTTACCTGGGTACCGGTAAAGGAAGATATACGGATGCCATCACCTATTCTTCAAAGGTTATCAATGCAGGATATGCCCTGGTTACTCCATTTAAAAATCTTTTCAAAAGCGACAACGATTTAAATAATACAGAAATTATTTTGCCCATCGCTTACGATGCGGCAAACTCACAGAATTATGGTGGAACAACTTTTCTGATTAATTCCGCCCATATCCAGGATCCTAAAGAAGATTCTACCTATGGCATCCCGCAGGGAGGCTGGTTGGGAAATCGCTGCACGGAAAATCTTCCTTTACAATTCGGAGACTATAGCGGCAATGCCGATAAACGGGCATTGTTTATTTCCAGCAACTCGAAAATTAATGACGCGCTTGATTTCGGTCAGGGCGTGCGGGTAGGAAAATTCAATAATAAAACATCCCAGGGTATTACCCCGTATTCACCCAATGGAACTCTTTGCAGTACTGATTTTCCTCTTTTCCGGCTGGGTGAAATGTACCTGACCTATGCAGAAGCCGTGTCGCGTGGTGGTACAGGCGGAGATGCCGCAACAGCGCTGCAGTATGTTAACCTGATTCGCGAGCGTGCTTACGAAGGCAATTCGGGTGATGTTATCCAGTTTTACAACAGATGATATGCTGAATGAAAGACAGCGGGAACTGTATTGGGAAAATTTTCGCCGTACGGACCTGATACGGTTTGGAAAATTTACCAGCGGCGCCTATCTCTGGCCATGGAAAGGAGGATGCGGTAAATGGGACCGGCGTGGACGATCATTTGAATTTATTTCCCATACCCTCATCGGAAATTCTGGCTAATCCCAATCTGCAACAAAACCCTGGTTATTGATATTTCAAATTCATTATATGAACCGAGTATTCAACCGTTTTTTACTGATTTCAGCTTTGTTAGTCGTATTTGTTTCCTGTGAGAAGGATCAAAAATTAACATTGAATTCAAATGCTTCCGTCAGCTCGCTCGCCGCTTCTTCAACGGATGTGGTTCTTACAACAGCGGTGGATGAAGATTCTGTGCTTACGATCAACTGGGCAACCGATTATGGGTATCAACCCGTAGTTTCTTATATCCTCCAAATGGATCTGCCTTCCGATACTTCCGGAACCAATGCCTGGGCAAACGCAAAAAATATTACCGTAACCGGCAACCAGCCGTCATACAGTTTCATAGGAAAAACATTAAATAACATGCTGTCCTCCCTTGCCGTTCCAGCAGGAGCGGCCAGTGTGGTTTCATTTCGTGTTGTATCGAATGTTAATCAGATTAATGGAAAACCATCCACCGTGCCTACTGTTTATTCATCCGGACTGAATGTAAACATCACGCCTTATGCATTAAGCCTGTATGTACCGGGTGCCTACCAGGGCTGGGATCCGTCAAAGGCCCCGTTCTTAAATCCGGTGACCGCCATACCCGGGAAATTTGAAGGTTATTATTATATGCCCGGCAGCGGAATCCAGTATTTTAAATATACCAATGCGCCCGACTGGGGTCATATTAACTATGGCGACAGCAGTTACAATGGTATGGATGGTTTTATGTCAGTCGACGGAAACGCAGGCGGATTATATGTTGCCGATGGCGGATATATAGAAGTAACGGCAGATTTTAATACCGTAACCTGGACGGCTACCAAAACAACCTGGGGAATTATCGGAGACGCAACACCCGGTGGTTGGGGAGGAGATACCCAGATGACCTATGATCCGGCAACAGAGGTATGGACAGTGACCGCTGTGATGAAACAGGCCGGTTCTTTCAAATTCAGGGCGAATAGCGATTGGAAAATAGATTTCGGAATCGATGCGGACGGGAATCTGCAATACGCTGACAATCCATTTTTCCCGTATAATGGAAGTCTCAATAACCTGACTGTTCCCGCAGATGGTACCTATTTAATAACATTAGATTTGCATGTTTCCGGAGTATACAAATACAGTTTGGTAAAAATGTAAGTTTTGTTGAATGAATAAACGAATAGTGAAAATGAACTCATTTTCTGTATTATGTATCGTGCTGATGGCATGTAGCAAGAACCATGCTGTTCCTGATCCAAAACCGGCTCCGCCTGCTCCTGCAGACAGCAGTTTCGTGCAGTTCGGATTACCGTATAACGATGTTCCGGAACCGAAAGATGTGATTATGTATCAGGTTAATTTCCGGTCATTCAGTGCCACGACCAATTTTGCGGGCGTTCAGGCCAGGCTGGATTCCATTCATGATCTGGGCGTGAATACCCTCTACCTTATGCCGGTATATCCGGTTGGTGTGCTGAACTCCGTAAATTCACCCTACTGTATAAAAGATTATACCGCGGTAAATTCGGAATTTGGTTCCCTGGCTGATTTGCGTACCCTGGTTTCAGAAGCACACAAAAGAAATATGGCTGTAATATTTGACTGGGTCGCCGATCACAGTTCCTGGGACAATTCCTGGATCAGCAATAAATCATGGTACCAACAGGATGGTTCCGGAAATATTATCAGTCCGCCGAATACCGGCTGGAAAGATGTAGCCGCGTTGAATTTCAATAATGCTGACTATGCGAAAAGCGATGATCCGGGCCATGAAGTACTGGATCTATCAAACCAATATTGACGGGTACCGCTGCGATGCAGCCGATTTTATTCCCAGGGATTTCTGGAAGCAGGCCATTGATAGTTTGAGGGCCATATCTTCCCATAAACTTTTAATGTTTGCCGAAGGAACCCGCAAAGATCATTTCGCTGCAGGATTCCAACTGGAATACGGTATGGGATTTTACTATGATCTCGTAAATAAAGTACATAAGGCTGATGGCTCAGTGCACCTGGTCGATTCTATCAATGTGTATGAATATCCTTTCATATCGAACGATTATCAGGCTGTGCGGTATATTTCCAATCACGATGTCGACAATTCAGATGGAACGCCGATGGATCTTCTGGGTGGAAATTCCGGTGCGCTGGCTGCGTTTGTAGTGGCAGCCACCATGAAAGGGGTGCCGATGATTTATAATGGACAGGAAGTTGGCTGTCCGCTCAGGCTGAATTATTTTAATCACAGCACCATTATAGACTGGACGATTAATCCGGATATACGACTGACCTATAAAAACATACTGCACTTCAGAGACAGCACCGAAGCCCTAAAACAGGGCGATCTGGTTTCTTACGATAGCGACGACGTGTGTGCCTTTACCAAGGCCTATAACGGGAAAAAGGTGCTGGTTATCGTGAATCTGCGGAATGCGGCCATTTCATATCCCGTTCCGGCAGCATTGATCAATAGTACCTGGAAAAATGCTTTTGATAAAACGGATTATCCGGTAGGTACAACGGTTTCCCTGCAGCCATACGAGTATAGGATATTAATACCCTGAGGTTAACACTTCGAAACTAAGAACGATCAGAATACCAACAGGTTACTGTTACTTCTCGTCTTCTATATTAAATAATACGTATCCCTTCAGCTGGTAGGTGGAAAGGGCGACTTTGGCACTAAAGGCTGTTTTTACTTCAGGAATCATGTCGGAAGCCGGCATATTAAAAATATAATCTCTGCCTGACCGCAGGCAATCAGATTCGTTTTAATATCGATAAACTGTTTCAGGATATCCAGGTTTGGGTTGTTGGTTTTGAATTTCTTCTGGTATACTTCATTCTTCAGATAAACATTCATCGGAGCTCCGTGAATTACAATGGCCAGCTCAAGGTTTTCTTTGGGAACTCCTGCGGCAATATGCAAATTGATAATCCGGCCGATTTCAGCGAGTCCTTCATTGATTTTCGTTTTACTGGCGCTGTCCCGGCCCCAGACCTCCATGCTAAACAGCAATTTGTATTTCATGGCCGGATCAATTTTGTCCGTTACCACTGTAACCGGAAGCGCCAGTAGACCATTCACTGTTTTTAATCAGGGGATACTGGCCAATTTTTTTAGCCATATCCCATTTCAGACTATCCTTAACCTTTCGTGACCACACTGTCGTGTATGGCCCTCGGAATATTTGGCGGATGCCGTTTTAATCAGACTGTCTGCAATGCGATTCACTAGGGCTGCTGTCTGCAATCAGGGATTGTTGTGCTTTCAGGCTTACGGAAGACAACAGCCCGCCGAACAGAAATAGGATCAGAAACTTCATGCAATTATTTTAAGGTTGTTAAAGACGAGAAAAGATCAGTTCATTTTTTCTTTCGGAATAAATTCGAACGTCACTGCTTCTTTAAAATAGTGAAAGAAATACAAAATTGGATATGGCCCAAACCCCGTTCTCATATGTGATATAATAACTATTTATTATCCCGAAGTTATGGGAGGACGTTGTCCTGACCATGTTTTAGCCAATTATCGCTTATTCCCGACAGTTTCGGGAGGAAATTTGATTTGTACCGTATAAATACTTAGTTTTAGTCCGCCCCTTACGTTTTTATACGAAGACATAACTTCCAATCCCGCTTAAAAACCCTAACCGAAGATTCGCGCCCTGCCAGATTTCCTGAAGTTGATTTACTGATCTTACGATTGCTTCCCTTATAATAAATAAGTTGCCAGACCCTTATTAATGTACGCTTGACCCCAAACCTTCCTTTATGAAGCTATCTCTACCAGCTATAGGCAAACTATTCCTTAACGGTCTTTTTCTTCTTTTAATAAGTTTTCTACCCCGGTTCTCTAATGCGCAAAGTAAAATAACAGACTATGCGTTGTTCGGAGGAAGTAATGCCTGTCCGGTAGGTTCCGGAATGAAAACGCCCAGCGCTCCCGGGTTGTGGGGTAATCATTGGAAACGGATCAAAAGTTTACGGCGGCGCAATAGGAAGTTATGCGTTCATACAGGGATATAGCAATATCAGTGTTGCAGGCGGAGTGTTTAGCGGTGGTAAAATAAGTTTTTCAAATACGGATACCATCGGAGGGGGAATCACCGCTGCCAATTCCGGATCTTCAACAGGGACTATTATTCAATTTGGAACGAATTCAAAACTGCTGGGCAATATCGACGGGTTTGGAAAAATCAATGTAACAAGTGGTTCGGTTGCTGGCAGGGTAACCTTTCCGGCCTCAGGCGGAAGTTATTCAGGACCATCACCCGGTGGAGGATCTTCCGCAACTTTAACGCAGGCTGCGCTGCCTGTGCTGCCCGTCATGCCTGCGATCACCAATTTTCCACTAGTTGGTACTAAAGACATTACGACTACGCAAACAATTCAGCCTGGTTCGTATAGAAATTTAATTTTAACAGGTGGCAAAACCGTTACGTTTGCCGGCCCGGGAGTATATGTTTTTAATTCCATTAAGAACACCGGCCTCCTCATCAACAATTTTAATTTTGATTTTCAGGGTACCACATCCGGTTCTATTCAGATCTATGTATATGGTGATGTGGACGTAAATATTCTGAATGAAAATTTCCTGAATGCCAGCCCCGACAATAAAGTAAATGCCTCCCGCATATTCCTGGAAACGCATGGCATGGGCAGTAGCTGTTCTTTTGGAAATTTTGCCTTTACCATCACCAATTATTTGCTGCTCGGCAGAACATCTCAATGGTATGGAACCGTTTGGGCGCCGTACTCCGGAATCAATATTGGTTCCAATACCTTGTCGTCCACGATCCTGGGTGCCATGTGGAGCGGTACACAGGTGAATGTTCAGTGCGGGGTAAAATTCAGTTTCGCACCGTATTCCAGTACATTGCCTTTTTATCCGGCGCCATCTTCGGGGAAAACCAACGGATCGGTTATCGGATCAGAATTAAATTCACTTTACGCCAACTATGGCAACGTAATCGATGATGCAAAACCGATATTCAGAATAGATCAGACGGATCCGAATAATCCGACTGTACAGATTGAAGTGATCGCGAAGAGCGGTACTCCTTCAGCCATTTCGTCCCTATTGGATTCCTTACATTTTTATGGTTTCGTACAAACGACTAACAACGGGGTCAACACCATGATCCTGACGGGAACCTTCCCCATCAAAAAACTGAAATTCCTGGATATTAATCCGATCAGTTCGCAAATTGATTATGTGCGGCCACTGTATCCGCCATTGAGTAATGGAACATTTTTACCAAACCAGGCCGACGGAGTAGTGCATTCCGACCTGGTACGTCAGGGTTATAATCTTTCCGGAAGCGGTGTGAAAGTGGGAGTAATTTCAGATAGTTACAATACACTCGGCGGTGCACCAAATGATATTTCTAATGGTGCGTTACCGGCTAATATTGATATAGCTCAGGACTATCCAGCACCATTCAAGGCAACAGATGAAGGGCGTGCCATGCTTGAACTGGTCCACGGGATTGCACCAAGCGCTGCACTGGCATTCCGGACAGGCTATATCAGTTCTGGAGATTTTGCAAGGGGCATTATGGATCTTAAGGATAACAATCACTGCGATGTAATTGTAGACGACGTAACTTATATTACTGAACCCTATTTTCAGGATGGTTCTGTCGCCCAGGCCGTTACTTATGTAAAAAATAAAGGCGTTTCTTATTTTACTTCGGCGGGTAATAGCGGAATGGCTTCATACGGTGGAACTTTCGCTGCCACTTCTGCACCAAACGGGATGGCCGGTACCGCGCATGATTTTGGAGGAGGTGTAAAATTCCAGTCTATTACTATTCAGCCAAATCAGCCCTATACTATCGTGTTACAATGGGATGATCCTTTCTATTCGCTGGGTGGCAACGCTGGTGCTAAAAACGATCTGGACATTTATCTCACCAACGATAATGGTGTTACACTTTACGGATTCAACCGGAACAATATGGGTGCAGATCCATTGGAGATCATGCCTTTCACCATGACCGGTACCGGTCCGATTAATACCAGTATAATGGTGGTGCGGGCACCGGGTTCAACGGGTACCGGCCCCATCAGATTTAAATACATCGTTTTCCGCGGAAAAATAACTTTTAATAATTTCATACAGGGAAACTCCGCTATTGTTGGACAGGCGAACTCAGCAGACGCGATCACTATCGGTGCGGTGAACTACAATACCCTCGTTCCGGAAAAATTCTCTTCACAGGGCGGACCGCTTGTTGCAACCGATGTAGACACCAAATCCAAACCGGATTTTGTTGCGCCGGACGGGCTGAGTACTACCATTCTATTTGATCCGCTGAATCCCAATCCCAGCGGCGCCCCCTTCCCGACATTCTTCGGAACCTCCTGTGCTGCACCAGTGGCTGCAGGTGTTGCTGCGCTGCTGATTGAAGGCGAAAAAAAATTCACCAACTATGTGCTCACGCCGGATAGTCTGAAAAGATTAATGAAAAAAACAGCAGTACAACCTCCTGGTACGGCACCTGGATTTAACTATACAACCGGTAATGGTATTGTGCAGGCATATGCCGCGATGAATACCTTTTCTTCACCGTCACCAGTAATCAGCACGCTCGCACTGGTGCCTGACCCCAAAACGATTCCGGGCGTAAATGCAGATTCCCTGTATGTGACCGGAAATTTTATTGTGGGCAAATCCCAAATTCAATTCAGAAATGAATTGCTGCCAACCAATATAGTCAGTCCGACACTGGCGGGTGCACTTATTCCGGCCTTTACCGGTAACCCGCCCATCACCGTTTTAACGGCTTCGTCACCAGCTACCAGTTGTTCGGGTTGTACCCCGGACGGAGGGGTATCTGCACCCTTATACTTTTTCACGCCGGTTAAAAAGGATATCATTATTAACGTAAATAATACAGTAAAACGATATGGGGAAAAAATGCCGTTATTTACGTCAACGATAACAATAGACGGGATGACGCTGGATGCGTACAATATTGCCAACGATACAAATATTACGCTTGCGCAACTGAGACTGAATGATCTGGCCTATACCACAGCGGCGACCAGTACGTCAGACGTTGGTCAGTACCTGGTAACGGTTGCCCAGCATGTGCCCTGGGATAATACGGTTGAAACGGATGTAGGATTGCAGGAGAGTTATAACTATAAATTCAACAATACTTCGGGAACAGGTGTCCTGAACATAACCAAACTACCCCTGCTGATTACTCCGAAAGATGAAACGCATGTGTATGGAGACAATATCACCGATTTCGACTACACCTATATTTATCCGGATACTTATATTGCTCCGGAAGAGAAGGCTGCATTCGAGCAAAATATTAAATTATCCTATCAGACAAATCTCATTCTGAACACCTATGCCCTGGTGACATCTAAATCCTCACTGGCAAACAGCGCACCGCTTACAAGTGCCGAACTGAATAACCTGAGTATGATGGCCAGTGCCAATTCACTTACCAGTTCAAAATCATCGCTGGCTAACAGTAAATCATCGCTGGCCAACAGTTTTGAAATAGATGTGCCAATTGATGCGGTCCGCAATTTTAATGTGGATGATGCCAACGCAACGCTGGCTAACTCTGCTACTTCGGCATTATTAAGTGCGAAGTCCTCACTTGCCAACAATATGCATCTGAACGGTGTATCCATATCTAACGGTGCCGGATCACTGCTGAATAGTTCCAGCGTTTCAGATGATAACAGCAACCGGATCGCGATTATTGTTAACAACGCTGATTATACCGATGGCGCCATTTCAGGACTAAAATCACTCAATCTGATTACCGGAGTTTCAGTTACGAATGCTACCAATCATAACTATATTGTTCCGGGTGCATTGCTTTCAAACAACTTTGATGTTACCTATGGGATCGGTAACCTGACCATTACGCCGGCACCACTTACTGTAAAAACAGAAGACGCTCCGGCTATTACTTATGGCGCGAATCCGGCTCCTTACGTAGATGATATTACCGGATTGCAATACGCCGATGTGCTGACAGATATAGTGGCCATACCGTCGGTAACGCATGCGCTGATCAATAAGGCAACCAACAATCCGGCGGCTTCACCGGTTGGTGCGGGGAACTATAATATAATACCCTCGGCACTGAATTTGGTTTCACCTTCCAATTACTATGTGCCTGATGCAAATTACCTGAGCGGAAACCTTACGGTAAACAAGGCTATTCTATATGCGCAGGCTCAACAGGATGCTGTAAAAAATTATGGTACGCCTAATCCGGATTTCACCATCAGCTACTCCCCATTTGTGGCCCCGGACAATGCCAGTGTACTCAAATTGAAACAAGCATCCACCACTACGGCAACCACGACTTCTTCAGTAGGAAATTATCCGATTACCCTGGCTGATATTTCCCCTGCAAATGTTGTCGGGAATAACCCGGATGCTTATGCGGACAATTATTATATCTACAATAGTCCTACTCCAGGTAACCTGACCATTCTGCCTGTGCCTCTTACGATAACTGCGGACAACAAGGTTAAATTATATGGTGCACCTGTTCCGTCACTTACAGTTTCTTACTCCGGACTGGCAGGCGGTGATCAATCCGTCGTATTAACCACTTCTCCTGCGGGGCAAGCCGTTGCCACCACCGCTGCTACGGCAACTTCCGCTGCGGGGATGTATGCTATTGTACCCACCCAGGGCACAGCCATCAACTATTCGCCAATTACTTATGTGAATGGTACGCTGGAAGTGGATCCGGCTACACTTACAGTGAAGGCAGACGATAAGTACATCGATGATGATGATAACCTTCCTTATTTCACTTCTACCATCACCGGTTTTGTAGGAAATGATAAAAATGGTTTGATAACCTGTCAGCCTTCTTATACCGTTAGTCCGGTGTATACAAAAGGTCACCCGGGATTGTATACGATTACTCCCTCCGGATTGAAGCTGAACTATGCAAACAATTATACAATCTCTTATTTACCCGGAAATCTGTATGTAACCGATAACCACGGAAAAAGCGTGGTACCGACATTGGATTGTGTAGAGAGGCTGGGTACTAATTCATATATCGCGCATTTCTCTTATAACAACCCGAATGCTTACACAGTGTATGTGCCGGTTGGCATAAACAACAACGTAAATACGAGAACGGGCACTACCGGATTAAGCAATTATAACAGTCAGCTTCCGACCGCATTCGCACCAGGCAAGGGATCATTTAAGTTAACATTCGACGGATCGAAGATATACTGGACACTGGCGACGTATAATAATTATTCCTGCACACCGATATATGCTGTTGCCAGTTCTTCGTCCACCAGCTGTAAGGTGGCAACTACGGGTGGAAATATGCAGACTATTGAAACGATAACTGATCCGATGATGGAAAAGGCAGATGCACCAGAAGCTGCTGATCCGGTTTCATCCGTGTATCCTAACCCGGCAAGAGACCTCGTAACGATTCACGACAAGAGTGGGGTAATGTCTGCCGATCATATACAGATCGTGGATACATACGGACGTGTATTTGCTGCCAGTGCGAAAACAATCGATGAACACAGTGTACAGATAAATATCAGTAAACTGACCAGCGGGGTGTATACGATCCTTGTGAAGGTGGATAATGGGTACAGGAAATACCGTGTCGTGAAAGAGTAATAAATTGCAGTTTTATGCTATGGCATTTAAAATTCGGTTTTTAGTATTCATCCTGTTATTAAAAACAATATCAGGGATATCGCAGGATAGTACGGCAGATAAGATAAAGGCAGACATTGAGGCTGCGAAAGAGGATACGCTCAAAGTAAACCTGCTTATCAAAATGGGCAGGTATTTGCTGAATTCCACACCTGAACAGGCCACACCGTATGGTATGCAGGCGTTGGATCTTGCCCAGAAGGTAAAATTTCCCATGGGGCGTGCCAATGCGTATAAAACGCTGGGCATGATCAACTACTATCTGGGCAATACCATTGCTACACTCGATTATTTCAGCCAGGCGCTCCACGTTTATGATTCTATAGGATATGAGATAGGGAAAGCTAAAATGCTCAATAATATTGGCAATACCTACCTGATGAATGGTACCAATGAAAAAGCACTTGAGTATTTTTTTAAGAGCCTGGAAGTTGCAGAAAAAATCAGCGATAAAGAAGATATAGCCACTACGTTTGTAAACATCGGCAATATATATTCTTATAAACGGGCAACATCAGATAAGGCGCTGGAGTTTTTTCTGAAGGCCCTGGCGATAAGCGAGGAAATCGGAGATAAGAATGTAATCGGCTCCTCCAGTGTAAATATCGGAGAACACTACCTGAATTCCGACAATGATGATTCCGCCGTGTATTTTTTTAATAAGAGCCTCGATGCGTATGCCAATACCATAAATATTCCTTACCCTTTACGGGATATGGGAATGTATTTTGAGAAAAAGGGGAATTTCAAAAAAGCTATTCAGTACTATCAGCAATCGTATCAGACCGCCAAACAATTTGATTCGAAACTGGATATGACCCAGACCCTTAAAGTGATGGGAGATACTTACTTTAAGCAAAAGGACTATGTTTCTGCACTAGCAACTTATAAACATGCCGATTCCATAGCGGCCGAAATCCCGGCTTTCAAAGAATTGAACGATAGTTACGCGGGAATTGCTTCAACCTATTCCAGAATGGGAAAACTGGATAGCGCATTTCACTACCAGAAATTATTCAGCGACCTGTCAGATACGATCAACAATCAAATGCTGACTGAAAAATCCAATGCACTTCAAAAAAGCTTTGAGGTTCAGTCAAGGCAAAACAGTATTAACCTGTTGACGAAGGACAAAGAGCTGCAGGAGTTGGATCTGAAAAGGCAGAAATTGCAAAAGACGGTGATATCCGGTGGCCTGGCGTTGATATTACTTATTGCATTGATCATATTGAGGAACTATCTGCAAACCGCTAAGACGAATAAGCTGCTGGACAAACAAAAAGTGCAGATCGAAAATCTTTTGGAAAACATTCTGCCTGCCGAAGTAGCGAAAGAATTGCAAAGAGACGGAAGGGCAACTCCCCGGTACTATGAAAGCGTAACCGTACTGTTTACCGATTTTAAAGATTTTACCAGGCATGCGGATACCTTGTCGCCCCAGGAAATCGTTTCAGAACTGAACGCCTGTTTTATTGCTTTCGACGATATTATAGAAAAATATAATCTTGAAAAAATTAAGACAATTGGCGATTCTTACATGTGTGCTGGTGGAATCCCCACGGAAAATGATAGCCATACCCTGAATATGATCCATGCCAGCACGGAAATACAGGCTTATATGAAAAGCCGGAATACGGAGAGGGTAAACAACGGGCTGCAGGCCTGGAACCTTAGAATCGGCGTGCACGTTGGCCCGGTTGTGGCAGGTGTGGTAGGGAGAAAAAAATACGCCTACGATATCTGGGGCGGCACTGTCAATATCGCCAGCAGAATGGAGAGTAACGGCGAGCCTGGAATGATTAATATTTCTGCTCAAACATATGATTTGATAAAAAATGAATATACTTGTGTCCATCGCGGGAAAATATTTGCCAAGAATATTGGAGAGATAGACATGTTTTTTATTGATGAGAAGATTGTTTACCCACCTGAAAATTTGCATGTGAATAAAGGAAACCCTGATTTTGCAGGCGCGGAAGATTTTATTCTTTCAAAGCTAAGAAATGAACTACCTAGGGCGTTAATATACCATAGCCTGGATCATACCATGGATGTATTGACTGTGGCCATGGAAATTGGGGAAGCCCAGCATATTTCCGCAGAAGAGATGAAAATAGTAAGGATCGCCGCATTTTACCACGACGCAGGTTTCATACATGTTTATAAGAACCATGAGGAAAAGAGCTGCGATATGGCAAGAGAATATTTACCCCGTTTTAATTTTTCACCCGGACAGATATCGCTGATCTGTGATATTGTTATGACTACCAAAGTTCCCCAGAGTCCCATTTCCCTTCTTGAGCAAATTATGGTTGATGCGGATCTGGATTATCTTGGAAGGGATGATGTGTACGATACGGCGCAAAAACTATTTGAAGAAATGCAATTGCACAATCTGATGCCGGATGAAAAACAATGGATCCCATTCCAGATAGAATTCCTGCAGCAACATGATTTTTTTACGGCGTTTTCGAAAAAAAGAAGGGGGCCTAAAAAAGATTTATATTTGAAACACTTAATGGCTACGGTCTGAATCACTCGGTATTCCATGCCAGGTAATATTAAAATCTTCCATTAATCCATAGTCGTTTAGGTCATAATCCTTACCGGCTCCAGCCTTCCTATATTTGTCTATTCAGCGTTATTTAAAAGAGCTGATTTCCACCTGATGAAAAGATATTTATTTTTGATTCTGTTCATGCTGGAAGTTTTCCCGGGTATTGCGCAGATAAACTACCAGGCTGTGGCAGATAAGTTTCAGCAGTTTTATAATCAGGAACTGGCAGACAGCATTTTCAATATGTATGCCCCGATTATGAAAGAGCATCTTCCGCAGGAGAAAAACCGTACGGTCATGAGCGGCTTACATATACAATTCGGAGAATTGAGGTCTCTCGGATTATTAAAACAGGACACCGGGTATGCACGGTATAAAGCCAGTTTTAAAGATCAGACCCTTACCCTGGTACTGGCATTGAATAAAGAGAACCTGATTGAAGGATTACGTTTCATTCCCTATACTCCGGAACAGGCTGTTGATGAAAAGGCAAAGGTGGTTTCGAATCTTTTTCTGAAAACACCCAAAGGAAATATCAGCGGTACACTGCTCGTTCCCGAACGAAAACAAAAATTACCTGTTGTGTTGATTATTGCGGGATCCGGGCCTGTCGACAGAAACGGAAACCTGGGTGATTTAGTCCATACGAATGCTTACCAGATGATCGCCGATTCTCTATCTAAAAAAGGAATTGCAACCTTGCGGTACGATAAGCGGGGGGTAGGTGAAAGTGCTGCTGCCGGGGGATCTGAATCAGACCTGAGTTTTGACGATGGCATAAACGACGCAGCTGCATTTATTCAAATGCTGAAAACGGATGCCCGGTTTTCGAAAGTAATCGTGCTGGGCCATAGTGAAGGTTCGCTGGTGGGCATGGTGGCTGCCGATCACGCAAAAGCCGATGGATATATTTCTATAGCCGGGGCAGGGGAACGGGCAGATAAGATAATAGTACAGCAGTTAAATGCACAGTCTCCTTCTCTGGCTTCAAAAGCAAGGATTTTATTCGATAGTCTGATCAGGGGATATTCGGTTGATCCTCCGGCTGATCTGCTCATGATACTCCGTCCGTCCGTACAGCCATATATCAAATCCTGGTTGAAATATGATCCACAGCTGGAAATTAAAAAATTAAAAATGCCCGTGCTGATTATTCAGGGCACAACCGATTTACAGGTGAGTGTGCAAAATGCACATTGGCTTAAGGCAGCCGATCCGGCGGCAACCCTGGTTATCGTGGAACAGATGAATCATGTATTGAAAAATGTGGGCGCAGATACTAAAGAAAATACGGCAACCTATACGAACCCGGCATTACCGATTATGACGGAAATGGTAAAAGCGATCACAAAATTTGTTTATTCCATTCCATAAGTTCCCAGTATAATGAAGTCGACAACTTACTCCTGTGTCCGGAGTTAGGCTTTGTGCATTAAGCGAAGATTATTTTTTTACCGGAAATTTTTTAAACATAACGGGTATGATCTGATTGATCGTCTGCCTCGGACCTTTGCGGTCTTTTTCTTCCACACTCCCCTGCGCGCTGGTGCGCCAGATAATTTTATTTTCCTTTTTGTCGATCATATCAATCAATAAGGCTCCGTCTCTGAATGTGGCTACCTGCAGACCTCCGGTATATTGGTTCTGATCGTAGTTCAGGGTTGTCCCCGGATACCAATAGTACATATTATACTGGCCGGGTGCCGGTCCGGTATTGGGTGTATTGGCATATACCGGTGGCGGGTTATCACCAACCTGATAGGTCTTTTTTAACACGAGGGTATAGGTAAATAAGCAGTCGGGGTTCACCGTGTCCATGGTCATTCCGTGTTCGGTTAATTGCTGTGAAACTGCTTTGGCCAATGCGCTTTCCACAACTTTTTTATCCGCCAGTTTAATATAGGTAGTATCTTGTTTGGTAGGCAGCCAGGCATAGGTCTTGTAATTCTTGAAGTCAACCCCCTTCGTGCTTTCTGCCTGGTACACATTATTCGATGTGGGGTAACAGGCTACCAGGGAAAAAATAACAATGGATAGGAACAGGTAGGTTTTTTTCATGGTTCAATTTACAGTTTGTAATCTGAATAACAAGGATCTTAGCGCTACCTTTATTGTACTTATTCCTGTTGCACATATGATGACGACACAGGCAGCAAAAGCAGAAATATTCCGAAATCAGCATCTGGATAAAAAGTTACTGATCCTTCCAAACATCTGGGATGCCATGGGAGCGAGGCTGATGGAAATTACAGGATTCCCGTCTGTTGCCACGGCCAGTGTTTCCGTAGCCATTTCCAATGGATTTGCTGACGGTGAAAATATACCCTTTCATCAGCTCCTGATGGTGGTCAGAAAAATCTCCGAAGCGGTAGACCTCCCGGTAACCGTGGATATGGAACGGGGATATGCTGAAACGATTCCGCAATTAAAAGAGAATATTCGTTTACTGATAGAACACGGAGCCGTTGGAATTAATTTAGAAGATTCCCTGCCAGACCATAAAAGCCTTTGTAATATAGGCGAGCAGTGCCGGAAGATTGAAGCGGTCAGGGAAACCGGAATTCAATATGGGGTTCCGATCGTAATCAACGCCCGGACAGATTGCTTTTTCTTAAAGATAGCGGATGCTTTTACCCATGCAGTTCAAAGGGCAGAGGCATATAAATCTGCCGGGGCAGATTGTGTTTATCCGATCCTCATGAACAATTATGAAGAGATTTCCCAATTTATTTCATCCGTGAACATGCCTGTGAATGTCGTTCTCCTTAAACCTGTTTCAGATCTTCGACGACTGGAAGAGATAGGAGTGGCCAGGGTAAGTGTCGGCCCCCAATTGTTAAATCATGTTTTATCCACGATGAAGCAGGTGGCGGAAGGATTGTTACACTACGATACGACAGCTTTTTTCAGCCGGGAATTGCTTCCACGCGAATTTTTGGACCGGTTGGTTTGAAATAACAGGTCATGAAAAAAATTATCCTCTTTTCACTCTGAACGCAGGCTTTTTACCGGATTGGCCGAAGCTGCTTTAATGGCCTGGAAACTGACGGTAGACAAGGCGATAATGATGGAAGCCAGTCCGCCGGTCAGGAAAATCCAAACACTTAATTCAATCCTGAACGGATAATTCTGAAGCCATTTGTTCATAAAATACCAGGTGAGGGGTGTTGCAATAAAAAAAGCGACGGCAATAAGCAGGATGAACTCCCTGGAAAAGAGATAAACAATGGCTGCCCCGGTGGCACCCAGCACCTTCCGGATTCCGACTTCTTTGATCCGTTGAACGGCCATGAAAGAAGCGAGTCCGTATAGTCCGAGACAACTCAGAAAAATGGCAATTACGGCGAATATTCTGAACAGCCGGGCAAGCTGATTCTCCTTTTTATAAAAACTCTCTACTTTTTCGTCCATGAATTTATATTCAAAAACAAATTCCGGAAAAGTCTTCGCCCATATATTTTCAATGGCCTGCATGGATGCTGTTAATCCATTAGCGTCCATTTTGATGGAGGCCTGCGTATAATCTCTTTTGCTCGTGGTTATGATCAGGGGTGCCAGATCATCCCGGAAAGACCGGGTATTAAAATCTTTTAACACGCCAACAATGGGTCCCGCTGGTTTTTTCAGAGAAACGGATTTCCCTGTTAATGGCTTTCTGCGGATCGGTTATGCCTAAATTCCGGAGCAGCAATTCATTCACCAGGAATTCTTTTATCGTATCTGAGGGTTGCAGATTCCGCCCGGCAATCAGTGGAAGTTTATAGCTGGGAACATATTCATTATCGGCAACTTTTATTATGGAATAGAATTCGGTTTGTTTTGTTGCGTGATCGAATCGAAAATTTGTCCAGTTGTCGTTATTGTCTTCCACCGGGTGTATTGGAATTAAAACTCACCGCGTGAATACCGCTGAGGGTTTTCAATTCTTTTTTCAGGTATTCCAGTTTGGCATTGCTGGCACTGTCTGCCGGCACGGGGATGTTCACCAGGGCATTTTTATCAAATCCGAGTGACTGGTTGTTAAAGAAGATCATCTGCCTGGTAATGACCAGGGTGGCAATGATCAACGCCTGGGCGATGACAAACTGAAACACGACCAGTCCCCTTCTTAAGGTTATCCCCTATGTGGCTTTTGCAGTTAGTTTGCTCTTTAGTGCGATGATCGGGTTGTATCCGGATAATACAATGGAGGGATAAAAGCCTGCAAGCAATGTAACCGTTATTAAAATTACAGCCAGGAAAAGGAGGCTGGACAGAAAACGGGCCCCGGTTATTTTTAAGGAGAGGTCAAGCACCTGGTTAATATAAGGTAGCAAAATCTGTGCAATACCAATTGCAAGTACAATGGAAGCCAGCACAATCAGGAATGTTTCTGAAAGGAATTGAATTTTTAGTTGCCATTTATTACTTCCCAATACTTTGCGGATACCCACTTCTTTTGACCGGTTAACCGCCTGGGCTGTAGATAGGTTGGTAAAATTCACGCAGGCAATTAAAAGAATAAATCCTGCAATAAGCCATAAAGCATTTATCAGCGAATGGCTTATGGACCTGTTGCCATAACTTCCGGATTGCGTATCAAAGTGAACAGCCTGTAAGGCCTGAATGGTTTGAATATCGTTGTTCCCGGGAGATTTTACTTTTTTGGAATAGGATTTCAGCAAACCGTTAAACCCGGCTTCTGAAACCTGCCGGGGCAATAAAATAAAACAGCCAAACGAGGAGTTGGTGCCATCCCAACTGGTGGAATGGATGAAATCAGCGGTATAGGCTGTTCCGTAGGCAATGACCACTTTGAGCTGAAAATCAGTATTGGCCGGCGCGTCGGCCAGTATACCACTCACTTTCAGGGTATGGGTATTGTTTAGTTTTAATGTTTTACCTACGGCATTTTTCCAGTCGCCATAATATTTGTCCGCAGTTTGCCTGGACAGCAGCACATTGTTGGGATCGTTTAAGGATTCATATGTACCCGCCAGCAGGGGGAAATCGAAAATGCGGAAAAAAGATGGGCCCGTAAAAAAGACCCCGCGTTCTTCCTTAAATTTCTTTGGTGAAGAATTTTCGTTATCATTTATCAGGAACTGGTCATTGTATTCCGCGAATACAGGAGCAATCTCTTCAATCTGCCGGAAAGAAGATTTTAGTCCCTCCGGAAGAGCATAGGGAACACCATGTCCATAAAAAATATTTTTTGAATCTGCATGATGATATTCTGTCAGCACCCTGAATATCCGGTCCTGCTTCTTATGGAAATTATCAAAGCTTGTTTCAAATCCAATCACCAGGAAGATCAGCAGGGAAACGGCAATTCCGATGGAAAGTCCGAGGATATTGATCAGGGCATATCCCTTATGGCTTTTTAAATTTCTGAAACTGATTCTGAAATAATTCCTGAACATGTAATCGGGTTTGATGGAATAAGACGGACACCTGGTTTAGATAGCCAAGGAGATGCCATTAAATAGAGGTATGATTATCAGACTTTTAACGAGGGTCTTGCTTCATAAACTGTACGCTTTTGGTACGGGTATGTCCGGAGGTTTCATTTCATCTGCTGCTGATAGGTAATTACGAATGGTTCGGAACTCACCTTAAACCAGCCCTGATATGGATTATCCAGAACGATGATCAGAAAAATCAGGGCTCCGATTAAAGCACCGAGTAGTCCGTTCATCAGAATATGCAGGGATACATTTTTTACAACAAATAACCAGGAAAGAATAAGATTTATCAGTGCGCCAAAAAATACTACCCACCAGATCATTACCGCTACACCCTTGGTAACACTTTGAATGCGTAAACGCCGGAGTTGAATATAGTCATTGTAGGCTTTGAGTGCGGATGCATGTAAAATCTTCTGTCCCTCAGTAGAGGGTTCAAAACCGTATAATATATTTTGAAAATTACTAATCAGATCGATCCCTCCGGCAGGAGTTATTCCTTTTTCCTGTAATGGCCATGCGACATCAATAATGTACCTGGTGTAGGTTTTCAGTTCTGTCTGTAATTTAGTTTTATAGGGCTCAGGATAACTGCTTACGTCGCGGTATACTGCACTAAGGGTTGCCGCTTCCTCTTCCACCTTCAGGGTTATATGTATATAGTTTTCCCAGACTCCGACGGCAATCAGTCCAAGGGTGATTCCATATACCACCCCCGTTGCAGAAATATAATAACTGATTACTTCGTTTTGTGCAGGAGGTTTACCCAGCCAGTGTTCCACATGTTTCCGAACCAATAAGAATCCCACGATAGAAAGAGTGCCGAAAAGCAGAATTACAAAAAGAAAAAACAGAAAGGAAGGTATATGGTACAGGAAGGAAAGGTTCATTTCATTAAAATTTGATCATTGCAATTTAAGGAATGACATCCGTTTTAGTTGGGACATCGCCTCTATAAAGGGATACGTTTTCCCTCCCTGGCAGATTTCAATGCTGATTCCAATATACGCACAACGATCAGGTTATTTTCAAGGGATGAAAGGTCGTGACCCGGATCCAGTTTCCCGCTGAGGACATCGGTTAAATATTGGATATTATCAGAATATCTGGCGGGATTCACCGGCAGGGTCTCGTAGTTGTCTTTCAATCTTTCCTGAAGGGTGTTTCCATTCAGCGCATGCAGGTAGCCTGTAGTTCCAAAAACCTCGAGATCCTTAATGCCAAAGGGCCAGGCCCAGGAAGCTTCAATGATTCCCGTTGCATCAGGATATTCCAATAGTATGGTCGCATCATCATCCACTTTTGGATAGATCAGAGGTTTCAGGTGATGTGTTACGGCGGTTACTGCAATGGGAGCTTTCCCTTTCATCAGCCATACCATCAGGTTTGCCCCATAACAACCAAAATCCATCAGTGCACCACCCCCATTTTTTACCGGATCCGTAAGCCAGTTCAGGAAATCCGGACTGCATCCGATTTCTTTGGGGCCGCCATGTCCGTCGTGTACGGTCATTTTTCTGATTTCACCAATGGCATTTCGTCCGTTCACCATGTCATTGATCTGCTGATTACTGTTATACCAGGTGGTTTCATAGTTGGTCAGCACTTGGATGTGGAATTGCCTGGAGAGATAGGCGATCCGTTCTGCATCTTTCACCGTAGTGGCGAGTGGTTTTTCAACCATAACAGAAATTCCCTTTGGGGCGCAGATTTCAACTACCTGGATATGTTCTGAAATGGGGTTATAGGCTAAAACCACATCCGGCTTTGTATGTGCCAGCAATAGTTCAAGGTTTTTGAAGAATAGGGAGTCCGGTAGCTGATAATCTTTTTTGTATCTGGCTACCAGTTGTTCATCTCCTTCAGCAATACCGGCAATGATTACTTCTCCCTTTTTATATTGACTGAGTATGCCATGAACATGATCGTGCGCCATACCGGCTACGGCAACCCGAAGAATCTTCTGGGCATAAGATGTATTTACAATCAAAATGAAGAAAATACCGTATATCATATTTGCTCGTAAAATCCTGGTTATAGGGAGTATTTTCATATTTAATCGTTTGAAAGCTTAAAAGTAGGAAATACTGGTCTTCTATTTTTTGGTATTTTAAATCGTATATTTTTAACCTGGAAAAAATCAGATATGAAATCTTATAAAACCCTGCTGTGTAAAATCTGTCTGATCGCAGGATTTATGGCCTGTAATCCTTCCACTCCGAAGGAACAGCCGGGTAAAAAGTTCCTGGATCCGTCCAGTTTGGATTCAACCGTAAAACCAGGGGATAATTTTTATCTGTATGTAAATGGTAAATGGATCAAAAGCCATGAAATCCCGGTCTCACAATCCGGTGTCGGAGGCTTTACAGATCTTTATTACTCCACTTTGGATACTCTTCATAAGATACTGGACAGTCTTTCAAACAGCAAGCTCGTTCCTGGAACCATTGCACAAAAAGTCGGGGACTTTTATAATTCGGGTATGGATACCGATGCCATCAACCGGAGAGGATTTGAGCCGTTAAAACCATGGCTGGCAAAAATTTCCACCATCCGGGATGCGGCCGGTGTCATGAATTATATCTCCGGCACGCATGAATTTTTTCATATACTTTATTCCGCAGGTGTTGGCCCGGATGATAAAAACAGCAGTAAAAATATCGTTCAGTTTTCGCAGGGAGGGCTGGGACTTCCGGACAGGGATAATTATTTTAAAACAGACAGCTCCAACCTGAAAGTTATCAAAGGATACAGGCAGTATGTCGAAACTTTATTCAGATTAACCGGAGATGATTCACTGCTGGCATCGAAAAAAACGGAGCAGGTATATGACCTTGAGAAACTAATGGCAGAAAGCCATAAAACTTCTGTGCAATTAAGGGATCCCCAGGCGAATTATCATTTAATGCCTGTAAAAATATTGGACAAACAGATGCCGGATTTCTTCTGGTCATCCACTCTTAAATCCATGGGGTTTGCTGTTGATACCATAATCCTTCGGCAGCCTGCTTTTTATGCCCGCCTGAACAGCTTGCTTAAAGCAAAGGGTTTGGAAACCTGGAAAGCATACCTGCAGGTTAAAACCATAGATGCCATGGCGGCATATATGAGTAAAGAATTTGACACCGCCAGTTTTAATTTCTACAACAAAATAGTTCTCGGCATTCAGGAAAGAAAACCGCGCTGGGTAGGAATAGCCTATACAACAGATAATAACCTGGGCGAGGGACTGGGGGAGATTTATGTGAATCAGTATTTTTCCAGGGAAGCCAAATCCAGGATGCTGGAGATGGTGAATAACCTTCAGATGGCATTCGAAAAACATATTAATCAATTGACCTGGATGAGTGAATCCACCAAGTCAAAAGCGAGGGAAAAACTACAGGCTTTCATTAAAAAAATCGGCTACCCTGACAAATGGAGGGATTATAGCAGGGTAACCATCGATAAGCAAAAATATTTTGAAAACAGGATTTCCTGCCTGGAGAATGAGAACAGAAGACAGATTGCGAAAATCGGGAAACCGGTTGACAAACTGGAATGGGATATGACTCCGCCTACTATCAATGCCGGATATGATCCGACTTTAAATGTAATTGCTTTCCCGGCTGGCATTCTTCAACCTCCATTTTTTAACCCGGCTGCAGATGATGCCGTCAACTACGGGGCGATCGGTATGGTGATCGGTCATGAAATTACACATGGATTTGACGACCAGGGCGCACAGTTTGATAAGGATGGGAATCTGAAAAACTGGTGGAGCAGGGAAGACAGTATAAAATTCAGTGAGAAAACGAAACAGGTCATTCTTCAGTTTAACGGATTTGTAGCCGTTGATACTTTCCATGTAAACGGAGCACTGACCAATGGAGAAAATATTGCTGATCTGGGTGGATTGAGTATTGCCTATGATGCCTTTAAACTGACCCGACAGGGAAGGGACACGATAAGAATTGACGGATTGCTCCCGGATGAACGTTTCTTCATATCATTTGCTACCATGTGGAGAAGCAGGTATAAAGATGAGTTGAGCCGGCAGCTGGTTGCAACAGACCCGCATGCCCCTGACCGGTTTCGGGTTATTGGTCCCCTGCAAAATTTTGATCCGTTTTACATTACTTTTCACGTCCAAAAAGGCGATTCGATGTACAAGCCCGAATCGGAGCGGATTAAAATATGGTAGCCGTGTACAGTTTTTTCTATTTGAGAACACCCGTCAACGTTGATTTTTTAGATCCGTAGTCAAAGCTTCTTTCAATGTCAACCGTGATTTTATTTCCATCAAAGTGACAGGTGGTAATTTCTCTATGCGGGCTCTCAATATATCGCATCTCCATCACCAGGGTCTGATCATCTTTCCAGTAATAATTGCTTACCACTTTATAGGGTGAGAGCAGTGCAAAATTCTCTTTGGCTTCAGATAACAAGAGATGGACCCGGCTTATTCGTCTGTCCCGTTTTCCAGTATCCGGCCCCATAATACAGGTTATAGGTATCCGGACCGGTATTCATATCAAGTGACAAATGCTGTCTGTAATCTGAATGGTCAGGGATGAAATGCCGTTTTCATTGGGCTCCAGAATATAGAATTTATTGAATTTGCGGTTCGCCGTATAAGCAGTAAAACTTCCGGAAGCAGGAGTAATGGCTAATTTGGATAAGCTGGCTTTTAAGGTATAAAGTGCTTTTTCATCTGCCGGAAGTTTATTTTTTTTTATGGCAGGCAACAGATAATCCCAAACCAGGTTTATTTCATTCTGCATATTGCTGGTTTCGGACTGAATGGCAATCACAACATCCTGTTCCGGTAATACAATAATGTATTGCCCGAATGCACCGTCTGCCCGGAATCCGTTATGACGGCATCGCCAGATCTGGTAACAATATCCCTGTTCCCAGTCACTGGAATCCCTGGCAGCATGGGGCAGGTCAGGATGCTGAATAATTTTAGCGGAAGTTGCTTCTATTATCCATTCTTCGGGGAGGATCTGGGTGCCGTTCCATTTTCCTTTTTGCAGGTAGAGCTGACCGAGTTTTGCCATGTCCTCCGTCCGGATGCTCAATCCCCAGCCACCGGTATTCTGACTCATCAGATTTTCTTCCCAATCAATTCCCCGGATTCCCAGTGGTTCAAAGAGTCGGGGTTTGAGATAATCCATGAGTTTTTGTCCGGTCACTTTCTGGATAATGGCAGATAACATAAATGTGCCCAGCGAATTATACAAAAATACCGTACCGGGTTTATTTACGATGGGGGTCGCAAGAAAGGCCTTAACCCAGTTTTTATTTTTTCTGATGAGCCGGAGTAGGATCAGGGAATTGTCCGTCAGACATGATCAGCACATCCTTCACGGTGAGTGCGGCGAGATTTGGTGAAATGGTATCCGGAAGGTCGTTTGGAAAAAATGAAATGACTTTGTCGGATAATTTAAGTTTGTTTTCAGCTACGGCAAATCCGATGGCTGTGGCTGTAAATGTTTTACTCGTTGAATATACCGTCTGCCGCAGATCGTTTTTATACGGATTCCACCATCCTTCGGCGATGACCTTACCGTGGCGGAGCATCACGAAACTATGCATCTCATTTTTACTTTTATCTGCAGCTTCAATAAAACGGAGGATGCCTGCAGATGAAACGCCTTCTGCTTCCGGAGTACTGCGTGGCAGGGAACTGGATTGGGCAAGGATAAAAACAGAGAAAAATAAGCATATCGCCGTCAGGGAAAACCTGGAAAATTTTCTTTTCATGCAGGCAATTTAATCATAAAATTCTGTTTGGCAGACCGGTCATTGACGAATATCAATAGTTGTAGCAGAGGAAAGTATATATACTCTTTATTTAGTGTTTCCGGAAATCATGCCCCTTATCCGGAACAAAAATATTTATGCACGCGGGGTGTTGAAAAAGATCTTAAATATAACCCCTATTTTACCTATTTTTAAACGGATGTTAGCTGACTGCACTCTTACCCCAACGGAAAAAATGGATCCGAATTTACTCGCCAGTCCCATATTCCGGGATTACTTTAATATTCATCAGTCATACGGTGAATTATTGGGAGAAGACGGAAAAATACGCCCTGACTGGGAAACTTTTTTCCGCTCTTTTTTACAAATGGGTGAAACAGAAATCAATAACCGGAATACGGATACGCTCCGGTTGCTCAAAGAAAATGGAGTAACCTATAATATTTACGGTGATCCGAATGGATTAAACCGGCCCTGGAAACTGGACAATATTCCATTTGTTGTTAGCGGAACGGAATGGAAGTCTATTGAATCGGGGCTTTCCCAAAGGGCGCAGCTTTTAAATCTGATCCTCCAGGATATTTATGGTGAAAGAAAGCTGATCAAAAAAGGAATTATTCCCATGGAACTTATTTATAATCACTCCGGGTTTTTAAGACCCTGTAATGGCATTAAACAACCCGGCAAACATCAGTTGATTTTATATTCAGCGGATATCGCAAAAAGCACGGAAGGAAAAATATGGGTGGTGAATGACAGAACGCAGGCTCCTTCAGGATCGGGGTATGCATTGGAAAACCGGACCACCATGACCAGGGTAATGCCGGAATTGTTTGAAGGACTAAAAGTCCGTCATCTTTCACCTTATTTTACTGCGCTCCGAAACGGTCTGAACGAAATCGCACCCCAGGGAAACCTGAATCCCCGGATTGTCATTTTAACCCCCGGTTCAAAAAATGAAACCTATTTTGAACATTCTTATCTTTCTTCCTATCTCGGTTTCACCCTGGTGCAGGGGAATGACCTGATCGTAAAGGATAATTTTGTCTGGCTGAAAACCATGGGCGGACTTGAACGCGTGGATGTTATTTTGCGACGGGTGGATGATATTTATTGTGATCCGCTGGAATTAAGAGCCGATTCACAGCTGGGTATTCCGGGACTGTTACAATGCGTTCGCAGCGGAAATGTGAGTATCGCCAATCCGCTGGGCAGCAGCGTTCTTGAAAATCCCGGGCCTGATGCCCTTCCTGCAACGGATTTCCCGGTATTTTTTATCGGAGGATCTGATTTTGCCTACCATTGCTTCCTGGTGGTGCGGACAACCCAAAGAACTTAAATATGTACTGGATAATATCCGGACACTGGTTATAAAAAAAATACATCGGAGTCCCACAGGCAGTTCTTCCATTGATGGTGCTTCTCTTTCTTCAATCCAGCTGGAAGCCTGTAAACAACTGATCATGGCCAATCCGGCTATGTATGTGGGGCAGGAGAAAGTAGAAATTTCCTTAAGCCCTTCCCTAATTGATGGAAAGATTATTCCGCAGAAAGTTTTATTCAGAAGTTTTCTGGTGAGCAACCAGGACGAATATGTGGCCATGGCAGGCGGTCTTGTCAGGTCATCTGCAGATGCGAGTAATTTTATTATTTCCAGCCAGTCCGGAGGTTTCAGTAAAGACGCCTGGATTATTTCACCTGAACCGGGCCGGGTAGTAAATGCATTAAAGGAAACCCCGGAAGGGATAGCAGAAACCTATAATGATATGCTGCCAAGTCATGCTGCTGAAAATTTATTCTGGGTGGGCCGTTATACGGAGCGGGTTTTGGGCAATGCCCGGTTTCTGAGAACCGTGATGCAGTTTCTGGCAGAAGGAAATAAACTAATAACGGAAAATAACCGGCAAACGGAAAGAAATTTACTGGAAGCATTCACCCGGTATAGTTTTACGTTACCCGGTTTTATCGGGGAAGATGCGGAAGAAATATTTGCGGATCCCTGGAAAGAATTAAAGGATGTTCTTTTCAATGAAAAAAGACCCGGTGGAATTAAATATAATTTTTTACAGTTTCACAAAGCCATTCATGAAGTGCGGGACCATTGGTCAACCGATACCTGGCGGGTGATCCGGGGAATGGAAGAAGAATTACAAAACGGTATTCCCTTAACCCATCACGGACACCTGCAAATGATTCATACCCTGGATAATCTGATCACATCCATTGTGGCATTTATCGGATTAAACCGGGAAAGCATTTCCCGGGAACAGGGCTGGATTATGCTGGATCTGGGAAGAAAAATTGAACAAAGTCTGTTGGTAATCACGATGTTAAGAACCACCCTGGTTAAAAAAAATAATGAGCAGGTGGAATATAATCTGCAGCAAAGCGTGTTGATGAGCAATGAGAGTCTGGTGAATTACCGGTATAAATACCGGAGACCATTGCAAAATCTTCTGGTGATCGATCTGCTTCTTTTTGATCCCAATAATCCCAGGTCATTGACCTATCAGGTGGTACGGTTGAAAACTTATCTGCAGAATCTTCCGAAAAATAACAGCGGATATGCATTAACGGAATATGAAAGACTGATTCTGGAAGCGGATACCCTGCTGAAGCTTGCGGATAAAAATGAACTGGCGGAGGCTGATGGAGACAGGATATGGGAAACTGGAATTCATTTCTTACAAAATTATACAACATTCTTTCCGCCATTCCGGGCGTACTTTCAAAAGCATTTTTCAAACATGAGCTGACACCAAAAACCATTATTCTCCGGTAACGCGGAACGTCGATCGAATATGAAATATACCATTCAGCATAAAACTGCTTATACTTATCTGGAACCGGTAAGCCTTTGTCATAATATTGCCAGGCTGGTTCCGCGCAATACCCGCGAACAGATTTGTAAGAATACCACCATTGATATCACGCCTGCAGCCTGACCGGATCAATGAATACGAAGATTTTTTTGGAAATAAAGTCATTTATTTTTCTATCGAGAAAGAACACTGGGAACTGACCGTACATGTGACTTCAGAAGTGGAAAGGAATGTCAGCGGTCAGATAAAATTGCAGGTTTACCATAATGCTGTCCTGGAAGATGTGAAGAAGGAACTGGCGGAGCTGAAAACGGATGCTCTGGATATTAAACAATATATTTTTGAAACACCCATGACTGCTTCGGAATGAAGAAATTTTAAAATATGCATTACAGTCTTTTACACCCGGCAGATCGTTTTTGAAGCAACAGAGGAATTGAACACAACGAATTTATACGGATTTTGAATATAAACCGGGTCATACTACGATTTCAACTCCCTTATCTGTTGTGATGCAGGAACGAAAAGGTGTTTGCCAGGATTTTGCCCATCTGGCCATCGCCTGTCTTCGTTCTGTTGGTTTGCCGGCACGTTATGTAAGTGGTTATATAGAAACCATTTCACCGGAAGGCGTGGAAAAACTAATTGGAGTGGATGCTTCTCATGCCTGGTTCAGTGTTTATATTACCGAATATGGGATGGACTGATTTTGACCCGACCAATAACTGCCTTGTTTCGGATCAGCATATTACAATAGGCTGGGGAAGGGATTATGCGGATATTGCACCCCTGGAAGGAATTATTCTCAGCAGCGGTTCCCATGAATTAACCGTATCGGTGGATGTTAAACGGGAACATTAATTCGGTGGTACAGTTATTGAATTGTTCTATTTCCTTTTTTTAATATGAAGCTTTATACCTGCAGTAACTGCCATAGCCTGATCTATTTTGAAAATAATGTCTGCCTTCACTGCGGCTATTCACTTGGGTTTGATGCGACACACACTTTCCCTGATCACGCTGGTTTCGGAAAAAGACAGGATATATTTTCAAATATTCAGAATAAAGAAGAAAAATACCGTTATTGCAAAAATGCGGAATACAGTACCTGTAACTGGCTGATTCCTTCCAAACAGGAGTCGGAGTTCTGCCAGGCCTGCGAACTCAACCGGATTATTCCGGATCTTACCACTGGATGAAAATCTGAAAAGATGGAAGAATATTGAAATAGCCAAACACCGCCTGGTTTATTCACTTCTTCGCTTGCGACTTACCGGTTCAAAAAAAAATTGATGATGAAGAAGCGGGAATCGCTTTTGATTTTCTGGCAGATACTTCTCCGAAGGAAAAAGTGATTACCGGTCATGATAATGGTACCATTACCTTAAATATTGACGAGGCAGACGAAGCGGAACAGGGTCGAAGCACAAACAGGATCTTGGTGAGCGATACCGGACACTATTGGGGCATTTTCGCCACGAAATCGGACATTACTATTGGGAAGTGCTGATTAAGAATACAGAGGTCATCGAAAAATACCGATCACTTTTCGGAATGAAGAAAATGATTATGCGGAAGCCCTTGAACTATATTATAAAAACGGAGCTCCTGCCAACTGGAGTGAAAATTTTATCAGTCCCTATGCCACTTCACATTCCTGGGAGGACTGGGCAGAAACCTGGGCGCATTACCTGCATTTGATGGATACACTGGAAACTGCATTTTCTTTTGGTATCCGTATCCAGCCGGATATGGTGCAGGATACCAAAGCCATCCAGGCGAGTATCCAGCAGGATCCCTATGATATGACGGATTTCAATCAGATCATCAAATGGTGGCTGCCGCTCACATTCGCTGTGAACAGTTTAAACCGGAGCATGGGATATTCAGATTTTTATCCCTTCGTGATTTCAGAACCCGTTGTTACAAAACTTCAGTTCATTCATGAGTTATGTTTGAAGAATGCCGGCAATGCCAGTTTTCCAAGATGGTGATCCTTTAAGCGTGAAGCTTAAAGCGTGATGCTTTGAAGCAAGAACAAATCACCCTGATGTTTTTGTTATATTTCCTCCAAATGAAACGATAAATCACTTTGGTCATTTCATCTAATGCATCTTCCTTTACGGAATTATGCGAAATTATAACAACTATGAGGTCTGGAAATTATCACATGAATTGGTGTTGTTTATATTCAAACAAATTCTACCCACATTTCCAGTTGAAGAAAAATATGAATTGACAAGTCAGATGAGAAGAGCTTCGTATTCGATTCCATTTAATATTTCGGAAGGATGTGGAAGAAATTCTGATAAAGACTTTACCCATTTTCTCGATACGGCATTCGGATCATCGAATGAACTTGAATATTGCATCTTACTGACAAGGGATCTGGCTTACCTGACGTCCGAACAATACGAAGTATTAAATAAAAAAGTAAACATAATCAGGGCAATGTTAATTAACCTGATTAAATCTATTCGGGCTTCTAAATACATAAAGGTTCAAACCTCAAGCTTCACGCCTCACGCCTCGAGCTTCACGCCTCACGCTTCACGCTTTTTTGTGCGTTCTCCTTAAATCAAGCGTATGCACATATTCCGAATTTGAATCAGCAACGGGCGCGTCGAATAATAAAAACGGCAATCTGTTTTGTTCCACATAACGGGAAAGGGCGGAAAAATAAGGTGCAGGCCGGAGTGACTCCTGCGTATGGGATGTATCTCCGAAACGGCTTACCCGCCTGGATTCTGCTTCATAGGCATTGATCGGGAAACGATCATAATGTCTTCCGCCCGGATGCGAAACATAATATGTGCAACCACCGATGGAACGGCTGTTCCAGGTGTCCACAATATCAAAAGTCAATGGGTGTATCCACGCCGATCGTCGGATGCAAGTGCGGATGGCGGTTGCCAGGCCCGGTAACGGATACCGCAAACATATTCTCCCTGGATCCCTGTTTCTTTCAGGGGTACCCGGTTTCCATTACACAAGCAGTATATATCGGGTGTCATTCAGTCCTTTTAATTTTACCTGTACTCTTTCCAGAGAAGAATCAACAAAACGCGCCGTTCCGGAACTGGACATTTCTTCTCCCAATACATGCCAGGGTTCAATACCCATGCGGATTTCCATTTCAATTCCGCCGATCCGCACGGTTCCGTAATGCGGGAAACCGGAATTCAAAAAAAGGTTCAAACCAACTCATCTGAAATGGATAACCGGCTTCATTCAGATCATTTACCACTTCCTGGATATCCTGGTGCACATAATGCGGCAGCATAAATTTATCATGCAGTTCAGTGCCCCATCTCACCAGTTCATGTTTATAAGGCTTTTTCCAGAATTTTGCAATCAGTCCGCGGATCAGCAGCATTTGCAGAAGACTCATCTGTTTGTGCGGCGGCATATCAAAGGCGCGGAATTCAAGAATGCCCAGCCGGCCGGAAGAAGTATCGGGAGAATATAATTTATCGATACAAAATTCTGAACGATGTGTATTGCCGGTGATATCCGTTAGCAAATGCCGGAAGATTCTGTCCACCAGGTAGAATGGAATAAATCCATCGTCCGGTACCTGGCTGAAGGCAATTTCCATTTCATATAATTTTTCATCCCTGCCTTCATCAATGCGCGGCGCCTGACTGGTCGGGCCGATAAAGGCACTGGAAAATAAATAAGAAAGTCCGGGATGATGCTGCCAGTAGGTAATCAGGCTCGCCAGCAGGTCGGGCCTGCGCAGTAAAGGACTGTCTGAAGGTTTTGCGCCGCCGATGGTGATATGATTGCCACCACCGGTGCCGGTATGCCTTCCATCCAGCATAAATTTTTCTGTACCCAGCCGCGATAAAAATGCCTGTTCATATAAGGTATCAATATTATGAACCAGTTCTTTCCAGTTTGAAGACGGATGAATATTTACTTCAATCACTCCCGGATCCGGAGAAACAACCAATCGTTCCATCCGGTAATCCCGGGGTGGTTCATATCCTTCAATGCGAACGGGGATATTCAATTTTTCAGCCGTGGCTTCAATGGAAGCCATCAGATCGAGGTAATGTTCCAGGTAATCCATCGGCGGAAGAAAAATATAAATAATTCCTTCTCTGGCTTCTACACAAAGTGTCGTTTTGATAACCGGCAATTCATAAAGCGGTTTGATTTCTTCATCTTCCGGTTTTTCTCCTTTCTTTTCGATCTTTTTCATCTGTCTGTTTTTGCCTGGTATTTTATTTTTTGCGGTGGTGCCGGATGTTCATAAACCAATCCGTAACGACTGGTAATGGTTTCATGAAAATTTGCGAGCGCCGGAAGTTCTTCAAAAAGACTGCGTTCAACTTTTTGGGGTTCATTTTCTTTTGCAACAGCGGGCAGGGAATCCAGGGGCAGGCGCAGACCCGATCGGGGAATTGCCGGGAATCAGGAAAAGATTTTCTCGGTTCAGTCACCCATTTGCAGCTTTGCCATTTGCTATTGTCATAATTCCATTTTAACGGCAGGGTAAATCCGGCCGGATTATCCAGTCCGGAATCCAATAAGTGAAGAGAGTGTTCTTCGTTCAATGGAATCTTTCAGGTTTGATTGTAAACGGATCCACATTCACAGGCAGTTTTCCTTCGGTCCAAAGAAAATAAAAGATATCCTCGTAGGCCGTGCTTACATTGTCTTCACTTACTGCCAGGTGTTTTGCCAGTTCTTTTGCAAATCGTTCTGCGTCAGACCAGTCGAATTTTTTTTTAATGACTCGTGCGCAATCAATCGGGTATTCTTCCAGATGGGATAGAAATCTTTTCTCCAGAATAATCCATATTGCCAGCGGGGCAAGGGCTCACCGGGATACCATTTTCCCAGTCCGTAGTGAATCATTCCATCCGGTCCGAATTTTTCCCGCAATCTGAAAATCAGGTCATGGGAAAGAATTCGTTTTTCCTTACCATCGGCAGCCGTATTCCATTGTTCGGATTCCATATCATCGATGGATACAAAAGTGGGTTCGCCGCCCATGGTCATGCGCAGATCGCCGGCCCGCAGGTCCTCATCAATTTTATATCCCGTTGCATTGATGGCTGTCCATTGTTCTTCAGAATATGGTTTGGTAACCCGGGGATCTTCATGAATGCGGGTAACGGTATTGGAAAACGAAAATTCTGTTTCACAGGGATCCGACGCACCCACTACCGGGGCAGCACTTACATAATCCGGGGTACAGGCCAGCGGGATATGACCTTCACCGGCAAATAAACCGGATGTCGGATCCAGTCCGATCCATCCCGCACCGGGTATATATACTTCTGTCCAGGCATGCAGGTCGGTAAAATCTTTTTCCGGTCCGGAGGGTCCATCAAGCGATTTCATATCGGCAGTTAACTGCACCAGGTATCCGGAAACAAAACGGGCGGCCAGCCCAAGTCTCCGGAAAATTTGTACCAGGAGCCAGGCAGAATCGCGGCAGGAACCCAGTGCCAGTCCAAGGGTTTCCTCACAGGTTTGCACACCCACTTCCATGCGGATATTGTAGTTGATATCCTGATTGAGTTTTTGATTGATATATACCAGGAAATCGTTGATTGTTTTTTTGCTTCTGTCCAGATTGTCTATCCACTGTTTCAGCAGGGGACCATCTTCTTTCAATTCCAGATAAGGAATGAGTTCGCCTTTTAACTGATCTGGTATAATCGAAAGGAAAATTTTCCGCATACTCTTCTACAAAAAAATCAAATGGATTAATCACGGTCATATTGGCAATCACTTCCACTTCAACTCTTAACTCCTTTGTTTTTTCCGGGAAATACCACCCTGGCCTGATAATTCCCAAACGGGTCCTGCTGCCAGTTGATAAAATGATCCTTCGGGGTTACTTTGAAAGAATAGGCTTCAATATGCGTACGTGAATGAACAGCCGGACGAAGCCTGAAGATATGCGGTGACAGGGAAACAAACCGGTCGTAAGAATAAGTGGTCTTATGATTAATTGCTACACGTATGGCCATAGTGGTAAGTTAACTCCATGAATAGCAGGAAATCGTTAGTGCGGCATTCGGCAAAGCTGTTTGAAGATAGATAATTATCTGGTTAGATGGAAACTATGCCGTAAAAAACCCGATCGGGCCTGGAGGATTTTCGCAGGCAGGGTTAAAATTGGTGAAAATCCATAATATCCTCCTCAATCTTTACGGATTTCTGCAAAAACAGGGAAGGCCGGTAACCATAATTAGGATTTTACCCCGCCATCAATCCTCCGTGTTTGATAATAACTGGATTTTAATAATCTGGATCGTTATCCAGTAAATACCCGTTTTGAATCGCTTATCCCGAGCGGTAGGTTTGGTTTATGATTTTTTAACACCTAAACCAAAGAAAATGAAAAAGTTTTATTTCTCCTCGATTTTAATGCTCCTGGTACTGACCGGATTTTCTCAAACAGAAAAAGGGAACTGGATGTTGGGTGGTAATATCCAGTTCAGTTCCAATCATCAGTCAGACAATTACAACAGTGGAACGCTTTCTACGTTTGCGTTAAATCCAAAAATCGGTTATTTCCCGATGAACAATTTGGCCGTTATTCTGAATACGAATTACCATGAGCCAGTCTGTCGAGCAGACCAGTTACCACACATTATTAATCGGTCCGGCATTGCGGTATTATGTTCCTGCATCAGAATCTGTAAAATTCTTTTTTGGAACCGGTGTGGGATTCGGATCCGGGAATGGTTATACCAGTACAGCCTGGCAGTTCGAGGCAGGTCCGTCTATTTTCCTGAGCCGTATGGTGGCTGTGGAGATGAATATCAGCTATCAGACAGAAAGTCAAAAAGCAACCGAACAGAATGGAGGTACAGTGAAATCTTCCCTTTTTGGCGTTGGCCTCGGCTTCATGATTTATCTGGGAAAAGGAACGCCCAGTCATGTGAACTAATTTTTTACCCGGTCCTGTAAATTTTATTTTATGACCTACGAGGAACAAATAGAAAGACTTATTTCCATCAGCAAAAAGAAACCACTGCTTCCGGAAAGTTTTGTACCCTGGGATGTGCCGGTACTGCAATCTGAATCATTTTTGCCGGATGAACTGATTTCACTGCACGGGTTGCCGGAATTCGATCAGCTGACTCCTTACCAGAAACGGGAAGTCAGCCGTCATGAATTGGTGCAGGTGATGTATTCCTACGCCTGGAGCGAGAGCCTGCTTTGCCTGTTTTTAAACCGCTATATTCTTTCTTTAAAAACCAGGCAGGTAGAATATCGTTTTTTGATCCGGGAACTGATCGAAGAATTCCGCCACCAGGAAATGTTTGCCCAGGCCATCGAAAAGCTGGAAGGAACGGCATTAACTCCCAGCCGGATGCAAAAAATTATCGCAAAGTTCACCGTAAGTATGCTTCCGCATGATATCACATTCATGTGCTGCCTTGCTATCGAAATGCTGGCAGACAGGTACGGAGATATTGTGCGTAAGTCGCCCAATATTTATCCGGTGGTAAAGAAACTGCTGGACCTGCATGGTATTGAAGAAGCAAGACATATCCTGTATACGAAACTCATGCTGGAAAAATATACTTCAAAAGCAGGATTTGTAAAAAGGACGATGTACAGCTATACCATTTTGCTCAATATATATTTCTTCCGGTCATTTTATGTAAAGGAACAGATTTATCAATGGAGCGGAATTCAGGACAGCCGCAGTATATATAAAAAAGCAAACCGCAACTATAAAAAGAATTTCGGACACAGTTGCCTGGAAGATATTATTCGATTTGTAACAGAAATTAAAGGATTTAACTGGGCGACACGATGGGCCTGGCGGGTATTTTTAAAAGCGAATATATGAAACAACCGACAAGCAGAATTACGGCTATCGCAGGATATGCACCTGAACGGGTCGTGTGTAACCAGGAAATTGAAAGTCTGGTGAACGGAAAGGAAGAATTAATCGGATCAGGATCTATCGAACGTTTATTTGGTGTTAAAGAAAGACGTTTTGCAAAATGTGGAGAACAGGTTTCGGACCTGGCCGTTCAGGCCGCCAGTCAGATACTCGTCAACATGGATCCGGATTCCATTGACTGTCTCATATTCGCTGCTGCCAGCAGTGATCTGATCGAACCCGCAACTGCGAATATCATCCAGTCAAAACTGGGTATTACCTGTGCCGCATTTGATGTGAAAAATGCCTGCAACAGTTTTGTTACCGGACTGCATGTGGCAAATGCTTTTATTGTTGCCGGTAATTTTAAAAAAGTGCTCCTGGTAAACGGGGAAATTCTTAGTCATGCTATAAAATTCAAACTGGATAATAAAGAAGAGCTGGCAAAACGTCTCGCGGCGTATAGTCTGGGAGATGCCGGTGCGGCAGCTTTAATTGAGCCGCCAGAGGATGAAAGCGGAATATACAGTCAGAAGATGATTTCGTTTGGCCAGTATTGGAACCTCTGTATTATACCAGGCGGGGGTTCCATGCATCCGCATGACGCATCGAAAACATATTTTGAAGGAAAAACATCGGAGATGCTGCAGGTTTTCATCGAAAATAAAGGCCGGATAGCTGAAAAATGTCTTGAGGAAACCGGCTGGTCGCTGGGCGATATCGATCATTTTTTTATGCATCATGTATCAAAAAAGACCTTTGAAATTGTAGCGGGAGGATTGGGAATTACAACAGCCAAATTTTACAATGTGATGCAGGACAGGGGAAATATTGCAGCGGCATCTATACCCTATGCCATGAGCGAAGCAAGCCGGAATAAGGTATTAAAAAAGGGCGACAAGGTGATGCTCATTGGTCTGGCTTCCGGAATAAGTATTTCTATTCAACTATTAATCTGGTAAAATGATTTTCAGCAATCCCCTGATACAGTCCCTGATGGAGATGGTGAATACCAATCCGGATTTTCCCATACTCCGGAATAAAAGCAGGATGGTCACCGCCGGTGATTTGTACCTGCGAAGTAATCAGGCAGCCAGCGGACTCCTATCCTGTGGGTTCAAAAAGAATGATGTGGTGGTCATTGCAACAGAGCCGGGAGAAACATTCCTCGAGATTATGTACGCCGTCATCCTGTTGCAGGGTAAGATTGCCATCATTGATCCGGAAATGGGCCGGGAGAATTATGCGGCGAAAATGAAACAATTACAACCGCAATGGATGTTTATTGACAGCCGTTTATTATTTCTGCAGGAACATCCGGTACTTAAAAATTTAATATTGCATTTCGGAAAAAAAATCCCTGAGATTTCCCTGGTCCCGGGTGTGAGACTGATTTCTGTCGGCAGAAATCTGCCCGTTTTCAGGAAGCATATTTCTTATAAGCATTTTTATAAAGGGTCACCCTTGCCTGCTGTGCAATTATATGCCCGGGGCCATACAGGGAACATAATTATTTATACATCCGGAACATTATCTGTTCCGAAAGGGGTAATCCACACCGGTTATAGCCTGGGTTCCAGCATCGCCGGTCTGAAAAATCTTCTCTCCGCAAATCAAAATGTTATCGTCGGTGCCAGCCTCCCGCATTTTATGCTGTTGGGCATTACGGCCGGTATGCAGGTGAAAATGAAAAAAAAGAATTTAAAGGCATCTGCAGAAATCAACTGGATAGAAAAAGAAAATATAGGTGTATTGTTCGGGCCTCCAAGTGATTATTTGCCAGTGATCCGGTACTGTGAAAAAAACAACAGGGAATTGCCTACCTGCCTGCAGCATATTCTCCTGGGTTCCGCTCCGGTACATGTACGGTTTTTGAACCGACTCATTGCAGTTCTTCCGGTGCACACACAAATTACCTGTATTTATGGGATGACGGAGAATTTGCTGGTATGCACTGTCGATGGCAGGCAAAAAGCGAATTATAAAGGGAATGGAGATCTGCTCGGCAAACCAGTAGACGGGGTTTCGATAAAAATAGAAGATGATGGTGAAATTTTCGTGAAGTCGGATCAGTTGTTCAGCCGGTACTTTCATGAAGAAGGAAGAGCCGAATGGCATGCTTCCGGAGACCTGGGAGATTTTGATGAACAGGGAAATCTGATTTTAAGAGGGAGGAAGAAAGAAATGATCATCCGGAGAAACATGAATATCTATCCGGCTCTTTACGAAAACACCATTAAGAATATAAAAGGTGTGGAAGAAGCCGCTATTGTAGGCGTTTATGATGAAAAAATGGAGGATGAAAAAATATACCTGGCCATAGAAGGGACCGGACTGAATTTGCATCATATCAGGAGCCAGTTAAATTATGGCAAACACAGTATTGATAAAGAGGCAATGCCGGACCATATTTTTGAAATGGATGATCCCCCGAAAAGGCCGGCAGAATAAGGTAGACAGGTTCTCTATTATAGAACATATAAAGAAAAATGCCCTATGAAAATTTTTATTACGGGTATAACCGGATTTGTTGGCGCTTCGGCTGCCAATTATTTTGTGTCTGCAGGTCATGATGTTCAGGGTATTGGAAGGAAAGCAGTTTTGCCATCCAATGTTTCCGGTGCATGCAGGTATTCTGTCCATGGATATTATTAATCCCATTCCGGAAATAGATGCAGATATCGTGATTCATTCTGCGGCCCTGGCTTCAGATACAGCTTCATTTAAAGAATCCTACAATGTGAATGTAAAGGGCACCGGGAATGTATTGTATGCGTCACGTAACGTAAAACATTTCATATATATCTCGTCCTCTTCAGTTTATAACTTTAATGAACGCAAAGTAATGTGTGAAGTCCGATTCCGGGATTGCATTCAATCGTCTTTCACCCTACGGGCAAACCAAGTGGCTGGCAGAGGAAGCCATCCGCAACTGTCAGGACGGGTTTAAAAAATCAATTCTTCGCCCCCGGGCCATTTATGGAAAATATGATCAGCTGCTGATACCGCGCCTACTCAAACTGGTAAGAGGAAACCGGATCATCGTTCCGGATCATCTTACCAGGCAAATTTCCCTAACCCATGTCAGCAATCTTATTCTGGCCATCAGTCTCTGTATTCGTAACCAGCAGGAAGACTACGGCGTTTTTAATGTTTCCGATGGGGAAATATATGACCTGAACCTGGTTCTGCCCGCACTTTTAAAAGTGGTGCTCGCGAACCGGTTGGAAACAGTGAGAATACCTGCCGCATTGTTCGATTTTTTCATTGCCCTGAATAAAAGACTCAAATTCAATCCTGTGTTAAATCCTTTTGCCGCTTCATCCCTCACCAACAGAAGTGTGATTGATATTGATAAAATAACCCATCAGCTTGGATACCATCCTGTAAATAATTTTTACAACAGCTGTACTGAAATCGCTGAATGGATACATAGGGAACAGGGATGGAAGAATTTTTTTAAAGTTGCACCGGCGCCAAATTTTTAATATGTATTTTATGAATCAGCTAGCCGATTATTGTCAACTGTTTGCCTTAATCCTTTTTGTATACCTGGCTGTATACTTTATTCTGGCGGGTGTTGCCTTCTGGGTATTTTATATTGCGGGAAAAGACAGCCTGCATCCCAGGAAAATACAGGACCGGTATCCGGATAAGAAAATTATTTTTCAGGAAATAAAATGGTCGGTGATCACCATGCTGATCCTTTCGTTTATTGGTATGATCGTATTTTCAAGCATTTCAAAGGGGTATACCAGAATATATCATTCGGTGCCGGAATATGGCTGGCTTTATTTTTTCGGAAGTATAATATTCTGCATATTTATTAACGATGGATATTTTTACTGGGTACACCGGTTTATGCACCTCAAAGCCATTTTTCCCAGGGTGCATTTGATTCACCACCTTTCAAATACGCCGACCCCATGGTCTATTTTTTCGTTCGGTCCGATTGAGGCCTTTATCCTCTACGCCATATTTCCAGCTTTTGTTTTTTTCATTCCCCTGCACCCGGTTGCCCTCACCGCAATCGTTTTGTATAATCTCGTTAATAATATCAGCGGACACCTGGGCTTTGAAATAGTGCCACTCTAAAATACATCGCCACTGGCTGTTTAAGTATTCGAATACGGTAACCCATCATGAATTGCATCATTCCAAAGTGAAATGCAACTACGGACTTTATTTTAATATTTGGGACCGGATAATGAAAACCAATCATGCGGACAATGAAAAAAAGTATATGCAGGTTCAGGAGAAAATAAAAAATGCAGGTTTGGAAAAGAATAATGAACACCAGGAATCATTGTGCAGATGAATCGTTTTCATAAAATAAAACAACTTCAATACTATTTGACAGCCCAGTCGGCGGCTGCACTTATTTATTACGGAAGTATGCAAATTGTATTTACGAAACCTAATGAACTGGGCACGACTTTTATTGATAGAGGCCATAGCGTTCAACAATTTGTTTGGATATATATATTTATCCTTCTTCGTCCTCATATTAATTTCAATAGTGAATACGAAGGCTGATATATCCAGGCAGTGCGCCAGAGCAATTATTCTGAATTCTGTTGCGGCAGGAATTGTTTTTATTTTATTTCCTACAAAGATGCCAGATTCGGTTTATCAGATTGAACCTGGCATTTCCCGGGGGATTTTGGAATTTATTCGGAATGATGACAGAAATCTGAATTGTTTTCCATCCATGCATATCTCGAATGCGTTTACGGCAGTTTATTTTTTAAATATGAGGAGATCCCGTATGGTAAAGTGCTTTTTCTGGTTATGGTTTGGTCTCATCGCTTATTCTGTGCTAAGTACAAAACAGCATTGTTTTTACGATATTTTGGGGGGAATATTACTGGCAGTAGTAAATGTAGCCATTGTTAAAAAATTCAGTGGAAAGTCCCGGGAAGAACCTATTTCATCTGCGATTCAGGTTTCCGGGATCGGACCCGGATAAATGGAGATTTATTTACTACTGCTTTTCCATTTTATTTTCTACTATTTTGGATGGCTGATAAATATATTGATCACCTCCACCAGAATAAGAATAATAACAACCCATTCGAGGGTAACGCTGTTTCGGTTTTGAAGGAGGTCCTTAAAAAGTTCCATGTTTTCCTTTACAATGCCGAGTCCTTCCTGTATGGTTCGGAATCTTGCCTGAAGATCAAATGTTTTTTTTAGCCCGATGTCCAGTTTGTTCAGGTTTTCATTTTCCCAGGTTTCTTCAGGGGAATCGAAAATATAGAGGTTGCCGGAAATCCTGTTTTTCAGGTTCAGGGTTCTTCCGATATATTTTTTCAGTTTTATCCCTCCCAGGTCGATCTTGCCTTTCCGCTCGAGCACCTGTGTATGGGAATTGGTCTCTTCCAGCAGTGTATTCGTTTGCTGGTTATAATAGTCCAAAGCCACACTTTGTGATACGTTCAGCATGATCAGTCGCAATTCATCGACATCCGGTGAAGGGATTTCAATTTTATTGTATCCGTAGTTAATATCCTTTGCGTCTGTTTCAATGTCGAATTCATCACTTATATGCTGATCAAACAGGTTTTTGCAATAGGGTCCGATCATTTGAAAGAAAGCGGCCATCTCGGTTTCAGAATAACCCAGGAAACAGACAATTCCGTATTTGAAAACATATAGATATTTTTGATTGGCTATAATATAAAACAGTTCATCCGTGTCAGCATAGTGGATGGTAGCAGGAAAGGATCCCTTAAATAATTTTATATCAATGGAGTCTGCAAGTTGAAAAGAGATGACTTTTAAATTCATATAAAATTATTTGCATGACCCTAAAGGTAGGGAAAGCAAATATTTACATGATTTTACTTGTCATTGGATGCAACGGTCTGACTTTTCAGAAGTTCATTTTGTCGTTTACGGTTTCTCAGAATATTGAGATAATGGAGCGCCAGTCTGATGTTATAATTTTCGTATGATTTTTGCGCCCATTGAATGGCTCCATCCAGATCACCGTTGATTTCATCAATGATGGCCATATTGTAACAGGCGCGGCCCGCTAAATTTCCGTTGGGATTCCTGGTTTCTTCCTGCCATATGGCTGCAGCTCCGTCCCAGTTACCGGACTGTGCCTTTCGTCTGGGCTGTTTTAAAATTTTCATCTCCACCTACGAAATAGTCTCTGGAAACCCGTATCCAGTAAGGCAGGATCCGGGAAGCATAGGCCTCACCTGCTTTGTTGCCGACCTCTTTAACTGCCTCTTTGCGACCAACCAGTCCCGCAGCTGCCGCAACCGGATTAATACCAGCACCTGAAAAGGAAATATCACGACCCAGAATGTATTCGTCTAAAATAGTTCTGGATGCCGGATCATAAATTCTCCAGCCGGTTTTTACGAAGGTGGTCATACTCACCTGATGTTGGATAGCCGGGAGACTGGCTACACCCAGATTTACCTGGGTCGGACTGGCTGCATAATTTATTTTTGATTCCGTATCAAAAAGCTCCAGGGAAAACAGGGCATCGGTATTTGATTCCCGGCATATTTTCTCCACTGAATCCCAGGCCAGGGCAGAGGGGAATACGCCCGCACCAAAAGTTTTCAGTTCCATGCTTTTCAGCGGTTTCACTTCTGTAAAACGGTTATTTTTCATGAGTTCATCCGTAAGTCCCTGCATGCTTGCCTGCGCACCTGTTTTCTGGAGATCATTTGTTTCCAGGGAAAGCGCTTTGTGGATAGCATCAATCGTCTGGGTTTCTTTTGAAGCTTCGGTTCTGTTTACGATAGCTACAGTCTTAATATTCGACGGCATGGAAACCGGGGCCGGCTCCATAACACTAAGCGACATTAGGTTGGTTGAACTGCAGGAATAGCAGGTGAGCGAAATGCAAATGCACCGGATGAAATTTTTCATTGTATAGGATTTTAGGAGGGATTCAGTACATCCCCGGATGGAACGAAATTTCTTGCTTTCTTTAGTATCTGATTAGGTTAAAACTTTTGACGGGGGTCAGGCTTAAGAAGCTGAGTATCATATAAATAGATAAATCAACCCAACGCGGACCCTACTTCCGGTTTCCGCGTTCCAGCCATTCATTTTGTAACATGGCAAACTGGAATTCACTGCCCCATTTTCCTTTAAAAAATATGCTGTTGATGAAATGGGCCTCCTGGCGGAAGGAGAGACTTTTTAGCAGGTGAATGGATGCGTCATTTTCAGCATCCACTGTTTCCACAATACGGTGAATTTTTTTCTTCCCGAATAAAAAGTCCATCAGACCGTTCATGGCTTCTTTCGCATAACCCCGGCGCTGATACAGATCGGAAATGGTTATTCCCATTTCAGCAATGAGCGGATTTTCTTTCTGCAAATGAATCGCGCAGTCTCCAACCAGTTTTCCGGTTTCTGATACTTCAATTCCAAACTGCATCCATTCGCCGGGTGTTCCGAAAACTTTTTCTTTTTGGGCAGAAATAAAATTACCTGCCTGTTCCCGGCTAAACGGATCAAAACCCTGGTATTTTGCGATTTCCGGTTTGGAGCGGTACTGGTAGAAATCTTCGAGATCGGAATCTTTCAGATTTCTTATAGTTAACCGGTTTGTCACAAATAAAATACTGCTCAAGGATGTGAGTTTGGAGGTATAAGATTATTTTTTGTTTTTTTCAGCCAGATCCTTTTTATACTTCGCGATCGGTGCATATGGACCGAATTTATGCTGTTGGGAAGGAAAGGTATCCGGGAATGGGCCGTAGGCGAGGTCAACCGGTTTTAAAATAATTTCCGGCCAGTCCTGTTTGAAGTTTTTATAAGGCCTCGGCTGGCTGTTTACAAAAGCGGCCAGATCCCAGGCCTGTTCATTGGAAAGCACCTCATTTGTATAGTTACTTCCAAAAGGCATATTGTCTTTTATAAATCCGGCAAACTTAGACAACCTGTAAAGGCCTGCCGCAGTATTATAACTGTGTTCCCCCCAGAGTGGCGGATACCGGTAACCGGAAACAGAATCCGGTTGACCATCCCCGTTAGCCCCATGACAGCTTTGACATTTGACTGCATAAATCATCCGCCCTTGCTGAGGATCAGCGGGACGTTCAATAAAGGGTAAGATTTCCAGTCCGGTGCCCCTTGGTTTTTTTCCCTTCGGAACGTCTTTTCCCACCCAGGTAATATATGCATTCATGGCTTTCATTTCCATGCTGTTGCTGTCCGGGGCTTTGCCATTCATACTGCGTTCAAAACAATCGGATATGCGTTGATTGATGGTTTCGAGGGAACCCCTTCGGTCACTAAATCTTGGATAAATGGAAGCCACCATACCGAAATTACCTGCCCAGGCCTGGGTTCCTGCTTTTAGATGGCAGTTTTGACAGTTCATCCCATTCGAATTCCGTCCAATTTTACCCTTTGGACCAAAATACCAGGCAGTTGAACTGATCAGTTTTTTACCATACCGGATGAGATTTCCTTTTTCATCCGTGGGGATCGAATTGGAATCCGGAGCGGACCATAAAGGTTCAGTAACGGCTAATGGGAGCGATTGCAAATTTACATATGCCTTTTTTGAAGGAGCTCCTTTGCGCCAAATCCAGGTAAGGACCAGCAGCAGAAGAATAACTACTGCCAGCAGCCTATTGCGAATCATTGGACATAATTAATTTCCAACGACTAATGTACAATCAAACATAACAATATCCGCATCCGTTTTCCTGTGCACGACCAACAGCCCATACACCGGAAGGCATTGCAGGGATCCCCGGAATAAGTCCGGCAAGCCATTCTTTTTTTACATCAGCGGCCTGTTGGTTTGTCTGCTGGGCGACTACCGCACTATAAACGGTGAGGGCAACATCGCAGGTACAAAACATAATGCCCTGTGACTGGAGTTCAGGAATTCCCAATTGCACCACGCCGAGTCCCGGAGCTGAAAAATCATCCGGTTTAGGTTTCCAGAACGGATTTCTCACGGCGAAAGTCTTTGTTTCCGGGTCATTGACTTTTTGCATTTCGCCCAATTTGTATTTTGCCCACAGACTATCCTGTAATGCATACAGGAATGCATTATGACGTAAAACAACTATTGAACTTACTTCCTTTTCAGAAGTTCCGGAACCCACGTTGGTCATCAGGAATACTTTAGGCCATGCGAATGGGAAAATTTCTTTTGGCTCCGTACAGTCGAACACGAGCCTGTGTTTGCCTTTTAATCCTTTAAACCATTCTTCCGGGTCAGCATCATATCCGGAAAACAATACGGGTTTCGCCTCTGCTGCAAGCGGATTCATCAGGCTGGCGACACCCATCAGGGCCGCGGCACCGGTGACCTTACCTATAAAATCTCTGCGGTTGGCAGGCTGTATAAATTTTTGCTTTTGCATGGAATATGTTTTAAAGATTTTTGTACCGGCCCTGAAACAGGAAACCGGGATACAAACCTAATCTGCTGCTCCTGTAAAACGATTGGAAAAAAGTGACAAAATTCATCCCTGAAGGATATTCTCCGTTTTGGATTTCAGGGAAAAATAATGCTGGGGCAGGCTACCGGTAAGGGTCTTAAAATCATGAATGAAATGACTCTGGTCATAATAGCCAAACGCTTCCGCCAGCTGTCGCCATTTCACCTGGAAATTGGATTCCATATAACGAATAACCCCGCTAAACCGCACAATGCGCGAATACGTTTTTGGATGCATGCCTACCTGCTCCAAAAAATGCCTTTCCAGGGTTCGTTTGGTGGTATAGGTTGACAGTTCCAGCTGCCGAATTGAAATGTTTCCTTTATTTCGTTCAATTAGCCGCAGGGCTTCATCAATATTCCGGTCTGGTTTTTTTTGAACCTGTAACTGACTGATCAGCCAGTTATTGATTAAATCTATTTTCGCAGCCGTGGGAATTCCTTAAGCTGGAGACCGATTGCAGTAACAGACTGACCAAGAAATTCGTGGGCATCCCGGGTTCGGTTGATAAAATAATAACTGGGAAGGTGAAAAATTTTGAATAGGCCCCCGGGTTTGAAATTTATCACGAGCTTCTTCATTCCCGAAAAAAATTTTATATGGCAAAGGGAATCATTCGGACCGGTGATAAAATGCAGGGCACAGAATTCGGAATGGAGACAATCATATACTGTATTTGCACCATCCAATCCGAAAACCAGACTTTGGGTAACATGTGGCAGAAGGGTGTTTTGTATAAACCCTCCGTCTGCCTGATCAACAGAAATGAGCTGGTAAGAGTCAACACAATGCCCCAGAGAAATATGCGGGTTAATTGTGTTAACATGAAACATACCCTATGAAGCTACTATTTTATGAAGAATACCGGTGTGACCGGGGAATAAATAATTTAATCCCATTTATAAAACACTGATTAACTTGTTATAATCTCTGAAATGCGTTGTCATGAAGAAAATATTGATTATCAGCATGGTATTACACCTGTTTACCGGGGCCGGCGCCCAGGTACCGGTCAGTAAGGAACCTATGCATCACCTGATTCTGGACAATGACCATGTAAGGATCCTGGACGTTCATATTTTACCCGGAGATACCTCTCAGTTTCATATACATCAAACACCATCCGTTTTTCTTGTTCTTTCAAATGCAAAAACGGGATCCCAGGTAATTCAGGAAGAGAATCATACCGCTACGCTCTTTTCGCATGATGGTAATATCTGGTTTGAAGGATTCTACAGAATGCCACGTATCCATCGGGTTTGGAACAACGATACCACAGAATTCCATGTGATGGATGTTGAACTTCCCAATAATAATTATGTTGCTATTGATTCACCCCTTCGCCAGCAGGCTTTCACCTTTTTATTTGAAGAAAAGCCGGTGCGGGCATACCGGTTGTCCATAAAGGCAGGATCAAAAATTTCTATTTCTCCCCGCAGGGCAGCGGTACTGACGATTAGTTTACAGGATTCCCTTATCCTGGTTTATAGTGCAAGTGGGGATGTCAATACAAGTAACAGCCCTAAAAAATATTTTTATAAAAAAGGAGACTTCGCGTATTACCGGCCCGGCAATCCGATTGAAATTATAAATGAGGGACCGAAAAATTCGGAATTTGCTTTTTTTGAATTGAAATAGTCTGTAATCGTCAGAGTTTTTTTATACTGATATTCCGGTACCAGACTTCTTCGCCATGATCCTGCAGGGCGATATGGCCGGTATGAAAGGTTCCAAATCCCGGCATGGTATTAAATTTACTGGCTGCGATTAGCTTTTTCCATTTTTCATCCCAGAGAGTGGTCGAAATGATGTGTACGCCGTTCAGGAATAAATCCAGATGATTGTGGTTGCTGATGATTTCTACCTGGTTCCATTCCAATGCGGGTTTTGCCGACATAATAGGAGACGCGATCAAATCGTAGATATCACCGGCTTCATGTTTAAAACTATGGGCATCTTCGTTACTGTCTTTATCACAAACCTGCATTTCGGGGCCTGTATTCCAGGTCTCTTTATATTTCAGGGTGTCGTCCTGCACGAAAAACATTATGCCACTGTTGGCCTTCTTCCCAATCTTCCATTCCAGCCTGAGGTCAAAATTGCCATAGGCCTCATTGCTGACCAGGTCTCCACCTCCGGCTGTCTGGTATCCATTTTTTGCACCGGGTTTTAAATGAATGGATTCATCATCAATATTCCAGGCTGCGCCGGCTGTTTTTTGACCATAGGTATGCCAGTTGTTGAGCGATTTTCCATCAAACAGGGAAATCCAGTCGCTGTCGGTTACACGAACGCGCTGAATTCAACCCAGAATCTACATTAGCCGCCGGGGTTGACTCACTGGTGGAAGGATTTTTATTTACACAGGCTGCAAATAATATATTAAACGAGTATAGAATCAAAAGTTTTTTCAAAACAGCAAATTGATGAATGATGAACCAATAAATAATGAGGAATGCGTATTATAAAGTAAGTAATTTTATTGCACATCATGTTGTTATTTAAGAACAAACTTTTATTGAATAATTTTTCAGATGCCGGCAGGCTGGAATGGCTTGAAACCAATGGTCTTGGCGGATGGGCTGGCAGTAGTCTGTCTGGCTGTAATACGAGGCGTTACCACGGATTACTGATGGCGGCGGTTGTTCCCCCTACGGACCGAATGTTGTTGTTGTCTAAGCTGGATGAAACCATATTAATCGGAAACAGTCGTTTTGAACTGGGTACAAATGATTATGGCGATGCCATTTCACCCCAGGGGTTTCAATACCTGCATTCTTTTAAAAGAGATTTTTTTCCGGAATGGATTTATGAAGTTCCCGGAATGCGCCTTCGGAAAACCGTTACGATGGTTCATGGAGAGAATACCACCCTGATCCGGTATGAAGTATTGGAAGCAGAAAGTGTATTTACCATGCAATTCCTTCCATTAATTGCAGCCAGGGGTTATCATGAGCTGCAACACGCGTATAATAATATTTTCTGGGACACGGAATTTAACAATGGGCTTTTTCACAATCAGCCTTATCTGGGTGCGCCGGATATTTTTATTTCGATACCCGGATCCAGTTTCCGTCCTGTGAATACATGGTATTATAAATTTAATTATGCTCAGGAAAGGTACCGGGGACTGGATTTCGAAGAAGACCTTTTCAATCACGGCGTTTTCAGTGTGGACCTCAATAGAGGCGACCTGCTCCACATCCTGATTTCCACTGAAAACCCTACGGGGAAAAATCCGGCCGGATTATTTGAGCAGGAGAGAAACCGGAAAATAGCTTTATTGAAAGGTGTTCCTGGCGACCTGCTCCGCCAACTGGTATTGGCCGCCGACCAGTTCATTGTGAAAAGAAATATTACGGATGACGGGCAGCAGGGTGGGCCCCTGGTATTGAAAACAATTATTGCCGGTTATCACTGGTTTACTGACTGGGGTAGGGATACCATGATTTCCTTACCCGGACTTTGCCTGCAGACCGGCCGGTTTGAGGATGCAAAAAAAATTCTGTCTGTATTTGCAAAATCTGTCAGTATGGGAATGCTGCCCAACCGTTTTCTGGACCATAACGAACCTCCTGAGTATAATAATGTGGATGGCACACTCTGGTTTTTTAACGCAGTGTACGCCTATCTGCAGGTGACCGGGGACAAGGATTTTATCCTTGAAGAAATTTTGCCCGTATTGAAAAATATTATGGACTGGCATTTCAAAGGAACCCGGTTTAATATTCATGTGGACAGCGATGGTTTATTATATGCAGGTGCACCCGGACAACAGCTTACCTGGATGGATGCCCGGGTTGGCAGCTGGGTAGTAACACCACGGATGGGTAAGCCGGTGGAAATTGAAGCATTGTGGTTTAATGCGCTGAAGATTTTTGAAAACCTGCTTAACCTCAATGGGGAATCTGATACGGCCGGGAACATACTGGAGAAAGCGGAGCGGGCTAAAAAAAGTTTTCTGGAAAAATTCTGGAATTCCGACGGGAACTACCTGATCGATAATATTGATGAAAATGGGAACCGGGATCTGAGCCTGAGGCCAAATCAGATTTTCGCTCTCTGCCTTCCCTTTCCTTTAATTGAAGATGAAAAAGCTAAAGCCATTCTGGATATCATCCGGTCAAAATTGCTGACACCGACGGGACTCAGAAGCCTTTCTCCCGATGATCCAAAATACAAAGGAAATTATGGAGGCAATACACTTAAGGCGGGATTCCGCATATCATCAGGGTACTGTATGGAGCTGGCTGCTGGGCCCATATCTGGAAGCGGGAATGAAATTTGGCGGTGAAACATTCAGGCTGGAAGCAATGGCAATCATTGAAGGGTTTTCAAATCATATAAACGAAGGCTGTATTGGAAGTATCTCAGAGATTTTTGACGGAGATGCACCTTACCATCCCAGGGGATGTGTTGCCCAGGCCTGGAGCGTTGCCGAGATGTTGCGTGTAATTAAAACGTACTCCTTATTCCATGTTGGCAGCTGATAATTTTCAGGAATTATTATACATCTTCAGAACAGATTCTTTCAGTGATTTGGATTTATCCGAAACCAGGAATTCGAGTGTTTCTGCAATTTCTGACGGTTTTACCCAGTTTTCGGGATTGGCGTCAGGCATGGATTTTCTGTTCAGGGGTGTATCCAGGGTGCTGGGGACAACTACTGAAATACTAACATTTACCCCTCTGGCTTCTTCATTCAGGAATTCTGCAAGTTTAAATAAAAGTGATTTACTGAGGCTGTAAGCAATCAGTTCCTTGCCCTGTGATGGATTCAGGGCAGGTCTGGCCCCGATAAAAACAATTGTCCCCCGTTTATTTGTCATCAGATGTTCAAATAAGGGCCGGGTAATATAATAGGCAGTTTCAAAATTTAAAGCAATCTGATTATGCAGGTCATTGCCACTGGTGGCGGAAAGAGCTGCCCATCGCGAATCCGCCAACCAGTAACAGTGCCGCATCTATAACTGAATATTTTTGAATGCAGTTATTGAACGAAGTCCCGGGATTCATTTTCATTCATCAGATCTACTGCAAAAACGGCCAGGTTCGGGTGGACAGGAATACTGGATTTCGCGCTTTCTTTGGAAACTACTGCGATCACCCGGTAATTTTTATCCAGGAATTCCCTGGTTACTGCATTGCCCAGGTTACCATTGGCACCGGTTATAATAACTGTTTTCATTCATTCTGATTTTTTATTTCCCAGCCAGAGCAGGCTATGCAGGATAAGGGAATCCTCCATCGGACTGCTGAATGTTTGCGAAAGTTCTTTATTGGTTTTGTGTTCATAGTCCATATCATTATGGCCCATATTAAAATACACCATTCGATAGTTTTTGTTCGACCATACCACCGGATAAAATCCGCTATGCCAGATTTCATATAATTTGGGTCCGGTACCCAGTGGAAAACTGCTGCTGTCGATGGAGATCAGAATATCAATCTGCGGGTTTGTGCGGAGATCATTTGTCCATCGGTACCATTCACTGGCTGCTGACCGGAAAGTATCCGGCAAATTCCGCGTTGCCGGATGATTTTTGTCCAATACACGCAGAACTGCCGGAGTTGGTCTCCAGGTATTGCTTAAATAAGACCCCGACCCAAGAAATTCATTATGATACCAGTCCCAATCCTGTGGGTAATCAGAAGGCGTCAGGGCAAAGCCGGCAAAATGAAAACCCATCCAGGCGCCTCCTTTTTTCATATATTCTTCAAAAGCTTTACGCTGGGCCGGGGTCTCCGGCCGGGTATCCAGAAAAATGACAACCTGGTAATGGGAAAGAAATCCGGGATTCAGATTGTTCCAGTTATTTGTTGAGTCGTAAGTGAACGGGTATGATTCGGCCATTTTGGGAAACCAGCGGTTTGCCTCATGTACAAAACTGATATGGGCGAGATCCTGTTTTGCCGTATAAAATGCAATCACGCGGAAAACCTTCGGGTTATTTTGAGTAAAAGCATTTGCAGGGCGAATTATACAAAGCAGGGTAATGGCAACGGTTAGCAATAGATTCTTATATTTCATTTTACGGCTGGTTTAAAAAAACAGTATATTGCTTGAACTTCTTTTTCCGGATACATAATTGCCTTATGAATCATATACACCAGGAAGATCCGGGTTATCTGAAAATGGACTTGAAATGAAATTTGGATCATCGGTTTTTTACCTGCTTCCTTTCATTTTTTTTCAATTCAACCACGCAGCTGCACAATCCCAGCGGGAAGATAGTATTTTTTACCAGTCGGCTTTTAACCATACTGTTACGGTTTACTATGATCAGCTCGGCGATCAGTCCAGGATTTTTAACGGAACCAAATTTCCGGAATTCGAATACAAATTTCAAAAAGGTTCTCCTTTTTTCCTTTCTGAAAATCCTCTTCCGGGTTCGGTGGTATATGACAGTGTATATTATCCTGATTTATCGGTCCTGTTTGATGAATATCGTCAGTATCTGGTAATCCTGGATCAGAACTTCAGATTAAAACTTATCAATGAGAAGGTCAGTTCTTTCAATATTGGAGATCACCATTTTGTGCAGTTCCCTATAAACAAAGTTAATGGCCTTCCTTACCCCGGGTACTATGAAGTCATCTATTCAGGCCGTTCCCAGGTACTGAAACGTATCGTTAAGAATTACAGTGAACAGCTCTCTATACCGGAAGGAGTGAGCCGGTTTCTCGATGACCAAGTACATTATTTTATAAAACGCGGAGAAATTTTCGAACCAGTTCAATTCCAGGCGGGATTTGCTGAATTTCATGAATGACCACCGGAAAGAGGTTCAAAAATTAATAAGAAAAAAGGGATTAAGTTACCACAAAGACATGGAAAACATATTGATTCAGGCGGCATCTTACTATGACCAGCTCGATAAACACTAATATGAAATATTTTGCTGGTCTGTTTATTTTCATATGTTGTTTTTGTTCCAGACTGCAGGGACAAAAAAACGGCCAGAACCTCATTACTGCCACTTTTCATGAAGCCGGCATCAGGGAGATGACAGAAGAAATTGAATCCCAGACGGACTATTTTTTTTATTATGATATTGCCATTTTTGATACACTTCGGGTTACATTTTCAGTCAGCAGGGAACCTTTGACTGCTGTACTGGATAAAGCTTTTGCCAATACCTCTCTCGTGTATTCGATCGGTCCGCACAATGAAGTTTATCTGACTAAGGGAACGGGTATTCAGACCAATCTTGAAACAAATCCCCAGACTTCAGGAAAGGCCAGGAGAAATGTATACCTGTCAGATGAGGATATTAATGCAAATGCGGGCTCCCAAAAAGCCACGATGGAAATTAAGCTTTATCAGATCGGGGCCAGCTCCTCGAATAATGGTCAGGCAAATGCACTCATTTCGGGATACGTCCGGGATGCAAAAACAGGAGAATCCATTGGCGGGTGTTTCAATATATACTGATAATCCGCGAGTGGGCGTTTCGTCTGATCAGTACGGTTATTATGCCATTTCCTTATCGAAGGGACGCCACATTCTGAATATACAGAGTATTGGAATGAAGGATACCCGGCGTCAGATCCTTTTATTGGGCGATGGAAAAATGAATATTGATTTGAACGGGCAGGTGATGATGCTTAAAAATGTGATCGTTTCCGCTGAGAAGATGAGTAATATCCGGGGTGTGAATATGGGGGTTCAGAAACTGGATATTAAAACACTCAAACAGGTACCCGTTGTTTTTGGTGAAGCTGACCTGTTGCGGGTTTTGCTAACCCTGCCAGGTGTGAAGTCGGTAGGTGAAGCCAGCACAGGATTAAATGTTCGCGGGGGTGCGGCGGATCAAAACCTGATCCTGTTTAATGATGCAACAGTTTATAATCCTTCTCATTTTTTTGGATTCTTTTCGGCATTCAATCCGGACGTAGTAAAAAATGTAGAATTATATAAGAGCAGTATTCCTGCCAGATACGGAGGGAGGTTGTCTTCTGTCCTGGATATTACCAGCAGGGAAGGAAATAAAAAGGAATTTACCGGTTCCGCAGGAATTGGTCTGATCACCATCCCGGCTGGAAATAGAAGGACCGCTGGTAAAAGATAAAACTTCCTTTATTCTCGCCGGAAGAACTACTTATGCCGACTGGATGCTGAATCTTTTGCCGCCGCAGTACAAAATGAGCAAGGCGTCTTTTTATGATGTAAATCTGAATATCAGTCACCAGATCAATAAAAACAACAACCTGTACCTGACGGCTTATACCAGCAAGGACAATTTTAACCTGAACAGTGATACCACTTATGGATATGGAAACCTGAATCTTTCACTGAAATGGAAACATTCTTTCAGCGACAAATTGTATGGTGTTTTTATTACCGGTTATGATCAGTATGATTATAATATTACCAGTGATGCCAATCCGGTAAATGCATTTAAATTGAAATTTGGAATAAACCAGTCTTATTTCAAAGCACAGTTTAACTACTATCTGAGTCCCAAACATTCGTTGGAATTCGGATTGAATTCTCTGTACTATAATCTGCATCCGGGTACTTTTGAACCTATTGGAAAATCTTCCCTGATCACACCCGATACCGTAAATCAGGAACAGGCACTGGAAAGCGCATTGTATCTGAGTGATAAATTCACCATCACCAATAAATTGGTAGTTGAAGGCGGTATTCGGTTTTCCATGTATAATTATCTGGGACCTCAAACCGTTAACGAGTATCCGCCCAATGTACCCAAGACGGAAGACGATATTATTTCTGTGAAAAACTATGCATCCGGGGATTTTATTAAAACCTATTCCGGTCCGGAATACAGGCTTTCTATCCGATATGAATTCACAGACGATTTTTCTGTTAAGGCGGGTTATAATTCCATGCGTCAGTATACCCATGTAATCTCAAATACAACAGCCATCTCACCAACGGATATCTGGAAACTCAGCGATCCGAATATCCTGCCCCAGCTGGGCAGCCAGGTTTCCCTGGGGTTTTATAAAAATCTGAAGAATAATACAATTGAAACATCTGTGGAGTTATACTATAAAAACATGGAGAATATCCTGGACTATAAAAGCGGTGCAGTACTGGTGCTGAACCACCATATTGAAACCGAAGTAATCAATACAAAGGGGCGGGCTTATGGAATTGAATTCATGATTAAAAAATCTACTGGTAAACTGAATGGCTGGCTCAGTTATACTTATTCGCGGGTACAGTTAAAACAGAATGATCCCAATGCAGGTGAAATCATCAATCAAGGGCAGTACTATCCTTCAAATTATGATCAGCCGAATTCAGCAACCATGGTCATGAACTACCGGGTAAATCACCGGTTCAGTGTTTCGCTGAACAGTACCTATACAACAGGAAGGCCGATAACCATTCCAACAGGTACATTTTACTATTACAATTCTTTCCGCACTTTATATTCTGACCGGAATTCCTACAGGATACCGGACTATTACAGGACTGATTTTTCAATGAATATCGATGGGAACCATAAGGTTCATCAGAAATTCCATAACTCCTGGACGATTGGGGTATATAATGTTTTCGGAAGACATAATCCGTATTCGGTCTATTTTGTTTCACAAAACGGCTCCCTGAACGGATATCAGCTTTCCATATTCGGAAGTGCTATTCCTTTCATCAATTATAATATCAGATTTTAAAGGAACCTCATGAAAATAAAATATTGGTTTGTCCTGATGGTCATGATGGGTGCCTGTACCGATAAGTACGTGATAAATACCAATACACCAGCATCAGGATATCTCGTGGTGGAAGGATTTATCAATATGTCCGGAACTACAGTTATAGCTATGACCAGGTCATCCGGAGTGGATACACCGCTTCGCGTTCCGGAACCGGGTGCACAAATTGAAATCCAGTCACAGATTGGGGGTAGTTTCCCGCTGGTTGAGGCTGGGGACGGTCAAATATGCCATCGAAAATCTATCCCTCGATCCCTCCCAGCCCTACAGACTGCATATCCGGACTGCCAATGGGAAAGAATACCTTTCTGAATTTACTTCTGTAGTAATAACACCACCGATTGATGATGTTGGATGGACGGCCGGTTCAGGTTTGGTAACTATAAATGTTTCCACGCATGACCCGCAGACGCAGCCCGGGTATTATCAATGGCAGTTTGAAGAGACCTGGAAATATCATTCAGGTTTTCCATCGGATTTGAAATATGAGAATGAGAAGATTTTACCCCGGACCCAGCCAGAGCAGTTCTATTACTGTTACCGTTCCGATCTTTCGAGCCAGATAGCGATAGCTAATACTGAAAAACTGAGTTCAAATGTCATTTATCAATTCCCGATTCAGCAGATCTCTTATACATCCTCAAATAGACTCCTTATACGGTACAGTATCCTGGTAAAACAGTATGCACTGACCAAGGACTGGTACGAATGGATCCGTAAAGTTAAAAAGAACACAGAATCCACGGGTTCCATTTTTGACGCCCAGCCGGGTGAGACCGGAGGAAATATAAAGTGCGTTTCAGATCCGGCTGAAAAAGTAATCGGATTTATCGGGTGTGCCACGGAAACAGAAAAAAGATTGTTTATTGACCGGTCTGAAATTCCTGCCGGTGAAGTTTATACGGGGTATGAAAATTGTGAGGAGGATTCGATTAAAAATAATCCATATGATCTTGATAATTATTTTAAAGGCCAATTCAATATTCCGCTTACAGCGATATACCAGCCTGGCGCAGCTGCTCCAACATATATCATGGGAGCAAATGCCGGATGTGTAGACTGCAGGATGGCAGGAGGAACTACCATCCCGCCTCCTTTCTGGCAATAATATAAATTTTTGAGGGCATAAACAGCAATGACTAAAATCGACTATAATTTAATACTGATGAGGATTTCCCGGATCCTGTTTTTGTTATTGTCAATATTCATACTGGATTTACCGGTCGCATTCGGGCAGCAAACCGCCGACAAAATGCTTGTCAATGCGTATGGTCAATACAGAAGCCAGTATCTGCAGGAGAAACTTTATGCGCATACCGATAAAGATTCTTACCTGTCCGGGGAGATTTGTTGGTTTCGCCTGTATTATATGGATGCATTCACGAGCAGGCCTGCAGCGCTGAGTAAAATCGCTTATGTTGAAATATTGGATAAAAATAACCGGGCGGTTCTTCAGGAAAAAATCTCCCTCAAACCCGCTGAATCCCACGGTTCCCTGCTGATCCCGGCAGGCATTTCTTCGGGCACATATATATTCAGGGCGTATACCAGCTGGATGAAGAATTTCGGTCCGGAGTATTATTTTGAGAAAGCCATCCGGATCATCAATCCACATAAACTGGAGCCTGATTCCACTACTGTAAAAATAAAGAGATATGACCTGCAGTTTTTTCCGGAGGGAGGGAACCTGGTGCAGCAGATTGAATCGAAAACAGGATTCCGGATAACCGATGCCTGTGGGCATGGGCTTGAATGTGAAGGCCTGCTCCTGAATTCAAATGCAGATACGGTACTGAAGTTTCAAACCTTGCATAAAGGTCTTGGTCATTTTATTTTTACACCTGTTGCAGGTCAAATCTATAAAGCCCTTATCCGTTTTCCCCATGGTGAAACCATTTTAAAGGAACTGCCTTCTGCCTATCCTTCGGGTTATGTATTGAATCTGTCCAAAAACGGGGAAGGACTGATCATGGCATCGGTACATGTTACCAGTGACCTGGCTGGTCAGAAAATCTTACTTGCCATAAACGGACAACGAACGCTTTTGCCTGTAATGTCCGGTACACTGGCGGGCGACAGTTTGTCTTTTTATATTGAATCCCGGGATCTGGAAGACGGGATTTCGCAGTTTACGCTTTTTACTGAAAGCGGCCAGCCGGTTTGTGAGCGGTTATTTTTTAAATATCCGGTGAATACATTTGCGGGTTTCTGCGGACACAGATCCGGAATATGGGATAAGAAAAAAAATCAGCGTAAACCTGTCTGCGATGAATCGGCAGGAAAATCCCGTTTTAGCAGATCTGTCACTCGCTGTGTATCGCGTTGATTCCCTGCAGCCGGTTGATGAAAACAGTATTCTGAATTATCTGTATTTAACTTCGGAACTCGGCCCGGTGGAATCACCGGCATTTTATTTTGATGAGAATGAAAAGGACCGGGAAGCGGATATGGAGAATCTCATGCTCACCCATGGCTGGCGAAGATTCAACTGGAAAAATATTGTTCAGCAGAAATCTGTTCATATAGATTACCCCCCGGAATATTTTGGTCATATTATACATGGAAAAGTTGTAGATAACCGGAGCGGCCTGCCGGTACCACTGACGTCTGCTTTTCTGTCTGTTCCTTCAAAAAGAACCCAGTTTCGTTCTACAACCAGCGACACCTCCGGAAAGGTGAAATTTGAACTGATGGGTTTTTACGGATCCCGGGAATTGGTTGTACAAACCAACCCCATGACAGACAGTACGGCACACCTGGAAATAGACAATCCTTTTTCCCAGAAATATTCAGGCTTTAGCCCTCCGGATTTTAGTATTCCGGCGAAAGGTTCACCAACACTGCTGGATCGTAGTATTCATGCACAGGTGCAGCGGGTATTTGAAGGCGTAAAATTGGATCATTCCGTATTGCAGTATGTGGATACCAATACATTCTATATTGTACCGGATGAAAAATATTTGTTGGATGACTACACCCGATTTTTAACCATGGAAGAAGTATTCAGGGAATATGTTCATTCAACCAACGTGGTGAGGAACCGGGATAAGTTTCATATTTACCTGTACGACATGCCAACCAGGGTATTTTTCGAAGACACACCACTGACACTCATCGACGGGATACCTTTTTTTAATTTCAATGAGGTTATCAACCAGAATCCGATGAAAATAAAACAGATAGACCTGGTGAACCGCCAATACGCCATGGGATATATGACTTATTCCGGAGTACTAAATATGACTACCTATCAAGGAGATCTGGATGGAATTGAACTGAATCCGCATGTTATAGTTCTCGACTATCCGGGTATTCAGGAAGAACGACAATTTTTCTCACCCCAATACGAAACAGAATTGCAGATCAGCAGTCGCATGCCTGACTACAGAAACACATTATACTGGGCACCGGGAATGAAGTCGGGGTCGGATGGCAAGGCACAGCTTAGTTTTTATTCATCGGACCTGCCAGGAAAATATGTACTGGTGGCTCAGGGGCTCAGCAGTAACGGAGAAGCAGGAAGCCTGATCCGGTTTTTTAATGTAAAAAAGTAAAAGACTAGTCAGCTCTCATTTTTTTTCCGCCTATATCGGGGAGGAATCCGGTAAGCAAGCCAATCAGTGGAAGAAAGGCACAAACCTTATAGACATAGATGATTCCTTTATGATCCGCAAGTACTCCGAGCACAGCAGATCCAAGCCCGCCCATACCAAAAGCAAACCCAAAAAATAATCCGGAGATCATACCTACTTTTCCCGGCAATAATTCCTGTGCATATACCAGGATCGCTGAAAAAGCCGAAGCAATTACAATGCCGATGATGGCCGCCAGAACTGCGGTCCAGAACAGATTCGCATGGGGCAGGAGAAGTGTGAAAGGAGCAGCGCCTAAAATAGAAAACCAGATCACATATTTGCGACCAAAGCGATCACCGAGCGGCCCACCCAATAAGGTACCCGCTGCTACTGAAAATGAAAACAGGAAAAGAAAAAGCTGCGCATGCTGTACCGATACCCGGAATTTTTCAATCAGGTAAAAGGTAAAATAACTTACCATGGAGGCGAGATAAAAGTATTTTGAGAAAATCAGGATAATCAGAATCAAAATGGAAATAATAACCTTCTGCCTGGGAATAACTTCCTCCCGGTTACCGGACCATTTATTTTTTTGTAATAATGCATTCAGGTTCGATTTATACCAACGGCCTACATAAATCAGAATCAGCATGGCGAGCAGGGGAAGCAGCGAAAACCAGCCAATGCTGGTTTGTCCTAAGGGTACAATGATCAGTGCGGCAAGCAGGGGCCCGAGGGAGGAACCGGCATTACCTCCAACCTGGAAAATAGACTGGGCCAGACCTCTTCTTCCACCTGAGGCCATGTAAGCAACTTTGGATGCTTCCGGATGAAAAATGGAAGAGCCGATACCGATCATAGCCACAGAAAAAAGCAGGATATGAAAGCTGCCTGCCCGTGACATCCAAACTAAACCAATCAGCGTAAATCCCATACTCGTAACCAGCGAAAATGGTTTCGGCCGGTGATCGGTATATAATCCCACAAGCGGTTGAAGTAAGGAGGCGGCCAGCTGGAAAGTAAGCGTAATCAAACCAATCTGTGCGAAGCTCAGGTGAAAATTTGTTTTTACCAGCGGGTAAATGGCTGGGATCAGCGACTGAATGGTATCATTCAGCAAATGGGAAAAACTGATCATCAGCAGAATCGGATAAACGGTGGCTGTTATTGGCGAAAAAGATCCGGGCCCGAGAATTTGTTTTCCCATTCCAATGCAATTAAATGCAAATTTAATCAATCGGAATTTTTCCCATGTAATTTTTCATTCAGTTGCATCAGCAGGGATTTAGGCACTTCCGGCAATTCTTCTGCCGTTTCAAAACGGGTATTGGACCGGATTACATTGTAAATATGTTTTCCGGTTACATTCCGTTCCACAAATGGAATATTATTTTCTTCAAATCGCATCCTGTTCCCGGTCATATCCACATATCCACAGTATTCCACAGAGATCGGTGTGGTAACCGTTTTTAACTGGTCAATCTGATAGTTAATATGTGCGGCTATAAGCAGGTTCAAAAAAACACCGAACAGTGCCCAGGCGATATTCAGAGAGATGGAAACTATAAGGCTGGTTTTAAAAACCGGTTCCTGAAAGAAATATTTTCAGATATGAATAATATGATGATCGGGAATAACCAGAATTGCGGACCAAACCTTGCCCACCAAGGGTCGGGAACCATAAAGATGGAAATAAAAAGAAACAAAAAGCTGAACAGGGCAATTCCAAAGGGCTTTTCCCGGTAATGATATATGGCCAGTACGGTAAGAAGAACTAACGAAACCAGGAGGGCTCCGCTAAAAAACGGACCGAATCCCGCCAGTTTTACTTCGGCTTCAGTGGAGCTGAGCAATTCCGCTTTGTTTATACTGAAGGGAACTTTTAGTATAGTTTTCAACGACCCGCCAGCCGCAGCGGAATCATAAGTGCGGGCATTGTATGATACAAGAAAATCGGTAAACCGGTTTTTGTCGTAGAAATATGCCGGTTTGATTAATGCATTTACATTACGCGTTTCATCCAGGCCGTAAAACGGTGTATTGTATTTGATCAGGCTGGTCATATAAGGATGAAACCCGATAAATACAAAGCCGATAAGAAAAGAAATGATTCCCGAAACCAGGAATTTTTTTACAGGCTCTGTATTCCGTTTAAAAAGGAGATACGCGAAAAAGCATGCGCAAAAAAGGCCGGCATACACAACTGTGGTAAACTTTATATTAACACAAATCATGACGAGCAGGCCGAATAAAAACAGGGCATATTTATTTTTCTCCAGGTATATTAAAACAAAAACAGCTATCAGGCTTAATAACATTGAATACATCAGTCCGTCCACACAAAAGCTGGTCAGCTGATATATTGTTACCGGGTTCATACAAAACAACAAGGCAATAAGCCATATTTTCCTGTTTTCCACCGGCCCATTTTATACAAAGCGGAGACCGTTAGAAATAAGGAAGCCAGCATGCATATGATATTGATAGCTTTGCCTGTTTCTATTTTTTTGGTCAGCGCGTAAATGGCGGTCTGCGTAATTTCAACTCCTTTGACAAAATAATTCAGGCTTACATATTTTATATATAATACCGGTTCATCTCCGTTTGCGTTTTTTGTCGGATCGATATGAGGTCCTAAACACCAGGCATCCCTTGGATCCGGAATCCCTGGTTTTTTTGGAACTGAAAGTTCCTTCAGATAAGGGTTCCAGCCCTGTTTCAACCGGGCAATGGTTTCCTGGTGATACCATTGACCGTCAAAAGAAATATCATAAAAAATATTCGCCAGCACTATGGAAAGAAAAATGATGGAGATCAGTATGCCACTTGTTTGAAGAAATACCTTTTTTGCCTGCAATTCAAAAAATTCCTTCGAAGCAAAATACTGTGTCACGAGCATCATTACTACGGACAGCAGAAATTGCCAGGAAGAAATGGAATGTCCGCGTACAAAACTGTTGGTACAGAAAAGGAGGGTATAGGCGAAAAGACTGGTCAGCCCAAGGCCCAATAAAAAATAAATATTGCCCAGGCGCTGGTTTTTTTCCATACATTAATTGTCTGCTTTCAAAAAAATTTACGCTGTTCATATAAATTTTTAACCTTCGGTGATAATCAATTCTGTAAGATAGGGCAGATATGGGATTTTAGCTATCCCGCCATCAGATATTAAATTGTACCGGATGTATATTTATAAGATTCAAAAAAGATGTATGAGAAAATTATGTTTCCTGATATGTTTAGTTTGCTTTATGGAAACAAAAGCCCAGAAAACGGACAGGGATCTTCAAAATCAGATTGAGGCAATGGTCTCCGGCTTTCAGGGTACAGTTGGAATTTATGTTCATGATCTTAAAAAAGACAGGATCGCAGGTTTTAATGCCGATACGCTTTTTCCTACAGCCAGTGTGGTGAAGATTCCGATCATGATTGGAATTATGAGCAGGATACAGCAAAAGGAACTCGGTTTTCATCAGGAGATGATATATAAGGATACACTGAACTATGATCCCGGAGAAGATGTGCTGGCCGCATTTAAACCGGATCAAAAAATTTTGCTGAGCAAATTGATGTTATTGTCCATATCCCTGAGTGATAATACCGCCAGCCTGATGTTGCAGGGACTGGCCGGAGGTGGTCTGCGGATTAATCAGTTGATGGATAGTCTTGGATATGGCTTTACCCGCGTGAACAGCCGGACTCCCGGCCGGGAAAATGACCGCGAGATATATGGCTGGGGTGTTACCACTCCAAAAGAAATCGCCCGTATGATGGAACAGATTTCCCGGGGGGAAATATTGAGTAAACAAAGCAGTGACCGGATGATAAGAACATTGGGAAGGCAATATTGGGATGAAGTTGCGATTTCCCAGATTCCTCCAAATGTATTTGTCGCGTCAAAGAGTGGTGCAGTGGATGAAAGCCGGAATGAAATTTTGTATGTCAATGCACCTCATCCTTATATCTTCAGCGTTTTTACAAAGAACAATTCAGATCAGCGCTGGGACTATGATAATGCAGCCTGGGTACTCACGAGAAAATTGTCGGCCCTGTTATTTAAATATTTTAATCCGGATATTAAATGGGTTGCGGATCCGCCGTTGAAGTAACGGATGACGCCTGCCTGCCGGCATGGCAGGAATGACAGGAATGCTGAAGCCTTTAAACGCTGATTTCCCGATCCCGGGCGATTACTTTCCAGGACCCGGTAATGCGATTATTTTCAACAACCAGTGCTTTTTCATAGAGGGCAACGGAAGGGCAGATATGCCAGGGAACGCCATAAAAAACTTCGCCGGTTCTGAATTTTCCGGCATCCGGAACTTTTAAAACCAGGTGTTCTTCGCTTTGTGCGACCGGAATGGCTTCGGGCTCATTTAAAAAAAATATACGGGGCTGCGGATTTTCAGCAGCGACAGATTTATGCCCGAGGTCAACACAAATCATATCCGGGGCCGGAATGGAAATAATCCGGCAAATCAGTATGGCAGCCCATTCGAATGGCTGTTCAGGTAATTGTCTGGCATTTCCCATATCCCAGAAAACAAAGGTACCCGGACTGCATTCCCGGTCCCCTGCAGCACCATGGATAAAACAGGTTGGGGAACCTCCGGCAACCAGTGTTATAGTGCGGCCCGCAATTTTTTCCAGTTCCTGTTTTAAAGTGATTACCGGAGCAAAGGCCCGCTGACAGTTTTCCGTTCTTCTGGCAAGGTCCGGATCTTTCAGATGACCATCGTATGCATGCAGACCCAAAACCTGAATCGCAGGTAATGATAATAAGTATTTGAATAAACCCATTGCCTTTTCAGGCAGGATACCGGTACGGTTCATTCCGACATTCAGGTCAATATATACATTGGCTTCCAGTCTCGCTTTTTGAAACCATTCTGAAATGGCCTGTGCTGTATCCGTATGATCTACCAGGCAGGAAAATTTTGTAGCGGGATATTTGCGAACCAGGTTTATCAGTCTTTTTATTTTCGGAATGGTGGGCTGGTAAGCCAGCAGAACATCCGGTGCTCCGGCCATAGCAAGCATTTCCGATTCCGCGATGGTGGCAGATTTGAATTTGCTGATTCCGGCATCTGCCATCAGGCTACACACTTCGGCAATTTTATTTGTTTTAACATGAGGCCGCAGGTTTGCCGGTTTTATTCTTTCCAGTATCAGGCGAATATTCTCCTTTACCCGGGATGGATAGACAAGCAGTGCCGGTGAATCAAAATCATCCACATTTTCGGCGTAGTACCAGTTTTTTTCAATATTCAACATGGGTAAAATTCTGGTCGATTTTCTAATAAATTAAATTTTATTTGACTTTCATTTTTTAATCCATACTCCCATACTTGCCTGCTTGCTTTCACGCAAGTTCAAACATCGCTTCAATTTCCACCGGAATATTATCCGGCAAGGGTCGCCATCCCTACAGCGGATCGCACGCCGATTCCGTTTTCTGTTCCCCATACCTTTGCAAATAATTCACTGCATCCGTTAATCACATAGGGATGTTTTTCGAATGTCGTATTCGGCATTTACCATGCCGAGTACTTTAATTACCCGTTTTATTTTATCAAGGCTTCCGAGATTTTGTTTCAGCGTGGCAAGAATGGCAAGACCTACCTGACGCGCGGCCAGTTTTGCTTCCTCCATAGTCAAATCATCCCCGACGCGGCCATGGATCAGCGTTTTATCCGGCAAAAGAGGTCCATGCCCGGACACATAACAATGTTTTCCATCAATCAGAAAAGGTTTATACACGCCAAGTGGTGTGGGTGCAGGCGGCAATTCAAGCTGAAGGTTCTTAAAATTTTCATCTGCTGACATAAAATATATTTAATGAACAGTAAAAAAATAAATGATCAGAACAATGATTAGTCCGGTTACCGAAACGATCGATTCCATCAGACTCCAGGTTTTGAGTGTTTCTTTAACACTTAAATTAAAATACTCCTTAAATAACCAGAATCCGGAATCATTCACATGAGAGAAAAACAGACTGCCGGCACCTGTGGCCAGGACGATCAGGCTGGGATTGATATTGGATCCGGCTATCATTGGTGCGATCATACCCGCCGCGGTGAGTCCGGCAACGGTAGCGGATCCCAGGCATACCCGGATAAAAGCGGCGATGATCCAGGCCGCAACAATCGGATGCAGGTTCAGGCCTTTCATCAGTTGCGTCAGCTGACCGGCCGTACCACTATCGGTAAGCACCTGTTTTAATGCGCCGGCACCGGCAATAATGAGCAGGATCATGGAAATATCCTTCACGGCATTTCCCATGGAAATCATACAGGGTTCCAGTTTCATTCCTCTTTTTAGAACCAGGGAATATACGGCATAGGCCAGGGTTAACAGCAGGGCGATGGATGGATCTCCCAGAACGGCAAAAATTCGCACGGGAAGGGATTCCTTAGGCAGGAACAATCGCAGAACCGTGGCTGTGCCAATAAGGGCAACCGGCAGGAGAGCCGTAATAAAACTGTCCGCAATACCGGGCATTTCTTCTTCCGGAATGGTTTTTCCGGCAAAAGTGGCCAGTGGTTTATTTGTATATTTTTTGAGGGTGCGTGCAAATAATGGTCCGGCGATAATAACAGAAGGGATCGCCACTACAATTCCATATATCAGGGTGAGCCCGAGATCTGCATGATATTGTTGAATCAGAGCGACAGGAGACGGGTGCGGTGGCAGGTATCCATGGGTAACGGAAAGGGAAGCCAGCATGGGCAGGCCGATATACACTGCCGGTATATCATATTTATAAGAAAGGGTGATGATCAGGGGTACCATCAGCACAAATCCAATTCCATAAAAAAGGGGAATACCTACAATAAACGCCGTAATCACCAGGGCCCACATGAGGTACTTTCTTCCAAACCAGTTCATAAAAGCCGAAACAATCCGCTGGGCAGCACCGTAATCGGCAATGAGTTTGCCAAGCATGGCTCCGATCACCAGGATCACCAGCAGGGATCCCAGTAAATCGCCCATGCCGGTTTGTACGGAATGGGTTACGGCATCGATGGTCATTCCATTGGCCAGGCCGATACCCATGGAAACCAGCAGGAAGGAAAGAAAGGCATTTAATTTTGCCCAGGTGGTGAGAAGAATCAGTAAAAGAATTCCTGACAGCAAAATCAAAAAAGACATGGCCCTCGTTTATAATGAAAGTTGAAAGATCAAATTAAATCATTTCAGCGAGGGACTATGTTTTTTGTAGATACCATCAAACTGAATGAATTCCCTGCTAATTTGCAATATGTTTATTATAGATGCCCACCTGGATCTGTCCATGAATGCCATGGAATGGAACCGCGATCTCCGGCTGCCCGTTGCTGAAATCAGGGAGAGAGAAAAAGGAATGCATGATAAACCCGACCGGGAAAAGAATACCGTTTCGCTGCCCGCTTTGCGGGAAGGCAAAACCGGGCTGGTGGTCGCAACCCAAATCGCGCGATATGTAAAAAAGGAATCTGTTTTGCCGGGCTGGCATTCTCCGGAACAGGCATGGGCGCAAACGCAGGCCCAGCTTGCCTGGTATCAGGCTATGGAACTTGCCGGTGAAATGGTGCAGGTAAAAGACCGGCAGGCACTGGAAACCCATATTCGTTTATGGGAAGACGAATCCGTTCCGGACAGAAAAAAACCGGTTGGATTTATTTTAAGCCTGGAAGGTGCCGATTCGCTGATCAACCTGGACTATCTGGAAAAAGCCTATGGATATGGATTAAGGGCACTCGGTCCGGCCCATTACGGACCGGGAAGATATGCCGGCGGCACCGGTACGGACGATGGATTTACGCAATCGGGATTTTCTTTATTAAAAGAGATGGCTGCGTTAAATATGATATTGGACGTTACCCATCTTACGGATCTGGGATTCAGTCAGGCGATGGAAATATATAACGGCCCGGTTTGGGCCAGTCACCACAATTGCAGGTCACTCGTGAAACACCAGCGGCAACTGAATGATGATCAGATTCGCGTGCTGATCAGCCGGGGAGCGGTGATCGGGGGAGTGATGGATGCCTGGATGCTTAGCGAAGGATGGATTCGGGGAGTTTCTGTTCCGGAGGCCATGGGCGTGTGTCTGAACCGGCTTATCGATCATTATGATCATATTTGCCAGCTGGCCGGGAATGCAGATCATATCGCGATTGGCAGTGATCTGGATGGTGCATTTGGTACGGAACAATCTCCTTTTGATCTCGATACGATTGCAGATTTACAGAAACTTCCGGATTTATTAAACCGGAGAGGATATACCCACCAGCAGATACAACAGATTTTACATGGTAACTGGCTGCGTTTTCTGAGAAATGCCTGGAATTGATTCTGCTATCCTTGCAGCTTGTTTACGATTGCCGCCCATCATATTTCCGGTTTCAGGAAATCGAAAACGGGATTTCGTTGTTAATTTGAACATGCGGGTTATAAGGAAAGGCAAATATATTTGCATACTTGCCCCTGTAAACCGGAAGCAACCCTACTATCAAATATTTCAGTTATGCGTAAATTCCTGACCGCAGGGGTATCCCTTTTATTGGCTTTAACCCTCATTTATTCCTGTAAACACTCGGATGCCACAGCTACATACTGCCAGGGAAACTCCGACCCTGCCTGTGGTAACCATAACAGACCGGCCTTTCACCACCTTCCGGGAATATGCGGCTACCCTTGAAGGAAGTAATGATATCGAGATCCGGCCCCAGGTAAGCGGTTATATTGAAAAAATTTACGTAGATGAAGGAGCAGCCGTAAAAAAAGGTCAGTCCCTTTTTAAGATTTACGATCAGCCATTTGAAGAAGCCCTGAATAATGCCAGTGCTTCCCTGGCTGTTGCCAGGGCCAACCAGGCCAGTGCAGAGATTGAAATGAATAAACTGGAGCCACTGGTAAAAAATAATGTCATTTCTCCGATTCAGCTTAAAACCGCCAAAGCAGCCTATGATGCATCAACCGCCTATGTTGACCAGGCAAAGGCCCAGGTTGCCAATGCAAAAATCAATATTGGATATTCGCTGATCAAAGCACCGGTGGATGGATTTATCGGAAGAATTCATATTAAGATTGGTAGCCTGGTAGGCGGATCCAACCTGGATCCCCTGACCAATATTTCAGAAGTGAAAGATGTGCGGGCTTATTTTTCGGTAAGTGAAACCGCTTTTCTGCGTTTCAGGGATGAATATGCAGGAAAAACGCTTGAAGATAAAATCCGGAATCTCCCTCCGGTGGATCTTATTCTATCTGACAACACCGTGTATCCGCAAAAAGGAAAAGTGGAAATGGTGGCAGGGCAATTCACACAGGGAATGGGTGCCATACCCTTCCGGGCGAGTTTCCCCAATCCCAACGGTACACTCCGCTCCGGTGGAACGGGACGGGTTCGCATTTCCATCAGCTTTCCGGCAGGCCTGGTCATTCCCCAGGAAGCCACCTACGAATTACAGGATAAGGTTTTTGTATTCCTGTTATCAGACAGCAATAAAGTAAACAGCGCACCGGTGCATATCAAGGGTAAGGCAGGAAATTATTTTCTCGTCGACCAGGGCATTAAACCGGGAGACCGTATTGTATATGGCGTTGAAAGAGTAACCGATGGAACACTGATACAGCCGGCGACGATGTCGATGGACAGCTTACTGAAGATCCGGCCAATGCTGGATTAAAATTCACAAAAAATATAAAAATGCTCAGAAGGTTTATAGAACGACCGGTATTATCCACAGTGATCTCCATCATTTTGACGATGCTTGGACTGATTTCACTGTTTAACCTGCCGATTACCCAGTTCCCCGAAATTGCTCCGCCAACTGTTGGTGTTTTTGCAGTTTACCCCGGTGCGAATGCCGAAGTGGTCGCCCGGGCTGTGGCCACACCGATTGAAGAAGCGATTAACGGAGTGGAGAACATGACCTACATGACATCTACTTCCGGTAATGACGGTACGATGTCGATCAATGTATATTTTAAACAGGGCACGAATCCTGATCTGGATGCGGTGAATGTTCAAAATCGGGTAGCCCGGGCCGTTAGTCAGATACCCCAGGAAGTTGTTCAGGCGGGCATATCCACGCAGAAACAGCAGAACAGCATGATCAATGTGACCCTGCTGTACAGTACAGACAGTGCATATGACGAAAAATTCCTGCAGAACTATACCAAAATCAATGTGATCCCGGAAATTCAGCGTGTTCCGGGAGTCGGATCGGCGCAGGTTTTTGGAGCCAAGGATTATTCCATGCGCATCTGGCTCCTGCCAGACCGGCTGAATGCCAATAATATTTCTGTTCAGGAAGTGATGACAGCCATTCATGACCAGAATGTGGAATCTGCCCCGGGAAGATTCGGGGAAGGCAGCAGTGCTTCATTTGAATACGTGATTAAATACAAAGGCAAGCTTTCGGAAAATAAAGACTACGAAAACATCGTCATCAAAACAGGTGCTGATGGATCGGTGATCCACCTGAAAGATATTTCCCGCGTGGAATTTGGGAGTGGTTCTTATAATTCGAATACAGTTGTTCAGGGAAAAACGGGTACCGGTTTCGGCATTTTTCAAACCGCAGGATCCAATGCCAATGATATCCTGATTGCCATTGATGAGGTAATGAAAACTACATCGGCCAGATTTCCCAAAGGCATTCATTACCTGACCATGTTCAGTGCAAAAGATTTTCTGGATGCTTCCATCGATCAGGTAAAAACAACCTTACTCGAAGCATTTATATTGGTGTTCCTGGTGGTATTTATTTTTCTGCAGGATTTCAGATCTACCCTTATCCCGGCCATTGCCGTTCCGGTGGCGATCATCGGCACTTTCTTTTTCATGCAGCTATTTGGATTTACCATCAATCTGCTGACCCTTTTTGCCCTGGTACTGGCTATCGGTATCGTGGTGGATGATGCCATCGTAGTGGTGGAGGCCGTGCATTCAAAAATGGAACGAACGGGATTGCCGGCAAAAGAAGCCACGGTTCAGTCCATGAGCGAAATTTCCGGTGCCATCATTTCCATTACCCTCGTAATGGCAGCGGTATTTATCCCTGTTGGATTTATGCAGGGCAGTGTGGGCATATTTTACAGGCAGTTTGCTTTTACCCTGGCGATTGCCATTTTAATTTCTGCGTTAAATGCATTAACCCTGAGTCCGGCCCTCTGTGCCCTTTTCCTGAAAAATATACATCACCCGGAAGGAGAAAAAAATAAAAAGGGTTTTGGCCGAAGAGTTCGGTGATGCATTTAATGCCGGATTCAAAGCCACCACTGACCGCTATATGAATGCCGTACAATTTCTTATCCGGCATAAATGGGTGGGTATTTTAGGTCTGGCCATTATATTCTGCATTACGATCTGGGAAGTTAGAAAAACACCTACCGGATTTATTCCTGCAGAAGACCAGAACTTTCTCATGGTGAGCCTGAACCTGCCACCCGCTTCCTCCCTGGACCGGACCGATGCGGTGGTGCAAAGGGTAGACAGTATCCTGGCCGGGGTGCAGGCCGTTGACAAACGGGGATCCCTGAGCGGACTAAATTTATTTGGCGGATTTACCAGCACCTCCAATTTTGCCGTTTCATTTATAAAATTAAAGGAACAGAAGGACCGCATACCTTTTCAGACGATTGATCAGGTGGTCAACGAGATTAACGGGAAATTATCCGCAATTAAAGAGACCGGTGTTTTTATTTTAAAACCTGGCACGGTGCAGGGATTTGGTAATTCCAGTGGGTTTGAAGTGATCGTACAGGACCGTACCGGCGGTTCTATTGAAAAATTAAATGCAGGTGACCAATGAGTTTGCTGCGGCTCTAATGAAAAGAAAAGAAGTTGCCTACGCAGCGTCTTTTTATTATACGGGCAATCCGCAGTATATGCTGGAGCTGGATAATGAAAAAGCCAAACAACTGAATGTTTCGGTAAGCGATATTCTCGGTACCATGCAGGTTTATTTTGGGAGTAGTTATGCATCAGATTTTACCCGCTTTGGAAAATACTACCGGGTTATTGTGGAGGCAGATATTCCCTTTCGCCGGGACCTCACAGCCATGGATGGAATATTTGTAAAAAGCAGCCTGGGCCAGATGATTCCGATCAGTACCCTGGTGCAGTTAAAAAGAGTATATGGTCCGGAAACCATCAACCGCACCAATTTGTTTAATTCCGTAACCATCAACGGAACTATCCGGGATGGATATAGTTCCGGAGATGCAATCCGGGTAATCAAAGAAATGGCAGCGACAGATCTGCCCAGGGGCTATTCTTATGAATGGTCCGGATTAACCCGGGAGGAAAGCTCTTCCGGGGTGCAGACGCAGCTCATTTTTGTACTGAGCATTTTATTTGTTTATTTTTTATTGGCTGCACAATACGAAAGTTATATTCTGCCCCTTGCTGTATTGTTATCCATACCGACCGGACTGATGGGTGTTTTTCTGTTCATTAACCTGACCGGGATTGAAAATAATATTTATGTGCAGGTGGGTATCATCATGCTGATCGGACTGCTGGCGAAAAATGCCATTCTGATCGTCCAGTATGCCGTTCAGCGCAGGCGTTCCGGGATGGACCTGATTGCATCAGCACTGGAGGCAAGCCGTCTGCGTTTGCGACCGATCCTGATGACTTCCTTTGCATTTCATCGTCGGTCTTCTCCCGCTGATGTGGGCTACGGGTGGATCTGCCCTGGGAAACCGTTCTATAGGAACCGGTGCCGTGGGCGGTATGCTCATCGGCGTATTACTGGGTGTATTCATCATACCGGTTCTTTTCGTGATTTTCCAGGCATTCCAGGAAAAAGTATCCGGTAAACCAAAACTCATTCGTGGAAAATATGAACTCCGGTCAGAATAACCGGAGCAGGAATAATTTTAAAAAATGAAAAAACTTTTTCAGATTCGTATATTATTATTTTCTTCCTCTCTGTTTTTGGTTCCTGCAGAACGGGAAAGGATTATCAGCGTCCTGCTGTTTTGTTGCCGGAATCATTTCAGCAAAGCGCTGCTGGAACAGACAGCAATAGCATTGGAGATATTGCCTGGAGAAATTATTTTTCAGATTCCCTGCTGGTTCAGCTGATTGACAGCGGACTGGCACAGGAACTTTGATTTACAGATTGCCATCAGAAATATCAGCATTGCCCAGTCGCAGGTGAAACAAACCCAGTGGTTATGGGTTCCGCAGCTTACGGCCGGCGTGTCCCCCATTTATTACCGAAACTCAGATAATGGCCCTTCCGGTATCAATAACGGCGCGATCAGCAACCATTCCTATAATTTACTGGCTTCTGTAAATATGAACTGGGAAATTGATATCTGGGGAAAAATCAGCCGGCAACAGGAAGCGGGCAGGGCGGATTTTCTGCAAAATTATGAAGCTGCCAAAGCAGTGCAGACTTCCCTGGTTGCCAATATTGCGCAGGGTTATTTTAATCTGCTGATGCTCGACCAGCAATTGTCAGAGGCAAAAAAAACGCTTGAGGTCACAATTGAATTTGTAAAACTCACCCGTCTGTTGTTTGATGCAGGTGAGGTTACCTATCTGGGAGTTCAGCAGGCGGAGGCCCAAAAAAATTTAACAGCGGAACTTGTTCCTCAGATTGAACAAAGTATCCAGGTGCAGGAAAATAGTTTACAATTGTTGACCGGAAACCTGCCGGGTACTATTCACCGGGACGGGAATCTGACAGATATTCATTTTAAAGATTCATTGCAGACGGGTATACCCGTTGGAGATTTTAAATCGCAGACCCGATGTGCGGGCTTCTGAAATGGCACTCGTAACGGCCAACGCCCAGGTGGGGATTAGTCAGGCGAATATGTATCCGGCCCTGAACCTTACGGCGGGTGCGGGATTCGAATCTTTAATCGCCAGTAACTGGTTTAATATTCCCGGCTCCTTATTCGGACTGGCTGGTGCAACCCTGATTCAGCCTATATTACAGGGCAGGCAGTTGAAAACGCAGTTGGAAATTTCAAAACAAAAAAGAGAACAGGCGGTTATCCGTTTCAGGCAGTCGGTACTTACTGCGGCTACGGAAGTATCCAATGCCCTGGTTAGAATTCATAAACTCAGGGAACAGGAAGGATTTACCCAACAAAGAGCAGATACGCTTTTAGCAGCGGTCGATAACGCGCAGTTACTCTATAAGAATGATATGGCCAATTACCTCGAAGTGCTAACCGCACAGCAAACTGCCCTGAACGCGCAGTTGGACCTGGCTTTCATACAAAACCAGGAGTTGAGTGCACGGGTTGAATTGTACCGGTCATTGGGTGGAGGCTGGAAATAATTACATTCACCAAAAATAAAGGCTATGGACCGGAGAAAATTTCTTCGCAACGGATCATTAACAACAGTTGGCGGTTGGCAGTTGGCGGTTGGCAGTTTAGCATTTTAAAACCTGGAATGAATGTTAATCCATCCGGATCATTCATCCCTGGATTCAGCGAACACAGCTTCCACTTTGATATTGGAAGAAATTACCGTGGATGAACTGCAGAAAAAAATGCAAAGCGGCGAAGAAACGGCTGTGTCCATTACAAAAGCTTATCTCAAAAGAATCGAAGAGATTGATAAAAGCGGTCCGTACCTGAATTCAATCATTGAATTAAATCCGGATGCCTTACAAATCGCAGCAGATCTTGACAACGAAAGAAAACAGGGGAAAATCCGCGGTGCACTGCACGGAATTCCGATTCTGATAAAAGACAATATCAATACCGGGGATAAGATGATGACTACAGCAGGATCCCTGGCGATGGAAGGAAATCATGCCAGGCAGGATGCATTTATCATAAAACAATTGCGGAATTCCGGTGTGGTATTGCTGGGTAAAACAAATTTGAGTGAATGGGCAAATTTCCGTTCTTCTCATTCCTGCAGTGGATGGAGCAGTCGCGGAGGACAAACAAAATGTCCATATATTCTGGATAGAAATCCTTCAGGCTCCAGTGCCGGTTCCGGTTCGGCAGCTGCCGCAAATTTATGTGCCGTGAGTGTGGGAACAGAAACAGACGGATCAGTGGTTTCCCCATCCGCAGTGAATGGTCTGGTAGGGATAAAACCAACGGTAGGATTGTGGAGCCGCACCGGAATAATACCCATTTCTGCCACACAGGATACAGCCGGCCCTATGACACGCACGGTAAAAGATGCAGCCATCCTGCTGGGTGCCGGAGTGGGTGTGGATGAAGCAGATGGTATAACTCAAAACAGCAAAGGCAAATCTTTTACAGATTATACAAAATTTTTAATCAAAGACGGTTTAAAAGGCAAACGGATCGGTATTGAAAAATCTCATCTGCAGGGAAATCCCGACATGGTCGCCCTGTTGCGTACTGCCATGGCCACTATGGAAACACAGGGAGCCACCATGGTGGAAGTGGATGTAACAGGACCTCTGAAACTTTTGGGCGGAGCCGAATACCAGGTGCTTTTATATGAATTTAAAGATGGCCTGAACCGCTACCTGTCCTCAGCTGACGGGAAAGTAAAATCATTGAAAGAATTAATTGCTTTTGATTTACAGAATGAAAATAAACTGATGCCATTCTTCAAACAGGAAATTTTGGTGGAAAGCGAAGCCAAAGAAGGACTGGAAACAAAAGAATATACGGACGCACTGGAAAAAACACTGGGCTTCCGCAAAACACTTCTGGATATTCTCTCCGCAAATAAAATCGATGCACTTTCGGGATTTACAAACGGACCTGCCTGCTGCATTGACCTCGTAAACGGAGATTATGACAACGGGCCTTCGCTGTCCACACCCGCTGCCATCACCGGTTTCCCGCATATAACGGTACCGCTGGGACTGTTGCACGGGTTACCCATGGGTATATCTTTCTATGCCGGTCCCTATCAGGAACCCCTGCTGATCTCACTGGCCTATGCTTACGAACAGGCTTCCTTAAAAAGAAAAAAACCGGTTTATCAAAAAGATTTATTCGGCTGAAATGCGGTTAAAGGGTAATCTCAGACAAAGTTCATCAGTATGATTATCTTGTTACTTCTTACCCCATTTCCGATTGCTTATGAAGGAAGACAATAAACAATACTGGCTTAAATCCGGATCCTATTCCCTCATTCTGAATATCCAGCAGCTGTTGTTTGGATTTGGTGGCTTTTACCTGCTGGTGCGCATGCTGGATAAACATAGTTTTGGAATCTGGACTTTATTTGTAGCGACCACGACGATTTTTGAAATGGCCAGGGGCGGGCTTGATTCAAAATGCGCTGATCAAATTTTTATCAGAAAGTCCGGAAGAAGAAAAACCCAAGATCATGTCTGCTTCTTTTGTATTAAGCGCAATCCTGATGGGGATATGCATCGTGCTGAATCTTTCCATTGCCGGATACCTTTCCAGATTGTGGCATTACCCGGGTCTCCTGCCGATGTTTATTATTTTTAACGGGGTATATATTTTACAGGGGTTCCTGTCCCAGTTTCAATGGATTGAACAGGCCAATCTGAAATTCGGTGGTATCCTGGTGACCACGATGATCAGACAGGGCGGTTTTTTTCTTTATATCTTTATATGTTTTATTTTTAAACTGCCCATTTCCCTGCTTACACTGATCTATGCACAGGCGGTCAGTACAGCCATTGCGGCATTTATCGCCTATTTTTATGTCAGGGAATTTCTGGTATTTTCCTATCATCTGAATTTCGACTGGGTAAAAAAATTATTCAATTACGGAAAATTTGTATTTGGTACTTAATCAGTACCATTCTTACGGGTACCCTGAACCAGATGATGCTCGGAACCATGCTTTCTCCGGTTGCGGCAGGAACTTATAATGTGGCTATCCGGATTTCCAACCTGACAGATATTCCAACCAATGCGCTGGGTACGATTGTTTTCCCCCAAAGTGCAAAACGGTTTGCCCAGCAGGGAAAGGATGCCGGAAAATACCTGTATGAAAAATCGGTCGGAACCATTCTGGCCGTGATGATCCCGGTGGTCATTTTTGTTTTTTGCTTTCCATCCTTTGTTGTGCGTATTGTTGCGGGCAGTAACTATACTGAAGCAGTCCCCATGATTCGGATTGCCATCATGACCTGTTTACTCAGTCCCTTTGACCGTTTTTTCGGGATTATCATGGATTCCATTGGCAGGGCAAAACTGAATTTTATCATCATTTTATCCTTTACCATTCTGGCCCTGACCCTGAATTATATTCTGATTGGCAAATATGGTATTATCGGTTGTATTTACGGAACCCTGATTGCTGACCTCGTTATTTTTATTGTCAGGCAGATAATACTTTATAAAGTATTGAATGTGAATCCTTTAAATCCATCTTATTTATGCCGGCCGGTTTTATCCCGAATTCATCCGGAATTACGTCAAAACCACCCTGGGGAAATTGCCGGATTAATTCCCCCGGAATGCCTCCCGGGAAGTATGATTTATCTGAAAATTATGTTTAATTTAGGACGGTTTCACGCGCTAAACCCTGTCCATGGAAGTTCAAAAAGTGGATGATATCTCATATGCAAGTTTTATGCAGGAGTTTTATCAGCCAGGTATTCCTGTTGTTTTTAAAAATGCTTCAAAAGTCTGGAAAGCGAAAGATCTTTTCAGTCCTGATTGGTTTCGTTCCCATTACGGAGAACGTAAAACGGAAGTAAAGGGACAAATATATACGATGCGTGAGGTAATGGATATGGTGGAAACCAGTTCAGCAAACAACCCGGCTCCATATCCCTTTTATTTGATATACCCGAAACGATTCCGGAAATACTGGAATTGATTCAGCCTTTGGACCTGAACTATGCCAAACCCAACTGGCTGAAAGTAAATGGTTCAATAAAGGACATTGGGGAGGGGCAACCGAACTTATTTATAGGTGGTCCGGGAGGAAGATTCCCCTATGTCCATCTGGATTATTATCATCTGAATGCCTGGATAACGCAGCTTTACGGTGAAAAACGATTTACGGTTTTCCCACGCGGCCAGGAACACCTGCTTTATCCGAAAGCAGATGATCCCTGGCGATCTGATATAAATATTTTTGAACCGGATTTCGAGAAATATCCTAAGTATCAAAGAGGCTACCCCAATTCACTTTGTTGTGGGTCCGGGAGAAACACTTTTTATTCCATTCGGAACCTGGCATACGGCCTATTCACTGACACCGACTATTTCCGTTGCTTTTGACCAGTTAAATAATAAAAATTATAAGGAATTTGTAAAGGATGTCTGGTCTTTTAAAAAACGGGAAAGCACAGTAAAAGCCATTGCAAAAACAGGTTACGCCTGGTTAGCCGGTCAGGTCTGTAAAGTGGGAGACAGTCTCCATCCGCAACAGTAAAGTGTATAACGATTGTAGATTGCTAATCCACCCGACAACGAACGATACGTATTTCGATTACCTGTTGTAAAAACAGGACCCGGAAAATAGTATCCTTTTTGTAAAAATGAAACAAAAACAGGGATCACAATGAGCGTTCCTTCAGGAAATAAAGACCGGCTGCGTGCCGGAAATGAGCAATTGGTCCAGGAACTTTTTGAGATTCAGCAATTTCAAACCCCGGATGCCACAGCAGTATTATTTTGAAGGTAAAGAACTTACCTATTCCGCACTGAATGAAAGGGCAGACGAACTGGCACAACATATCCATATCCATTCCCCCAATTCTTCCTTTGTTGGTGTAAGTACCACCCGAAGCATTGAAATGATCATTGGTGTGCTGGCCATTTTAAAAGCCGGTAAAGCATATCTTCCCCTTGATCCGGCTTATCCGGCAGACCGTCTTCAACAAATGATTTCCGATTCCGGAATTCAACTTTGTCTGGCATCAAAACCGGAATTTCCATTATTTCAGGCGTTGGAAACGGGCATTCACCTGATGGCTACGGAAAGTGAAAACGGGACTGTTGAAAAACAGGTATTCCTTTACGCAGGGATCGCTCGCCTATGTACTGTATACTTCCGGTTCAACCGGAAAACCAAAAGGCGTGTGTATGGGCCATCGTGCACTGGTGAATCTGCTCACCTGGCAGCAGAAAAATTCTAAAGCGGGATCCGGAACAAAAACATTGCAGTTTGCCCCGCTTAGTTTTGACGTTTCTTTCCAGGAAATATTTGCAACGCTTACCACGGGTGGAACCCTGGTTTTGGTGGGGGATGATTTAAGGCTGGATCCGCAGCGACTATTGCAGTTTATAGAAAAACAATCCATACAAAGAATTTTTCTGCCATTTGTGGCACTCCAATTTCTTACCGAAGCAGCAGATTCCAATAATCTTTTTCCGGCTTCACTCCGCGAAGTGATCACTGCCGGAGAGCAACTTAAAATTACACCCCAGGGGCTGCGTTTTTTTTCCGCACTGCCCGGCTGCCGTTTATATAACCAATATGGCCCAACAGAATGCCATGTGGTTACGGAACTCAAACTTGCCGGAGATCCGAAAACCTGGGCTGCATTACCTACGATCGGAAAACCGATCGACCATACAGAAATACTGATCCTGGATGAGCAACTCAAACTGCAGGTTCAGGGTGAATCCGGAGAACTTTGCATCGGTGGAATAAGTCTGGCAGAAGGTTATCTCAACCGTCCTGAGCTGACCGCTGAAAAATTTATTGTCTGGCCCCAGTCCGGGAAAAAAGATTTGCGCATATACAGGACCGGTGATATAGCCCGCTATCTGCCGGATGGAAATATTGAATTACTGGGTCGGCGGGATGAACAGGTTAAAATCCGGGGATACCGGATTGAACTGGGAGAGATTGAAGTGCTGCTGAATCAACAACCCGGAATCCAGCAGGCAGTTGTAATTGCCCGGGAAGATCTTCCGGGGCAGAAAAAGACTGATCGCCTATCTCATTGATTCCTCCGGAAAAAAAGATACAACGGCCATCCGGCATTCGATCGACAAGCTGTTGCCCGATTATATGATTCCTTCGGCTTTTGTGTGGATGGATGAACTGCCGAAAACTTCCAGCGGTAAAGTGGATAAAAAATTATTACCCAAACCTGAAATAAAACGTCCGGATTTGGATGTGCTTTATAAGGCACCAGCTACGAAAATGGAAAAAGCCATTGCAGATTGCTGGATCACATTATTGCAACTGGATAAGGTTGGCCTCCATGATAATTTTTTTGAACTCGGAGGTAATTCCCTGCTGGCATTAAAAACAGTAGCCCGTTTAAAAGAATTGCATCAGTACCATCTGCCCATTACGAAATTATATCAGTACCCGACCGTAAGCGGAATAGCCGCATTTCTGGAGGGAGGGGAAAAACACATTCAGGTTCCTCTGAAAAAAGAAACAGGTTTCGCCACCGGTAGTGAAGATATTGCTGTAATCGCCATGGCAGGTCGTTTTCCGGGAGCAGGCACCATCGAGGAATTTTGGGATTTGCTCAAAGAAGGAAAAGAAACCATCTCTTTTTTTAGGGAAGAAGAATTGGATTCACGGATCGATGAAGAAGTAAGGAATAATCCGGATTATGTTAAAGCCCGTGGCATTATAAATCAGGCAGAAGAATTTGATGCAGCTTTTTTCGGAATAAATCCCAGGCTTGCTGAACTCATGGATCCTCAGCAGCGGATATTTATGGAAATAGCCTGGGAAGCATTGGAAAGCAGTGGTTATTTTCCTTCAAAATATAAAGGCTCTATCGGGGTTTTCGCGGGAACCGGAAATAATACATACTACCTCAATAATGTACAGAGCAATAAAGAAAAAATTGACCGTATCGGAAGCTTCCAGGTAATGACGGCGAATGAAAAAGATTATGTAGCCTCCCGCACCGCTTATGAGTTGAATCTGAAAGGACCCGCTGTAAGTATTCATTCGGCCTGCTCTACTTCCCTGCTTGCCATTGCGGAAGCTACGGAAGCCATTCGTAAAGGTCAGTGTGATATTGCGCTGGCAGGAGGTGTAGCCATTACGGTCCCCATTAAAAGTGGACATATCTACCAGGAAGGAGCCATGTATAGCCGGGACGGACACTGCAAAACTTTTGATGCGGACGCAGAAGGAACGGTATTTAGCGACGGGGCAGGTGTCGTATTATTAAAAAGGCTGAACGAAGCCCTGCGCGACGGGGATACCATCTATTCCGTTGTCAAAGGAGTCGGAATGAATAATGACGGAGGTTCAAAAGGAAGCTTTACTGCACCCAGTGCCGAAGGTCAGGCCGGGGCCATTCAGATGGCCATCCGGGATGCTGGAATTGAGTCCTCCACCATCAGTTATATTGAAGCCCATGGCACGGCAACTCCGCTGGGCGATCCGATTGAAATCGAAGGATTGAACCTGGCTTTCGGTCCTCAGCAAAAAAAACAGTTTTGTGCGCTGGGCTCGGTTAAATCGAATATTGGTCATCTAACCGCGGCAGCCGGTGTAGCCGGTTTTATTAAAACGACCCTCGCCCTGTATCATAAAAAAATTCCCGCTTCCATCAATTTTACAAAACCCAATCCGCATATTGATTTTGCAAACAGCCCATTTTATGTAAATACTAAACTGACGGATTGGAAAACGGACGGAAGCAGGAGGGCGGGCATCAGCTCTTTTGGTGTTGGCGGAACGAATGTACACGTGGTTCTGGAAGAATTCATAAATGTTCCCGCTCCAGACAACAGGAACGGGGGGAAACCAGAACCTTCTTTACAATTGATAAACTGGTCGGCGAAAACCGTTCAAAGCCGGACAGCCTATGCCGGAAAGTTATCGGACTTTATAAAAAACCATCCGTCGCTGGATATAGCGGATCTGTCCTATAACCTTCAAACCCGCCGCGAAAATTTTAATGCAAGACGGTTCGTTGTTGCAGGAGACCGGGAGGAACTGCTTCAAAAATTAAATCTTCCTTCCCCTGCGGATGAAAAATTATTGAATGAAACGCTAACGGATATTGTTTTTCTTTTCCCCGGGCAGGGTTCGCAGTATACTAATATGGGGAAAGAACTATATGAACAGGAACCTGTATTTAAAAAGGCCGTGGATGAATGTGCCGGATTGTTACTACCCCTGATGAATGAAGATATCCGGAAGATTATGTATCCGGGGGAAATTCATCCGGAAGCAGAACAAAAAATTCACAATACATATTATACCCAACCTGCCCTGTTTATTATTGAATATGCCATGGCCTCATTATGGATGAGCTGGGGCATTAAACCCGCTGCTTTTATAGGCCATAGTATCGGAGAATTTGTTGCAGCCCATCTTTCCGGAGTATTCAGCCTGGCAGACGGACTTAAACTGATTTTTCATCGTGGCCGGCTGATGTCATCCTTGCCGGGTGGCAGTATGCTGGGTGTAAGGAGCAGTCATGAAAAAATCACAACACTACTGCCAAAAGATATCTCGCTGGCCGCCATCAATAGTCCGGGGTTATCAGTAGTATCGGGTCCGGCAAAAAGAATAGATGAGTTCTCCGACTTTTTAGCAAAGCAGGGAATTGCCAATAGAAAAATTACAGACCAGTCATGCTTTTCATTCAGCCATGATGGATCCGGTGATTTCGTCTTTTGAGGAAGTGGCGGCCTCCATTCCCATGCATCAGCCGGAAATACCCATTGTGTCAACGCTAACCGGGAAATGGATAGCCAATGGTGAGATTACCAGGGCAGACTACTGGGCAAAGCAACTTCGTTCACCCGTTCAGTTTGCCGAATCAATCCAAACGGTTTCAGAAAAAGGATTCCAGCTGGTTTTAGAAACCGGACCCGGTCATGTGCTAAGTAACCTGGTGCGTCAGCAGGGACTGAAAAAACCACTGACTGCTATTGCAAGTCTTGATCCGGAAGAAGGGAAATCTGAAAAGTATTCTGTTTTAAAAGCATTGGGCCAATTGTGGCTGAACGGCATCGAACCGGACTGGGAAATTATTCATGCAAATCAAAAAAACAAACATTTGCCATTGCCCGGTTATGCCTATGACAGGATTCGATTTTGGGTGGATCCGGTCCAGCCGCAACATCTATCAAATAATACTCATTCTTCAATAAAAAAATCAGTCCCGAATGATCCGGAAAACATGAACGAAGAAAATATTTTGCCTCAAAAAAATATAATGAGAAAATCAATATTGATTAATAAGCTTAAGGAAATGCTGGAGAATGCATCCGGTATTGAAATGAATTCGGTAACCCCGGATATGAATTTCATAGAAATCGGATTCGACTCCCTCCTGCTTACACAGGTAGCCCTGAATATCAGGAAAGAATTCTCGTTGCCGGTCAGCTTCAGACAGTTAAATGAGGCCTATGGTAGCCTGGATTTGCTGGCGACTTACCTGGATGAGAATTTGCCGAAAGAAAAATTCCGGCAGACAGAAACACCGGTTCAGCCTGCTGCAGTATCATCCGGAATACCAGCCGATAACTCGGCTATCTCCCAGATAACAAAACAAATCCAAATGCTGGCGGAGCAGGTAGCCCGTTTGCAAAACGGAAATCAGCCGCCTGTTTCAGAAATCAGGCCCGTGAGCAAAACAATATCACCTGAACCAGAGAAAGGATTGAGTGCGGATGAAATCACAGAACTGAAAAAACCCTTCGGGGCTACGGCCAAAATAGAAAAACATACCACGACATTAGATAAAAAACAGCAGGACTTTCTTCAGGAGTTTACTGCCAGGTACAATAAGAAAACAAGCCGAAGTAAGGCATATGCGCAGGAGCACCGGAGATATATGGCCGATCCGCGGGTGGTTTCCGGATTTAAACCGCTCACCAAGGAAATTGTTTATCCCCTGGTGGTCAATAAATCCAAAGGAAGCCGCTTGTGGGATATTGACGGCAATGAATATATTGATGCCCTCAATGGATTTGGATCTAATTTTCTGGGTTATCAGCCGGAAATAGTTACAAAAGCACTAAAACAACAAATTGATGAGGGGTATGAACTAGGGCCGCAGCATGAGCTGGCTGGTTTGGTTTGCAAACTCATTTGTGAATTTACCGGATTGGAGCGTTCCGCTCTCTGCAATACCGGTTCAGAAGCTGTATTGGGAGCCATGCGGATAGCCAGAACAGTAACCGGCCGTTCCACCATCGTGGCGTTTTCCGGATCTTATCATGGTATTGTGGATGAAGTCATCGTAAGGGGCACTAAAAAACTTAAATCTTTCCCTGCTGCACCGGGCATTATGCCGGAAGCTGTACAGAATATGCTTATCCTGGATTATGGAACACCGGAATCCCTGGCCATCATCAGGGAAAGGGCACATGAACTGGCAGCTGTTTTGGTAGAGCCGGTACAAAGCCGCAGACCGGAATTTCAACCGGTGGATTTCCTGAAAGAAGTCAGAAAAATTACAGCAGAATCAGGTACGGCACTTATTTTTGATGAAGTAATTACCGGTTTCCGGATGCACCCTGCCGGTGCCCAGGGAATTTTTGGCATTCAGGCTGACCTTGGAACTTATGGAAAAGTGGTTGCCGGGGGCTTGCCGATCGGGGTTATTGCCGGTAATAAATTATTCATGGATGCGCTGGACGGTGGATTCTGGCAATATGGGGATGATTCCACACCCGAAGCCGGAGTAACCTATTTTGCCGGAACTTTTGTACGTCATCCCCTGGCCCTCGCTGCAGCCAGGGCCTCCCTGGAATACATGAAAAAGAAAGGCCCGTCATTGCAGGAGGGAGTGACCAGGAATACAAAAAAAATGGCCGACGCCCTGAATGAAATTTGTACCAATAACCGTGTTCCGGTTTACATTGCCCAATTCGGATCCCTTTGGAAATTAAAATGGAAACAGGAAATTCCTTACGGTGAATTATTGTTTACGCTGATGCGGGAAAAAGGCGTTCATATCTGGGATGGGTTTCCCTGTTTTCTAACGGAAGCACATACTGATCAGGATATCCAGTTTATCGTCGAAAAATTCGGGGAAACCATTGACGACCTGATTTCGGCAGGGTTTATGATTCCCGAAAAGACAACACCGGATACCATATCCGGATGGGACAGGGAAGAACCGCCTATGCCGGGAGCCAGACTGGGAAGAGATCCGCAGGGAAATCCGGCCTGGTTTGTATCCGATCCTAACAGACCAGGAAAATATAAACAGTTGAACAGGAAATGAGTGCTGATCAAAAAGATATGGAGGAAGAAGTAAAACCAGTTGATTTCGATCCATTTGCCGGTCGCGAAATTCAACTGATAGCACCTACTGTGGAGCCACAGCAGGAAATCTGGCTTTCCTGTATCATTGGCGGACCGGATGCAAATCGCGGGTATAATGAATCCGTATCCCTGTTAATGAACGGGGATTGGAATCAGTCTGCCATGGAAAAATCCCTGGAAGCCCTGATTCAACGGCATGAGGCCCTTCGCGCTGCTTTCAGTGCAGATGGAAGTGAGATCTGTATTTACAGGGAATTTCCATTGAACCTGACGTATGAGGACCTTTCCGGAATTTCAGCGGGAGAACAAAAAGAATACATTCGTTCTTTTGCCAAAACGGATGCGTCCATTCCGTTTGATTTACTAAATGGTCCTTTGTTCCGGTTTGCCATATTCACACTCGATAACCAGGCACATTATCTCACCCTTACGGCCCATCATATTATTTGTGATGGCTGGTCCGTCGGAATTATGCTGCAGGATCTGGGGAAATTATATTCAGCCTATTCCAAAGGTCTGGAACCCCGTTTTCCGGAAGCTATCCGGTTTACCCAGTATGCCAAGGAAGAATGGGCGTTTGAGAAAACCGCCGAATATACAGAGATTCAAAATTACTGGCTGGAACAGTATAGAGACAAACCGGTACAGCTGAACCTGCCAATCGATTTTCCACGACCCGCCATCAGAACTTATAAAAGTCAGCGGGATGATTTTAAACTGGATCCGGCACTGATTCAGTCTTTGAAAAAACTGGGTGCCCGTGCCGGGAGCAGTCTTGTTTCCACTTTGCTCTGTTCATTCGAAGTTTTTCTGTCGCGCTTAACCGGACAGGAAGATATCGTTTTGGGATTACCGGTTTCGGGCCAGTCCGCAACCGGCAATCACGCCCTGGTGGGCCATTGTGTGCATCTTTTATTATTAAGAAGTCATCCGAATCCTTCCCGTGGTTTCCTGGAATTTCTGAAGGAAAGAAAATCAAAAATTTTGGATGATTACGATCATCAGCGGTTTACGTTTGGCAGCCTGCTCAAGAAACTCAATATTGCCCGTGATCCATCCCGGGTACCCCTGGTGCCTGTTGTATTTAATATGGATATGGGTCTGGATGACGGCGTTTCTTTTGAAGGACTCAGCTATGAATTATTTTATAATCCCCGGGAATACGAAAATTTTGAACTTTCTGTAAATGCCAGCGGATCAGAACAACAGTTTGTGATGGAATGGTCCTATAATTCGCAACTGTTCAAAGCTTCCACCATAAAAAATATGATGGAAGAATTTGAAGCCCTGCTGTATGCCCTGGTTGCGGACCCGGAAAAAAAGATCGGAGAAATTCCGACTATTCGTTCCCAGCATATTTCTTCGCAGGATCTTACAGGAGAATATCCAAAAGACAAAACCATCGCCGCCTTATTCAGTGAGCAGGCAGCACTAACACCGGATAGAACAGCCCTGGTATTTGGACATGATCAACTTAGCTACCGCCAGCTGGAAGAGAGATCGAATCAGCTGGCCAATTATTTAAGAAATAAAGGAGTCGGTTCTACCAGCCTCGTACCGATATGTATTGAACGTTCGCTGGATTTACTCGTCGGGATCCTGGGAATCCTGAAAGCCGGCGCAGCCTACGTGCCACTGGATCCGGAATATCCTGGGGACCGCATCCAGTATATGCTTAACGATATCTCCGCTAAAATACTGATCACCAGCAGGACGACCCGGAAAAAATTATTGGGTACCGAAAACCTGGAAACAGTGCTGATAGATGAAGACTGGAATATCATCAGCCGGGAATCCGGAAACCCGCCAAAAATTACCGGCAATGGAAAGAGCCTGGCTTATATCATGTACACTTCCGGTTCAACCGGGAAACCCAAAGGGGTGATGATTGAAAACAGTAATGTCATCAGCCTGGTGCGTGGAACAAAATTTGTAAACCTGACCGGGAACGAAGTGATATTGAGTACCGGGTCAACTTCTTTTGACGCCACAACATTTGAATACTGGGCAGCATTGCTAAATGGAGGCGAATTGGTTTTGTGCTCCGAACAAACCCTGCTGAATGGTCATCTGTTAAAAGAAACGATGGATAAGCGAAAGGTAACCATGATGTGGTTTACCTCAGGCCTGCTGAATCAGTGGATCGATCTGGATATAAAAATATTTGCCGATTTAAAGACCGTTCTTGCCGGCGGAGAAAAACTTTCTGAACAACATATTGAGAAACTCCGGAATACTTATCCTTCACTGGAAATCATCAACGGATACGGCCCGACGGAGAATACCACTTTTTCACTTACCTATTCGATTACAGAAAAAAAAATCGACCAGTCCATACCGATCGGCCGACCGTTGAGCAACCGGACAGCCTATGTGCTGAATCCACAACAACAGCTATGTGCGGTCGGGGTAGTGGGAGAATTGTATGTTGGAGGAGCTGGTGTAGGAAGAGGGTATCTGAATCAGCCGGATCTTACCGTTGAAAAATTTTTACCAGATCCGTTCAGTCAGGAACCACGCGCCAGGATGTACCGGACAGGCGACCTGGCCCGGAGCCTTCCGGATGGAAATATTGAATATCATGGTCGTATTGACGACCAGGTTAAAATCAGGGGTTACCGGATTGAACCGGCAGAAATTGAATTTGTTTTGAAACAAAATCCCGGTATTCAACAGGCTGTTGTAATCGTGAGTGAAGAACAGGAACTGGACAAAAGACTGATTGCCTATGTGGTTCCGGAAGGGGAATTCAATAAAGAAAAACTGGTTGCTTTCCTGCAGTCGAAATTGCCTTCGTATATGGTACCCCGTGAGTTTGTCCAATTGAGCCGCATGCCCCTGACCGCCAATGGGAAAGTGGATAAAAAAGCACTTCCGGCGCCCGGCACTGTTTCCACTTCCGGAATCAGGAAAATACGGGTCCCTGAAACGGAACAGCAAAAATTAATGGCTGAAATCTGGATAAATGCATTGGGCATTAAACAGCTCAGCATCGATGACAATTTTTTTGAAATGGGAGGTCATTCCCTGATTGCCGTAAAAGTGATGCGGAAAATAGAAGAAAAAACGGGAAACCGCCTGCCCATTACGGCTTTGTTCGAAGCACCAACCGTGGAAAAGCTCAGTTCGATGCTGGAGCAGGAGGGCAAAGGATTTTCCTGGAAATCTCTGGTGCCGATCAAACCGGAAGGGAACAAACCTCCGCTTTATATCGTACATGGTTCGGGTTTAACGGTTTTGGTTTTCAGATCCCTGGCGATGGGACTTGATCCTGACCAGCCCGTATATGGTTTGCAGGCCCGCGGACTCAACGGGATAGATGAACCTTTTGATTCCATGGAAGATATTGCGGCATTCTATATTCAGGAAATACTGGAACAGAATCCGGATGGACCGTATAGTCTTGCAGGATATTCTTTTGGAGGAATCGTGGCTTTTGAGATGGCAAAACAACTGAAAGCAAAGGGTAAAGAAGTGAATATGCTGGCCATTTTCGATACGAATGCTGACAATTCGGTATATCTGGATCAAAGATCAGTAAAATGGCGAAAGAAATTCTTCAGACAGTTTCCAAAGTTTAAATTTTTTATTCAGTCTTTCCTGAAGAATCCCGGCGAGACACTGCATTATCAATATCTGTTTGTTAAAAAGAAAGTCATGCACCTGCTCGCAACTACAGGCCTGGTAAAAAAGGAAGTGGATGAGGATGATTCACTGGAACATGCTGATAAAATAAATGAACATCATTCTATTGCTTTCCGAAAATATATAATGGGTCCCTATAACGGAACCATTGATTTGTTCAGGGTTAAAAACCGGTTATATTATCTGGATGATCCCATTTATCTGGGCTGGAAACCCTATGCCCTGAAAGGTTTAAATATTCATGAAATTTCCGGGGATCATAAAACTTTTCTTCTTACCCCTAATGTGCAGGAATTGTCCCGGATGATGCGTGAAATCATGAACGAACGGAACGAGGAATCTAAAAAGCAGAATGGATATGTTAACCCTTCTTCGGTGTTGAAGGCGATCTGATGTCTTATGCCTAATGCTTAATGCCTAACGCTTAACGCCTAACGCCTAACTAGCTTAACGCTTAACGCCTGAAGGTTTTGGGCGGCCAAATTAAAAATAAACTGATCATATTGAATTCCGTGTACAATGTAAATGAAACCCTGTTTAGCGATGAGGGACTCAGTACATGGAAGCTGGGCAATGATGTCCATGTCTGGAAATTCCCCGCTATACAACTTTCCTCTTCTTTATTAAACGAAGCCGAAATGGAGTCTGCTGATCGGTTTCGTTTTGAGGGAGACAGAAACCGGTATACGGTGGGCAGACATGCCCTGCGTTTACTTCTTTCTAAATATCTTTCCGTAAACCCGGTCGAACTAAACTTTTCTTCCGGCGGAGGACGGAAGCCGGTTATTGAAAACTCTTCTGCCGGGATACATTTTAACATCAGTCATTCAGGGGAATGGGTGATTATTGGTTTTGCTGCCCGGGAACTGGGGATTGATATTGAAAAAATTGATCCCGGGTTCGATTTTCAGGATTTATTACAGGAACATTTTAGTACGGAAGAAAAAAATTTTATCACTGAAGCCCCCGATCCATACCAGGCTTTTTACTATCTATGGACACGCAAGGAAGCCCTGACCAAGGCCTGGGGCACCGGACTCCAGGAAAATTTAAAAGAGATAAGGGTACTGGATAAAAATTCAGGGTTTGAACTGAATAATAAGAACTGGAAGCTGGAGAGTTTTAATATTTCTGCGCTTTATCCTGCTGCCATTGCATTCCCACAGTCTTTGGAAAGGGTCTGTTTTTTTAACGGGTCAGCCTGTCTTACTTCATTTTAATGTTTTTAATAATTCATTTCGCAGCATTAATGCCGGTTTTTCTATACATATCCGCATCAGAAATGCTCCGGTAATGCAAACTGCAACGCAAATCAGAAACATTAAACTGCCATCTGCATCAATGCCGATACGGGAAAAGGTGGTTTGCGAAAGATGAATAAGCCCTTTATGGGATAAGTAAATAGAATAGGAATATACTGCAAGCTGTTTAGTAATAACTGATTTGAATCTGAATAGAATACTTCCCGGGGAGATGGCAGCAAATGTCAGAAGACCATAGAGCAGGGCGATTCCACTAAAACCAAATACGGTGGCGGCGCTGCTGTGCCCGTTAGCTATGGTAAAATATGACAGGATCAACAATAGAAAAACGAATATCGAAATATAATTTGCGAAGCGGAAAAATGGGGTGAGCCAGTGATTTCTGAACCGGTAAACGGCAGCCAGTGCAATGCCGGCCATGAGTCCGTCGATCCGGGTATAGGTGGGATAATAAATCCACCGGTACCAGTTCACTCCAAATTCTTCGGATCCCTGTATGGGTGCCAGATACCATGTCCAGATGATCCAGCGAAGCACCAGTGGCAGCAGAAAAAATGCAGGAACTATCCATCCGGGGTTTTTTTTGATCCGGATCGACCAGATGAAAAGGAGGGTTAAGGGGAATAAAAGATAAAATTGTTCTTCCACACATAAAGACCAGGCGTGGCTGAAAGTTCCGTATACCGAAATATCCTGGTTGAAATTCTGGGTAAAGGTGAACATTTTCCAGAGGGGTGCCAGTCGTTCCCGCTCATGGAATGCCGGGAAAAAAATATAGATCAGGAGTATAAAAAGATAGGGTGGGAGTATCCGGCAACATCGTTTGATATAAAATATTTTCAGGCTGAGGGTATTTCGTCTCTGCATTTCTGCGAAAAGCTGGTTAGAGATCAGGAAACCGCTCAAAACAAAAAAGAGATCAACACCCGTCCAGCCATAATGCAAAAACCCGTCCATCCAGGCGGGATGCCGGAACATCAGGTAGTGGAATAAAAAAACAAGGGTAATGGCCACGGCCCGCAGGTGATCAAGGCCGTTAAATTCATGTTCGGTTTTCATCAGGTCCAGTCAAAATGTATTTGTTTTCCATTCAATTTCCATTCTGCCGGCCGCGGGTTGGTCATCCAGTCGAGCGGCTCGCCCCTGGGCTGGGTTGTTGCTGCATCAGCAAATGCTTTTTTTATGCTTAGTTTTTGTTCTGCACCAATGGCTTCGGGTTGTGCGGATATAAATAGTGGCGCACTGCTTTCTGCAAGTAACTGAAGCCATTGTTTATTTTTCTCCCAGGGCACTTTCTGTGGTAAGTCCCACACAGTCTCCGTCAGCTGCATAAAAGGTATTATGCTGCGGAAGGCGGAAAGCCAGTGAATTCACGCCCATTTTTAATGTACGCGCCCATTCATTACCGCTGGTATCATCCCCGATACGGTTGATTTCAAATATGCCGGCAGACAAATGACTGAAGGTATTACATCCGATCAGGTACATATCGCCGGCAGCTGCACGGATGGTGCCGTAGAGTTCAAGAATGATTTCAGCATTGGTTTTCGACCTGTCCTGAAAATGCCAGCCGGGTACCGTCATCATTTCATTCATTTCAAAACCCCAGCGGCCAAAAAGATCATAGCTGGTATAATCGTGTTTCACCAGTTCGAATCCCCAGTTTTTATACAGACTGATCGTATCTGCGATTCGATGAAGGTTTTCAGGAATCGTTGGATCAAGGTATCTTTCTTTCAGGTCCTGCTGGTCTTTCCTGACCGGTATGAGCAGGGTAGGTTTGTCATTAGCGTTAGCCTGCAAAGGCCGGGTCCAGAGGCCGGGCCGCATCCCCAGTTTTTTAATGTCTGAAGCAACGAGATCCATATCCCCGAAATTGGCATTGCCCAGGGTGAAATCGTCTCCCCATACATACTCCTCATTTGATTTTAATGGTTTTTTCGACCAGCCCATATCAATCACGGAAAAAGGTTTATTGGAATGATCGGTCACCAGTTCAGCCATCATGGCGGTCGTTTGCAGTATCAGGTCTTTCGAATTATTTCCGTAAGCAAAGTACCAGTCGTTGATTCCATACACCGGTTGTTTGGGAAGCAGGGGTTTTTCACACATCATTTTACAGAACCGGATATCTGTGTGAAATGGATTTTCACCCGGTAGATTGTGAATCGCAAAATAACTCGGCAGCATGCAGAATACGGTCACCCAAAAGCACTCCCATACCACCCGAATTCGTGTCCATCACCAGTTCCAGATTTTCCGGTGATAGCCTGCCAGTAACAAATACTGTTCGGGCCGGTCTTTACTCCGCAGGCCAGTGTATGTACTCCGTCAGAAAACAGAATATACCAGGGAGAACGTCTTTTTACATCGATGTGATTCCCAGCTCAGGTCCCCATAGCCCCTTTCCCAGTGATCATTCAGGCAATGGGATTTCGGGTCAGTATGTTTATTCCAACTGCATTTAATATATTCCAGTTCACGATTTGGAGCCTTAACATAAATTGAAATGGCTGTGGAGATATTTTTGAATTGTACTTCAATATCCTGGAAATGACCAATGGTTATCTTTGCCTTTCAGACTGATCCATTCTCCATTACAACGCACAGAAACCATATCCGGGATTCCCAGCCTTGGTTCACCTGTAATCGGATCAGAATGTTTAATTAAAAAAGCGGCGGCGGATAAACCGGAAACCTGAATAAACTTTCTTCTTTGCACGAAAAATAATTTGGGAGTAACGTATTCTACTGGGAATAAATATAGCTACTATTTGAATTGAAAATAAATCAATACACCCGCAGCCAGGGTCATGACGATGAAAGTTATTATTCCAAGTGTATTGGAGAGGTGGCTATTGGTGAATTCCCCCATGATTTTTTTATTGTTTCCAATATGCAGGATAACTCCAATCATAACCGGTGAGGTAACCCCATACAGGATGGCTGTAAAAATAAGCGCCTGCATGGGACTGATGCCCATAACATTGATGAGCAGACCAATGATCAGTGAAAAAATCAACACGATATAAAATGCCCTTGCTTCATTAAATTTCTTATCGAGCCCTTCCTGCCAGTCAAAGGTTTCTGCGAGCATATAGGAAAGGGATCCGGCCAGAACCGGAATGGCCAGAAAACCGGTACCGATCACGCCCAGGGCAAAAAACACATATGAAAATTTTCCTGCCAGGGGTTCCAGGGCCTTCGCTGCTTCGTCCACCGTATTGATCTTATGGATACCGGCATTAAATAAAACCACTCCGGTAGTAAGCAGGATAAACCACATCACCAGATTGGATGCGAACATCCCGGTATTTACGTCGGCTTTCATATTCTGAAGGATCCTTTTATCAACGATAATCTTTGTCTGCTGATGTTCCGAATCTTCTGCTTCCATCGTGGCCTGCCAGAAAAAAAGGTAGGGGGAAATGGTGGTTCCTAAAATGGCCACGACCATCTCTATAAAATCTTTGTTCAGCTCAATATGGGGAATCAGTGTGGCGACGAGTACTTCATTCCAGCGAACATGCACTAAAAAAGGAACGATCATATAGAGCAGTATGGACAAACAAAGCCATTTCAAAATCCCCGCGATTTTCTGATATGGGAAAAGGATGATGGTTGCCATGAGGATGATAGTGAAAACCAGGCTGAACATAAATGAAGGGATCGCAGGGAGCAGGAGATGGGTTACAGCGCCCATGCCCGCGATATCTGCACCGATATTCAGAATGATCGCCGGCACACTGAAAATCAGCATCAGGTATAAGATTACCGGAGAATAATGTTTTTTGAGCGTATGGGTGAGACCCCTGCAGGTAACCAGTCCGATCCGTGCACTCATTCCCTGCAGTGCTGCCATCAGTGGAAAAGTAAACGGTGCCATCCAAAGCAGGCTGAGGCCAAAACCCGCTCCAGCCTGGGAATATGTGGCAATCCCTGATGGGTCGTCATCACTTGCGCCTGTTATCAAACCAGGGCCCAGAATTTTCAGATAACGTTTCAGCCTTCCTTCTTTTTTCATAAAAATCATCCCGCCTTTCGCGGGACGATTTAAGATACACTTTCTTTACTAAATGGCAGATAGTGTTGAATGCGGAGAAAGCTTTTCTTTCAATAAAAAATCCCGTACGATTTCTGAAATGGCATCATATTCCAGCAGAAACCCATCATGACCGTAGGAAGAGGGGATCATGTTGAGGGTGGCGCCGGGAATATTTTCAAAAAGAAACATCTGTTCCTTTTGTGTAAATAATATGTCGGATTCAATACCGATAAGATGTGTTTTTGCCCTGATATTTTTAAGGGCCTCCGATATGCCCGGCCTTGACCGGCCAACCTGATGGGAGTCCATGCTTTGCGATAAACAATAATAACTGAAAGCATTAAAACGGGCTGCAAGTTTTTCGCCCTGATACAACTGATAGGATTCACTTTTATAGGGACCCAGCGAATTCAGGTTGGAATCAGCCTGATAGAAATTATAAGTTTCCTGATTCCGGTAAGAAATCAGGGCTACACCACGGGCCACTTTCATTCCATTGATCCCTGCATCCGGGTCATGTTGTTTCCAGGATGGGTCCAGTTCAATACATTGCCTTTGAGACGCATTGAATGCCCTGCCCCAGGGAGAGTGAAATGCATTGGTAGCAATGGGAATGATATGTTCAAAAAGCTCCGGTTCTTCGATGGCCCATTCCAGTAATTGCTGACCTCCCATGGAGCCACCGATACCGATTTTAATTTTATGAATTCCCAGAAAATCTTTCAGTGGCCGGTATGCCCGTATCATATCCCGGGTTGTAAAAAAAGGAAACCGGTGTAACCAGGGTGATCCGTCAAACGGATGTTCTGAAAGCGGTCCGATACTGCCATAACAGCTTCCCGGCATATTCACACAAACAATAAAATACTTTTCCGGATCGATAAGATGTCCGCTTCCCACCAGGCCCGGCCACCAGTCAACCGGATTGCTGTTTGCCGTAAGGGCATGAAAAACCCAAACCACATTGGAACGATCTGCATTCAGTGAGCCCAGGGCATGATAGCCGAGATGGAATCCGGGTAAAACGAAACCGGACTCCAGGTCAAAGGGAGCGGAATAAGTAAAGGTTTTAAGTGACAATCCTTTTTTTTATAGTTATGAAACAGCTACTGCTTTTTTTGCAGATATTTTTTCAAAAGCCTGCTGAAGGTCTGCTTTGATATCTTCGATATGTTCTATACCCACACTGATGCGTACCTGGTTGGGTCTTACGCCTGCTGCAAGCTGTTCATCGATGCTCAGTTGTTCATGCGTTGTAGAAGCCGGATGTATTACCAGTGTTTTGGCATCGCCCACATTGGCGAGATGACTGGCCAGTTTCAGGTTATCAATCAGCTTGCTTGCATTTTCCTTTTCACCCACCACCCCGAAATTCAGGATACCTCCAAATCCGTTCTTCAAATATTTTTTTGCCAGTTCATGATAAGGACTGGAAGCAAGTCCCGGATATTCCACGAATTCAACCTGTGGATGTTTTTCCAGCCATTGCGCCAGTGCCAGGGCATTGTCCACATGCCGTTGTACCCGCAGGGCCAAAGTTTCAAGACCCTGTAATAATAAAAATGAATTAAATGGGCTCAGGGAGGATCCGAAATCGCGCAGGCCTTCTACGCGTGCGCGGATGGCAAAAGCGATATTCGGCAGACCCAGTGGATTTCCTTCTCCGAAAATATCCCAGAATTTCAATCCGTGATACCCTTCTGAAGGTTCAGTAAATCCGGGGAATTTACCATTGCCCCAGTTATAATTTCCTCCATCTACGATAACACCGCCGATACTGGTTCCATGTCCGCCAATCCATTTGGTGGCTGATTCCACGACCACATTTGCACCATGTTCGAAGGGCCGGAATAGATAACCAGCCGGTTCCAAATGTATTGTCTACAATCAGCGGCAGATCATGTTTTTTGGCGAGGGCTGCAATTTTTTCAAAATCGGGAATATTGAGCCGGGGATTGCCAATGGTTTCCAGGTAGATGGCCTTTGTTTTATGATCAATATGCTGTTCAAAACTTTCGGGACTCGTCACCATCAGCAAAACGGGCTTCAATGCCCAATTTCTTTAAGGTTACTTTAAACTGATTGTAGGTTCCACCATAGAGAAAGGAAGTGGAAACGAAATTGTCTCCGGATTCGAGAATATTCGCCAGGGCCAGGAACTGGGCGGCCTGTCCTGAGCTGGTCGCAACTGCCGCCACGCCGCCTTCCAGTGCAGCAATACGTTGTTCGAATACATCTGTGGTTGGATTCATGATCCGGGTATAAATATTCCCGAATTGTTTCAGTCCGAAAAGATTGGCAGCATGTTCTGCATTGTCAAACCCATAGGAAGTGGTCTGATAAATAGGTACAGCCCGGGCCTTGGTAGTTGGATCTATCTGCTGGCCGGCATGCAGTTGCAGGGTTTCAAAACGAAGAGGTGCACTCATAAAATAACTTTTAATAGTTTAAATAAATCTTAATGGTAGGTAGAAAATAATGGGATAGTAAGGTATAGAAACTCTAATACGAAGTACAACATCGGCCTGTTGCGCGGATAATAGAAAAAAAGAATCCGGTAGAATGTATCATATACTCTACAAATGTAATAGAGTATATGGAATTCCCAAACTTTATTTATGTTTAATCGACTGATCGTCGGGCAGCGATTTAATATGTAAGTTATTTCAAAGCGGAAGCGAAAAGACTTTCCATCGCTTTCCAGGACGCAGTATCGGCCGCCGCATTGTAAGCAATCGGGATTTTGAATTTTTCTCCCAGGGCTGTAGCATTCGGATTACTGAATGCGTGCAGGGCACCCGGATAGGAGATGAATGTAAACTGGGCTCCGACGGAATCCATACTTTTCTTAAATGCCTGTTGATCCGCTTCGGGAACAAAGGGATCGGCTCCTCCCTGGCATACGAGGATATCAGCCTGTATAATTCCTTTTTTGGGTTGTACACCGCCCAGTCCGCCATGAAAACTCACGACGGCTTTCAGGGGATACCCTGTTTGGCTGCATTTAAAACAATGAATCCGCCAAAACAATAACCGATTGCGGCAACACGGCTAATATCTGCCTGCGAATAGGTGGCGGCTTTGGCCAATAGCTGCTTCCACTGCCGGCCAGGCCAGTTGGGGATCAGCATAAAAAGGTTTTGTAAATGCCATGGCTTCCTGCGGATTGGCGGCTGTTTTTCCATCACCAAAAAGATCTGCATCAATGGCAAAATATCCCAGTCCGGCCAATTGCACTGCCCGGGATTTTACATAATCTCCCACTCCCCACCATTCAGGAATAACGACCACTACCGGCAGTTTCCCTTTGCGGTTTTCATCATAAGCAATAAATCCTTTCGAGACCTGACCGTTAAAAGGATAGGAAACGGTTTCCGTTTTGATGGACATGGTGGATTTAAATGATATCCATTGTTTGTGTTTGTATGGTTTCGGCTGCCTGATTAGCGGCATGGCTGATTGCTACAGGATGCTAATAAAATAACCCAGCGTTGGAATGAATGAGTGTGAAGTAGATTTCATATCAAATGGGCTTAAGGCCGAAAGCTTAATGCGTAAGGTCATAATAAAGTTATTACAACCAAAACCATTCCCAAACTCTCAAACTTTCACAAATTTTCCAGCAGTTCAACCACTTTTTCCCTTTCCAGGATCAGGTATCCCAGCCGGTCGTTGCTGATCCCGTCTTTTAACTGATACGGAAACTTCAAGCTGACCGTCCCGGATTCGGGTTTCGAAATATTTAAAACTGATATTGGGATATTTTTTTAATTCTTCCCCGATCTCATACAAATGGGTGGACAAAATAAACAGGGAGGATTTTATTTTTATCAGTCCGCGGATTACAGTGGATGAACATTTCATGGCGTCCTGCACATTGGTGCCTTTAAACAGTTCATCAATCAATACCAGCCATTTCTTTTTGTCGCTGATCTGGATGATGGTGTTTCGGATCCTCTGCACTTCATTAAAAAAATAACTTTCTCCCTTCACCAGATTATCGACTACATTGATATTGCTCAGTATGCCGTCGAACAGGCTTGTCTTCATTTTATCTGCCGGTACGCCCATGCCCAGATGGGCAAGAAACAGCGCGGCTCCCACGGATTTTATAAAAGTGCTTTTGCCGGCCATATTGGCTCCGGTGAGAAAGAAAAAATTACTTTCCGGATTCCATATGCACGTCATAGGACACGGCCTGCGGAAGTAAAAGATGATGCAGGCCTTCCATTTCAATAAAAGGGAATTCAGTATCCTGAATATCCGGTATCAACCAGATTATATTCCTTTCCGGCCATGGCCATGGAATACCAGGCATCGAGTTTTCCATAAATGCTGATCAAGTCCTGGGCAGCCGGTTTAAAATGATTGCGGATGAAATTTCCATATTCCACCACTTCGTGCGGCTGAAGTTTATCACCGGATTTCTTTTTTGCGATTTGCTGAATGATATCCGGATTCAGTAGTCTTGCCGCCCGTTCCAGCAGGCTTTTAAGTAAGGGCGGGACAGGTTTTCTTTTTCCCGGATAGCCAGTATCGAAAACATGCCCACGGATAAAATCCGCAAAATGCCCTATGGAATACCGGGTCAGCGCATAAGTCCGGGGCGTGCAGTAACTGATACATACGGGCACTGACCGGATCATGGGATGCGGGAATTTTATCGAGCGGTGTTTCGTAAAATCTTTCCATCACCATGATCGTTCCGTTCGAAATGGAAGGCGCCCAATCATTTTCATACTGGCGAATGATGCCGAGGATTTCCTGCGTCTGCCTGATTTTTTCCAGCTGACTGAACGGATGATTGAAAAATTCCAGCAATTGTATCCTGCCCCCGACGGTACGGGTACGGTCCAGTTTGCTGAAAAGGGAAAATTCATCCGATGTCTGAAAAACAGAAAGGTCTGAATAGGTGGTGTTGTCAATCTGCATGATAATAATGAATAACGGCTTATCGTTGGAATTCCAGACGTTTTCCCATCTGTGATTCATCGAACTGCCCATTTCCATAAACCAGGTGGCCGTTTACGAATGTATTTATGACGGAAGCCGGGAAATTCAACTCCTTCCAGCGGGCTCCAGCCGCATTTATACAGATATATTACGGGCATGCACATCCGAATTCCGGTTCAGGTCGACCATCACCAGATCGGCAAAATATCCTTCCCGGATAAAGCCCCTTTCCCGGATCTGAAAACAAACCGCCACTGCATGGGACATTTTTTCTACCAGTTTTTCCAGTGAAATTTTCCCCTGTTTTACATAGTACAGCATCAAGAGCAAGCGAATGCTGTACCAGGGGAAGACCGGCATGGGCCTGCAGATAAGAACCCGCATCGCCCGGGAGTGGTTCAAGGCTGTCCGTTTGCGTTCCTGGAAAAACCCTTTTTCTGCCAGTGTATGCGGGGCATGATCGGTTGCAATCAGGTCCAGCCGGTCATCCAGTAATGCCTTCCACAGGGCATCCCGGTTTTCCGGAGCTTTGATGGCCGGATTACATTTGATCTGATTTCCCAGCCGGGCATAATCGTCGGAACTGAAATGCAAATGATGTACACAAACTTCCGCAGTAATGCGTTTTTCAGCCAGCGGAATCATATTGGTAAAAAGACTGAGTTCTTTTTCTGTGGAAAGATGAAAAATATGAAGGCGTGAACCATGTTTTTTTGCAAACTGTACGGCGGTCAGAGAAGATTCAAAACAGGCATCCACGATTCTGATCAGCGGATGATCTGCGGCGGTTAATTCCCTGTTTTTGTGATTGAAATGCCTGCAGATTTTCCCGGATGATCTTTTCCGACTCACAATGGGTGGCAATCAGCACTTCGCTTTCCGCAAATAAGTTTGTCCAGCGTCAGATAATTGTCAACCAGCAGATTTCCGGTAGAAGAACCCATGAAAATTTTTATGCCGCATATATCATTTTTCTTTTCATTGGTCCGGAGTGCTTCTTCTGCATTGTCATTGGAAGTGCCCATATAAAAGGAATAATTCGCCAGGGAACTTTTGCTTGCGATGGCATATTTTTCTTCCAGCAAATCCTGTGTGAATGCAGGTGGAATGGTATTGGGCATTTCCATAAAAGAAGTAATACCACCGGCAACGGCTGCCCGGGATTCGGTAAATATCGTTGCCTTATGGGTTAATCCGGGTTCGCGGAAATGTACCTGGTCGTCAATGCAACCCGGCAATAAATGCAGGTTTTCTCCGTTGATTTCCATGAACAGGGAAAGACGACTGAAATGCTGATTCGCAATTTTTTCAATCCGGCCATTTCTGATCAGCAGATCACTGCGTGAATATGCGTCCTTCATTAACGATTGAAATATTCTTAATCAGGTAATTTTGCATATCTTGGATCAGAATCGTAACAACTTAATGATGCAATTTATTAAAACCGTTGCAAGGCTTGTTATAATTCTAATCCTGCCCTTCTTCGGCTTTTTCCCAATCCACTTATCTGCCCCAGGGATCCCAGTATGAACATTTTCTGGATCGAATTGGAATCAAAATGCAGACCAATCCCGACCTGAATATTTTTACGTGCTAAACCCATCAGCCGCAAAGTGGCTGTGGAATGTACGGAATATGCCGATTCGCTTAGCAGTATTTATCCGGACGGTGAAGCTTATCATCTGGGATAAAACGGATCAGGACAATGCTCATAGCCTGCTGATGAACAACAGCGAGTGGGTGAGCGGAAGTCAGGAATCATTTCAAAGCAAACATCCGGTCTGGAATACCATTTATAAAACACAGGCGAATTTTTTGGAAGTAAATGAAAAGGATTTTTTTCTGGCTATCAATCCTGTATCTTCAGTTTCAATATTCCAACCAGACCGGAAATCCGGAACAGGTTTATCTGAATACCAAGGGACTTACTTTTCGCGGAAAGATTGCAGATCATGTCGGTTTTTCCAGTTATATCACCGATAACCAGGAAAGAGGACCGGATTTTTTTACACAACGGGTATATTGCATCCGGATATCCTGCTGTACCGGGTGTAGGTTATTTTAAACATTTCAAGGGCTCACAAACCGCATTTGATTATTGGGATGTCAGGGGATCGATCGATTTTGATTTCTGGAAATATTTTACACGTTCAGTTTGGTTATGATAAAAATTTTATCGGTAACGGATACCGGACACTTTTCTTAAGTGATTATGCTTCACCTTATTTATTTCTGAAATTGAACCTGCGTATCTGGAAATTGAATTATCAGAATATTCTGATGGAACTGATCAGCCAGCATCATGCGGGGTGATTACTATTATCCAAAAAAATATGCCGTGGTTCATCACCTGAGTGTAAATGCAACGAAATGGCTTAATGTGGGCATTGTATGCGAATATTGCTTTCGGCGGTGTGAATCATTTTGAATTTTCTTATCTGAACCCGGTGATATTTTTGCCGGCAGCACAACAGGAAAACGGAAGCCCGGATAAAACCACCGTTGGATTTGATTTCAAGGCCAATATTGCTCATCAGTTTCAGTTTTACGGACAGCTGCTGTTCAATGAATTTGTATGGAGCCAGATCAAAGATTATTCTGCATGGCTGGTGGGGAAACAAGCAGGGACTGCAACTGGGCTTTAAGTATATGGATATGTTCAGTGTAAAAAACCTGGACTTTCAGGTTGAAATGAATGTCATGCGTCCTTATACTTATTCCCATAATGATACGGTGGCAAACTGGTCCAACTATAATCAGCCACTTGCCCATCCGTTTGGTGCCAACTTTTATCGAACTGATTGGTATTCTGCGATACCAGCCGGCATACAGATGGAATATCGAACTGAAATGTATTTACAACAAACAGGGTCTGGATTCTGCGGGAGAAAATTTTGGAAGCAATATCTGCTGAACTATAATACCCGCCCCAGGGATTATGGTTTCTATATCGGATCTGGTATACCGGCAACCGTTGTAAACACCTACGGCTTATCTTTCCTACCAGGCATGGAGAATTTATTTCTCGAAGGAACCATTATGTACCGGACTTATACGGTAAAAGATCCGGAGCAGGCACCACAAAAACCAGTTCCACAATGTATACCTTGGGTGTTCGGCTGAATATGTTCCGCCGGCAATATGATTACTAAGTATGAGAGTATGGGAGTATGGGAGTGTGGGAATATACATTATTAACTAGACTCATACTCCCATACTCTCATACTCTCATACTTGCCTTTAGCCTTCAAAAATCAGGGAGAAAACCATCATTCGGGAATTCAGTTTGTCGATTGTACTGGAATAAATCAGGTTGGGATCCCGGTGATGCACATTGATGATACCATTACTGATTTTGATTTCCGGCGAAAGAATAAATACCGGGAAAAAAAACTGAAACCCAATTCCGGCTTCAATGCTCCAGTCATCGGGATTCAGTTTTACCAGGTCATCTGCTTTTCGGGCCGTTGCATTGGAGGCGAGATCGTATTGGTAGTTAACGCCACCCAGCATATAAAATCTGAAATTTTGCATCCGGTCCGACAGGAATTTTACCTGGAGCGGAAATCCGAGTAAAATGGATTCTACCTGTTTGGTAGCCGTAGTCTGTTTTCCGGAGGGGAATGTGGTGCTGTAGGTTAGATTTTTATAGGAGAACATCAGTTCGGGGAAAACGATCCTGAATTCCAGATGTTGGCTGATATTAAACGTATGCATTCCTGCCAGACCGAAATCCACCGGTATTTTCCGGATTTACAGAAAGTACACTGTCATTTAAAAGCAGGTTGGGATGCGGTGTTACCTGGAAATGGGAATTATTATAAATCAGGGCAATGCCCAGGTGATAAAATTTATCATCATGATCGGGCAGGTTAATATCGTCCCTCAACTGGGCCCGGGCCTGGCTGGAAAAATTCAGGAAAATAACAACGGATAGGATCCGGATAAGTCCTTTTTTATGCTTCCGTAAAAAGTATAAACTCATAAGTAACAGTCAATCAATAACTTATAGTTGTTACAAAGGGATAAAATTATTAATCCGGTTATGAATCAAATTAACGACCAAAAAGCGGAATAATTGCCGCTATAAGGAGTTATAACATTTCCCTTAGATTTTTACTTTCGATCCGCAATAAATCGTGCAAATCCCCAGACTGAGTTTTTTGAAATAGGTATCTACTAAATCCGGCTTTCTGCAGAATGCCGATAAATGTCTTTCCTTCAGGAAATGCATTTACGGAATTATTCAGGTATTTATAAGCATCCAGATTTCCGGAAACCATTTTACCGATTCGGGGTGCGATCAGCCGCAGATAAATTTTATAGAAAGGAAGGAAAAAACCGTTCCCGGGTTTTGAAAATTCCAGGATAACCAGCTTGCCTCCGGGCTTCAGTATCCGGTACATTTCCGATAATCCCTTTTCCAGGTTTTGAAAATTTCTCACACCAAAGGCAACCGTTACCGCATAAAAAGAGGAATTCGGAGAAATGAATATTTTCGGCATCTCCGCCTGCAGACTGATCTTTCCTTTCAGATTTAACCTTTGCTATTTTCTGTTTACCCAGGTTCAGCATACCTTCAGAAATATCAATGCCGATCACTTTATCCGGGGACAATAATTTCATGAGCATGATGGGCATATCCGCTGTTCCGGTGGCTACATCCAGAATGGTTTTGGGCTTGAGGTCATCCAGTTCACGTATCGCTTTTTTCCGCCACCGTTTGTCAATGCCTCCGCTGAGAAAGCGGTTGAGAAAATCGTACCGGAATGCGATTTTATCGAACATTTCAGCCACCTGTTGCTTTTTGGGCGCGGATGAATCTTTAAACGGTACAATATTATCGTGCTGAAATTCCGTCATGGCCTGCAAAAATAACCGGTTCAGGACAGGATATTAAAAAAAACCGCAGCAAAGAGATTTTGCTATGTTTTTTCTAACGGCTCAACGCTTTATATTTTCGGGTTAGGTCCGGAAGCTCCTGAAACCATACCTTGCAGTATGGAGATCCGTTCAGCGAAATATGTAATCAGCAGCCCTTCCTATCAAACTTGTCCGGTTACTGATTTGCCGGAATATGCATTTATCGGCAGAAGTAATGTGGGAAAGTCGTCCCTGATCAATATGCTTACGGATATTGATAAACTGGCCAAAACTTCTGCGGCTCCCGGTAAAACACAGCTCATCAATCATTTTACTATTGAAAGTATTGATGAAAAAAGGGTTGTGACCAAATGGTGGCTGGTCGATCTGCCTGGTTATGGTTTTGCCAAAGTGTCCATTTCCCAGCGTAAAAAATGGGAGACGATGATCGAAGACTTTCTGAGAAAAAGAGCAGACCCTGGCCCATGTATTTTTGCTGATTGACAGTCGCCATGAACCGCAGAAACTGGATCTTGAATTTGCGAACCAACTGGGGAAATGGGAAATTCCTTTTACCCTGATCTTTACCAAATCTGATAAGGAAAACCAGCGGACAGTATCAGAGAATGTTAAACAATTTCTTCAGAAAATGCGTGAATCCTGGCAGTTTCTGCCGGCGCATTTTATTACGAGTGCAGAAAAAAAACTGGGTAGAAGGGACATACTCCGGCTGATCGGGGAGATGAATGAAGACTGGAAAAAAACATCTGCCGGATAGTTAATTCACTACTTTATTTGCGCAGCTGCTGCTGGCAAAGGCTTCCGGTTTGGCTTTGAATGCGAAACCCATGCCCAGAATATATCCCATGGCTTCTTTCAATGCATCGTTGCTCTTGAAATGCGGGTTGGTATTGATATCCGCATGTACTTCCATGTCCACATTGTATTCTGTGAATAATGGACAAAGTTCATAGGCGATTTCAATACTTTTTGCCACTTCAACCAGCATACGTTCTTTGATGCTGTACCGTGTTTTGGTTTTTTCATTGTGGATGAACATGAATCCTCCATGTCCTTCCCGTAAAAAAACGATAACGGTCGCAAATTCTGTTTCGGCTCCCTTTACCTGGGAGTCGGTTCCGATGCAAACTTTCAGATGAAATCCGTTTTTTGTTTCCCGCCGGATGGCGTTTTCTACTTCGCGGGCAATAGGCAGTTCGATGAGATCGCCATTAAATTTTCGCCATAGCATATGTTAATCGGTTTTTCGAATTTAACGAAAAAACATGTCAGCAAAAAAAATATATATGTTACTATTGGAATATCTTTTGGGAACCTGATCTGGATTCACCAGACCACTGCAGCACCAGAACACCTGTGGATATAGAACTGGTGCGGATTTCATTGAATCCGGTTTTCAATATCCCCTGCGTGAGTAAGCGCCCGCTGATGTCAAAAATCCGGTAGCTGTAATTGCCTGAACTGTTTAGTTCCAGGGTGCCGGGTTCCTGTCTTTCCACTTTTACCAGGTTTCCCGGTGTTTCTTCGCCATCCGGATTTTTCCGGTATCCGATATTGTTAGGTGACCCGGCAATGATTGCCGTATCACTTTGCATGATTGATGCGCCGGTTGACGGATGCCCGTTTTTCCAGTCCGGCCTGTTTGTAAAATGGAATTCCCATCAGGGGTGCCTGACTGGAAAATATATTGTTTTCCCCACCACTGAGTTCAGAAATCATGATTCCGTAAGAATCATAAACGCTCTGATGTTGCAAACCCAGGGTATGACCGATTTCATGCGTGGCCGCAGCAGCAATAAACGCGGGATTATTTGAAACCGCATTCGTAAATACCCAGGCGGGTGTATCATCTCCCCATACAAAGGAACCGATAGCCGAAACACCAGTCACCGGTCCATACCAGTTGCCATCCGGGGTAATGATGATTCGGGTGCGCTGGTGCAGGGGTGCCCGGTCATAAACTGCGGGATCCGTGGTAATATTCAGATTAAACAGGGTAAAATGTTCGGCAATCAGTTTGTGTATCCAGGTAATGGAAGCAGCGCTTAATCCTGAAGGTGCTGCCGTAATTGCGCCGTTTTCATTCCAGATGGTTCCGTCTATTTCCGCGCCGTCAAAATCAAGGTAAACAGTTGCCGCTGCTGCTGAATAACTATTCAGAACAGGCGTTTGGCCAATTGATTTCAATTGCAAAGCCATCATGAGGCAAAGGAGAATATGTTTGATAAGTTTCTTCATTCTGACAGCAGGAAACGTTGTTGTGTTTCTATGAAATAATAATGCTGATCTTTCTCCATCAGCATCATTCCATTGGGTTCATGCAATTTGAGTAAACGACCGGTATAATAATTTTTTCCATGGGAGTCAGTAAACCGGGTGATATTCAGCATGCCACCCGGCTGGCTGAATACTTTAATCAGTAAAGAAACCCCGGAATTTCCGTGAAATGTTTTATTTAATATTTTTCCTTCCAGGTGAAACCCTGTTCCGAGTTCCACGGAAATATTATCGGTTAACCGGAATAAGGACTCCAGTACCTGGTCGCTCAGTAATATTTTTTTGGAATAAGGAAGGTCGGGTTCGGACGCTGTTTTCTGGGCAGAAGACATCAGGCTTAACAGCAAAAGAATGCCACTTAAAATCGTTTTCGGGGTGTTCATGGGTCGGGAGCAACATCGGGTATTGCTCTCTTAAAAACGTATTTATTACCCGCTAATTGTTCCTAAAATGGGAAAAACTGCGGATTAGATGATTAGATGATTAGATGATTAGATGATGGAGTACTATTCCTTAATCCCCTAATTATCCTAATTATCTAATCATCTAATCCTCAGTATTGTCCTGTACCCAGCAAAACCAGGGTACAGGCTTCCATCACCTGAACACCATGTTCGGTAAGTATTTTTTCAAATTCGGGATTTTCAGCACCGGGATTAAAAATTACCCGGCGCGGATGCTGTTCGAGTACAAAATCGTAGTAGGACTTCTGGTTATTTGGATTCAGGTATACCGTAACCGTATCCAGGTCCTGGATAGGAGTTGTTTCGGGTTGAACCGGAACATCTTCCACCATCGCGGTTCTTTTCCCGAATGCCACAACCGGATGTTTATGTTCCCTGAGTTTGTGTATCGCCAGAAAACTGTACCGTGCCGGATTGTCGGAAGCACCAAGGACCAGTGTTTTTTTGGAAATGGGAGGCATATTACATTAACAAGGGAATGGATGAATAGTTTTGATATTAGCCGGAGTGGATTTTGTATTTACTGTGTTTCCAGTTTGAAATTGATGGGCATGAGTTTATAGCTTTTTTTCGGCTCGCCATGCTGAATGGAAGGATTCCACTTCCCCGAGTTTTTAATGACCCGGAGGGATTCCTGATCCAATGAATATTCTACCGATCTGGTAATATAGGGATCGGTAACCACGCCATTCGTATCTACCATAAAAAAAATCTTCACCTGTCCCTGAATTTCTTTATTCACCGCCCGTTCCGGATAGGTGAGGCTATGCCCGAGATAATAATTCCCAGCTGCTGATACCTCCGGGATATTCTGACTCGGTGCCTGAGGTGTCTTTGTCTTTTTTGTTCAGGGTGTCGGTTAAGAGATTAATTTTTTTCACCAGGCTGTCTTCTTCATAGTCATACTGCATAAGGGTAATGACACTGTCTGCTGTAAGGGTTTTGTACTTATAGAAAGTTCCATTTCTTTTCCCGTGATCAAAAATGCCCAGGGAATCCAGGTTGCCTGTTTTATTAAATAATAAAGATCTCCCGTTTAAGATGGTCCCGTCATGATCGGCAAAAGATTGTGATTTAATCAATGGTCCCCAGGTATAATAGTAATCCCATTGCCAGTTTTTGTCTTCTTTTTCATGGATCCATAAAATATACTTCGAGGAATCCAGGCTGGTGGCATTCATTTTCGCATCCAGCGCATAAAAGGAATTTTTATCCTGGGCAAAAGAACAAAGCGAACAAAGGTTAAAACAAATGAAAAAAAATCGTTTCATCCGCCAATATAAAAATTTCCACTGAAAGTTTAAATTCCATACTCCCATACTCCCATACTCCCATACTTGCCATACTCTCAAAACCTCTCCCCATGTGTTTTCCGTATGAGTGCACGGATCACAGAAGGGAAGGGCTTCATGGTGTTGATGAGCAGACCCGACCAAAAGGCATTGCCAAAAAAACGCTGAATGAGCCTTCCGGTTTTGAGCCTGTTACCAAATAGTCTTTTCCATTTTTTCTGGTAGGCTCTTTCCATGGCAGCACGGGTAAGCTGGTTATTCAGGAAGCCGGATATGGATCCTACGGCAATCTTGGATGCATGCAGGGCCATGCTCATTCCGTTCCCGCAAAGAGGCGCAATCATACCGGCCGCATCACCGATGCAGAGCACATGATTTTCGATCTGTGTTTTTTTGGAAAAACTGATTTGTGCGATCGTGAGGGGTTCGTCAAATAATATTTCCACTTCTTCCAGCAGTTTCCGGAGAGCAGGGTTCTGTTTCAGTATATTTTCTTCCATTTCCGGGATGGACTGATGATTATCTTTCAGATTTCCAGACCTGGTCAGGTAACACAAACAATACTTCCCTTCTTCTATTCTGGAAATTCCGCAATAACCACCGGGAAAATTATGCAGGGAAATCTGTTGGCCGGGCTGGGAGGATTTTACATGATATTTCACACCGACATAATTCTGCTCTTCTTTTTCAGCAAGAAATCGGCGTTTCCACTTTACATCCAGATTGGATTTTTTACCAAAACAGGCACAGGCAACCAGGGCCGTAAACAATCCAAGATTCGTCTGAATCTGGTGACCTGTAGTTTCAAAACGGATATCATGCACTTTCGTATTTTCATATAATTGCACTCCTTCTTTTTTTGCTATTTCCGCCAGGGCGGCATCCAGTTTATACCGGCTGATGCCGAATCCTCCCAGGGGCAGCTTTGCATGTATCGATTCACCGTTTGGTGCAGTAAGGCAGATCTGATCAATGACCGGAAGATCCCATTTTTCCAGTGGGAGACCAAGGCTGGTTAAAAAATCCCAGCTTTCCATGCTGATATATTCACCACATACTTTGTGGAAAGGATAGGATTCTTTTTCAAACAGGCATACCTGAAAGCCTTTTCGCGCAAGCTGAATGGAAAGGGATAACCCGGCGAGACCGCCGCCGGCAATGGCGATATCATATTTCCGGTTTGAATTCACGGGCGAACAATTATTAACCACCTGAAGGCCCACTTCCACTGAATGGAATAATCAGTGATGCCTGCTTTTTTCAATACTTCTTCCAGCTCCTTTTTTTTAAAACCCCGCAGTACGGATAAGGGGGCATCATTTTTCACAAGGTAAGATTTAGAAAAAAGAGAAGTGAGGATCCGGATGGAATGATAGGCAAAAGGATGTCTGTGGAGATCATTTATAAAAAAACCGTGACGGCTGTTGTTGCGCATCCAGCGAAACATCTGAATCAGCTCCGGTTCCGTAAAATGATGGCAGAACAGGGAACAGAAAATGATATCGGGTTTGGAGGCGAACATACATTTTTTATAGTCGCTGATCATAAACCGGATGGGTTTTTTCCATTCCTTCTTTCTGGCCACTTCGATGCAGTCTGCATTGATATCAACTCCGGTAAAAAAAAGGCTTTCAAACTTTTTTCCGGCCCGATTCTCAATGATTTTCATATTATCCCCGCCGCCACAGCCGATTTCACAAACATGAATATCTTTCTTTTTTTTTGCGAGCGTCAGAAATCCATTCCAGGTAATATCGAATCCGCCAAGCTTTCGATTGATGATGGCCAGTTCAAGCAGATTCCGCTGAATATCCACTGCAGGAATATCAGGTTGGTCCAATAATTCAGGACCGCTGGCACGAATGGAAAAATTCATATTCAGTAAAATTTTTCTGGAACGGCTACCAGACCTCAGGCTGGGTCCCGACGATAAAGGTTTCCATCGTCAGGCCCGGCCCGAAAGCAGCGCCAAAAATCTTATGCTGCCCGGTTTGACCCAGGGAATCCAGAATTTTTTTTAATACAAACAAAATTGTCGGGGAAGACATATTTCCATAGTCCCGGAGAACCTGGTAGGAAGCATTCAGGTTTTCTTTTGGCAGGGAAAGACTTTTCTCTATGGCCTCCAGGATCTTTCTTCCGCCGGGATGAATGGCCCAGTGCGTTATCTGATCCCGGGTAATACTATGTTTTTCCAGGGCCTGGGAAACCAGTTTTTCAAAATCCGCTTCAATCAGTGAGGGCACATATCCACTCAGGGTCATGGCAAATCCTGTAGAAGATAATTCCCAGGACATATCCTGCTTACCTTTCGGCATCACTTCACCATAAAAACCCAGTAGCGGAAAACCCCTGGTTTTGTCCCGGTCACCGGTTACCAGAACAGCCGCTGAACCATCACCAAAAAGCAGACTGGAAGTAATGTTATCGGTAGTGGCCGCCTGCTGAAAATGAAGCGTACAAAGTTCCGTACACACAATCAGCACCTGTGCAGCAGGATCTGCCTGGCAAATAACGTCTGCGAGTTTAAGGGCATGAATCGCAGCATAACAGCCCATAAAATTAACAGATGTCCGAAAAATATTTTTTGGCAGATCGAGCAACTCCATCAGTTGCAGATCAAGACCCGGCGCACTTAAACCGGTACAGGTTACTGTAATCAGGTGTGTTATGGAACCCAGCTCTGCCTGGTTTTCGAGACAGTTCCTGATGGCCACGGCAGACAGACCAGCAGCATACCGGTTAAAAATTTTCATTCTTTCTTCGATGGATGGAAAGGGTTCGAGGTTTTCCGTTGGCGGATAAAAAGTCCAGTTTCCGGGCGGCTGGCTATAATCACCCAAAACAGAATACCGGCTGGAAATACCACTTTGATGATAAAGATATTTAAGCGTTCGTCTTTCCTTTTCATTGAAGGCATATATACGACTCATGAAATGCAGAATTTCATTCTGCTCATGTTTGAACTGGGGAACAGCCGTACCAATCGATTTTATCTGACTCAATCGATCAAATTGATTGGTTATTGATACTTCATCAGAAATACAAGAATAAAGCCAAGGCTGGTACAACCGGATGCGATGATATTCATGCGCATCGTATGCTCGAAATCGGCTTTGGCAGGATTTCGCCAGACCTGCCTGACCCACACCATAAAGTATACGAGAATCGGGAGCATACAGGTTGATAAAATCAGAAATTCTTTTATTTCCAGCGACATAATGAAGAAAACTGCCAGACCGGTAAAAGCCAGTACATACATGATCCCGCAAAATATAAAAGTACCCCGTATACCCAGCACGGCACTGATTGTTCTAACCCCGTCTTTTGCATCTGCCTCATGCTGATATATTTGTGTAAGCGGATAAAATCCACCAATCAGCAGGGATGCAGAAATCATACCCAGCACCGGTACATGCAAGCGAAAGATCGGATGGGAACCATGCTAGACCATAAAAAAAATCAGGGCTCCCTGGCAAACCACTACGGTCAGATAACCGGTAACGGATATTTTTTTAAGCGGATGGATCTGGCACTATAAGCCCGGGAAGCCAGAATATATATCCCGGTTGCCATCGTAAAATGGAGACTGATGAAAAATGCCAGCGCGATTGCCAGGATATCCATCAGCATGGTCACCTGCCATAACTGGCGGGTTGGCGGCAAAGGCTTTTTCAATCCGCCAATACTTCCTTCATCCCGGTCCATATAACTATTGAACCCATTGCTGGAAGGATAGATCAAAAAATGAATAATAAAAAAAATCAAAACAGCGCGACCAGTATTCGGATTTACCACCTGACTCAGGGCAAACCAATATACGGGCATCAGAAAAAAAGAAAAATGAAAACGAAGCAATTGAATCGTGGATCGCTGAATGATCATGGAATGTACGATTGTTCAGATTTTGCCCGCCCCGATATTATCTTTTTTGATGAATACGCAGGTTGCAGACTGGACTTTCAAGGGATACTAACGGGGACCGGTACCGTAAACACGACAGCCAGCAATGCTTCCATGGTGAATTAAATTCTATATCAGGACGGTAATTTAAACAAGCATTCGCAGGGGCTCTTCCAGGAGCCCTTTTAGCGTTTGCAGAAAGGCTGCACCGGTAGCACCATCCACTACCCGGTGATCGCAGGTCAGCGTAAGTTTCATCACATTACCGGGAACGATGGCGCCATTTTTTACAACCGGAATCTGCTGGATGGAACTGATCGCCAGAATACAGGCATCCGGCGGATTAATGATCGCTGTGAATTCATCCATGCCAAACATGCCCAGGTTGGAAATGGTAAATGTGCTTCCTTCCCAATCCGCCGGCTGTAATTTTTTATTCTTTGCTTTTGCTGCAAAATCTTTCACTTCAGTGGAAATCTGGGAAAGTGATTTGGTATCGGCAAAACGTACAACCGGAACCAGCAGGCCATCTTCCACGGCAACGGCCACACCGATATTTACATGATGATTGATGCGGATTTTATCTCCCATCCAGCTGCTGTTTACGGCCGGATGTTTTTTCAGGGCAAGGGCTGTGGCTTTCAGAACGAAATCGTTGAAAGATATTTTTACCGGAGAGGTTTCATTGATTTTGCCACGGCTGGCTACGGCCTGATCCATATCTACCTGTATGGTCAGATAGAATTGCGGGGCGGTGAATTTGCTTTCTGCAAGTCGTTTGGCTATGACCTTACGCATTTGCGATACCGGCACATCATCAAAACTTACCTGACCGGCTGGTTGCGTTGCGGCAACAGTTCCCGGTTTGGCAGATGCGGCTGCCGGTGCAGCTGCACCCGGTGTAAATTCAGCCACATCTTTTTTTACGATCCGACCAAAATCGCCGCTTCCATGAAGTTGGGAAAGGTCGATGCCTTTTTCAGAAGCCAGTTTTTTTGCCAGCGGAGAAGCTTTAATCCGTCCATCTCCATTCAGGGAATGGGAATCCGTCGATAGCCGTTCCGGATCCGGATTTTACAGCCGCAGGTTCTGCTGCCTGTTCTTTGGCAGGTGCCGGTGCTGCGGTTCCTTTATTTTTCGAAGCATCTACGATCTGCTGCACATTTACTTTTCCTTCATCACCGATGATGGCCAGCAGATCATTCACCGCAATCTTCTGTCCTTTTTCTGCGCCGGTATATAATAATTTTCCTTCTTTATAACTTTCCAGTTCCATCGTGGCCTTATCGGTTTCGATATCGGCCAGGATATCTCCTTTTTTTACCGCATCACCCACTTTTTTATGCCAGTCGGCAATCACACCTTCCGTCATCGTATCACTGAGCCTGGGCATCAGGATCACTTCCTGCATGTTGACAGATCCAGACCCTGAGGGGTTGATGGCTGGCGGCTGCCGGTTGGCGGAGGTTCCTGTTTGGCAGTCTGCAGGTGCAGGAGCTGCGGAGGCTGATGCCGATGCCGGGGCGGGCTGGGCCGCGCCACCTTTTACGAGGGTGCTGATATCTTCACCGGGTTTTCCGATGATGGCCAGCAGATCATTCACCTGGATTTTTCCTCCTTTGTCTGTTCCGGTAAATAATAGGGTACCGTCTTTATAACTTTCCAGATCCATGGTCGCTTTATCCGTTTCCACTTCTGCGAGCAGGTCGCCTTTTTTCACATTGTCGCCTACTTTTTTATGCCAGGCAGCAATCACACCTTCCGTCATGGTATCACTAAGTCGCGGCATTAAAATAACTTCAGCCATAAAGCTGGATAATTTTAATTTTTGGAACTTCGAAATTAAGGCAAAAACGTGAAATTGCCGGTTCTGCGCACAAGGTATCAAACTTGTTGCAGCGACGGTATTTCTTTTACATTCCCTGTCCGTTTCAGAACGCCCCAGTGCTGCAATTCTCCTTTTATGGCTCTCCGGAAGGATTTGAACAGCACATACCACATCAGCCAGCGCCAGACCAGCCGCTGGGGGATCAGCCAGATCAGTTTGCTGAGTTTTTCCTTTTCAAAACTGAAAGCCAGGATGGCCACCCCCAGGTCAACCAGCATGAATACCAGGTAATATTTTCCAATTTTGGCTGCATTGCCGTGATCAGTCCGATCAGCATAAAGAAATCCGCCAGCGGAATGATGGATGGAATGATATATTGAAAGATGAGGATATTCGGTAACGCAATCCAGCCCAGGGCTTTATTTTTCAAATTGAAAAGCATATCCCGGTTTTTCCAGAACGTCTGCATCACACCAAAACTCCAGCGAAATCGTTGTTTGATGAACATTTTAACGGTTTCCGGTGCTTCCGTCATGGCGATGGCATTGTTTTCATTTTCAATAATATAATTACAACGCAGCATCCGGATGGTCAGATCACAGTCTTCGGCCAGGGTATCGGTCGTAAATCCGCCCGCTTCTTCGATTGCTTTTTTGCGGAAAGCGCCAATCGCTCCCGGCACTACCGTAATGGCATTTACATAGGCAAATGCCTTGCGGTCAAAATTCTGACTGCTGATATATTCGATGGATTGCCATCGGGTGAGCAGGTTTACGGTATTGCCCACTTTTACATTGCCGGCCACGGCACCTACTCTTTTCCCATTGTGATAAGTTACGTCGCCAAAATGCATCATGAGTTTGGATACCGCATCCGGAAGCAGTTTCGTGTCTGCATCAATACAAATCACAAATTCTGCATCTGACTGCTGAATGCCAAAATTCAATGCAGAAGCCTTTCCGCCATTGGGTTTTGTCAAAACCCGCACTTTGGGATTTCCGGCAAAGGCGTTTTTAACCTTTTCGAATGTTCCATCCCTGCTGCCATCATCTACAAAAATGATTTCGAAATTGGGATAGTCGGTTCTGCAGCAGATTTTCCACGGAACTGACTGCATTCACTTCTTCATTATAAGCCGGAACGATAATACTCACCAGCGGAGCATCGGCTCCATCGGCTTTCCAGAAAGGCTTCAGGCCAAATTTTTTTTCCCAGCGATGCTGCCTGCTGGCCATAACCGCCATGAAAAAGAGATCCGTACCAGGGAAAGGATAATAAAAACGATAAAAACGGAAATCAGAATATGACTGCCCAGATAAGCAGACATCGCCAGAAAATAATTTAACTGTAACAGATAATATCCGCTTCCCCTGGGAACCGGTGGCATCAGATCTTCTTTTTTCTTGCCCAGCAGATCGGCAATCGTGGTAAACTGATATCCCCTTTCTTTAAAATAATGAATGATCCGCGGCAGCGCATCTACCGTGGCCTGACGGCTGTCTCCTCCGGCATCATGCAGCAATATGATATTTCCACTCAGGTTCTGATCGGTCATGCTCTGTTTGCGGGCGATCACCCGGGCAACGATGGAATCAGCTGATGTACCCGGTTCCCAGTCCAGCGGATCAATGGATTCACCAATATCCAGGTAATTTTTTTCTCGTGCAATGGCAACCGGAATCAGTTCTTCCGCTTTCTGCCGGTTCAAAATCCGCATTGAAGGGAGCGCGGAATAATACGGTGGAATGACCGTAATGGCTTCGATCAGCAATCGGGTGGCATCCATTTCAATAATTGCCCGCTTCCTGCTCACTTTCGCAATATTCGGATGGGTAAATGTATGATTGCCGATCTCATGACCTTCCCGGTAAATTCTTTTTACGATCGGAATATTGTTTTCCGCATTGATGCCGACCAGGAAAAAAGCGGCCGGCACATGTTCCCGGCTCAGGATGTCCAGGATCTGTGGTGTATAAATCGGATCCGGTCCGTCGTCGAAAGTCAGTACCAGTTTTTTCTTGTCCTTGGTTCCATATTTTCTGGCCACCCATTTGGAGGGAAGGGTGTCATATATTTCTTCACAGATCAGCATTTCCGTGGTATCCAGTTCCGGAGTGATCTTTCCGCTGGTAGGACCACCGATCACATCCAGCACTTCACCTTCGCCGGAATAAGCCGGTGTTTCATCCGTGACTCATGGTTCTGACAGTGGAAAACAAATGAAAATCAAAACTGCGCAGACTGTCCTTACTCATGTCATGGTCATAAAAATCCCACATGCGGGTATCTTCATTTCCCAGTCGCCAGAGTGCCACACCGCCGAGTCCGGATTCTTCTGCAAAACGCATGGAATTGAAGGTGGTTGCTGCATCGGTAAACTGTACCTTATGCGGAGCACCATCGTCTCCGTCATAGGTAAAATGCAGGTTATAGGAATCGTTGTCAAATATTATTTTGCCATCATAACTACGGGCCAGCGTCAGGGCATCCTGATAGCTGATTGGGCAGACCGAAATCACTTTATCATTTTCATCCAGTTTCCAGTCATATCCAAAACCGGCAACAGCCAGAATGAGTTTGTCAGCCGGAATTTTTTTGATGGCATCATCTACTGCACCTTCGATCCATTTCTGGTGACAGATCGGTCCGGGACCGGTACCATCGGAAAACTGATCATATGCCATCAGGATAACATAAGTCGTTATACCTGGACAGTTCTTCGAAATTATAATCCTGATTAAAAGGCTGCACATCCTGGGAAACGAGCAAGTCCCTTGGCATGCATTTTTTCATAAAGTGCTTTTTGAAATTGTACCAGCACTTCATTCTTTTTTTCCTGCAGATCTTCAAAATCAATATTAATTCCATCGAGTTTATATTGTTCGAGATATTTTATAATATCATTGATCAGCCGGTCTCTTTTTTGCGGATTATTCAGGATGCGGTGTACCACATCTCCCCGGAAAACACTGGTTGATATTATTGGTTAGCAAAGGAAGCACTTTTACGCCGGACTTGATCATAATATCCAGCGCTTTCTGGTCATGTTCTGACATAAAGGGTATCTGCATTCGGATCCAGAAAAAACCATTCCGGCAATACCATATTCAGTCTGGAAATATTTTGTTCCAGGGAAGTAAAGGAAGTAGGGGACCAGTTTACATAAAAACCGGCGCGGACACCGGCGGAAAATTTTTTAAAGGAATAGAAACTGGAATCAGCCTGAACAATAACTCCATTTTTTTTCCGGAACCTTTTGGGAGTGGGATAACCACCCGCCTTATACGCTACTTTTTCATTAATGTATTTTCGGAATCCCCCGTATTGTTTGCCGATTTTGCTTTTATTAAAAAGCCAGCTGGAGCTGTCCAGCAGGGCTTCTTTTTCCTGTGCTCCAAACATATTGGGAGAGAAGGGGTATAGACCCTGGTAAGGGTGATGATAATGGTTATAACGCCCAGTACAACAAAAAGAGCAATCAGACGGCTGCTCCAAATAAACCGGGACCAGCGGGAAGATGAGCTGGTTTGAAAAATCTGGTTCGTAGAATTTCCTGCCATAAAAGTTTGTAAAGATCCTGCGAATCAACGGCTAAGCAAAATCAGGGAGGTCAAATTAGAGGATTTTTAGCATTTGCCGGAAAATGGTTGACGATGACGGATGAAAGTTGACGGATGACAGGAAATGTCAGATAGGTAGATTACATTAAACACTTTAGGCGTTAGGCTTTGAGCTTTATGCTTAATAGTCCAGCTCCAGTTTCAGTTTATCTTTCAATTCTTTTACCAGTGGATATAATTCAACGATTTGCTGAAACTGCTCTCTTTTACTCAAGGTTTTTTCCTGGGAAATGGCTTGCAGGGGCTGCTCGCGCACGGTTACCGAAAATGAAATATTTTTATTTTGAAATCTTTCCTGCAGCAGATCGGATAATTTTCTTTTTTCCTGTTCAATAAATCGTTGTTCCAGGTTATTGTTGGTGAGGATTTCAAATTTTTGGTCATCGAGGATGACAGTTCGGCGCCTTCAAAACTCTGGGCGGCGGAATTTTTGTTTTTTTTCAGATCTGCCGTAAACTGATTCCAGATTTCTATCAGTGTCAGGGAATCCAGTGGTTTTAATTCTGCTGAATCCGCGGCCGATTTCCGGTTTACTACTTCCTGCCGGATTTTGGAAAGTGCACCCGGAGCCGTTTTTACGGGTGGAGCGGGTTTGCTGACTTCAATAATCAGTCTGGGCGCTTCCTCGGATTTTACTTCCGGAACAGATTTTTTTGGCCGGACTTCTCCATCCGGAATCCGGCAATTTTTTTCCTTTGATTTCCAGTGGCGCGATCATCCGGTAGGCTACCGGCTTCACACCTTCAGTCCCTTTTTTTTTATCTGCCGAATTCTGCGACAGATGCAAGGCCTGATTTAGATAGGCCAGTTTGATCAGGGCCAGCTCCACATGTAATCTTTTATTTCTCGCTGCTTTATAATTGAATTTCGGATTCACTTAAAATATTCAGTGCACTGATGAGCCAGGCCATATCTACTGACTGTGCCTCCACCCTATATTTCTGTTTGAAATCTTCCACCACTTCGAGCAGGACGGCTGCTTTTTCATCTTTACAAATCAGCAGGTTCCGGATGAATTCAGCAAATCCATTCAATACCAGATCTCCTTCAAATCCCTTTCGGTTGATTTCATCATAAATCAGCAGGGCATCGGACAATTGCTGTTCCCTGACGGCAGTGAGCAATTTAAAATAATATCCGGCATCCAGAATATTCAGGTGTTCCAGCGTATCTGCATAGGTGAGTTTTCCATCCGAAAAACTTACCATCTTATCCATGATGCTGAGCGCATCCCGCATGCAGCCTTCACTTTTTTGCGCAATGACTTCCAAGGAAGATTTGTCTGCCGGAATATTTTCTTTTTCACAGATCTCCAGCAGATGATCCATGATATCCTGATTGGTAATCCTTTTAAAATCAAATACCTGACAACGACTGAGGATGGTTGGAAGGATTTTATGTTTTTCCGTGGTTGCCAGAATAAAAATGGCATAGGGCGGCGGTTCTTCCAGTGTTTTCAGAAATGCATTGAATGCCGAAGAACTGAGCATATGTACTTCATCAATGATATACACTTTGTATTTTCCTGCCTGCGGTGCAAACCGCACCTGTTCCACCAGGGAGCGGATATCATCGACCGAATTATTACTGGCAGCATCCAGTTCATGAATATTCAGCGAACTGCCTTCATTGAAGGAAACGCAGGAATGGCATTCATTACAGGCTTCTCCGTCGTCAGCAGGATTTTCGCAGTTGATGGCTTTTGCCAGGATACGGGCGCAGGTGGTTTTGCCGACACCCCGGGGTCCGCAGAATAAAAAAGCATGGGCAAGCTGTTTATTGCGGATGGCATTTTTTAGTGTGGTGGTAATATGCGACTGACCAACAACGGTTGAAAAAAGTTGTGGTCTGTATTTTCTGGCAGAAACGATGAATTTATTCATAAACCTTGCCTCCGGAATCTTACTGTCTGCAATAATAATAAAGATTTAGAAGATGGGATGTCTTTTAAATTCCACGGTCCGGTCGAAAATATACCGATAGGTTTTCAGTCTCCTGCTTGGATAAGGTATCCGCCATATGTCCGGATCATATTGATCATTTTCGGATTGAAATCACCCACCCATTGCATTTCATATTCTGTATATGGAAGAATGAGAACCATTTTGCCGGTTTCTGCAATCATATAGGAATCAATTCCTTTTCCCTGGTATTCCGGTATGATTCCAAAAACGAGCCCGGTGAATTTTTTATTCTTCCTGGTTTTCAGCAGCCATAGAAATTTCAATTTCTGAAGGATTCCAAATTTTCCATTCAGGTATTTAAACCATTGATTCAGATCCGGAATATTCACAAACATCGCAATCGGTTTGTCATGGTGATAAACAAACCAGATCAGTCTTTCTTCCATAAAAGGTTTCATCTGTTTGAACAGGTGTTTTACCTGTTCCAGTTTCATCTGTTTCATTCCGCCATGACCGGCCCAGGCTTTATTATACACTTCCGTAAAATATCCTGCATAGTGGTCCAGTTTATTTTTATGAATATGGGCTGCGCGATAAGCAGGATCTGCCGCAATGATCGCATGCCGGTCCATCAGTTTTTCACTGAATGGTTTTTTAGGATCCATCCCAAAACAGATCTGTTCAAAAAACTTCCTGAAACCATAATTTTCAAATAAAGCCTGGTAATAGGGGGCATTGAAATTCATCCGGTACAGGGGTTCATGAAATCCTTCGGTTACCAGCCCCCACCAGGTATCCCGTTCACCAAAATTGATGGGACCATCCATGGCTGCCATTCCCCGCTGGAGCAGCCAGTGTTTGGCCACATCAAACAGCATATCTGCCGCGTCCTGATTATTGATACAGTCAAAAAAACCAATTCCGCCTACCGGGAATTCATCACCTTGGTTTTATACCTTTTATTGGTAAAAGCGGCAATCCGGCCCAGTAAACGCTCCGTCTTCATCCTTCAGAATCCATCGGGCGGCTTCACCATGGCGAAAGGCTTTATTTTTTTCGGATCGAAAACCTCTTCTATATCTTTATCCAGGGGCCGGATATAACCCGGCTGGCTGCCCAGGATATCCACATTGGCTAAAATGAATTCACGGGCCTGAGCCGGATCCTGAACCTGAATTAATTGCATGTGTAAGGAATTGACAGCCGTAAAAATACTTGCTTTTTCATTTCGGAATTCCGGATCCGGACACTTACCTTTGCAGCCGATTTTAAAGTCACTTTTAAATACGTTTTATGCCAAATGCAGGCAAGATTAAACAAATTATCGGTGCGGTTGTAGACGTTCAGTTTACCGGCAAACTTCCTGAAATTTATAATGCCCTGGAATTAAAGCGACCCGGGTCGGGAACCCTGGTGCTGGAAGTTCAGCAGCATCTGGGAGAAGACAGTGTTCGTTGTATTGCCATGGATGGTACGGAAGGGCTGATTCGCGGTATGGAAGTACTCGATACCGGTATTGCCATCGCCATGCCTGTTGGTGACGCGATTAAAGGACGTTTGTTCAATGTAACCGGCGATCCGATTGATGGACTTGCCTCCGGTTTCCAAGGTCAACGGCCGCCCAATTCACAGCAAACCACCTGCATTTGAAAACCTGAGTGTAAGCACAGAAGTTTTATTTACCGGTATTAAAGTTATTGACCTGATTGAACCTTATGCAAAAGGTGGTAAGATTGGTTTGTTTGGTGGTGCCGGTGTAGGTAAAACCGTATTGATCCAGGAACTGATTAACAATATCGCCAAAGCATATGCCGGTGTTTCGGTATTTGCCGGTGTGGGTGAACGTACCCGTGAAGGAAATGACCTGATGCGTGAAATGATCGAAGCCGGCATCATGAAATATGGCGATAATTTCAAACACAGTATGGAACAAGGCGGATGGGATCTTTCCAAAGTGGATATGAAGGAACTGGCTGAATCAAAAGCAACTTTTGTATTCGGACAAATGAATGAACCACCCGGAGCCCGTGCCCGTGTGGCTCTCAGCGGACTTGACGATTGCGGAATATTATCGCGATGGCGATGGAAAAGGACAGGGACGCGATATTCTGTTCTTCGTTGATAATATCTTCCGTTTTACACAGGCAGGTTCTGAAGTATCGGCCCTGCTGGGCCGTATGCCATCTGCGGTGGGTTATCAGCCAACACTGGCTACAGAAATGGGATTGATGCAGGAAAGAATTACTTCTACCAAAAATGGTTCTATTACTTCCGTACAGGCGGTTTATGTACCTGCGGATGACTTAACCGATCCGGCTCCGGCAACCACCTTTGCCCATCTGGATGCAACTACGGTATTGAGTCGTAAGATTGCTGATCTGGGTATTTATCCTGCGGTGGATCCATTGGATTCTACTTCACGAATTCTGCACTCCGAAAATCGTGGGTGATGCACATTATGATTGCGCAAACCGGGTAAAACTGATTTTGCAGCGCTATAAAGAATTACAGGATATCATTGCCATCCTTGGTTTGGATGAATTGAGTGATGAAGATAAATTAACCGTAAGCCGTGCACGAAAAGTACAGCGTTTTCTTTCACAGCCCTTCCATGTGGCTGAAGCGTTTACCGGTCTGAAAGGTGTACTGGTTCCGATTGAAGAAACCATCCGCGGATTCAATATGATCATGGACGGTGAAGTGGATGAATATCCTGAAGCAGCATTTAACCTGGTAGGAACAATTGATGATGCGATTGAAAAAGGTAAGAAACTGATGGCGCAGGCACAGGGTTAATTTTTAAATCCTCAAATCCTCAAATTTGCACTTAGAAATACTTACACCGGAACGAAAACTTTTCAGCGATGAAGTTTACGGCGTACAACTGCCCGGTGTTTCGGGATCATTTGAAGTGCTGGACAGACATGCTCCACTGGTAAGTGCATTGAAAAGCGGACGTATTAAAGTATTGAACGATAAAACGCATACTACTTTTTTTGAAATCCGGAGTGGCTTTGTGGAAGTGATCTCCAACCGGGTTACCGTTTTGGTCGAAGGAGCGAAGCCGGTTTAAGTACATGGTTATCAGGTGTAAATGGTTGATGGATTTCCATGCTATCATCAACTCAAAATCCATAAGACTAATTGAGTTGCGGATCTATCGGAAAATTGATCATCATCAGATAATTACCTCCCAGGTGCCGTATGGCATCCTTCCAGATTTCTTCCGTTTTTTTGTGAAAAATAAGTTTCTGATCTGCCGTGGCCGGTAGCCAGGATTTTTCTTTCATTTCATCTTCCAGTTGTCCGCCCGCCCAGCCTGAATAGCCGATATAAAACCGGATTTTCGAAGTTTTAATCTCTCCCGTCCGGATCAGTTCTATTGCTTTTTCAAAATTCCCACCCCAGTAGATGCCGTCAGTCACTTCGTAACCGCCCTGTATCAGGTCGGGATACTGATGCAGAAAATGTATGGTATCTGTTTGCACCGGTCCACCGAAATAAACCGGAATTTCCAGGTCGTCTGCATTATTTACCAGGTCTTTCAGGCTGTATTCGTAGGTTTTGTTGAGCAAAAAGCCGAAACTTCCCTCACTTTGATGTTCGCAAAGGAAAATGACCGATCTTTTAAAATTGGGATCTTTCAGAAACGGGTCAGCGATCAGCAAGATACCAGCCGCGGGACTGTCCATATTGTAATTTAACTAATCTGAAGCATAATTGTTCAATAAATTTGCCCCGCCAGTCGTTCTCAGAAGAGATTTTAACGCATTGAAAAATAGTCCTGTTGAAGAAAAATTTTACTATCATTTTTATCCTGATCAGTATTTCCCTGGTGGGTATTATTTATATCCAGTGGAACTGGATTACCACCATGGTGGAAAACAAGGAAGAAGAACTTCACCACAAACTGGTTGATGTTACAACCGATGTGGCCCGCGACCTGATCGAATATAAAAAAACGGATCTTTCCGGAAGTCCAGTTGCTTCGTTCTCCTCAGGGATTTGGATTCAGGCCTTCGGAACAATTCATGCAGGAACTGATGAAACCTCCCCTGATCTCCCAGAAATTCAGTTACCAGGAAATGTCGGAAAAACTGCGAAAGGCATTTATTTACCGGGGATTAAAGGATACAAAATTTGAATTTTGCATTTTCTCCGAAACCGGAATCAATTCTTCCATATTTTGCAAACACCTATGAATTAAAATCAGCCAATTTCTTTTCGGCGCTTACAGGATACGATACACAATCTACAAACCCTGTTTCCCCTGGTTACCAGCAGCCGGGAACTTAACGGACCTGAGCCTTTTGAAACCCTTTCTATTGTAATTCCGGATTATAAATCGGTTGTTATGAAACAAATGCGATGGATGATTTTCGGCGTAATCTTTTTTACCCTGATTATTATCATCTGCATTTTATGTAACGGTCAGTACCTTGTTGCGACAGAAAAAACTGAGTGAGATAAAAAATGATTTTATCAACAATATGACGCATGAGTTTAAAACACCACTGGCCACCATTTCACTGGCCGTGGATGCCATGCGAAATGAAAAAGTGGTGCAGTGACCGGGAAAAATCAGCTTATTTCAGCGGTATCATCAAGGAAGAAAACCGACGGATGAACAAACAGGTGGAAACCATTCTGCAGGCTGCGCTGATCGACCGGCAGGAACTGCAGCTTAAACTGCAACCGCTGCATGTTAACGAGGTAATCCGCCGGGTGCATGGATAATTTTAAACTGCAGCTGGATGAAATTCATGCCCAGGTTATTCTTGCAACTGGATGAAGGTTATGATATGGCCGATGCGGATGAAGTTCATTTTACCAATCTGATTTCAAACCTGATTGATAATGCGATTAAATATTCCCGGGAGAAACTGATGATCCGTATTCAAACCCAGCGCACCGGGAAAAATATATCTATCCGGATTGAGGACAATGGTATCGGTATGACCAAAGAAACCCAGCGTCGCATTTTTGAAAAATTTTATCGGGCCCATACCGGTAATGTACATAATGTAAAAGGATTTGGACTTGGACTGAGTTATGTAAAGTCGGTGGTGGATGCCCATAACGGGCGCATAAAAGTGGAAAGCACGGTTGGAAAGGGAACAACGTTTTATCCTGGAGATTCCACTGATCCGGCAGGAGAAAAGGATACTTTAGCCTGATGCGTGTAACTTTACCAGGGCAGAAATAAACACCCATCACCATAGGACAGGAACCGGTAGTCATGATCTAACGCCCAAGTGTATACGCTTTTCCATGCCGGTCCGATCAGTGCAGCAACGAGCAGCAACAGGGTGGAATGTGGCTGATGAAAATTGGTGATCAGTCCGTGCACTATTTTAAACCGATAACCGGGTACAATAAACAATTGTGTTTTTGTCAGACAGTTTTTTTTCGGGCTGCTTCGATATCCATTCCAGTAAAATTGTAATGAATCTTCTGCCGGCAATCATGCGGGTTGCCGGTAAGGATACCATTGATCGAGGCATAATTCAGCAGCCGGATATTTTTATTTAGGCTTATCTGTAAACCAAGCCAGTAGAGTGTTTCAAGTGTTCTTAGTGAGGTGGTGCCAACTGCAATCACCGGTTCATGCAGTTTTGAAATCAGTCGTTCCACGGTGTTGGCGGTCACTTCAATAAATTCTTCATGCATATGATGTTCTGAAATTTTTTCCGTTTTTACCGGCATAAATGTTCCTGCACCTACATGCAGTGTGAGGTAAATGGTTTCTACTCCTTTTTCAGATAAGCGATTGAAATAAATTTTCACTGAAATGAAGTCCGGCGGTAGGAGCCGCCACAGAACCGGATTCTCTTGCATATACGGTTTGATATCGCTGTTCATCCGAAATTTCTGCCGGTCTTTTCAGATAGGGAGGTAAAGGGATCGATCCCAACTGATGCAGCAGTTCGGCAAAAGAGAGATGTGCCGGCGTCCAGGAAAATTCAACAATAAAATCATCGGCTCTTTTTTCAATGAAACGGGCTTGCAGACAGGTTTCACCGGTTTTTTTTTCCAGAACCTGCCCGCGTTTCCATTTGGACGCACCTCCAATCAGGCAGGTCCATAATACTTTTCCGGTTTGCGTCATGGCCTGCGAAACAGGAGTAATTGTGTCATGCGGCTCGAGACAGAAAATTTCTATTTGTCCGCCGCTGGGTTTCTGAAATAAAATCCGGGCTTCCACCACACGGCTGTTATTAAATACCAGCAGGGAGGAGGGAGGAAGAAAATCAGCCAGCCGGGCATAAACTGAATCCTCCAGATGACCCTGCCTTCCAGACCAGCAATTTGGACTGGTCTCTTTCTGCCAAAGGATAACGCGCGATTTTTTCATCCGGTAAATCATAACCGAAATCTGCGATGGAAAGATCGTTTGGAAACAGGGGAAATACTATTCATACACTCGGGTTATACACAGATATTCACACTGATTAACATGTTATACACAGGGTACTGATCAATTCCAGTGGTATTTGAAGCTCAAACCTATGCCTGCGCTGTATCATAAAGTCATAAAATAATCTGTGGAAAAATTAAAATCTTCCAAATTAGTTTGTAAAGTGGGAAAAAGTGTTATTTTGTGTTAATTATTAAAAACATTGTTTCAAGTCCTTATAAATGATTGGTTTTCTGGGAGAATACGAGGCTACGCTCGACGCAAAAGGTCGCTTTCTCCTGCCGGCTTCGCTCAAAAAGCAAACCGGGGAGGAAGGGGGCTCCTTTGTCATCAACCGGGGATTTGAAAAATGTCTGAGCCTGTATCCCATGAAAAGCTGGGAACCCATTTTTGAACAGATCAGCAAATTGAATGATTTTGACCCGAAGGTAAGGTAATTCCGGAGATATTTTTTGAACGGGGCGACGATGATGGAACTGGATGGGGCGGGCAGGTTGCTGATCCCCCAGAACCTGAAGGAATATGCCGGTCTCGAAAAAGATATCGTGCTGGTAACGGCAGTAAACAAAATTGAAATCTGGGATAAAATTAAGTACCAACAGTTCTTTGAAACTTTTTCACCGGATGAATTCAGCGGCCTGGCCAATGAAGTGATGAATGGCAAACCCGATAAATGAATCATAATATGAGGGATTCCAATCCCGCATATCATATACCCGTATTGCTTTCAGAAGCGATGGACGGTTTGAATATCAGGCCGGACGGGATCTATGTTGATTGCACCTTTGGCGGAGGTGGCCATTCAGCAGAGATCCTGGCTCACCTGAATCCCGAAGGCCGACTGTTTGCATTTGATCAGGACACCGACGCAAAAAGGAACAGCCTGCCCGATGAACGATTTGTTTTCATGCCGCATAATTTCCGCCACCTGCAACGATTTCTTCGTCTTCATGGCGTAACTAGCAGTGGATGGCATTCTGGCCGACCTGGGCGTAAGCAGTCACCAGTTTGATGAAGCCCGATCGGGGTTTTTCCACGCGATCTGAAGCGCCAGCCTGGATATGCGAATGGACAAACGGCAGACACTGACCGCCGAAGACATCCTGAATACCTATGGCGAACAAAAGCTGCAGGAAATGTTGAGCAGTACGGAGAAGTGACGAATGCGAAAACACTGGCCAAAACCATCGTCAGCCTGCGGAACAAGATGCCTTTTCGAACCGTCAGTGGATTTAAACAGGCTATCGGCAGATCTGGTGAAAGGCAATCCCAACAGGTACTTCGCCCAGGTATTCCAGGCTTTGCGGATTGAAGTAAATGATGAAATGGGCGCGTTACGAGAATTGCTGGAACAGTCCCCGGCTTTATTGAAACCGGGTGGCCGGATCGCGATCATCAGCTTTCATTCGCTGGAAGACAGGATGGTAAAACAGTTTTTCAGAAACGGCCATTTCGAAGAAAAAGAAGAACAGGATCCTTTCGGATTCTCTGCATCAAACGTCCCCTTCCGGACAATCACTAAAAAACCGATTACGCCTTCCGAAAAAGAACTACAGCCTGAATCCACGTGCAAGAAGTGCCAAACTACGAATCGCAGAAAAAATATAAAAGAACTAATCCCACTACCTAAGAAATCTCAGTTTGATAATCGTACCCTAATTTTTTATTCATCTCACTGGAATCATGAAAGTTTTCGGAAACGAAAAAAAACAAGGTCAGCGGTCTGATCCGCTACCAGTGGATGCATCAGAAACCTTCCTTTTTTCCTTTTCCTCGCTTTCCTGGCAGTGATTTATATATATAATGGTCATTACGCAGACCGGGTAGTGCGGGATATCGGAAAAACAGGCAGGGAACTAAAGGAATTGCAATACGAATTTAAGACTCTGAAAAGTGAAGTGATGTTTCGCAGCAAACAAAGCGAACTGGCCAAAGCGGTTGAACCATTTGGATTAAAACCATTGTCTTCACCTCCGCTGGTCCTCTAACGATAGTAGCAAAAATGAAATAATTTTTATCACCCATATCCCCGATACCCGGTGGAACTAAGACGAGATATATTTTGGAGAGTTTACCTGTGTTTCCTGGGCATGGTACTGATATGTGTGGCTGTACTGGGAAGGGTATTTTTTATCCAGCATGTACAGGGAAAATATTGGAGAGCACTGAGTGATAGTCTTCATCAGAAATATGTTGACCTCAACGCGGAAAGAGGAACGATTTACAGTGAAGACGGAAACATGTTAAGCACCTCGGTTCCTTATTTTAATATTTATATTGATTTCGACGCCGATGGTCTTCGGGAGAAAAACGGAAAACGTTTCAAAGAAAATCTCGACTCCCTCTCCTCTGTCTCGCAAATCTTTTCAGGGACCAGTCCGCCAGCAGCTTATAAAAAGGAATTACTGCAGGGATACAAAGCGGAAGACCGTTATTACCTGCTTGCACCGAAATCTCAGTTTCGACCAGTACAAACAACTCCGGCATTTTCCACTGGTACGCCAGGGCACGAAATAAAAGCGGATTTATTGCAGATGCTTCCAGTAAAAGACTGAATCCATTCGGCTTGCTGGCCAATCGCACCATTGGCTTGTCCAGGGACAATGCCCAGAATGTGGGACTGGAAAGAACCTACGACACCCTGCTGCAAGGAGAAAATGGACGGAGACTGGTTCGCTACCTGAATGCCGGCACTTATATTCCGGTGGAAGGATATGAGATTGATCCGGAAAACGGGAAAGATATTCTCACCACCATCGACGTAAATATCCAGGATATTGCAGAAAATGCCCTGCTGTCCATGATGGTCGAAAACGAATGTGAACATGGCACCTGTATCGTGATGGAAATGGCCACCGGAAAAATCAAAGCCATGGCCAACCTGGGCCGCCAGCCGGATGGCAGCTATTGGGAAGATCTCAATTATGCCATCCGTGCCTCCGAACCGGATCTACTTTCAAACTGGCCACTCTTTTATCCCTGCTGGAAGATCATGAAGTAAAATTATCTGATCATCTGAATATCGAAGGCGGCACCTGGAAAATCGGAACACGCACGGTACATGATGCCGAAAAACAGGAAGTGAGCGATGTAACGGTCAAGCAGGCTTTTGAACACAGTTCCAATGTGGGCATGGCCAAACTGTGCGTGGCCCATTATTCACAGCATCCGCAACAATTCGTGGATCACCTGAAAAAATTAAAACTCAACCAGATAACCGGCATTGACCTGGCCGGGGAAACTCACCCATCATCAAATCACCAAAATCCCGCACCTGGAGTGCCAGTACGCTTGCCCTGGATGGCTTTTGGATATGAAGTGCTGGTCAGTCCCTACAAACACTTACCTTATACAATGCCGTTGCCAACAACGGGAAAATGATGAAACCTTATCTGGTGAACACGATCCAGGATGCAGGTGGATCAGACAGGCAAAATCAACCCGTGGTGCTGATGGATAAAATCTGCAGCGATGAAACCCTTGCGAATTGAAAAAATGTCTGGAAGGTGTTTGCATCAAAGGCACCGGCCAGAACAGCTTTTAAAAACACTTTTTACTCCAGTGGCAGGTAAAACCGGAACAGCCCTGGTAGCCAATGGCAACCGCGGTTATGCCGATCATATTTACCAGTCTTCTTTTGCCGGTTATTTTCCGGCGGACCATCCCCAATATACCTGCATCGTCGTGATCAGGAATAAACCCTTTGCAAAAAAATATCTTGGTGCGCAAGTGGCCGGTCCTGTTTTCAGGGAAGTGGCCGACAAACTGATGAGTCTGGAAGCCCTGTCTCCCGATCCAGTTCAGCTGACATCCTATACGCTGATGCTGAAAAAAGACAGCTGCCGCATATTATTATGCCGGCGCCACGGAGGAAATAAAAAATGTTATGCAACAACCTGCAAATGCCTTATGCGGATTCTTCCCGGGATAAAAAATGGGCCGGCTGTATTCCGGGAAAAGGATCAGCCGGTAATAAAGGCAAAAAATGTGGATGCCAAACAGGTGCCGGATGTAAAAGGCATGGGATTGAAAGATGCACTGTATCTGTTGGAATCGCGGGAATATACAGGTAGCTACCCGCGGAACGGGAAAAGTAAAACAACAAAGTATAGCACCCGGCACAATCGTTGTCAAAAAATCAAAAACTAATCACTGGATCTGAACTAATGATATCTGCAGGAAATATTATATAAAGTGCGCATCCGGTCCGTTCACGGCAAACTGGACGTGGATGTGATGAACCTGCAGACGGATTCACGGAAAGTGGGCAGCGGTTCTGCTTTTATTGCCGTAAAAGGGACGCATACCGATGGTCATCAGTTCATTGAATGCCGTATCAGCGGCATCAGCCTGCCGCCATCATTTGTGAACAGACTGCCGGCACACCTGCAGCGACGAAATCACTTATGTGCAGGTGGAAAACAGTGCCGCCGCGGCCGGGATTACTGGCTCATAATTTTTATGGACAGCCTTCCGAAAAAATAAAACTGGTCGGCGTAACCGGCACCAATGGAAAAACAACCATTGCCACCCTGCTGTATAAACTATTTACTTCACTGGGATATAAATGCGGATTGCTGAGCACCGTGCAGAATCATATTGGCAGACCAGGTCATACCGGCTACCCATACCACACCGGACCCGGTATCCCTGAATGCAGCTGCTGAAGGAAATGGTGGATGCAGGCTGCACACATGTATTTATGGAAACCAGTTCGCATGCCATTCACCAGCACCGGATTGCAGGATTGCATTATGCCGGTGGAATTTTCAGCAATATCACCCATGATCACCTGGATTATCATAAAACATTTGATGAATATATCCGGGTAAAGAAATCATTTTTCGATTCACTTTCCTCCGCCGCATTTGCGATTACCAATGCAGATGATAAAAGAGGGGCAGTGATGTTGCAGAATACAGCAGCTGCGAAAATATTTCTATAGCCTGAAAACGATGGCGGATTTTAAAGGAAAGATTCTGGAAAATAATCTGACCGGTCTGGTGATGACTGGTAAATGACCAGGAAGTGCATTTCCGGCTGATCGGTGAATTCAATGCCTATAACCTGCTGGCGGTTTATGGAGCAGCTATTTGTCTGGGTGAAGAAAAAGCAGGAGATTCTGCGCAACCTGAGTGTGCTGAGCGGTGCGGAAGGACAGATTCGATTATATGATTTCACCAAAGGAAAAAATTATCGGTATCGTGGATTATGCCCATACACCCGATGCACTGGTAAATGTACTGAGCACCATACAAAAACTGCGAAAGAACGACGAACACATTATTACGGTGGTGGGTTGCGGAGGCGACCGGGATAAAACCAAAAGACCGATCATGGGGGAAGTAGCCTGTGAGCTACAGCGATAAGGTGATTTTCACTTCCGACAATCCCCGAAGCGAAGAGGCCGACAGATATCCTAAAAGATATGGAAGCCGGACTGAATACGGCGGCAAGAAGAAAATTTATTTCAATTAGTGACCGGAAAGAAGCGATAAAAACAGCGGTCAGTCTTGCACAGCCAGCAGATATCGTGCTGGTTGCCGGAAAAGGACATGAAAAATACCAGGAAATAAAAGGAGTGAAATATCCTTTCGACGATAAAGCAGTGCTGAAGGAAATTTTTGAATACTGGACAAATAGAATTGGGATCGAATCCCGTAAACGGTTACTAAACAGACGGATCAACAACATGTTGTATCATCTATTCGATTGGCTTAAACAAACAGGAGTTAAAGTACCCGGCGGGGCATTATTCCAGTTCATCACATTCCGGGTATTGCTGGCCGTTATCATTGTCGCTGGTGATCACCATGCTTTTCGGCAAGAAACTGATCAATTATCTGCAGAAACCTGCAGGTAGGTGAAAGTGTTCGCGAACTGGGACTGGAAGGTGAACAACAGAAAAAAGGAACACCAACCATGGGCGGAATCATCATTATCCTGGCCATCCTGATTCCCACCCTGCTGCTGGCCAACCTGAATAAAGCCTATATCCGCCTGATGATTTTCAGTACCCTCTGGCTGGGTATGATCGGTTTTATTGATGATTATCTGAAACTGCGCGCCAAAAGAATGGCCCAGCAACAGGGAATTCAGTATAAAAAAGGCGATAAGGACGGACTGGCAGGATGGTTTAAAATTCTCGGTCAGGTGGTTCTGGGTTTTGTTGTGGCTGCCACACTTTATTTCAACAGCAATACCAAAGTATGGCGGGAATTTGTAGGGAGATAAACCGACGGATACGATCGGCCTTAAAAAAGTAGTGCTGGATGGAAAGGAAAAACTATTTGTGGAAGCCAGGGAACCCATTACCACCATTCCATTTGTAAAAAACCATGAATTCAATTATTCCAAACTATTGCCTGCACCCCTGCGCGGAGCTACCTGGATTCTTTATATCATGATTGTAATTTTCATTATTACCGCTGTTTCGAATGGTGCCAATATAACGGATGGAATGGATGGACTGGCCACCGGCGTGAGTGCCGTAATCGGCACCTGTCTGGGCGTATTTGCCTATGCCAGCGGCAATCTCCGCTTTGCCGAATACCTGAATATCATGTATATCCCCAACCTGGGCGAGTTATCCATTTTCATCGGTGCGCTGATCGGTGCCTGTTTGGGATTCCTCTGGTATAATGCCTATCCGGCGACAGGTATTCATGGGTGATACGGGAAGCCTGACCCTGGGCGGCATCATTGCGGCCCTGGCCATTATCGTTCGGAAGGAATTGCTGATTCCGATTTTCTGCGGTGTATTCCTGGTCGAAAACATGAGCGTGGTGTTACAGGTAAGTTATTTCAAATACACGAAGAAGAAATATGGCGAAGGCAGACGGATTTTTCTGATGAGCCCGCTGCATCATCATTATCAGAAACTGGGATATAATGAAAGTAAAATCGTAACGCGGTTTTGGATCGTAACGATTCTATGTGTGGTGTTTGCGATTGTAACATTGAAGATCAGATGACCAGTAAGAAAAATAGCTGAAAAACCAACACATCAGGCTTAAAGCTTAGAGCATAAGGCTTAAGGCTTTTTCCGGATATCCAAGAAAAACGAGTTCGAATATTGTGGTGCAGTATTTATTCATGCTTTTGAAGAACCTCTAATCCGCCCTTTGAAAGGATGACCGACGGCCGTTTTGGTGAATCGGGTATGGTTGATGGTGGATGGAAGACCATACACCATATGCATCGACCACAAACCGAAATAAATGAAATCAAAAATAATAATCCTGGGTGCCGGTGAAAGCGGTGTGGGCGCAGCCATGCTGGCCGCAAAAGAAGGATATGATGTTTTTGTTTCTGATGCCGGAAAGATTGCAGGATAAGTATAAATCAGACCTGGAAAAAAGGGGAATTGAATTCGAAGAAGGGAAACATAGTGAAGAAAGGATCCTGGAAGCAGATGAAGTAATGAAGAGTCCGGGCATACCGGAAAAAAGTTCTTTGGTAAAACAGATCAGAAGCAAAGGAATTCCGGTGATCAGTGAAATCGAACTGGCTTACCGCCACAAAGGAGAGAGCAGGATCCTTGGCATCACGGGAAGCAATGGAAAAACGACCACTACTTCCCTGACCTATCATATCTGTAAGCATGGCGGATTGGATTGTGCACTGGTCGGAAATATCGGATATTCCATTGCCAGACAGGTGGCGGAAGATCCGAAAGAATGGTATATCGCCGAGATCAGCAGTTTTCAGCTGGATGATATACAAAGCATTCAGACCGGATATCGCCATACTGACCAATATTACCGAAGACCACCTGGACAGATATGAATACAAGTTTGAGAATTATATCAGAAGCAAATTCAGTATTGTGAAAAACCAAACGAAGACTGATTATTTTATTTATTGTGCAGATGATCCGGTGATAAAACAACATATAAACGAGTATCCATTTCAATCTAACCCATTACCATTTACCATGCAACAGGAACCAACACAGGGAGGCTTTATCAGGAACGGGCAAATGAATCTCAAGGCAGGGAATGAAACACTGAAAATGAGCATTTATGATTTTGCCCTGAAAGGAATCCACAATCAGTACAATACTATGGCAGCAGGTCTGGCAGCCGTTACCATCGGCATCCGAAAAGATAAAGATCCGGGAAGCGGTTCAGAGTTTTGAATCCCTGGAACACCGAATGGAATATGTAAGTACAGTAAGGGGGGTGGAATTTATCAACGACAGCAAAGCCACCAATGTAAACTCTACCTGGTTTGCGCTGGAAAGCATGCAAAAGCCGGTGATCCTGATTCTGGGCGGGATTGATAAAGGAAATGATTATTCCCTGATACGCAGACCTGGTAAAAGAAAAAGTAAAAGCCATTGTATGCATGGGCGCTCGATAACCGGAAAATTCATGAAGCATTTCAAAACGATGTGTCCGCTGATTGTCAATACCAGTTCGGCGACAGAAGCAGTTAAAAGCAGTTTTCATCTGGCAGATAAAGGGTGATGTTGTATTGCTGAGCCCGGCCTGTGCCAGTTTTGACCTGTTTAAAAATTATGAAGACAGGGGAAATCAGTTTAAAGAAGGCAGTGAGAGACCTGTAGAATATGTATAGCAACTGCCAACTGATCAACCGTCAACTAAAACATGCAAGATAACAGTACCATAGAAATGAGGGCCTTTAAACACCTGGGTTCGAGAACCAAGGGCGATAAAGTGATTTGGGCGGTAGTTGTTTTACTGGCCCTGATGTCTCTGCTGGCTGTTTACAGTTCTACCGGATTGCTGGCTTATAAAATGTATAAGGGCAATACGGAAATTTATCTCTTCAAACAATTTGCATTTATCATGGCCGGTGTGATGATCATTTATTTTGCACACAGGTCAACTATATCATTTATGCCAGGGTAGCAAAAATTCTTTTTCTCATTTCCATTCCCTTGTTGTTCTATACATTATTTTTTGGTGTAAAACTGAATGAAGGCAGCCGCTGGATCCGGCTGCCCATCGTCAATATGACATTTCAAACTTCCGACCTGGCCAAGCTGGCCCTGATCATGTATATCAGCCGGCTGCTCAGCAGGAAACAGGATCAGATAAAAGATTTCAAAAAGGGATTTTTGCCCGTGATCCTTCCGGTGGCCGTGGTTTGCCTGTTGATCGCACCTGCCAATCTTTCCACGGCCCTGCTCATCGGGGCAACCTGCATGATGCTGATGTTTATCGGAAGGGTCAGTGGCAAACATCTCTTACTGACTATCGGTATCGCCATGATCCCGGTAATGATCCTGATCCTGGCTGCCGTGATCCGGCATAAAACCGACCGAACCGCCAACCGCCAACCATCAACCGTCAACCCATTCAGACTTATTCGTACGCGTAGATACCTGGATCAACCGGGTGGAGAATTTCATGTATGGAAGCAAAGTCGGATAAAGCAGATGATAATTACCAGGTAAACCAGGCAAAAATTGCTGTTGCCAATGGTGGATGGATCGGACTGGGACCCGGCAACAGCCGGCAGCGAAATTTTCTTCCCCATCCCTATTCAGATTTTATTTATGCGATCATCATTGAAGAATATGGATTGATCGGCGGTGCCATCATCATGTTTATTTACCTGGTCTTCCTGTTCAGGAGCATACGCATATTTAAAAAATGCCCTTTTGCCTTTGGTGCCTTCCTGGCCCTGGGACTGAGTTTTACGCTGATGATCCAGGCAATTGCAAATATGGCGGTGAATGTAAATCTGTTTCCGGTAACCGGCGTAACCCTGCCGCTGATCAGCATGGGCGGAAGTTCTTTTTTATTTACCTGTCTGGCCATCGGAATCATATTAAGTGTGGCGCGCAATGCGGAAAAAGTGGAAGGAGAAGAGAAAGCCGTGCTGGCCATGGAAGTTGCGGAGGAGAATTCGGGGTTGGAGGATTAGAGGATTAGAGATTGAGTTAGAGATTAGATGATTAGAAGATTAGATGATTAGGGATTCGAAATTATATAAGATGCAGTCAGAATATATGAAAGTGTATAAGTTTAAATATTCTCAAATTTCCAAATTCTCAAATTCTCAAATTTGAGCAGACGAATTATCATAGCAGGAGGCGGAACAGGCGGACATATTTTTCCGGCCCTGGCGATTGCCAATGCATTGAAAAAAAAGGAACCGGATATGGATATTCTTTTTGTGGGCGCAAAGGGAAAAATGGAAATGGAAAAAATCCCGGAAGCAGGATATCCCATTAAAGGGATTGATATCGCCGGTTACAACAGAAGTTCTTTGATAAAAAATATCGCACTACCATACAAACTGATTAAAAGTTTTCTCCAGGTGAAAGGAATATTTGCAATCTTTCAAACCGCAGGCAGCCATCGGTGTGGGTGGATACAGCACTTTCCCGGTATTGCGATATGCACAGGCGAAAGGGATTCCCACTTTTATCCATGAATCGAATTCCTTTGCGGGTAAAGTCAATCAGCTGCTGGGAAAAAAAGCTACGCGCATTTTTGCGGCCAGCGACGGAATGGAAAAATTTTTTCCTGCCAGCCGTCTGATACATACCGGTAATCCGGTTCGCAAAAATGTGGTGGCGAACCAGATTTCACGGGAAGAAGGAATTTCCTTTTTTGGTTTGGATCCCCAATACACAACGGTATTGATAACGGGTGGAAGTCTGGGTGCGAAATCCATGAATGAAGCCATTGATGCGGGTATTCAGCAGCTGATGAAAAATCAGATTCAGCTGATCTGGCAAACCGGAAAATCCTTTGCTGCACAGGCCGCAAAACATGCAGTCGGAATCCAAGACTGATCTGGACCGGTGAATTTATTTCAAAAATGGAATTTGCATATGCCGCAGCAGATATTGTTGTCTCCCGTTCCGGATCGGTATTGTATGAATTGTGTGCAGTGAGAAAACCGGTGATTTTTGTTCCCTATCCACATGCAGCAGAAGATCATCAGACCGTAAATGCCGAAAATCTGGTCAGAAAAAATGCAGCTATCCTGATTCCGGATAAGGATGCCGGAGAAAATCTGGTTTCGGAAATCGTAGAACTGGCAAAAAATAAACCGGAACAGGAAATATTAAAAGAAAATATCGGCAAACTGGCGATCACCGATGCAGATGAAAAAATTGCAACTGAAATTTTGAAAACACTGAATGGCTGATCTAAAAAACATACATAATCTCTATTTCATCGGTATCGGTGGAATCGGCATGAGTGCCCTGGCCCGTTATTTTCGTCACCAGGGAAAAACGGTTAGCGGGTATGATAAAACAGAAACGGCACTTACAAAGGCATTGGTGGCAGAAGGCATTCCGGTTACCTACACTGGATGATCCGTCGGCTGTTCCGAAAGATGTCCAGCTTGTGGTTTTTACACCTGCTATTCCAAAAGACAATAAAGGCCTGAATTATTACCAGGGAGCATGGATATGAATTAATGAAACGAAGTGAAGTGCTGGGATTGATTACGGCAGATTCATTGAATGTATGTGTGGCGGGAACACATGGTAAAACAACCATCAGTACCATGATTGCGCATATCCTGCGCGACAGTGGTATGGGGTCCAATGCTTTCCTGGGTGGCATTTCAGCCAACTACAACACGAATTTCTGGAGTCATAAAAATAATATCTGTGTTGTGGAAGCGGATGAATATGACCGGAGTTTTCTGAAACTGCATCCGGATATTGCCGTGATCAGCTCCATGGATGCTGATCACCTGGATATTTATGGAACGGCGAAGCGGTAAAGGAAGCCTTTATTGCCTTCAGTGAAAAAATAAAATCCGGCGGCACCCTGGTGCAGAAACATGGATTGCCAATTCCCAAACCCGCAGCGACATTCAGCAACTCAGTTATCATCTGAACGACCATAACGCAGATGTATATACGAAGAACCTCCGGATACAGTCCGGCAATTATGTTTTTGATGTGGAAGGAAAGGAAGGAAAACTGAGAGAATGTGCAATTGAATGTGGGCGGATGGCACAATGTGGAAAATGCACTGGCGGCCATTACAGCCTGCCGCAAACTGGGACTGGGAAGTGAAAAGATAATTCCCGCTCTGAATAATTACAAAGGCGTAAGGAGAAGATTTGAATATCATGTTCAGAACGAATCCCTTGTATATATTGATGACTATGCACATCATCCCCGGGAACTGGAAGTGCTGATCAGCAGCGCCCGGGAACTTTTCCCGGACAGAAAAATGGTGATTATTTTTCAGCCTCATTTATTCAGCCGGACCCGGGATTTCGCAGATGGTTTTGCCAATGCTCTGGACAAAGCAGATGAAGTGATTTTATTGCCGGTTTATCCGGCCAGGGAATTGCCCATCGAAGGAATTAGCAGCTCAACCATTTTGAATAAAATGACCCGGGCAAAAAAACAAATCCTGGATAAAAAGGAAATACTGCTTTGGGCAGCAGACCTTCAACCAAAAGAAAAATTAGTCGTGATCACGGCAGGAGCCGGTGATATTGATGAATTGGTTAAACCGTTTACTGACCTATTTAAATCAAAATGAATATAAAAGCAAATTGAAAAAAATTTTTACTGTCATGCTCTGGTGCCTTTTGGGCGGCTCCGGACTGGCTCTTCTGATTGCTGCCATCAATTCCAAAAACAGCAGTCTCTGTCAGGGAATGGAAGTGGAAATCAATGGCGGCGGCAAAGCCTTGTTCCTGAATAAAAGAGATGTGCGCACTGATGCTGGAAAAGGAAGGGCTTAAAGATATTAAGGATAAAAAAATGGCATCTTTCGATCTGCTGAAAATGGAAAATATTCTCCGAAGGAATACCTGGATCAGGGATGTACAGTTGTATTTCGACAATAACCAGATCCTGAAAATACGTATACAGGAAAGGCAACCGGTTGCCCGGATGTTTACGGTTTCAGGAAATAGTTTCCTGATAGACAGTACAGGGAGTGCAAATGCCTGTTCCGGAAAGGAATGTTTTCAGACTTCCCGTATTTACCGGTTATCCACAGGATAAATTTGGACTACAAAGGGACAGTGCCCTGAATCGCCAAATCAGGGATCTGGCTGTATTTCTGAATCAGGATCCATTCTGGTCGGGTCAGATTCAGGAAGTGAATATCAGTGCCGGCAAAACATTTCATGATGACCCCGCTGATCGGAAACCAGGTTATTGAATTCGGAGATGGCAATGATTATGAGAATAAATTTCACCGGCTATTTGTTTTTTATAAAACAGTGATGACACAAACCGGATTTGAAAAATATACCGGCATCAACCTGGCTTATTCGAACCAGGTAATTGCCACACGCAAAGAAGGAATTATTTCCAGAGCGGATTCCATTCAGGCAAGAAAAAATGTTATGGAAATGATTCGTATGGCGCAGAAGATGGAAACGGATACCGGCATAATCAGGGAAGTAAAACCATTGGAAAGAAATACCATGACGGAACAGAATCTCCGGGGTTACTGATCTTCCGGAAGAAAACGAAAATCAAACCGAAACAGATAATAAACATCAGAAACAACAACAAAAATAAACCAAACCATGAACCAGGAACAACCCATTATTGTAGGACTCGACATTGGCACAACAAAAATTGCTGCCATTGCAGGTCGTAAAAATGAATTCGGCAAACTGGAAATCCTTGGCTTTGGCCGGGCCAATTCAAATGGCGTAAAACACGGCCAGGTGCTGAATATCGATGAAACCATCAAGGCCATCCGAATGGCACTTGACAATTGTTATGCTTCCAATCCCAACCTGGCTATTTCGGAAGTATATGTCGGTATTGCAGGTCATCATATTAAAAGCCTGCAAACCCGCGGCGATATCGTTCGGCAGAGTACCGAAGATGAAATTACCCAAAAAGAAATTGACCAGCTGGTGGCCGATCAGTACAAAACCTATATTCCTGCCGGCGACCAGATCATCGATGTGATTCCGCAGGAATTTACGGTGGATAATTTTCAAAATATCATCAGCCCGATCGGATATGGCGGTGTAAAAGTGGGCGCCAATTTCCATATTATCACCGGCGATAAAAATGCCATCAAAAATATCAACCGCGCAGTTGAAAAAAGCGGATTGCAAACCAAGGACCTGGTGTTGCAACCACTGGCTTCTGCTGCAGCGGTTATGGGACAGGAAGACCTCGAAGCCGGTGTCGCCATCGTGGATATCGGCGGTGGTACAACTGACCTGGCTGTATTTTATGAAGGAATTCTGAAACATACGGCGGTTATTCCTTTTGGCGGAGAAAATATTACCAATGATATTAAAACCGGACTTGGTGTTTTAAAAACACAGGCTGAACAAATGAAAGTGCAGTTTGGATCTGCACTCTCCAATGAAGCAAAGGCAAATGCCTTCATCACGATTCCGGGTTTGCGCGGAATGCCGGCAAAGGAAATCAGTGTAAAGAACCTGGCCAATATTATCCAGGCACGGATGAGCGAGATCATGGATTTTGTTTCCTATCATCTGAAACAGGTGGGTCTCGATAACAAAATGCTGAATGGCGGAATCGTGCTGACCGGTGGTGGTTCCCAGTTAAAACATCTGATCCAGTTAACAGAATATGTAACCGGACTGAATGCACGAATCGGTTATCCGAACGAACACCTGGCATCCGGACATATTGAAGAACTGGCCAAGACCAACCTATTCAACCTGTATCGGTTTAATCCTGAAAGGATACAGTGATTATGAACATAACCGCAAGCAGTTTGAAAAAACACATGTACAGGTTGAAATTCCGACCGCACTTAAAACACCGGAGATTGTTAAGGAAGAAGTGGTTGTTACGGAAGAAGAGAAGCAACGGTCAAGAGTTATAAACAGAGGTGGAATAAAAGATTTCTGGGGTAAATTCAAAGACGGTATCATTGACTTGTTTAAAGAAGAAGAAGATCACGCCCTTTAATACTATACAAACCTTTAATTCTATTTTATGATCCAGTTTGATTTACCCAAAGAAAAATCATCCATCATCAAAGTGATTGGTGTGGGTGGCGGAGGAAGCAATGCAGTCAACCATATGTTCAGCCAGAATATTGAAGGCGTCAATTTTATTATCTGTAATACCGATGCACAGGCAATTGCGCAAAGCCGTGTTCCAAATAAAATACAGCTCGGTCCGCACTTAACCCAGGGACTGGGTGCCGGCGCCAATCCGGATATCGGCCGACAGGCAACAGAAGAAAGCCTGGAGGAAATAAAATCCATCCTGGAAGTAAATACCAAAATGGCTTTTATCACTGCCGGTATGGGCGGTGGAACCGGAACCGGCGGCGCACCCATTCTTGCAAAAATCTGTAAGGATCTGGGCATTCTTACCGTGGGTATTGTAACAACTCCTTTTTCCTATGAAGGGAAAAAAAGACAATTGCAGGCCGAAGAAGGAATTCATCTGTTGAAAGATTATGTGGATACCCTGCTTGTGATCAGCAATGATAAACTGCGTCACCAGTTCGGAAATCTGAAAATGAAAGAAGCATTTTCAAAGGCCGACAATGTGCTGGCAACAGCAGCAAAATGTATTACCGATGTAATCAACAGTACCGGCCAGATCAATGTGGATTTTGCAGATGTATGTACGGTAATGCGTAATGGCGGTGTTGCCATTCTGGGAAGTGCAGCTGCAGCCGGCAGCAACCGGGCGCAACAGGCGATTGAAGAAGCACTGAATTCACCATTGCTCAATGACAATGATATCCGCGGCGCCAAATGGATACTGATCAATATCAATTCTTCCGAAGGTGATCATGAATTCACGATGGATGAAGTGGAAATCATCCAGAATCACCTGATCAGCCAGGCCGGTGAAGATACTGATGTGATCCTGGGACTGGGTTATGATGCATCGCTGGGAGATAAAATTGGTATTACAATCATCGCTACCGGATTTGAATATAAGGATCCATTTAAACGGGCAGAAAAACCGGCTGCTCCAAAAAAAGAAGAGAAGATTGTAATGCCTTGCAAATGCCGGTTCAGGAACTGGTGAAAACCAAAGAAATTCCGGTGGCCGAACCGGAACCTAAACTGGAAAAGGCGGCCCGGATGGCGGATGCAGGAAATATAATGGAAATTATCATGCCGGTATCAGCCCTTTCAAAAGAAATGGAACCCAAACTGGTTGAAACGCCTGTGCCGGAAGGGAGAAAATCAGGCCCTGTAGTGATGATGCCGCCCAAATCAGAAAACCGCTCTGCTCCGGAAAAGCCTGTGGATAAAAAGATAACGGAAGAACCAATAGAATGGATATTTTCACAAGAGACTGCCAAAACACCTTCTTCGGGTGGATACCTTACAAGACCTTCCAATATTTATGATGAAGAATCCAAAGAATCGGAATCCCTGTCGCAGGATATTCCGTTAAAGGATCTGATCATTCATACGACTGCAAAAAATTCGACTTCGGATGAAAATCCTTCCGCCGATATGCAGCTCGTATTCAAAGATGAAATTCCAGCGGCGGATGTGCCTCGGGCCCATCAAACTCAACCGGTATCTATGGCGGATCAGCCTGCAGAGGAGCCTGCGGTGCAGGACGAAGCAGAAGGCCTGAAACGCCGAGCAGCAGAAAGGATCAACAAGTTGCGCAACTTGTCGTTCAATATGAATGCTGCGGATCCGAATAATGAGTTTGAAACTGTGCCGGCTTACATCCGCCGAAATCTGGAACTGTACAATACCGTCACCAGTGTAGAAAGTTTTTACAGCCAGTATGAAGTTAAATCCGATAAAAATAGTCCGGGTGAAATCAGTACCATCAATAGTTTTCTGGATGGAAAAAAACCTGACTAACAGGTTTAATTTCGTTTGTTTTTAGTTGTTTATCCTTCCCACCGTTTGTGGGAAGGATTTTTTTTAGGGCTTAATTATTTAGAAGATGGATACAGTCATCATTACCGGCGGTACAGGCCTTATCGGAAGGGCACTTTCCGCTTATCTTGTATCCAGGGGAATGCAGGTTATTATTCTCACCCGCGAACCCAGATCGCACCGGAGTTCATCTCCCGGAATTTCATATGCAGCCTGGAATATTGAAGAACAGTCCGTCAATGAAGAGCCATTCCATAAGGCGAAATTTGTTATTCACCTGGCAGGAGCCGGTGTAGCAGATAAACGCTGGACAGAAAAAAGAAAAAAAGAAATTCTGGAAAGCCGCACAAAAAGCGGTTCGCTTCTCATTAAAGTGTTACAACAGGTTCCCAATGAAATTGTATCGGTTGTCAGCGCATCTGCCATCGGCTGGTATAAAAAAAACAATCCGGTACCGGCAATTGAAACAGATCCGCCGGGTCAGGGTTTTTTGAGTGAAACCTGCGTGGCCTGGGAAAATTCCATCAAACCCGTTACAGAACTTGGGAAAAGACTGGTGATCCTGAGAACCGGAATTGTACTGAGCAATGATGGCGGCGCTTTCCCTGAATTTGCCAAACCGGTCCGGTTTGGTATTGCCGGTATTTTAGGAAATGGAAAACAAATGATAAGCTGGATTCATATTGAAGACTTATGCCGGATATACATGGAAGCCATGTTGAATGCATCGCTGTCCGGAATTTATAATGCGGTTGCTCCGCAGCCGGTGAGCAACCGGAACTTTTACGCTGGATCTTGCGAAAAGAATAAAAGGAAGTTTTTATATTCCGATTCCGGTACCGGAATTTATACTCCGGCTGATGCTGGGAGACAGGAGCGAAGAGGTCTTGAAAAGCAGCAACGTCAGCTCAGACAAATTAAAACAACAGGGTTTTCAGTTTATTTATCCTACCACCGATGCTGCTTTCCGGGATCTCGTTTCGCGCTGATTAATTTTTATTTCCTGAAACCTTGGTTTCCGGTAATTTCTGGTTAACCGGCATGGCAGTATATAAAGAAGGATTTACTTTACTGGTATCACCCTGATAAACCCAGGTAAAATCCTTTACATATTTATTGAATGATTTATTTACTTCTTCACTAGTTACTTTTTTCATGTCTTCATTAATGCGCAGGGACCGGCGCCAGTCATTAAATAATATTTCGTTTGAAGCCAGGGAAGCCGCCTGGGCGGCATTGGTTTCCATCGTTGGAATAAAAAGAAGTTACAAAACCGGTTTTGGCGTTCTTGACATCTTCAGCAGAAAATCCCTCAGTATGTGTTTTATCCAGTAACTTATTATTGACTTCAATGAATTTATCCGGATTTTTCGTTGAAACCGAAATCTGGGTATATGGGGACAGTCCGCTTACAATACCGGGCACCGGTGCATAGGACAATCCATTATTGGTTCGGATTTCAAGGAATTTTTCATAATAAATACGCATGGCGATGGCAAATGCATTATAATCTTCAGATCCCGGCATCGGCCCACTGGTAATTCCCAGAATATAATTCGTTGCCACGGCTTTATTCTGATCAGCAAATGTATTTTTGGCCGGAGACATAACTATACCGGTTCAATTTGACCGGTTTACCTTCCGGTATATTTTCAGTCAGTTTTTTTACCATTTTTTCAATGTTCGTCTTTCTCCAGTTCAGCAACCACAACGATCAGCAATCGGGAGCGGGTAAGAATAGAAGTATAATAGTTCTTTGTTTCGGTGGCACTCATTTTCTACAGGTTTCTTCTTCCCCATTGGGATTTTGAATAATCCTTTCCTTTAAATGCCGTTTCCATTGCCATTTGAGCAATTGCAAAATCCGGACGGGAAGCCTGGTCATTTACTGAACTGATATCATCCTGTTTCATCCGGTCGAATTCAATACTGTCAAAAAGCGGAACCGTAATGGCATCCACATACAGCGGCCAGACCTGATCCAGATCAGCTCTTGATACAGTTCAGGCTGATGGTGGAAAAATCCATTCCGGCATCCTCGCCGATATCTGCACTTACTTTATCCAGTTTGTCTTTAAAACTGTTTTTGCTGTCATTTTTTGTGCCGCATTCCAGGAAGGCCGTCATGGCAAGGTCTTCGATTCCGGCTTTATCGGCCGGATAATTCTGAACACCACCTTTTAATACCGTTAACACCTCCACGATTTCATTACCGCTGGGCTGAACAATTACCTTGACGCCATTGACGGTCATTTCGTAGGCAGGTTTGTCTGTGGGCAAACCCGGTAAACAGACGGCGGTCAGTAATATCAGGCCTGAGATTTTTTTTATAAATGATTGCATAAGCATGATTATAATTTTTAGTAGAAACTAGGTTTAAAATTTTCAGATGCATTTAATTTTTTATTCATTTCCGGATTGATGACCATTCCGGCGATATAGGGTTTACCTGTTATGTATTTATTGACAAATCTTTTTATATCCTCCCGGGTTATTTTCTGACAATTCTTTTCATAATCGGTCATATAATCCAGACTGGCACTGGTCCAGTAATAGGTTACGATACCCGTTTGATGCAGAAGGTTTTTCTTTTTGCCGGATGGCATCGCGACGTAAAATTTCCTTGGCATCTTTCAGTTGTTCATCTGTAAAATAATCTTCATTTCCCCATTGTTTAACCTGGTTTAAGAGCTCATCATTGCAGGCTTTTATTTTCGTCGGATTTGGCATCACATATATATTATACCGGTCCAACATATTTTTCAGTCTGATACTGGACAGCGGCCTGCGCTGCCAGTCCTTTGTCCACCAGGGCCTGATGCCATTTGGAAGAATTCATACCGAGAATGGTAAAGAATACATTCGCTGCAATGGTTCCGGCGGAATCATTCCGGGTATCCGGACCCTGCCAGAAGAAAAATTCGATAGGCGTTTGCGCAAGGGTGGATTCCATAACAAAATATTGTGTTGCATCCAGGGGTTTAAATTCCGGAATCGGATATTTTACAATCGGATCAAAACCACTGCTCTCCCAGCTTCCGAATATGGCTTTGGCTTTGGCAAAAGCATCTTCGTGTTTTACATCACCGCAAATCACCAGGATGGAATTATTGGGAAATAATATTTGTTTTTGATGACCATCATTTTTTCCGGAGTGGCCGTATTGATGATTTCGTGAATGCCAATCGGATTTTTCCGGGTATACAGGTCTCCCCAGAGTTTTTTCTGGCGGCAAAATAGAGAAGATAGGTCGGATTGCTTTCTGCCCGCTGAAATTCTCCGTCCACTACAGGTCTTTCCTTTTGCATGTCTTCCGTTCTGTAAATGGGAAAACGGATAGCAGCATTCATGAATTCCAGTCCGGCATTCAGACTGTCTTTGGCAAATGTGAAAAAATAATTTACGCGTTCATCACCCGTGGTACCGTTCCAGACAGCACCCAGTTCCTGGGTGCGTTTCAGGAATTTTTCCTGGTCGGGATAATCCTTGTTTGCCTTAAAGAACATGTGTTCAAAAAGATGGGAAAGTCCATTGTAATTGGAGTCTTCTGTAAATGCCCCGTTTTTTACGGCAATTTCAATCGTGGCCAGCGGAACTTTATCGTTTTCGATAACCACTACTTCCAGTCCGTTGGGAAGTTTTTCCCAATAATAATGTTCGGGAAGCCTGGGCTGGGCAAAACCGGCAATTGATAAAAATCCCAATGACAGGACGCAGATAAGTTCTTTTCATTAATCGAAATTTAAGTTTACCTAATGTCATGAAATTAATACTTAAAGATCCGTTTTCCGGAACCTCCAGCTGATAAAAAATATAAAAATGAAAATATAAAGAATGGCAATGGTTAAGTACAAAGGGACATGTTTTTCCCAATAACCACTGTTATCTGTTAATATTTTCCGGGCAAAGGGCTGTGGAATCAGCCGGTCCGATACTTCTTCCGGTAAATAATCCACCCAGTTAACCTTATATTTATTTCTGCCGATACCCACGACGAACTGCTCGACAATCATATATAGAAAAAAAATACCCATGGCCAGTCCGGCACGCCGGATCAGCATGGCAATCAGTACAGCGATCAGGGAGTAATCGAGCATTTCCACAAAAAAGTACAGGATGAAACGGAGCTGTTCCCAACTGGTTTCCGGGCTGATCTCCCTTCCGGGTAAGAAAACCAAAATACAGACAGGTCAGTATAACAATGCCGGTTACAAACAGGGTAGAGTATAAAAACTTCAATGAGTTTGATATGATAAACCGGGAGCGGCTCCAGCCGTCAATGATATTCTGCCGGTGGGTGCGGAAACTATATTCATTGGTAAACAGGGTGATGATCAGGATAGCCGGCATAAACATCAGGATTCCTGCCAGGTAAGGAACCGTTCTCCATACATAAGGAAAAGAGAATGGATTACCCAGCAGGCTCTTTCCATTTATTTTTGGAAAACTATTATCCGTAATATCATAGACCACATAATTGAAAGCCGGAATACATACCACGATAATAGCCAGTAATATCCAGAATGTTCTGTAGTATTTCAGCTTCAGCCATTCTACCCGCAGTGTATGCCAAAAATCACCCATGTCAGTTGCTTACATTATTAGTCAGTTCGATAAATGCTGATTCCAGGCTTTTTTTTCTGACTTGTAAATAGTTTAATATGACTCCGTTATTAAAACAAAAACGATTCAGCTCCGCGGCATCCGGGAGTAACTGATCAAAATATACCTGAAAATGATTTTCGGATTTTACTGTTTTTTTCAGGCCCGGTAATCTGTTCAGAACTTCTTTTAATTTTTCCATATCTGCGGCACCCACTTCAAACCATTCTTCCTGGCTCAGTACCGATTTCACTTCACCGGATTGGATCAGGGTTCCCTGCTGCAAAATGGCAACATGGGTGCATACTTTTTCAACTTCAGCCAGCAGGTGACTGGCCAGAATAATCGTTTTCCCTTCCTTCGCCAGATCAATGATGAGTTGCCGGATTTCAGCAATTCCCGAAGGATCCAGGCCGTTGGTTGGTTCATCAAATACAAGAACGGATGGATCGCCCAGCAGACAGGAGGCAATGGCCAGCCGCTGTTTCATTCCCAGCGAAAAGGTTTGAAATTTTGAATCTTTTCTTTCATAGAGCCTCACCATTTTCAGTATCCGGTCAATATCTTCCCCGGATTTATGCTTTATCAAAGCTGCAATTTCCAGGTTTCGCCTGGCGGAGAGATAGTGATAAAAATTAGGTGTTTCCAGCAGTGTGCCGATATCCCTTCTCTGTAATTCCGTAGGCGGTTTCCCAAACCAGTTATAGCTTCCCGCATTGGACCGTAAAACATTCATGACCACGCCCAGCAGGGTGGTTTTACCGCTGCCGTTTGGCCCGAGAATACCAAAAACAGATCCCTCCGGAACCTCAAATGAAACCTGTTTTAATGCATGGATGCGGCCGTACGATTTACTGATATTATGTAAGGAAAGAATCGGGGCCATAAATGGAAGGCTAATGTAGTAAATAAATTCAAGGGGGAACAAACTAGGGGACAGGTTCCGCTTTACCGTGATAGATGCTGGAAAAATCTCCAAGAACGGCAAATCCCTTCGAATTCCAGTTTAATTTATGCAGGCGGAGCTGGTCTATATCTGTCTGTAAAACTTTCCGGGTAAAGGGATTGAGGGTTCCGCCGGCTTTCAGTGGTTCTGCCAGGGGATCGTACTGAAATACCGGATCACAGACCGTTCCGCGGGGATACATAATTCCCGGCTGACCCGAACCGCGGATATCCAGGATTTCGGGATGAACCAGGCCGATCGTATGACCATATTCGTGCGCTGCCGTGGTGGAATTATGCAGGAGATTATCCAGTTTGAAATATCCGGTATTGCATTTGATTCCATCCACAAAAGATACATGGACCGGTGAAAATTCTTCTATCCGGAAATAATTATTCCGGGGATTGGTATTAAACCATACGATTTCGGGAGCTAATTCCTTTTCATAAAATCCCCGGATTTTGAATTCAACGAGATGGGGGATTTTTTTAATGTGTACGATACCCGATGGTTGATTCCAGTGAAGGGCAATGTCACCGGCAATGATCTCGGCGAGTTCGGAATTTGCCGCATCCCCGTAAAAATAAAAATCCGAATGAATTCGGATTTTTGATTCGGTTTTTAACCATTCTGCTTCTCCCATTATAAATTTATTTCAGAGACTCTGATCGTATTTTACGGAAGCAGTTCCTGCCAGCTTTTTGTCCAGTTCTTCGCCGCGTTAAACCCTTGGCAACAATAATTCCGTTATTATCGAGCAGGTAATTCATGGGAATACCCTGCACACCATAAAGAGAAACAACATCGGCTTTCCAGCCTTTCAGATCGGAAACCTGCGTCCAGTCCAGTCCGTCTTTTTTTATCGCTGCCATCCATTTTGATTTATCCGTATCCAGGGAAATGCCAAAAATATCAAAGCCCTTGTCATGAAACCGGTGGTATGCTTTTACGACAGCCGGATTTTCCAGCCTGCAGGGACCGCACCAGCTGGCCCAGAAATCAAGCAGAACATATTTCCCTTTTAAAGAAGTGAAGGAGACTGGTTTGCCGTTCACGTCATTATTAACGAAGACGGGTGCCGGATTTCCGATGGCGGTTAATTTTTCTTTAACAATGATATTTTGGATCATCTTTCCATAATAAGAAGCCCGTGCATCGCGTATCCAGCAATTTGTATACACTGTCCAGCTGGTTCACGTGGCGGATTGTAGTAAAAATTCGAATAAATTTCATAAGCAGAAACAATAGAGCCGGGATGCGATTTTGCAAATTCCAGCGACGAGTTGTTTTTGATCCACATCCAGAATTTTATACAGTTTATCCAGACTGTCCATGGCCTTTGTGTTCTTTGCAATGCCGGCGGAATCATACGCTTTGTCAAGCATGTTCATTCTGTCATGATAATTTTTTGCTGAACTGATCCTGAAAATAATTGAATTCATCCTGGGTTTTAGTACCGGTAATCTGGGCATAATCGCAGGGAATCTTTTTTTATCAGCATGGAAATTTTTCCGTTTTCCAGGAAAAAACTTTTGTACTGATCATTCAGAGCTGATGCACGCAGTATTCCGCGGTATCTGCTTTTCCGCTGAATTTAAAAAATCCATGATCCAGCGACGCTGAATCTCGCTTTCCCGGTCTGACGGTTGACTGATATAAATGATACCGGTATCCAGACCGGTCACTTTCCCGATAATGGCATAGGATGTATCTCTTTTTACCGGTATGGCGTGTTACTCGTATCACCCCCCTGACATCCTGCTAAAAATAAAAACATTACAACGGTTGCTGCTGCAAAAATTCTGTTCATGATTCGTTTAATTTCTTACGGGTTTACCGGATTTTATAACACTTTGTAATCTTTCCAGGGTTTTCTTTTCTCCGCAAAGAGAAAGAAATGCCTGTCTTTCCAGGTCCAGCAGGTATTGTTCAGATACCTGTGTGGGTTCACTCAGGTCGCCGCCGCACATCACATAAGCCAGTTTCCTGGCAACCAGCACATCGTGATCCGTGGCATAGTTGCCCCTCCACATGCCATGAATGCCGGCATACAGAGCGCCCAGCGCCGAACGACCCAGTACTTTGATATCTGTGCGCTGAACGGGTGCTGTATATCCATCCTGGAATAATTCCAGTACCGCATTTTTTGCATCTGCAATGCGGCGGTCAGGATTAATGGAAATAAAATCCCTGCCCTTTTTCAAAATGCCCAGATCAAAGGCTTCTTGGGCCGAAGTGGAAACCTTGGCGGTGGCAATGGTAAAAAACCGGTTTTTCAGTGTGATGGTTTCCGGTTCATCCGCATGCAGTTCATCTGATGCCCGCAGGGTAAATTCTTTTGTTCCACCTCCGCCGGGAATCAGCCCAACGCCCAGTTCCACCAGTCCGATATAGGATTCTGCAGCCGGCACTACTTTGTCTGCATGCAGACTCAGTTCGCAGGCGCCGCCCAGGGTAAGGCCCTGCGGAGCTACCACCACCGGTATCGCGGAATAGCGTGCGCGCATCATGGTATTCTGAAATAGACGGATAGCCATATCCAGTTCTTCATATTCCTGGTCAACGGCCAGCATAAAGATCATGCCGACATTGGCACCGGCTGAAAAATTTGCGGCTTCATTGGCAATCACGAGGCCCTTATATTTTTCTTCGGCAATGCCAATTGATTTTTGAATTCCTTCCAGCACTTCACCGCCAATGGTTCCCAGTTTGGTATACCATTCCAGGCCCAGCACTTCATCGCCGATATGATATAACCGCGCCGCTGAATTTTTCCAGATGGTCTGATTTTCAAAATTCCGCATCACAATAAATGCACGCGGATCGCCGGTTATGGCGGAAACATATTGTTTCTTTACCGGGAGAATAGGCAAGTTTTTCTCCCTTTTCGATTTTATAAAAAGTTTTAATTCCGCCGGCCATCATTTCTTTAACCCAGGCCGCCACTGCATATCCGGCGGCTTCCATTTTTTTTATCGTTTCTTCCACACCAAACAGATCCCAGGTTTCAAAAGCACCGATCTCCCAGCCGAATCCGGCGCGCATGGCATCATCAACCCGGTAAATTTCATCGCTGATTTCCGGAATGCGGTGGGAAACATAGGAAAATAGTTCATAATGAAACTGCCGGTAAAATTCGCCTGATAGATCTTTGCCCTGTATCAATATTTTCAATCTTTCTTTCAGGTCATCCACTGGTTTGGCGGCTTCGAGTCCGGGAAATGAGGTCCTGGCTCTCGGTTTATATTCAAATGTTTTGAGGTCGAGTGTAAATATTTCCCTTTCCCCCGCAGCGGTTTTCTTTTTGGAGAAAAATCCCTGACCGGTTTTGTCACCCAGCCAGTTATTTGCAATCATTTTATCAAGCCAGGCAGGAATATTAAATGTATCCCGGGCCTCATCGGAAGGGCAATTTTCATATACACCCCTGGCCACTTTTACCAGGGTATCAAGACCAACCACATCGGCCGTGCGGAAGGTGGCAGATTTTGGCCGGCCGATAATCGGTCCCGTAAGCGCTTCAATCTGATCAATCGTTAAACCCAGTTTGTCCATCAGCTTAAATATGGCCATGATGCTGAAAACACCCACGCGGTTGGCAATAAATGCCGGACTGTCTTTGCAGAGCACGGTGGTTTTACCAAGATGCAGGTCACCATATTCCAGAAGAAACTGAATTACTTCCGGATCGGTATCCGGAGTAGGAATAATTTCGAGCAGTCGCAGGTAGCGGGGCGGGTTAAAAAAATGTGTTCCGCAAAAATGTTTTTTGAAATCTTCCGATCTGCCTTCATTCATCAGATGAATCGGAATGCCGGAAGTATTGGAACTGATAAGGGTTCCCGGTTTACGATATTTTTCCACCTCATCAAAAATCGCTTTTTTGATATCCAGTCTTTCCACCACCACTTCAATGATCCAGTCGCAGCCCGCAATATCTTTCATCTTATCAGTGAAATTACCGGTCTGGATTTGTTTAACTACTTCCGGACTATACACCGGTGAGGGATTTGATTTAACGGCTGCTGCCAGTGCTTCATTTACAATCCGGTTTTTAACCGCCGGATGATCCAGGGAAAGTTTTTTTGCTTTTTCAGTGTCATTTAATTCAGTCGGCACCCTGTCCAGCAATAAAACCTGCGTTCCGGTTCCTGCGAAATGACAGGCAATTCTGGATCCCATAACACCACTGCCAAGCACGGCCACTTTACGAATGATTCTTTTCATAGCTGAAACGTTGAATATTACTTTTACTAAGATAATCTTCGGCAGATAATTTACCGGACTTCAGCTCCCGGGGAGATTTTTTCGTCGGGAGCAACAAAAATTAATCTTCCTTTTTCATCTTCTGCCATCAGGATCATGCCATTACTTTCGATACCCCTCATTTTACGGGGAGCCAGGTTGGCAACCACCACCACCTGTTTGCCGATAATTTCTTCCGGTTTAAAATGCAGGGCGATGCCGGAAACGATGGTTCTTTTTTCAAAGCCCATATCTACTTCCAGTTTCAGCAGTTTATCGGCTTTGGCCACTTTTTCTGCTGTCAGAATATGGCCGGTACGCAATTCGAGTTTTTCAAAATCCCCATACTGGATTTCCGGTTTTTTTTCCGGCTGCACCGGCAGGATTTTCCATAGCTGTATTTGGTTTTACCGCATTCTGATGCAGTTTTTCCATTTGCTTTGTAATTTCTTCATCTTCGATTTTTCGGAATAATAATTCAGGCGCACGAAGACTGTATCCGGTTTTTAACAAATCAATTTTCCCGGCATTTTCCCAGTCCAGCATTCTCTCCACCACTTTCATCATATGTAATAATTTTTTTGCAGTGGCTGGAAGAAACGGATTGATCAGGATGGAAAGATTGGCCGTGAGCTGCAGGCAGAGGTATAAACAGTTGTCAATTTTTTCCTGATCCTCCGGAGTCGTCGTTTCCTTACCGGCTTTTTTCCAGGGTTCTTTGTCCTGCAGGTATTTATTTCCTTTTCTGGCCAGGTCAATAATGGTAAACAGGGCATCCCGGAATTTATAGGTTTCAATCAGGGTTTCAACCGAAATTTTTGTTTGTTCTATCTGGCGGATCAGTTCGCATCTGCATCATCTTTAATTTTTTCATGCCAGACAGGAACTTTTCCTTTGCAGAGTTTGTGCATCAGTACAAAAGTGCGGTTAACAAAATTTCCAAAGATGGAAACCAGTTCACTGATTATTCCTGTCCTGGAAATCTTTCCAGGTAAAATCATTGTCCTTGGTTTCCGGTGCATTGGCGCATAACACATAGCGCAGCACATCTTCACAACCCGGGAAAATCTTCCAGGTATTCATGTACCCATACTGCCCAGTTGCGGCTGGTGGATACTTTTTCTCCTTCAATATTTAAAAATTCATTGGCAGGAACATTATCGGGCAGTACAAATTTGCCATGTGCTTTCAGCATGGCCGGGAAAATAATACAATGAAAAACGATATTATCCTTGCCTATAAAATGTACCAGTTTGGTATCTTCTGCTACCAGTAATCTGCCCATTTCGGTGTCAGTTCCTTTGTAGCCGAAATATAACCGATGGGCGCATCAAACCATACATACAATACTTTTCCTTCTGCATCGGGCAGGGGTACTTTAATACCCCAGTTGCTGTCGCGCGTCATGGCCCGGGATTGCAGACCATTGTCGAGCCAGCTTTTGCATTGACCATATACATTATTCTTCCATTCTTTATGGCCTTCAGGATCCATTCTTTTAGAAAGATTTCATAATGCTGCAAAGGAAAATACCAGTGTTTGGTTTTTCTTTTTACCGGGACGGCATCACTGAGTGTGCTTCGGGGATTGATCAGCTGTTCGGGACTTAATGAAGAGCCGCATCTTTCACACTGGTCGCCAAAGGCATTCGGATTGCCGCAAATCGGGCAGGTGCCGGTGATATACCGGTCGGCCAGAAAAGTTTTGGCTGCTTCATCATAATATTGTTCGGTTTCTTTTTCTTCAAAAATATTCTCATCATATAATTTTTTAAAGAAATCAGAAGCTGTTTCATGATGAACCGGATTGGAAGTGCGCGAATAGATGTCGAAGGAAATACACATCTGCTCAAAACTTTTTTTGATCAGGGCATGATATTTATCCACTACCTGCTGCGGTGTAATTCCTTCTTTCATGGCCCGGATGGTAATGGGCACGCCATGTTCATCACTTCCGCCGATAAAAAGGATATCTCTTTTGCGTGCCCGCTGATAACGTACATAAATATCGGCGGGAATATAACAGCCCGCCAGATGACCGATATGAACAGGGCCATTGGCATAGGGAAGGGCGGCAGTAACCAGGATGCGGTTGTATTCTTTCATAGTTTAACAGCAGCGTCTCACGCTGCAGGGACTGCAAAAATACGCATTCAGGCTTAAAGCTTAAAGCCTAAAGCCTAAAGCTCTGCTGTCAACTGTTCGCATGTCAGTCATCTGTCATCTTTTTAAGTAAACAATCCCTCCAACAAATCCTCTCCATCCATTAACTTTAAATGATGAAGCGAAAGCGTTTTTTAGGATCCCTACTGGGCAGTCCGCTACTGGCAGCGGCAGCATTTCCGGCTGATACCGGCGCAGGAATCCCGTATTCCGGATGCAGACAACTGGCGGATTCCACCTTATCTGAAACCGGGAGACACGATTGGCATTACCTGCCCGGCAGGATATATGACCGAGACCGAAGTCCAACCTGCCATTACCATGTTAAAAAGCTGGGGATTTAATCTTCGTATAGGCAAGACCGTGGGAGATCGGGATTTTAGTTTTGGCGGAACGGACAGCGGAAAGGACTGCAGACATGCAGCAAATGCTCGACGATCCCTCTATTCAGGCCATCATGTGTGCACGGGGAGGTTATGGGATGATCCGGATCATTGATCAGCTGGATTTCCGGAAATTTGTTGAAAAGCCAAAATGGATTGTCGGATTCAGTGATATAACGATTTTTCATGCACACCTGAACCATCAGTACCGGATAGCTTCCATTCATTCCAAAATGTGCAATAGTTTTCCGGATCATCCTGAGCATTTGGAAAAGGGACAATGGGAAAGTATACTATCCATACAAACGGCATTAACCGGTAAACCCATAGAATATCCGGTAATCTATGATGCGGCCAACCGGCCGGGCATGGGTCAGGGTATTCTGGCAGGCGGCAATTTAAGAACGATTGAAAACCTTGCCGGTACTGCATCAGATCTGAGAACCGAGGGAATGATTCTTTTTCTGGAAGATGTGGGTGAATACCTGTATAGTATCGACCGGATGTTTTATAATCTGAAACGAACGGGTAAACTGGATAAACTCAGCGGACTTGTTAATCGGCGCATTCCGGGTGAAACCGGATGATCCGGGAGATGAATTTGGAAAAAGTGTTTATAATATTGTAATGGAACAGGTGGCTGACTATAATTATCCGGTATGTTTTAATTTTCCGGTTGGTCACCAGAAAATAAATTATGCATTAAAATGTGGTGTCCGTCATGAATTAAATATCAGCACGGAGAAAGTCGTTTTCAGAGAGGTAGTAATATAAGATTGACTATTAAACAGGATTCATCATGGCGAATGTATTTCCTCCGTACCTGAAAGCCGGAGACACGATCGGGATCGTATGTCCGGCAGGATTTATGGCGGCGGAGCGTATTGTTCCCTGCGTCAACACCCTTAAATCCTGGGGCTTCCGGGTAAAAATCGGCAAAACAGTGGGTGGGGTCTCTTCCAATTATTTTTCGGGTACGGATGAAGAACGACTGGAAGATCTGCAGGAAATGCTCGATGATGAAGATCTCGCTGCCATTTTATTTGGTCGCGGCGGTTATGGACTAAGCCGTATCATTGACCAGATCAGTTTTAAGAAATTTCGAAAATCACCCAAATGGATCCTGGGTTATAGCGATATCTGTTTACTGCATGCACATATCTATTCCAATTTTGAAATTGCCACGGCACACAGCCCGATGGCCGGTGCATTTATGGATGCCGGGCCGGATGATCCGTATATACGGATCCATTCGCAAGTCTGTTATTGGGAGAAAAATTAAATTATTCCTGCGATCCGCATCCATTCAACCGGAAAGGAGAAGTGGAAGGAATACTGATGGGCGGTAATCTCACGCTGCTGGCACATACCGTGGGCGGCAGTTCAGATTTTAAAACAAAAGGACTGATATTGTTTATTGAAGATATTGGGAGTATTTATACAATATTGACCGGATGTTGTATCAGTTGAAATCTGCCGGAAAATTTCAAAAACCTGCAGCCATTATTGTTGGAAGTTTTTCAGAACTGAAAGATACCGAAAGACCGTTTGGACAGAATGCATATGAAATTATCCGCGATATACTTTCAGCATATGAATATCCCGTCTGTTACGGATTTCCGGTCGGCCATGTAAAAGAAAATTTTGCCCTGAAATGCGGGGCGGAATACCGGCTGAAAATCGGGAAGGAAAAAGTAGTGCTGGAAGAAATCTAGTCTTAAGCGCGAAGCCTGAAGCATGAGGCGTGAAGCATTAACTGAGAGCCAAGAACCATCAACCATAAACGCATCAACCACAATGATTTGATTGAAATAATTGATTAAATTTATCTTCTGATAAATTAAATTGATATTAATGACCTTTACCCAGCTGGAATATATTCTGGCCATTGACACACACCGTCATTTTGCAAAAGCAGCCGAGGCCTGTTTTGTTACACAACCCACCCTGAGTATGCAGGTGAGCAAACTGGAGAAATCCCTGGGAGTGAAAATATTTGACCGCAGCCATTCACCGGTGGTGCCTACGGAGGCCGGGAAACAAATCCTGGAACAGGCAAAAAAAATCCTGTTGGAGAAAAGCCGGGTTTCCGAAATTATTTCCCTGAAGAAAGGACTCCTGGAAGGAGAACTCCGCATTGGAATCATTCCAACCCTGGCGCCTTACCTTCTGCCATTATTCGTGCAGTCTTTCCTGAAGAAATATCCGAAAGTCAAACTGGTTGTTTATGAAAAAACAACCGAAGCCTTACTGGTGGCACTCCGGGATTCAAGTCTGGACGCCGGCATCCTGGTAACCCCGCTGAATGAAAAAGGAATTCGGGAAGAAGTTTTGTTTTATGAGGAATTGCTGGTTTTTGTTTCGGAAAATAATGGCTTGTATAAAAAAAATTATGTGCTGGCAGGAGAAATCGATCCGAATAAATTGTGGTTGCTCGAAGAGGGGCATTGTTTTCGTTCCCAGATGATTCATCTCTGCGAATTGTTCAAAGCCAGCCGCAGGACCAGCCATTTTGACTATGAAGCCGGTAGTTTCGAAACCCTGCGCCGGATGGTGGAACTCAATGATGGCATAACGATTTTGCCGGAACTGGCTACCCGTGATTTTTCAAAAAGGCAGCAGGCCCTGATACGGCGGTTCAGAAAACCTTCACCCATGCGGGAGGTGAGTCTGGTCGTGAGCCGGGATTTTGTTAAAGAGCGTCTCGTCCGGATTCTGAAAGAAGAAATCATGAACAGCATTCCGGAGAAGATCAGAAAAAACAAAGAGGCCTATATTGTACCTTTGTAGCTAACATGTTCAGATGAGCCGTATCAGAAAAATGCTTCTTTATACACTTGGTGAAAAACGTTATCTCCGCCTGCTGGCCAGTTCATTTCAGAAATTATATAAGACAGGCCGCCTGGGGGTGGATTACCAGGATATTTATTTTCTGAAAAACCTGATCAGGCCGGGGGACCACTGTATCGATATCGGTGCGCACCTCGGTTATTTTACCATGGAAATGAGCCGCCTCGCCGGAAATAACGGACATGTTTATGCGATAGAACCCATGTCGAAATTTTTCAACACCCTCAAAACCATGGTGGAAAATAAAGGGCTGAAAAACATTACCCTCTACCAGTATGCGATGGGTGCTGATACGGAATTTGTGGAAATGGGTATTCCCAGGGTGAATAACGTGAAAAAATTCGCCTATGCCCGGGTGATCCAGTCCAGTACTTTCCTGGAATATGTTGAGTCTGAACAGGTAAAAAATGTATATGGCGATGAATTGTTCCGGTTATTACCCGCGGTGGATTTTATAAAATGTGATGTGGAGGGCCTGGAATTGTCGGTATTCAGGTCATTTCGTCGAAATTATCCGTAAGCACCAGCCGGTTCTGCTTTGCGAATTGGGCGATCCCCAGGACAGAAAACGTCTGCTGGAACTGCTTTCTCCTTTTTCATACGGGCTGTACTACCTGGAGAATAAAAAATTAAAGCCACTGGATGCGCAATCAGTGAAATCAAGACCGTTTCCAAATCATTATTTCATTCCGGAAGGGAACTGCGGAATGTGAAGTGCAATGAACTGTTTGAATTAGTCACATCATTCTCATACACTCACATTTCACATTCTCATTTCCAACCTTCCCCGATTCTTTTAAGATTCAGATCCGGGAGAGGTGAAACAATGAGCGGGAATTTTTCGATCGTTACATTGGAAGGATCCAGTCCGAATCCCCTTTCTTCGGAAAGACTGGCTTCTTTCAGCCAGAAATATAATTTCATGACCACTCGTTCAAAAAAGGACAGTTCATTATCCTGGCTCAGGTATTTTTCCATCACGACAAACTGGAAATCGCCGACCACATTATTTCTTTCCAGCGATTCATACCGGCTGGTGATATTTACTTCCCTGTTTTTTACCAGGTCTTCCACCACTTTCCGGAACATCAGGTTGATCCGCGGCTCAATCCGGAAACCCAGCCGGAATTCCACCCGGATGATATCGTTGGGAATAATATGGTCCACCGAATATTCGGATGTATAGGGATCATCCAGCGTATCTACATGTACGAACCAGTAGATATCCGCTCGTTTGGGTTTTTTATTCAGGATGGAATAGATGATCTTATGTTCGATTTCCTTGGGATTATTGGCACTGGTCATATACACCAGGTGCGTGGCAAATTTCGGAACGGTCCGGTCATTGCTCAGCTCCTGGATTTGCGGAATATAATTTTCCAGCCGCACGAATTCAACATACCGGTTTTTGATTTTCCGGGCACGGTACCAGACATACATGATGGCAAATAAACCACCGCCTACGATCAGGGTTACAAAACCGCCATGCGGAAATTTTTCCAGGTTGGCAAAGAGAAAACTGAATTCAATGATCAGGTAAACAGCAGAGATAGAGATAAATTAACAAGGATGGAGCCCGTCGGGAAATCAGATAATTGGCGAACAGGATGGAAGTGGCCAGCATACACAGGGTGATGGCCAGTCCGTAAGCCGCTTCCATATGGGATGAGGTCCTGAAATAGATGGTAATACCGCAACAGCCGATAAACAACAGAAAATTGATGGCCGGAATATATAATTGTCCTTTTTCTTCGGTGGGATAGCTGATCCGGAATTTTGGCCAGAGATTCAGGCGCATACTTTCACTGATCAGGGTAAAAGATCCGCTGATCAGGGCCTGGCTGGCAATAATGGCCGCAGCCGTGGCAATGATGATGCCCGGGATCAGAAACCAGTCCGGCATGATACTATAAAAAACATTATTATGGGCGGTATCGAATACTTTCCCTAGACTGATTGTGCAACAGCCAGGCACCCTGCCCGAGATAATTCAGGATCAGGCAGGTTTTCACATAGATCCAGGAAATCCGGATATTGCCTTTGCCACAATGGCCCAGGTCGGAATACAGGGCTTCGGCTCCCGTGGTACAAAGAAAAACGGCGCCCAGGATCCAGAATCCTTTCGGATAGGTGGTTAGCAGTTCAATGGCATAAACCGGGCTCAGGGCTTTGAAAATATGCAGGTCATCCAGCAGATGACCGCAGCCCAGCACGGCCATCATGCCGAACCAGATGAACATAATGGGTCCGAATAATTTTCCGATCGAATCGGTTCCAAATTGTTGCAGGAAAAAAAGAACCACCAGTATGCCGAGAACAATATATACAATCGTATCCTGCGGAATATAATTCAGGCTGGGAAGTTGCCTTAAACCTTCAATGGCAGAAGTTACAGAAATGGGTGGAGTGATCATGCCATCTGCCAGCAGTGCGGCACCACCGATCATGGCCGGAAGTACCAGCCATCGGCGTTGCCTGCGAACCAGGGCATACAGGGAAAATATACCACCTTCCCCCTTGTTGTCGGCCTTCAGGGTTAGCCATACATATTTTACGGTGGTTTGTAAAGTGAGTGTCCAGATAATACAGGAAAGACTGCCGACAATCAGCAATTCATTAATGACACGACCACTAATGATTGCGTTGAGTACGTAGAGCGGGGAGGTTCCGATATCTCCGTAAATAATACCTAAAGCAATTACGAGGTTACCGAGTGTAACCTTGTCAATTTGTTTGCTCACTACTGTGCAGGTTAAATTGGTGTCAAAACAGGTCGGAATTTTTCAATGGCAACCAATCGCTTTTCGCTGATAATCGTTGCTACAAAGATATAAGGAATAGAATGAAATTAACAGAATCTTAATCGGAGTTTTGAGTAACTTGGCTCCGGTAGCAACCTCTATAAGTGTTTTTTATATGATTTTAAGATTTCTCGGCATTCTTTTCTTACTGCCCGTGTTTTTACAGGCCCAGCACATTGTTTATACTGAACCCGAACAGAGCGATACCCATAAAACCGATTTTGAAATCATTGGCCGTGTTTCCGGCAATATTCTGGTTTTTAAAAATAACCGGTCGGAGAATGTTATTTCCATTTATAATTCCGATATGAAGCTGTTCAAGCGGGTTCAGCTCAACTTTATACCGGAAAGGTTTACCAATATAGATTTTGTACAGTATCCGGACTTCTTCTACCTGATTTGTGAATACCAGAAGAAAAATATCGTACACCTGGAGGCCATCAAAATGGACGGCGATGCCCAGCCCATGGGGGAACCCGTAGAACTGGATACAACCCAGGTTGGCGGCATCGAACACGGCAAAAATTTATACCAATATCGTAAGTGAGGATAAAGAGCGCCTGATGGCTTTAAAAATCAATACCAAAAACCAAAAAGAATACACTTTCACCACGTTTCTGTTTGATAAAAATCTGGAATTGCTGGACCGGCACCGGTTACCCTTGCAGATCCAGGATCATGCGGATATGTTTACCAGCTTCGATGTGGACAACGAAGGAGGGCTGGTTTTTACAAAATTTGCGCGTACCGGGAACGGTGATTTTATCACCCATGTATCCCTGGTAACCAAGGCGCCCCTGGCAGATACCTTCTCCGTCCGCGATGTAGGCACCAATGAAAGGATTCTGGATGAACTGATCCTGAAAGTTGACAACTTTAATAAACGATACCTGCTTTCTGCATTTTATTACAAACAGAGAAGAGGCAATATCGAAGGATTGTTTACCGTAATCTGGGATAAGGCAACAGACAGTAAAATAAAAGAAAGTGTCACCATTTTTACTGACGAGCTCAGGGGACTGGCAAAAAGTTCCGAATCCAACATAAAAACGGCATTCAATGACTACTTTTTAAAAAAGATTATTGTAAAAAAGGACGGTGGCTATGTGCTGATCAGCGAATCGGAATTCACTACTACCCGGGGAACTGCATTTAACCGGTCAGATTATATGTATGGTCCCATGACGCCGATTGATTATTATTCACCTTATTATAATCCGTATTCCCCTTATAACCGGTATGGCGGAACCGCCAGCCGGTATGATGCGGAAAATATCCTGGTCCTTTCATTCGACAAAAACAGCAATATGGAATGGAGCAATGTGGTTCCCAAATCACAGTTTGATGATGACGGCCCCAATCATATTTCTTTTAAGACCATGACCACCGGCGGAGAGTTACATTTCTTATATAACCAGTCCGAAAAAAGAACCATGTTATTGATGGATCAGAGTATCTCTCCGGATGGTAAAATCACCCGCTTACCCACCCTTCATAACCTGGATAAAGGGTATGATTTTATGCCCAGACTCGGGAAACAGGTATCCAGTAATCAAATTGTAATACCTTGCCTTTACAGGAATTATCTTTGCTTTGCGAAAATAGATTTTTAAAACCCTGCCGGTGATTGGTATTTTTAAACAGAAAGCAACCACGAATGCTTTATTGCTATTCATCTATGCGCTGGTACTGAAATTTCCTCTTTTCCTGCATCCGTTTCCGCCGGTTCTTCATGCGGAAGACTATTATCTGTATCGGTTTGTCTTAACCGCACTCAATAGCTTATTCGGCAATGCAGCCCTGCCATATGCCATACTCAGTTTTATTTTACTATTTGCCCAGGCGACCCTGCTGAACAGTATTTGTAACTATCATAAATTGTTACCGCGTTCAAGCTACCTGCCGGGAATGTGTTATATCCTGGTAACTTCACTGCTGCCTGACTGGGGTCATTTTTCTGCTCCGCTGCTGATCAATTCCATTATGATCTGGTGCTGGTACAGAATGGTGGCATTATATAACAGTCCTTCTCCGGTAACTGCAATATTTAATATCGGACTGTTTCTGGGAATTGCCTCGCTGTTGTATATCCCGGCTATTGCCTTTTTATTATTATTATTTTTTGCGTTGCTTATCATGAGACCATTCCGGATCCAGGAATGGTTCGTGGGATTTATCGGATTTACATCGCCCTATTATTTCCTGATCCTGATCCTGTATTTTATCCATCAGCTGCATTGGAAAAACCTGGTTCCGCAGATCCATTTTACCTTCCCGGCTATCCCGGGTTCGGTCCTGATCATTGCCGCCATCAGCCTGCTGGTCATTCCCTTTGTTATCGGCGGCATTTATGTTCAGAATAATCTGAATAAAATGCTGATCCATGTACGGAAAAGCTGGAGTCTGTTACTGGCATTCCTGATCGTGGCGGTCCTGGTTATCATTATTAATAAGGCCGGGTCCTATGAAAACTGGATTGTTACAGCCATGCCTTTTGCTGTTTTTCATGCGGCCGCCTATTATTATTCCGCGAATAAATTTTTGATTAATACGCTTCACTGGATCTGTTTTGGTGTGGCGATAGGAATAAACTACCTGATGTAATTGTCAATTGTCAGTTGGCGATTGGCGGTTTGACAAATGTCAACTGATTTTCCGAATACTTTAGAAGTTTCATTTGCCGGCAACCGCAATTGACAATTGACAATTAACAATTAACAGTTATCTTTGCTCCTCTAATAAGGTATGGAATGAAATTCGGCGTAATCGTTTTTCCAGGCTCTAACTGCGACAGGGATATGCAGTTTGCCCTTCAGGATGTGCTGGGTTATGAAGTGATCATGCTATGGCATAAGGATACCGACCTGAGTATGTTTTCCACGCAGGACTGCATCGTTTTACCCGGTGGATTTTCATATGGTGATTATCTCCGTTGCGGAGCAATTGCCCGTTTCAGTCCGCTGATGCAGCCCCTGATCCGCTTCGCTGAAAAAGGAGGCCTGGTACTCGGCGTGTGTAATGGATTCCAGGTTTTATGTGAATCCCATTTATTACCCGGCGTCTTATTGAGAAATGCCAATCAGCAGTTTATCGGGAACAATATTTATATGAAATCGGAAAACGGTCCCGCACTTAAAATACCGATTGCGCATGGGGAAGGAAGATTTTATGCCAACGACAAAGTATTGGATGAACTGGAATCCAATGGCCAGGTATTATGGAAATATTGTGACGCAGAAGGAAATATAACACCCGAATCAAATCCGAACGGTTCCACCCGCAATATTGCCGGAATCTGTAATAAAGAAGGAAATGTTATCGGGCTCATGCCACATCCGGAACGCGCAGTTTCAGAAATCCTGGGAAATACCGATGGACGGAAATTATTTCAGCAAATCCTGAGTGGAAAGAATACAACGTCAACTGCCCGACAATCCCGCAGTGCAATTCCTCAGTAACTTCACCGGCTATGTATATTAAGTCGGTGTTTTTATGGATCCTTTTTAGTTTGATCATCTTACAGGGTTACAGTCAGGACAGTACGGCTGTTACGCTGGCAGGTATCCACTGTAAAAAGCGATACCGGTTTAAGACTGAACCTGCATGTACATATTAAACCCGGATGGGAGTTGTATGCACCAAACCAGGATTTAAGTGGTACACCTTCCATGGAGTTAAATCTGGCCGATAGTGCGATAATGCCTGCCATGCCTTTTTTAATCGTTTCAGGCAGGCCGGAAAAAAAGGCGGTTGCATTATTTGAAAACAAGTCGTTTGAACTGTATTCTTCAGATGCAGAGTTTTATATTAACCTGAAAAGTAAAGGGGATATTCCTGCCAACATATTCGGTTCTCTGATTTTTTATTATGGTAAATCGGATTCCTTTTATTCCGGAAATTATTCTTTCCACGCGAAAATTGCAGGAGGCGTTGATAAATCTTCCAGAATCAAAATCAACAGTTTCGACCTGAAGCATCCGGTGAGTAATTGCGGGGATACTGATACTGCAGGCAAAGGGTTGTTTAGTATCTTCCTGCTGGGTCTTTTGGGCGGTTTTATCGCATTGCTCACCCCCTGTGTATTTCCACTGATTCCGCTTACAGTTTCATTTTTCACCAAAAGCAAGGGTAACGGCAAGGCTCATGCGTTTATTTATGGGTTTTTTATTTTCCTGATTTATGTTTTACTCAGTCTGCCCTTCCATCTCCTGGATCATACGGATCCTGAGATATTAAATAATATTTCCACCAACGTGTGGCTAAACCTGGCCTTCTTCGTCATTTTCGTTGTGTTTGCCATCTCTTTCTTTGGTTATTTTGAAATCACCCTGCCGGGCAGTGTCGCAAATTCTGTAAATAACCGGTCGGGTGGAACCAGTTTGCCGGGCATTTTTTTTATGGCCCTTACCCTGGCCATCGTTTCATTTTCCTGTACGGGTCCGATTCTGGGATCACTACTGGCAGGGGCACTTTCAAACCACGGCGGTGCCATTCAGCTTAGTTTTGGAATGGGTGGATTCGGACTCGGCCTGGCCCTGCCCTTTGCCCTTTTTGCCCTTTTCCCCCAATGGCTGGGTTCTTTGCCCAAATCCGGCGGATGGCTGGGTTCTGTTAAAGTGGTGTTGGGATTTCTGGAGCTCGCCATGGCTATTAAATTTCTTTCCAATGCTGATCTGGTAGAACAGTGGGGAATCCTGAAAAGGGAGATTTTCATCGGATTCTGGGTGGTGATCGGTTTACTGATCACCCTTTACCTGATGGGCAAAATCCGGTTTCCGCATGACAGTCCGGTCAAAAAATTTGGATCTGCCCGCTTAATATTCCTCCTCTTTTTTGGACTGGCAACCATTTATTTGATACCCGGATTAACCAATACCCGGGCAGCCAACCTGACCCTGATCAGCGGTTTCCCTCCGCCATTGTGTTATTCCGTTTACAGGGAGCCCGTCAATTGTGGTCACGGGGTGGAAACACTGCGGGATTATGAAGAAGCGCTGGCCCTGGCAAAAAAATTGCATAAACCAGTGCTGATCGATTTCACCGGATGGGCCTGTGTAAACTGCCGCCGGATGGAAGAGAATGTATGGACAGATCCGGAGGTTCGAAAAAGAATGCTCGACTCTTTTGTGGTGGTTTCGCTCTATGTGGATGAGCGCCGGCTTTTACCTGCTGCCTCCCAAATGATATATACTACAAAAGACGGGGCGCAGAAAAATATTATTACCGTGGGCGACAAGTGGGCCACTTTCCAGTCTGAGAATTTCAATGCCGTTTCCCAACCTCAATATGCGATCCTGAGCCCGGATGAAAGAATTCTTACTTACACCAAGGGCTATACGCCGAAAGCGGCTGAGTTCACCCAATGGCTGGATTGCGGACTTTCGGCATCGCGTGCCCGGTAAGTCCGCCTTAGTCCTATTCCATCCTGGGGTATCTTCTTGATACCGTCTAAGAGCCGTCTAAAAGCCGTCTAAGAGCCGTCTGAGTTCCATCCATGTATCATCCTTGTGCGATCCTTGTACTAACCCTTGAATTTCAAGGGAAAAAACCTTTTTTACACAGGGATGGTACAAGGATGATACATGGAAGGAAGTAAGATCCTCCGGAATCCGGCACAAAAAAAGAGTCCTGCCATCGGCAGGACTCTTCTAAATAGTGTAAAGTTTTGCTAGAGGGCAATTCTTTTTTCTACCATCATTTTGCGCAGGTTGATCAGTCCGTAGCGCATACGACCCAGGGCCGTATTGATGCTGCAGTTGGTCAGCGATGCGATCTCCTTAAAGCTCAGATCGGCATAATGACGCAGAATGATGACTTCGCGCTGATCTTCAGGTAAAAGGTCAAGCATCCGTCGTACACGGTCATGGCTCTGCCTTTTCATGATTTTAACGTCAGCACCGTCTTCGGTAAAATTGATGACTTCGAAAATGTCCCGGTCATCACAGGTTTTGATGGCTGGGGTTCTTTTCACCTTGCGGAAATGATCCACACAAAGGTTGTGGGCAATGCGCATCGCCCAGGGAAGGAATTTGCCTTCTTCTGTGTACCGCCCACCGCGAATGGTGTCGATAATCTTAATCAGAACATCCTGGAAAATGTCCTCAGCCAGATACTTGTCTTTGACGAGGAAGAGAATGGAAGTGTACAGCTTGTCCTTGTGGCGGATTACGAGAGCTTCAAGAGCCTGTAAATCGCCGTCGCGAAATGAATGGATTAATTCATGGTCGGTTTTCGTACGTAGCGAATTCATAAACTTCTACGGTTTTTAAAGGTGATAGGATATATGTTGGATTTAATAAAACGCTTTGGCTTTTCTGTGTAGAAGTCCTTACTCTATAAAATTATTTTATTGTGTTGACAAATGTTAATCAGGATTTAAAGATATACAATTTTTGGAAAAAACAACATTTTGGGAAAATAATTTGTTCTAGAGGTTCCCGGCAGGGTTTCCCACACTGGGAAACAAGGTTCTAATTGTTTCACTTCCAATATATTTGTTTTTCCAATTTATGTCATCTACTACCAAGGTCAAAAAGGTTTCTTCCGTGCCCGCGTCCATTTTACCCCGGAATTCTATCCAAATAAAGGGTGCCCGGGTGCATAATCTGAAGGATATTTCAGTCGACTTCCCACGCAATAAATTTATTGTGGTTACCGGCGTATCAGGATCCGGAAAATCTTCGTTGACGATCGACACGCTATTTGCAGAAGGCCAGCGGCGATATTCGGAAAGCCTGAGCGCCTACGCCCGCCAGTTTATGGCCCGGATGGATAAACCGGATGTGGACTATATTAAAGGGCTTTGTCCGGCTATCGCCATCGAACAGAAAGTAACTACCCGTACACCCCGCTCCACGGTGGGTAGTATGACTGAACTCTATGATTATCTCCGCTTATTGTTTGCAAGGGTTGGTAAAACCTATTCTCCCGTATCCGGTAAAGAGGTTAAAAAGCAGGATGTTCAGGATGTAATCCAAACCATACAGAATGGCACCACCGGGAATAAGGTCCTGATCCTGGTTCCTTTTAAACAACATCCGAACCGGAATACGAAAGAAGAACTCAATATTTTATTGCAGAAAGGCTTCAGCAGACTTTATATTAACCAGGAAACCCTGCGTATTGAAGACCTGCTGAATCCGCCGGACGATTCATCCAAAACGAAAAAACAGGAACCCAAGCTTCCCAAAAATGATTCTTTCCTGCTGATCGACCGGATCCTGGTAAAAGAGTTTGACGAAGATGACCAGCACCGGCTGGCAGATTCTGTTGATACTGCTTTTTATGAAGGGGAAGGGCAGATGCTGCTGGAGATAAATGGAGAAGAAAGAATCCCATTTTTCCAACCGGTTTGAAATGGATGGAATTCGGTTTGAAGAACCGGTACCCAATCTGTTTTCTTTCAATAATCCTTATGGTGCCTGCCCGGTCTGTGAAGGTTTCGGTCAGGTGCTCGGTATTGATGCCGACCTGGTGATTCCCGACAGAAGGCTCAGTTTATTTGAGGGGGCTGTTGCTCCCTGGAAAGGAGAAAAACTGAGTGCCTGGAAAGATCATTTTATCAGGGCAGCTAAAAAATATGATTTTCCCATTCATAAACCCATTCTGGACCTGACAAAATCACAATATGATTTGTTATGGGAAGGCAATAAAGAGATCAACGGGATCAATGATTTTTTTAAGGAGGTGGAAAAAAATTTATATAAGGTTCAATACCGGGTTTTGCTTTCCCGTTACCGGGGCCGGACCAGCTGTCCGGATTGTAAAGGATACCGTCTTCGTCCGGAAGCCTTATATATCAGGATCGGAGGTAAACATATCGGTGAACTTTGCGAGATGCCTGTGGGTAAATGATCCGAATGGTTTGATGCCCTTAACGCTGAATGCCTTTCAGCAACAGGTGGCCAAACGTATTTTGATAGAAATACACAATCGCCTGAAAACCCTGCTGGATGTTGGTTTGGGTTATCTTACCCTGAACCGGCTGGCCAATTCCCTGAGTGGTGGGGAAAGCCAGCGCATACAGCTGACCCGGTCACTGGGAAGTAATCTCACCAATTCATTATATATTCTGGATGAACCATCTATCGGACTTGCATTCCCGGGATACCAGGCGTTTGATCCACGTGTTTAAAGAGCTGCGCGACCTGGGCAATACCGTTGTGGTGGTGGAGCATGATGAAATGATGATGCGGGAAGCAGATCATATTATTGATATGGGTCCGCTGGCCAGTCACCTCGGCGGTGAAGTGGTTGCAGCAGGCGATTATGAAACCATCATTAAAAATGAAAAAAGCCTTACCGGAAAATATCTGCGGGGAGATCTTAAAATTGAACCTCCCGAAAAGATTCGTAAAGCCAGGCAATTTATCGTTGTCAATGGTGCCCGACAGCATAATCTGAAAAATATTACAGGTTTAATTTCCTTTGAATGTGCTTTGTGTGGTGAGCGGGGTAAGCGGAAGTGGAAAAACAACCCTGGTAAAACAAATTTTATATCCTGCATTACAAAAACTAAAAGGGGAGTTTGCAGATAAAGTAGGAATGCATTTGTCCATAACCGGTGATATCGATTCTATCAGTCAGATTGAAATGGTGGATCAGAATCCGATTGGGAAATCTTCCCGCAGTAATCCCGTAACCTATGTTAAAGCCTATGATGAGATTCGTGAACTGTTTTCAAAACAGCCCCTCAGCAAAATCCGCGGCTTTCAGCCAAAACATTTTTCTTTTAATGTGGATGGTGGCCGTTGCGATACCTGTAAAGGGGAAGGCGAGCAGGTAGTGGAAATGCAATTCCTGGCTGATGTGCACCTGACCTGTGAAGTCTGCGGTGGCAAACGGTTTAAAGAAGAAGTGCTGGAAGTACAGTATCGGGGGAAAAATATTTATGACATTCTGGAACTGAGTGTGGATGATGCCCTTGAATTTTTTAAAGATGAAAAAGATATCCTTCAAAAATTAAAACCGCTGAGTAGTGTCGGACTGGGTTATGTGAAACTCGGACAATCGTCAGATACGTTATCCGGAGGGGAAGCCCAGCGTGTGAAACTTGCTTCTTTTCTGGGCAAAGGCAAAAGCCTGGGTCATATACTTTTTATTTTTGACGAACCCACCACAGGTCTCCATTTTCATGATATCCGAAAACTGCTTACTTCTTTCAACGCCCTGATCGATCAGGGTCATTCCGTTTTAGTGGTGGAACACAATACCGATGTGATCCGTTCGGCAGACTGGGTAATTGATCTCGGTCCGGATGCCGGCGATGCCGGCGGAAACCTGGTGTATGAGGGTATTCCATCGGGACTGAAGAAAGTGAAGGAGAGTTTTACCGGGAAATACCTTTAACAGTGTGAGAGTGTGAGAGTGTGAGAGTGTGAGAGTGTGAGGAGTGAAATTGCCCTATTCTCACACTCTCACACTCTCACACTCTCACACTATCTAAGCCTATCCAGGCTCTTCACCAGCTTCTGGTCTTTAAAAATTCCGCGGGTTGCCAGGAAGAAGAATACCGGAATCAAAAACACAAGGATGGCCGTAAGGTCATAATTCCCGACGGCGAATTTGGGGATTTGCTTAAAATACAGGAAGATATTCAGTAGGGATAACAGGATTCCCAGAATCGCCAGACGGGCCTGAAGTTTCCGGTTTTTATACAGGAAGATATCAATTGCCGCAATACATACCAGGGCGACGGTAAGGATCAGTATCATTATATTGAATCCGGCAGTCAGGTATTGAAAACTGGATGGTTGCCCGGCCGTTTCAATATTTCCACTGTAAAAAGAAAATTTAATCGTCAGGAAAGCAAATATGGCAGCAAGCAGGAGCCATACGGATTGCATTCTTTGCAACATAAAATTTAGATTTTTCGACTACAAGTTATTTAAAATAATTCAGATCCATGGGGCGATGAATGTGCTTCTGGCTCTCCGGAACCAGCCCTGGCTATCTTTTTCCGGAATATCACCAATTGAATTATCTTTAGTTAGCGTAGCCCCTGTCAGATACCGGAATAATAATCGTAAAAAATAAATCTCAGGATCCTCCCTGCGGAATGAATTCCATCTAACCCTGTTGAAGATATTCTATTCTCTGCTTAGAAACCACATTCTTAATGTATCACCTAAAAATCAATTAACATGAAAAGCAAATCATTGCGTTTATCAACTTCCTTCCCCGGAATACTTATCGGAACATTGCTGCTCTTAATGGTTGGGTGCAATAATCAGCCCGTTGACCAGGTAAGCATGGACAAGGGTGAAATGAACAAGAAGGCTGATTCAAACAAAATGGTCAGCTGGCTCGGCTTAAAAGTGGAATTCAAACCAAATATTAACGCAGAAATGAAGGACAGATCAATCCGCGCAGTCGAATCCATAATAATGGATTCAGTAAAAACACTAAGACAGAAATTCCCTGCCTTTTCCCCAACTATTTGCGTAGGTAAAAGTTTTTTCGTCGACTCCCAGACGTATACGGTCAATACCATGTACCCCTTGAGTGTTGCTGCATCCTTACCAGATACGACCTGCCTATGCAAGAATCAGTGCGGCATTTGCAGGACAATGATGAATCTTATCATTCATTCCGGCGACCCAGCCTTTCAATCCATAAAACGCATATCGGATATGGATCAGATGGACTATTTCCATTAAAGGAAAAGAAATTCAAACCAGTTGATAAAAAGGCTTGCAAAACATAAATACTTTTTACATGCGGGTTTTCGCCTTTGCCCTGATTTATTTAATGCTCTTACAACCTGAATCCCTGAAAGGGCAATGCCTGAACAGGGATTCTCTGTGGAACAGGATGGCTTTACTTCAAAAATCCTCTATTCCGTATGCAGATCAGCTAAAAGAATATTTAAGGAACGATAGTCTATGGAAAATTTGTTCTCCGGGTCCTGATTCTATAAGTGTTTCTCTCCTGCTGAATATAGGGATTACCTATTTCTGGCTTGCGGACTATGTGCATGCTGTCCGGTATACCAGGGAGGCGCTGGATCTTATCCAGGCAAATGCGGATAATCCTGCAATCAACACTAAAATTCTCGGCAAATATTATTACTACTTGTCTATCTATTATGATTCCCTGAAAATGCCTTTGGAGAGATATACAGCCATAGACAGTGTCATATCCAATGAATTGAAAATAAACGGAGATTATCATTATGCTTCCCTTGTTTTACAGGCCAACGTAAGAAATCTTTATAGCAAAGGTGATTACTACCTCTGCCTGGAACGTGCTACCCTCGGGGAAACGCTGATACATAAATTTTACAGGTATGAGGACAGTATGAACTATGTAATTTATTTTATTTACTACCAGGCAAATGCTTTACGATTACTTAAAAAGTTTGCAGAGGAGGAAAAGCTTCTTGCAAGTAAAAAATCAGAATTCCAGAAATCAAAAAACAAGGATTACGTAGGAGTAATTTTCAGTTTATTCGGAAACATGTTTGTGTCGAGGGGTGATTTTCAAAACGCCATAAAATATTTTCAGAAAGCCTATGAAAATGACGTGGCATCTAAATACGGAGAAATCAGTTCCGATGTTTTGGATCAGATGGGTACGATTTATTCAGAAAAATTGGGACAGCACCGGCGGGCACTTCAATATTTTAATAAAGCACTTCACCATGCCCGTTATAAAGTTGTTTCGAATGCGGCTGTTTCGGATTCATTTTATATACTGGGGGATATTGCGAATGTTTATGTGCGACTAAAATTATTTGATTCGGCATTTTATTTTTTTCAAAGTGCTTTTGATAAAATCCGGCCAGGCATGCATGAGTCGGATTTAGTGCTGGACCTGGAGAACTTTGTCAATGTAAATACCGTAGAAGCGGTAATTAAACTCGTACTAAGCAAAGGCAATGCTTATTTGCAGCTTTATAAAGACAGGAAGAACCCTGATGCCCTGGCACAGGCACTAAAAGTTTTTAAAACAGCAGATCACCTGCTTACAAAAATCAGGGAGGAACAGGCTGAAATTCAATCGAGGTTATTTTGGCAGATGGATGCCCATAGTTTGTATGAGCATGCAGTGGAGGCAGCTTATCTGCAAAACAATATTGCAGATGCTTTTTATTTTTTTGAAAAAAGCAGGGCGGTCCTGTTAAATGACCAGTTGAATCAGGATAATAAAATATCAAACGGAAACATTCAAAGCCAGGCACAACTGAAAAGGAAAATATTGCTGCTGGAGCGGGAAAGGGAAATCACGGATATATCTACTACCAGGGGAGTTGAAATTCAAAAGGAATTGCTTGCCGGTAAGCAGGCGTTAGCGAGGCTGGGCAATTCTATCCGGAGTAATAACCCTTTATATTATCAAAGTACGGAGAATACCGTTTTTGTCTCCTTACCGGATATCCGGAAAGGGGTTCTGCGGGATCATGCCGGCCTGCTGGAAATATTTTCTGGTGACAGTGCCTGCTATTCGGTCTTTATAACAAAAGACAATGCTTTTTTCCACCGGATAAGTAAGCCTGATTTCGACAGCACGGTTAATTTGTTCATCATGCTTCTTTCCAATTCCTCGCTAATGAACAGGCATTTCGACAGGTATGTCCTTACAGCCCGCCATTTATATCAGCTGATCTTCGGGGAAATATTGGTCCCGGATGGCCGGATCATCATATCGCCTGATGAAAAATATTTTCCATTTGAAGCGTTGGTGGTAAACGCAGGCACTAGTTCCCCGGATTATTTTTTGAACAAACACGCCGTGAGTTATACGTATTCGGCCAGATATCTTCTTACGAATTTTGCAGGCAATTCCTCCAAAGAGCCCGGGAATTTTCTGGGAGTGGCCCCTGTCAATTATGTTTCGGGTTCAGAACTGGCGGCCCTGAAGGGTAGTGATCTTTCACTCCTGCGCATAGAGGATTATTTTGATAATGCACAGACCCTGATTTCCGCCAAGGCGTCCAAAAGAAACTTTCAGCAAACGTTTTCAGATTATAAGATTATACAGTTGTATACGCATGCTTCGGACAACAGTAATCAGGGTGAACCGGTCATTTTTTTTGCGGATTCAGCACTATATCTTTCTGATCTTATACCGGAAACTTTACCCCGAACGCAGTTGATCGTTTTATCGGCATGTGAAACGGGGAAGGGAAAAGTATACCAGGGAGAAGGGGTGTTCAGCTTCAACCGGGGTTTCGCTTCCATGGGTATACCGGCTTCGATCACCAATTTATGGGCTGTGGACAATAAATCCACCTACCAGATCACGGAACAACTATACAAATACCTGGCCGGTGGCCTGCCTGTTGACATTGCCCTCCAGCGGGCAAAACTGGATTTTGTACGGCAGGCTTCCAGGGAAAACAAATTACCCTTTTATTGGGCGGCGACCATTCTCGCCGGTAAATCAGATAAGATAGCACTGGATAAAAATTTCCCCTGGAAGGATCTCCTGATCATCACCAGCCTGGTAGGATTATCTTTTTTAGCTTATCAAAAGGGAAAAGGAACCGGGAAAACAAAATTTCATAAACAGGGTATAAAAAGTTAACTTTCTTGGCTTTTTAACCACAAACCTTGGTTATGAAAAAACAGTTACCTATTCTCCCTGCATTACTCCTGCTTTGCTTTCTTATCGGGAGTGCCTGTAAAAAGGAAAATGTACAACCGAACCAGAAGCAAAATTCAACTAATGTGAATCAGCATTCTTCTGCCAGTTCGGGAACACCAGCTGAAACTCCTCCGCCCAATGATGGATCTTCTCATGGAGGATGCTCGAGCGGCGGTCACTGATCAGTTGGAAAACGATTTATTCTTTTTTCTATCCCAGCTCGGGGTACAAAGGAAACTGTTGCATATAGGCATTGATCTTTTTACGGATTTCTGCCAATACGGGTTCTTCTTCCGGATGCAGAATAGCTTCATCAATAAAATCTACAATACGGCTCATATGTTCCTCTTTCATACCCCGGGTGGTTATGGCTGGAACACCTACGCGGATTCCGGAAGTAATGAAAGCGCTTTTATCATCGAAGGGCACCATATTCTTATTAACGGTAATTTCTGCTTTTCCCAGGGCGATCTCGGCTTTTTTCCCACTGATATTTTTATTCCTCAGGTCAATCAGCAGTAAATGATTATCTGTTCCGCCTGAAACGATATCATATCCCTTTTTGGTGAAACAGGCACTCATGGCCTGGGCATTTAGGATAATCTGTTTTGCATAATCCAGAAATTCCTCCGTAAGGATTTCGCCGAAGGCAATGGCTTTTGCTGCAATCACGTGTTCGAGCGGACCGCCCTGTATACCGGGAAAAACGGCCATATCCATCAGGTTACTCATGGGGCGGATATTTCCCTTGTTATCCTTTAACCCAAATGGATTGTCAAAATCTTTCTTCATCATGATGATGCCTCCTCTGGGACCCCGAAGGGTTTTATGTGTGGTGGAGGTAACAATATGACAATGGTCGAATGGAGAACTGAGTAATTTTTTTGCAATCAGTCCGGCAGGATGCGCCATATCACACATAACCAGGGCACCAACCTTATCTGCAATCTGCCGGATCCGGGGATAATCCCAATCACGGCTGTATGCAGAAGCACCACAGATAATCATTTTTGGTTTTTCCTGCAGGGCCACTTTTTCCATGCTTTCGTAATCCACCCGGCCGTCTTCTTTCTTCACACCATAAAAATGCGGCTGGTATAATTTGCCGGAAAAATTAACCGCCGAGCCATGGGTCAGGTGTCCCCCCATACTCAGGTCAAGTCCGAGGATCTTATCCCCGGGCTGGAGAACGGCCAGGCAAACCGCTGCATTAGCCTGCGCTCCGCTATGCGGCTGCACATTGGCATATTCGCAGTCAAATATTTTCTTCAGCCGGTCAATGGCCAGCTGTTCTGTCTGATCCACAATTTCACACCCGCCATAATACCGGCGTCCGGGATATCCTTCTGCATATTTATTGGTCATCACATTTCCCATCGCCTGCATCACCTGCAGAGAAGTAAAATTTTCGGAGGCAATCAGTTCAATACCATGCCTTTGGCGATCAAGTTCTTTCTGAATGAGGTCGAAAACGAGCTGGTCTCTTTGCATGGCGCAAAAATAGGCCAACTATGAATAAAAGATTCAAGAGGTCCTGATTTGATGAAAGAATTATCGGGTATATGCAGGATAAGGTTGATCCTTGAAACAAGGTCCTCCAGGTCAATATCTGTCCGGTTGGAAAAAATGCTGATGCAGTAATCCAGGGACGGAATCATGAAAACCACCGTCCTGAATCCACCGTTAAAGCCTGTGTGATAAACTTCTTTTGGGAACTGCGAATCTTTTGACTGCTGACAGAACCATCCGCATCCATACCATAATCCGCGGGCGGGTTCCACCGGAGTATGCGGTTGCCAGGCATATTGTATCATTGGCGTTCGTGAAAATTTACCATTTTCTATTGCCTGGCACCATTTCATATAATTATCCATGGAGATATAAATTCCTCCATCGGCTTCGGTAGAAAAGAATATGGATTCTTCTGCGTCTGACTTTATAAAATTTCCGTCAGTCCCCCGTTCATACCCGATAACCCGCTTTGAAATGGGCTGATTCATTTTAAAGACGGAGGCATCCCGGATTCCAAGCGGTTCGAAAACATTTTTTTTCAAAAAATCCGGATAGGACATACCGCTGATTTTTTCAATCAGCATGCCCAGCAGGCAGTAAGCCGTATTACTATAACGATACCGTGTACCTGAAATAAAATAAACTGTGTCAGATTTCTGCAAGGCCGTTAGCACGTCTTTGTCTGTTGCATGTTTCACCAGGTTGGTATCTGTAAATCCATAGTGATCCGGTATACCGGATGAATGACTCAGCAGTTCACTGATTTTTACAGAAGAGACCGCGGCGGGAAGACGTAAAAAATTTTCCAATCGTATCGGTTAAAGAGAGTTTTCCTTTAAAACAAAGATCCAGTAATGCGTAAGCCGTAAACTGCTTGGTCAGCGACCCGATATTAAAATTATCATCGGGACTAATGGGCATACCTGTTTTCAGATCCGCAAGTCCATAGCCTTTTTTAAACAGGGTTGTCTGATGTTGTTGTATCGCGATCACAGCTCCGGGCAAATTGGATGTATAATATATTTTCATCAGGGAGTCGATACTGCCTGTGACAGACTGGCCGGCACCATCGAATAGTAAAAGCTGCAATAGAAAAATGAGCGGCAGGGTTTTCATTATGATTAATTGACTAAGAACATTTAATTTATGAAGGAAAACAGAATTTTCGTGCTTTTGAATGTTTTTTCCTGAACTTTACCCCAACAGGATCAGCCATTACCGCAGAATTAAAAAGGTTTTTTTCGGCACGATTGGCAAATACTGATTATGAAAGCAATTATTCCCGTAGCAGGCGCTGGTACTAAGTTAAGGCCCCACACATATACTCAACCCAAGGCGCTGATACCGCTCGCCGGAAAAACGATTTTGAGCATCATCGTTGACCAGTTACTGGAAGGCGGCATAACCGAATTTATTTTTATTGTCGGATACCTGGGTGCAAAAATCCAGGATTACGTGAAGGATAAATATCCGCAGCTCCAGTCCAGTTTTGTTTTCCAAACGGAAAGACATGGAATTGGTCAGGCGATATTATTGACTAAAGAGATTGTGGCAAATGATGAAATATTCATTGTGCTGGGAGATACCATTTGTGAGTTTGATATTAAACCCATCCTGGACAACCCCAGCTCATTACTTGGAGTGAAAAGGGTAGACGATCCGCGTGATTTTGGTGTAGCTGAAATTGAAGAGGACGGGATCATCAGCCGCGTGGTGGAAAAACCACAGATCCCCAAGTCGAATATGGCCCTGGTGGGTATTTATAAAATCCGTGAAACGGAGGCGCTTTTTTCCTGCCTTGAAAATAATATCCGTAACCAGCTTACGAGTTATGGGGAATATAATCTTACCGACGCCATTGAATGTATGATACACAATGGTGTAAAATTTGAATCCTTCAAAGTACAGAACTGGTTCGACTGCGGAAAGAAGGATACCCTCCTGGAATCCAATGCCAAACTGCTCAAAAAATTTGGAAGTAATATTGCACCCGATCATATCCTGGAAAACACAATCGTTATTCATCCGGTGAACATCGCTTCTGGCTGTACGATTAAGAATTCCATTATTGGTCCCAATGTGGCCATAGGAGAAAAAACAACTATTAATTATTCTATACTGAAAGATTCGATCATCGGATCTTTTGCAAACCTCTACGATATTGTGCTTACCCATTCACTGATTGGCAGTGATACAGAAGTAAAGGGGGAAAGCCGGAGCCTGAATATCGGGGATAATACGGAGATTGATTTGGGGGAAAGTTAATATATTAGATGACAGATGACAGATAACAGATGACAGTATTAAGCAAATAGTTGATCAGGTTTTTTAATAAAAACCTGTCATCTGTTATCTGTCATCTGTTATCTGGTAATTATTTCATCCCCAAGATGCGCAACAGGGGATATTCGGAATCTTCAGGCAGATCAGAGGAACGGTCAGGAGAAACTTCAACATTTACTTTTACCGTCTTTTTTTCCTGCAACTCAATTATTTCCTGATATTTATATTTTTGATAGCCTTTCTTTTCAAAACGGAGGTTTACATGGCAGGATGGTAATTGTTTAAAATAGTAGTAGCCGTCCACATCGGTCAATACTTCCTTTGAAGTAGGATCCCCGGGAAACATAGCTGAGACCACCACACCGGATACCGGTTTTTTGGTAACCGCATCCAGCACCTGACCTTTTATGCAGGGTTCCGCTTTGCCATCACTGGCATAGAGCCCGCCGCAAAGAATGCAGGTAAAAACGAAAAATACCAGGTAGAAACTAAATTTCATGGTTTTTGCAGATTACAAGGTAAAGGTTCATTCCAGGTTTTCCTAAATTCTGACCATAAATTTTCTATAATTTCGGCAGCTGGCAGGATTTCGTGGATCAGGGCGCTTACCTGTCCTACCTCCAGTTCCCCCTCTTCCAGGTCTCCCTCAAACATGCCTTTTTTAGCCCTTCCCTTTCCAAGAATATCTTTCAGACTTTCAACTGAGGCACCGGCCTGCTCTGCAGCTTCCAGTTTTTTGAAAAGCCCGTTTTTCAACATTCTCACAGGCATCAACGATTTTAGGGTCAGCATGGTATCTCCCTCCCCGGCTTTCAGAACATAATTTTTAAAATCAGGATGGGAGGAAGATTCCTTACTCAACACAAACCGGGTTCCGATCTGCACGCCGGCCGCTCCCAGGGCCATGGCGGCGAACATTTGACGGCCGGTGGCGATCCCGCCAGCGGCAATAACCGGAATTTGAACCGCTTCCACTACCGCAGGAATCAGTACCATCGTGGTGGTTTCATCCCTTCCGTTATGGCCGCCGGCTTCAAAGCCCTCAGCTACTACGGCATCACATCCTGCTGCTGCCGCCTTTTGGGCAAACCGGCTGCTGCTGACGACATGCACCACACGGACTCCCTTCTCTTTTAAGACGCCGGTCCAGGTTGCCGGGTTACCGGCGGAAGTAAAAACAATGGAAATTTTTTCTTCCAGAACGATCTCCATATGTTTTTGAGCATCAGGGTACATCAGGGGGATATTGACCCCGAAAGGATTTGACGTGGCGGCCCGGCACTTTCTGATCTGTTCCCGGAAGGTATCCGAATCCATACTTCCGCCACCAATCAGGCCCAGTCCGCCTGCGTTACTTACGGCCGATGCCAGCTGCCATCCACTATTCCAGACCATTCCGGCCTGGATAATGGGGTACCGGACACCGAAAAGGCGGGTTATTGTATTCGAAAATTCCAAGAAACCAAAGGTAATACCGGTGGATAGTTTGTTTTTTTTAATTATTCATAAAAAGTTACATTTATGAACACAATATAAGTAGACGGCATGCACAAACCTTTGCTGCTTCTGATCAGTGCAGGTTGTTTAATTTCCTGCCATAAAGACGCGTCAAGTCTGGCAAATAATATTACATGGTTCGGCAGGCAGAACAATGCTGTATATAATTACGTATTGGTCAATGCCAATCAGGTACTCACACAGACTGATTCAGAAGAATTACATGTTGGTATCAATGCAGCTTTTATTGATAGTAATAATCACCAGATAAATATCGTTCGTGCGTTGTACGTAAATAATCTGGCCATTGAACCCGGTCAGGATTCCACTTACAATTACAGTTTTCCTAAAGGTGGGAATACAGGTCTGCCTCTTTTCGGATCCCAGGTGCTCGTCACCATCCGGGGCATGGACGAAACTGATACGGTTACCAGTTCCCTTTATTTACCCAAACAACTGTCGGGGAGCAATACGAAATATCCCGATATTCTTTCCCGTAATATTGGTCTGAAACTGAACTGGTCTCCGGATAGTGAAAATACCTGGGGCAACGTAATGATTCAGCTTTATTATTTCAATACCCTTAGTTTAAAAGGGGATTCAACCTTACCACAAACCATTTCAACCGTTAATCTTACAGTCCCGGACAATGGCACTTATTTTTTATCAAAGTCAGATCTGAATAGTTTTCCGGTTAATGCCTATATCGGTATTACCATTGCCCGGGGTACCCAGACCGAAGCCATCCTCCCGGTTTCCCACAAAAGGGTTTATTATTTTTCCAGTGCTTCGGTGAGTACACCTCCGGTGAAGCTGGCGCAATAAGCCTAACGCCCAACGCCTAACGCCTAACGCCTAACGCCAAACGCCTAACGCCTAACGCCTAAATGGTAAGATACTTTTGCAAATTAAATAATGGGACTGTTCATAATTATAAAAAGCTTTCGGCCTTAGGCTTTGAGCTTTAAGCTTTGAAAACCCACTTCAGCATATTCTTCCAGGTAGGCTTTTTTCCGTAGAGCAGGATACCGGTCCGGTAAATTTTTCCAGCCAGCCAGGTGGTAAATAAAAATCCGCCTGCCAGCAATCCCATACTTAACAAAAGCTGCCAGTAGGGAACCGTAGTGGGTATGCCATAGGGAATCCTGGCCATCATCACAATGGGTGAGCTAAAGGGAATCATACTGGACCAGACCGCCAGCGGACCGGCCGGATCCTGGATGGCCATCGCCATGATGATCCAGGAAAAAATAATCGGCATGGTGATGGGCAACATCAGTGACTGGGCTTCCTGGGGATCTTCATTTACAACAGATCCGACGGCTGCAAAAAGGGAGGCATAGAATAAATATCCCCCGATAAAATAAAAAATAAAACAACCGATGATGGCGGTCCAGTTGGTATGCTGTACGGACTGCTTCAGTTCAAAAATCTGTCGGGCGGCTTCGCTTCCCTGTGCCATTTGAGCATTTCCCACGGCATTGGCGGATTGCATATGCTGCACTTCCATCATCAGTTCATGGGGAATAAACAATTGGGCAACCATGAACAGTGAAAAAAAGAAAACGATCCAGAGAAGAAACTGGGTAAGTCCGACAGCTCCGATACCGATAATTTTTCCCATCATCAGCTGGAATGGTTTTACCGAACTCACAATAACTTCAGCAACACGGCTGGTTTTTTCTTCCATTACCCCTCTCATCACCATGGCTCCGTAAATAAAAGTGAGCAGGTAAATCAGAAATCCGCAGGTATATCCCACACCATATGATAACCCCTGACTGGATGCCTGGGACTTTTTTCCCTCATCGGAAAAAGTCTGCAGCTCGGCAATGTCCGAAGCGTTGCGAATGGAATCAAGTCTTCCCCGGGTGATATTTGTTTTGGTAAAGATCATATGATCGGTAATGGCAGAATTAATCCTTTTTTCCAGGTCATCAATGCTGGTCAGTCCCAGCTGCTTCTTATATTTTAACCGGTAGACGGTTTTCTGGTTTTCTTCCAGCACCGGGATAATCAGAACCGCACTGCAGTTTTTTTCTGAATAGTTCAGGGTATCCAGTTCCGGAGAAAAATCAAAATAAATAGAGGAATCACTTCTCAGATAGTTTTTGAAATATCCATTCTGATCCACCACTGCCACGCGGTGATTGGTCTTGCCTTTGATACCCAGGTAAACGGTTCCGATGATGAAAAGGATGATAACGATGGGCAGGAGGAAGGTAGAAATCAGAAAAGTTTTATTTCTTATGCGGGTTAAGTATTCCCGACGGATGATCAGGCCGATCTTATTCATAGTTTAAGATTGTTTAGGTTGAAACTGACGGGAGAGGGAAGTGCCTTCCACCAGTTTGATAAAAATTTCGTTTAAGGATGGAAGCATTTCCGTAAATCCGAGGATATTCGATTGCTGGTCGATAAAATACCGCAGTACGTCATTGGGTTTGTGTCCTTCTTTAATGCGAATAGTCAGGTCTTCACCATTCCGGGTAATCACATCAAATATTTCCGGCTTCCCGTTTTCCGGAAGGGGACTGGCGGAAATCCGGAAAAGATTTTCCTTGTATTCCTGTTTCACGTTCGCTACCGTGCCATCCAGTATTTTACGGCCTTTGTTGACCAGTACGATATGATTACAGATTTCTTCCACCTGTTCCATACGATGGGTGCTGAAAATAATGGAAGCACCGCTGGCTGCGAGGCGGAATATTTCATCCTTGATCAGATTGGCATTTACAGGATCGAGTCCGCTGAACGGTTCATCCAGTATAATCAGTTCGGGTTTGTGCAGCACGGTTGTGACAAACTGAAGCTTTTGTGCCATGCCTTTACTGAGGTCTTCGATTTTTTTGTTCCACCAGGACTGCATTTCAAAACGTGCAAACCATTCTTTCGTTTCCTTCAGGGCATCTGCGGAAGAGAGTCCTTTCAAACGGGCGAGGTAAACAGCCTGCTCACCAATTTTCATTTTCTTATACAGTCCCCGTTCTTCAGGCATATACCCGATTTTTCCGGCGTCTTTCTCCGCTTCGAATTTTTTACCATTCAGCCGGATATTTCCTTCGTCAGGATAAAAAATACCGGTGATCATACGGATCAGGGTGGTTTTGCCTGCGCCATTCGGACCGAGTAATCCAAAGATGGCTCCTTTGTCCACTTTGAAGCTGATATCGTCTACAGCTTTCTGAGTTGTAAAATATTTTTTCAGGTGATCTACCTCAAGCATTGACATGTATAGACTATTTGGGTGAAAATATTTCTGCGATTTTTTCGGCAACGCGTTCACCGTCCATGGCAGCACTCATAATACCACCGGCATATCCGGCTCCTTCTCCGCAGGGGAATAAATTCCTTAGCTGCGGGTGAAACAGGGACTCCTCATCCCTGGGAATACGTACAGGGGATGAAGTTCTCGATTCTACGGCAACAACTACCGCTTCTTCTGAAAAATATCCTTTCATTTTGTCGCCGAAGGCCGGAAAGGCTTTTTGAAGGCTGACACCAATGTCTTTCGGAAAAACATCGGGAACATTCATTGCCCGCAGACCCGGGGTATAGGAACAGGCGGGAAGTGTGGCAGAAACCATTCCCTTTACAAAATCCGTAAGTCTTTGCGCGGGTGCCTTAAATAATCCGCCTCCCATGGTAAAAGCCTTTTGTTCGATGGATTGCTGGAAATACATCGCAGCCAGGGCACCATGTTTTGAATAGGCCTGCCAGTCTTTTTCTTCTATGTTTACTACGATGCCGGAATTGGCGAAAGGATTATTCCGTTTGGAAGGAGACCAGCCATTCACCACCAATTCTCCATCATTGGTGGAGGCAGGTGCTATAATACCACCCGGACACATGCAGAATGAAAAGACTGACCGTCTGCTTTCTGTATGTACAAGCTGGTAGGCCGCCGGGGGTAGTCCGACTACCCTGGGTCCTGATTCTCTCAGATAATGATATTGTACAGCATTAATGAGTTCCTGCGGATGTTCCACGCGTACGCCCAGGGCGAATGGTTTGGCGTGAATTTGTTTTTTTTTCTCTGCCAGCAGTTGAAAAATATCACGGGCGGAATGGCCGGTAGCCAGTATAACCGCATCAGCAGGAAAATGGTCTCCGTCTGCGGTAAGGATCCCGGTGATTTTTTCGGTTTGTTCTGACCAGCCGGTCATTTTCTTACTAAAGTGTATCTCACCACCGCATTCCAGGATATAGTCACGCATAGCGGAGATAATGCGGGGAAGTTTATTGGTTCCAATATGCGGGTGGGCTTCATACAGAATGTTTTCTTCTGCGCCAAACTGAACAAAGAGGTCAAGGATCCGCTGGATATTTCCCCTCTTATGACTTCGGGTGTAGAGCTTACCGTCGCTGTAGGTACCAGCACCCCCTTCTCCGAAACAATAATTGCTTTCAGGATTGATGATGCCGGCTTTATTCAGTCCGGCAAGGTCCCTTCTTCTGGCGCGGACATCTTTACCCCGTTCCAGGATTATCGGCCGGATGCCTGAACGGATAAGGCTGAGTGCAGCGAATAAGTCCGGCGGGACCTGCACCAATAATAGTTACAGATTTTTGGGCACGTGAAACATTTCTCCCGCCCTGTTGAAACAATTCCCGTTTTTGTAAGGGTTCATTGATATAGATCAATGCGGTCAGCAGTAAATGCGGAAATTTTGAACGGGCGTCAAGAGATTGTTTCAGTATATGAAAACCGGTGATATGATCAGGGGAACAGCCTGCTTCTTTTGCCAGTAATACCCGGATTTTTAGTTCATGGGATGCATCCATTACCGGAACCTTAATTTGAATTTTTTTTTGCATCCGGATTTGAAGACGTAGCAGAAAGTACTAAAAATAATTGTTGTTTGTAAAACTATGCTAAGTATATTTCAAAAAAAATTTCCCATCCAGTTTTTAATCAGGTGGTTTGCCTGAACTAACTGGTTCACCGTGGTTTACTGGCTGATCAAATCAGGGGTGGAAAGAGGGGTTAAAATTTTTTTTAAAAAAACTTTGGTTAAAACAGAATGCTGTCAAAATATCTGTATCTTCAACTGCGTCTCAACAAAATCATATGGAGAAATATTTTAAATCAATTTTCGACTGTTTTCGTTTCTCCATTTTTTTTCTTTCTAAACCTGCATCCCTATTGAGTTTTGTTGATCCTTCTCTGTATATGAGTAACCGGATGATGGGAGTACACCGATACCAGGAGCGAAGTACAAGTGTTAAAAGTACGGGATAGCCAGAGCACTGATCTTTTCAGCTAATTTGTTCATTTTGAATTTCTGAAGAATTTTTTTTTATGCTTTTCCCTGCGTCTGAATGGTTCCTGAAATTACCAACTAATAAAAAATTTTTTATTCAGAAATTAATCTTGATATTCGTCCCCCTGCAAAAAATCCATCCTCGAAAAACCTCCGAAAAAACAACTTTTAAAACAGATTTTTAACCAGCCTAAACAGCTTTTTTTGTAATGCCGAAAACCTTTGAAAAAGTCTGGGCCAATTGTCTTGAGATCATAAAAGATATCGTTGAATGGCAGCATTATAAAACCTGGTTTGAACCCATTCATCCCGTAGAGTTGAAAGTGAACGTTTTGGTGATTCAGGTACCTAGTCAGTTTTTTTATGAGTACCTGGAAGAGCACTATGTGAATTTATTGGCAAAAACTTTGCGTAGGATATTGGGAAAGGATGCACGTCTGGAATACCGGATTATGGTTGACAGCGGTAATCAGCAAAACAAACCTTTGACTATGGATGTTCCTGCACATAATTATAAAACGATTTCCAGTAATGAAATGGATTTCCCCCTGATTATAAATAATCCGGTTAAGAATCCCTTTGTGATTCCGGGACTCAAGAAAATGCAGATCGACTCCCAGTTGAATCCTGTATATACATTTGATGTATTTATTGAAGGGGATGCAAACCGGGTTGCCCGCCGGGCCGGTAAAACAGTAGCTGAAAAACCAGGTGCCAATTCCTTTAATCCCCTGGTGATTTACGGAGGGGTAGGACTGGGGAAGACCCATCTGGCACAGGCCATCGGCAACGAAGTGCGGAGGATACACCACAATAAAGTGGTTTTATATGTCAGCTCCGAAAAGTTCATCAACCAGTTTATTGACCATAGCCGGAATAACGCCATCAACGATTTTATCCATTTTTACCAGCTGGTAGATGTGCTGATCATTGATGATGTTCAGTTTTTCAACCGGGCCGAAAAGAGCCAGGATGCGTTTTTTGCCATATTTAACCATTTACACCAGAGCGGTAAACAATTGATCCTTACTTCAGATAAACCGCCAAAGGACCTGGAAGGGGTGCAGGAAAGGTTGCTGAGCCGGTTCCGCTGGGGACTGAGCGCCGATTTACAGGTGCCGGATTATGAAATGCGTATTGAGATCCTGGAACGCAAGATGAAGAACGACGGTCTGGAAATGCCTAAAGAGGTGGTAAAATACCTGGCTTATAATATTAACAGCAATGTGCGTGAACTGGAGGGGGCATTGATATCCCTTCTGGCACAGTCTTCGCTTAACAAGAGGGAAATAGACCTTGAATTGTCGAAGAAAGTATTGAGAAACTTTGTAAAAACAAGCAGTAAGGAAATAACGATTGAAACTATTCAGCGGATGGTTTGCGAATATTTCGACCTGCCTTACGACAAACTTCTTCAAAAAACGAGGAAGCGGGAAATTGTGCAGGCCCGTCAGATCACGATGTACCTGGCAAAGGCATTTACGAAGAACTCATTAAAAACAATCGGCGAACATTTCGGGGGAAGAGATCATACAACGGTGATTCATTCCTGCCAGACGGTGAAGGACCTGATGGATACCGACAGCCTCTTCCGCGAAAACGTTACCGAGCTGCAACAGAAAGTTCAGCTGGCAGCGATGTAAAACAAGTTAAAAGTTAATAGTTAATAGTGAAGAGCCCGGGTAATTCCGGGCTTTTTGCATTTGGCATCACGAGCCTCATGCCTCAGAGCTTCACGCCTCAAGCCCAGGAAAAGTATGGGATCTTTTCAGTTTCCGGCGCAGCTCAAACAGGGCAACAGACCGCTCTCTGTCCTGTCGAAAAAAACGCAGAAGGGTATACAGTAGGTTCATAATCCTTGTAGTATTGAATTGACAAAATGATGTACCTGGGGTTGGAAAAAAGCAAACAGCAGGGTGGCCAGGAGGTAACCGGCCATAAAACTGGAGAATAAAAGTTTTTTAGAAAGCGGCTTGTTATTTTCCATAACAGCCGTCAGGAATTTCTTCATATTCGGTTTTTAACAGATAATGGATGGTGGTTAACTCTTCCTGCAGCCGGTTTATTGTCCCGGGCCGGGACTTTTTGTTTAGCGAACCAAAAATGCGGAAGGTGTGTAATAAATCTTTATTTTTGCATCCCCGTTTACGGTTGGCAGTTGACCGTTGGCGGTTGACGGTATGGCCTTAAGCTTTGAGCTTTAGGCTTTACGCTTAAAACGGAGAGGTGCCTGAGTGGCCGAAAGGGCCGGTTTGCTAAACCGTTATACGAGCTTAAACTTGTATCGAGGGTTCGAATCCCTCCCTCTCCGCAAAACTAAAAGAATGTCCCGCGAAAGCGGGCATTTTTGTTTTGTAGACCTGCCAAGCTTGCTTGGGCAGGTCGGAAAAACAAAAAATGGAAGTGAGCGAAGCGAACAGACATTCTTTTAATTTGAAGCCTCCCATTTAAGGGATCACCTGGGAGCAAAGCGACCAGGTAACTTCCCTGCTGAAATCGATTATTTTAGATTTGAAGAAATCAGGGAAGCCCACGAATATCGGTCTGCGGGCTTTCTCAATCTTAAGCTTCCTCGGTTTTCCCATGCCCAAAAGAAAAACAGATTGCCCACCGGGACAACAGGCAAGAAAAGTTAAAAGTAAAACTCCGACAAAACCTTTAAGAAGTATTTGATTTTTCAGTTTTTAAAATTCGATTGGAACACTGGAAAAATATCGTTTTCCATTGTGAAAAGTCGAATCTGGCTCTGTTCCGTTCTTTGCTCCTTAAAGTGAACTATATTAGAACTTATTTAAAAAACAGTTTAATAAAACTATTTTATTGCAATGATGAAGATATCATTTGAAAAAATCAAACTATTGGCATTGTGGGTCACAATTTCGGTTTTATTAGTAATTACATTTTTCCAATTCTGGAGGCCAACATATTTTTATAATAGCCCACAGTTTTCTTTGAAAACTCCAGATGAATACACAAATATTTTTAATGATAGTTCCAAATCAAAATTAATATTGAAGCAAAGTTATTTATTGAATGGTAGGAACCCATATTCAATATTCATTTATGATAACAAATATTCTATTTTAGAATATAAATTGAATGTGCTCCCAAAAAAAACTCTTAAAAGTCTGATTTTTGACGATGTTTCGGGAATTCAAAAGCCCTTATTTGGATATGCTTCGGTTGAAGCAGGAGATGGTAGATTGGATTTACATCTAATGCCCAAAACAATTCCTGATAACAAGGATTTATTAGTTACACTTTACGGAAATTCAGTAGTTAATGATTTAAATTCACCAAATGTATATTCATGTAATTTTAATATGAATTGTATTATTTTTAGTTATAAAAATAGTCATCAGATAGATTTTATGCTTGAAAATAAATATCCATCAAGCAAATTTGTTAAAATAGGAATGATTTACATTAATAAGGGAACTGACCTTTTTATAATTTTTATAAATCAAATAGCGAGTTCTTCATATGACCTAATTAGTAATCCTAAGCAATTATTCAAGAAGTTTTATTTCTAATATTTAGCTAACCATGTCTAATGACAACGTAAGTTCTTTGAAGCGGGTAAAGAAGTTTTATTTATTGAGTTTGTTTTGTCTTATCCCTGCATTCGGAATAATTGTTGGGATTATATTAATAATATATGCACTATTTGTATTTAAAAATATTAAATTATTAATAGTTGTTTTGATTTCATTATGTGGTGGCATTATTATTATGGAACTAGACAAGAATTATTTAAAGAATGAACTAATGCATAGTAAAATTTCTGATGATAATTTTTCCAAATTCGCTATTGAGCATCTGGATGAAATAGCAAGTAGGCTTGAAGATTATAAAATGGAAAATCGCAAATATCCTGATAGTTTAAAACAACTTAAGATAAGGTATCCAGAATTAATAATAATAGATCCGTTATTAGCAAGAAATACGATGGCTCCAAAGGAAATAAGTTATTATTATAGTCGGTTTGGAGAAAAATATATTCTTTTTTCAGCTGGTATTGACGAAATTCCCAATACTAAAGATGATATATTTCCGCGAAAACCTATAAAGCCATAATAAACATTATTCCGAACGCAGGGTGGTTATCTGGTTCGACCAGGCAGCTTTGACTGCCTGGAAACTGACGGTACCCAGAGCGATTAAAATGGCGAGCAAACCCGTAGACAGAAACATCCAGCCGTTGATGGGCGTTTTGTAGGCAAACCCATCCAGCCAGCTATGCATGCCGTACCAGGCAATAGGGGTAGCGATGACTATTGCGATCAAAATGATCCGGACAAAATCCTTCGACAATAGCCCAACGATGCTCCCGACCGAAGCACCTAACACTTTCCGTATACCGATTTCTTTCACGCGTTGTTCAGCAGCGAAAGCTGAGAGGCCGAACAAACCCATACATGCAATAAGAACCGCCACCGCGGTAAAGTAGCCCACAATACCAGACGCACGCTGGTCCTTTTCATAATTCTTTTGAAAATCCTTGTCCAGAAATGAGTACACAAAAGGTATTCCGGGATTGACCCTGCTCCAGGCCGTTTTCATTTCCGCTAAAGTATGTGCATAATCTTTTGTGGACAGGTTGGCAATAACATAGCTATGCTTGTTGCCGAAAGAAGTGTTGAACGCAAATGGCTTTATGGGATTGTACAGACTTTCAAAATTGAAGTCCCTGACAATACCGACAATCTGCATAATATTATGCGAACCCTGGAAATCACAATAAATATTTTTTCCGACAGCTGATTCCACCTGGTAACCCAACTGGCGAATGGCGGACTCGTTCAAAACAACACGGTTGGAATCGGCGGTAAACTCCTTTGAAAACCACCTGCCCGCCACGAGTTTAAAACCCAGTGTTTCAAAATAACCGTTTTCCACGTTCGCAAGGGATACATCCACTACATCCTTTACCGATTTACCCTCGGCATAAAAAAGCAAATCGTCAATATTCGTTATCCCCGGGTAGGTAGATCCGCTGGTTACGTTTTTAATGCCCGGGTTTTTCAAAAGTTCATCTCTGAGCGGCTGGTAATTTTTTATTGCGTCCGGACTTTGCAGGGGCAAAATAATTTGCTGGTTTTTGTTAAAACCCAGCTCCCGGCTGTCCATGAACTGTAATTGACGAAGGACAATGGTAACCCCTAAGATGAGGCAGATGGAAATGACAAACTGGAACACCACGAGGCCTTTTCGAATAGCCGTTGCGGAAAAATTATTGACCAGCCTGCCCTTAAGCACGGCAATGGGCCGGAAGGAAGACAGGTAGAAAGCGGGGTAAACGCCGGATAAAATTCCTGTGCCCAGGGTGAGGACGGAAATCCAAAACCATATTCCCGGCTGATGTGAAATGGACAGGTTTTTTTGGGTCAGGTTGTTCGTGATGGGCAATAAAACCGTCGCGATTACCAGTGCCAGCATTAAAGCCAGACCACTCATGATGATCGACTCAACAAGGAATTGATACACTAAGGAACTCTTTTCCGCACCCAGCACTTTACGAACACCAACCTCCTTCGCCCGTTTCATGGACCTGGCCGTGGACAGGTTCATGAAATTAATACACGCAATAAGTAAAACAAAAAAAGCGATACTGCCCAATATATACAAATAGGTGATGCTTCCATTCGGGGCGATTTCCGCGTCGAGACTGGAGTGCAGGTAAATATCAGGTAACGCTTGTATAGATAGCTGTCGGGAAATGCCCATCGCTTTTAAATCCACACCGGCACGGCGTTCAATAAAGGGTTGAAGTTTTCTCTCAAATTGTTTTGGATCGGAGCGGTCTTTTAATTTTACATAGGTGTAAAATATATTATTCGTGGCCCAATTGGTTTGTGCTGAAACCCAGGTGCCGATATCCCCATTCCTCATGGAAAGAAAGAAACGGGCAGGGATATGGGATTTAATTTTTGAATCGTCGAAAACACCTTTAACTGTATAAGTGAAACTGCCGAAGGGCAATCCGACAACGATCGCTTTGTTGACCGGATTTTCACTGCCGAATATTTTACGTGAAATTTCATTCGAAATAACGATGCTGTTCGGTGTGGTCAGTGCCTTCAGTGCGTTGCCGTATATGAAGTCGTAAGAAAAAACTTCGAAAAAATTGGAATCCACATAATAACCATTGGTTTCATAAAACTGCTTAACGGTAGTGCCTTCTTCGTATTTCAATAACATTTTTTCAAGGGAAGGAAATTTCAGAAGGCGTGTCGCCTGCTCCACTTCAGAAATATCAGATTTTAATCCCCAGGCCATGGGGGCCGAAGTGGGTGCCCATCCCTTGCCGTTATTTATTTTTTTGTCCGCCTGATAGACTATCCTGTATATCCGGTCTGCACTTTTATTATGCATGTCGTAACCAAGCTCACTGAAAATATATGTGATCATCAGGATGCAGGTAGCCAGGCCAATGGCCAAACCAAAAATATTGATGAACGAAATCACTTTATTTCCTTTCAGGTTCCTGTAGGCAATCTTGAAATAGTTTTTGAACATGGCCTTTCTTTAAATGAAGTTGACGTAATATTTATTCCCAGCAAAGAATTCAACTTAGGTGCCAACGTATAACAATTTATTTATCAATGATTTGTGAACCAATCAGGTTCCCGCAATGTGCGTTATCGATACAGTGGTGTGCGGGAACATCCGATTCTGGTTAGTATGTGCTGCAGATTATTGGCTACTGCACAGAAAGAAAAGGAATAGTATGCTGTATTCCGACTGCTCTGCGTACATTTAAAATATTTTCATCCGGTAAAATCCCGCCTGTGCAGCAAATGTCAACCATTAAGCATTCGTCAGGGAACAGCCGTTTTCATTTTGGCTGCGGAACGTTTTACAACAGGAACGGCGGGTGATCATCAATCATGTTTTCAAATTGCATTCAAAGCTAAAAATAAAATATGCCTGGAGATTCGATACTGATCAATAATAAAGCGGTTGCGCAGAATACCTATGATGCCATTGTAATCGGTTCCGGTATCAGCGGAGGATGGGCCGCCAAAGAACTAACGGAAAAAGGACTTCGGGTATTGATGCTGGAAAGAGGTCCGAGGCTGGATCATATCACCGGATATAAAACAGCTTCTTATAATCCCTGGGATTTTCCGCACCGGGGTGCAGCTACCGTAAAACAAAAAGCCGACAACCCGGTAATATCCAGGGACTGGGCCATGTATGGAACTGCGGCCCAGGAAGCGATAATGGGATACTGGGTGAATGAAAAGGATTGTCCTTATGTTGAAAAAAGACCTTTCACCTGGTGGAGAAGTTATCAGATGGGCGGACGTTCCATTCTCTGGGGCAGGCAATGTTATCGCTGGAGTGATCTGGATTTTGAAGCCAATCTAAGAGATGGAATTGCCATTGACTGGCCGATCCGGTATAAGGATCTTGAAAAATGGTATGATTATGTCGAAACTTTCGCCGGCATCAGTGGTTCAAAAGAAGGACTGGCACATTTGCCCGATGGTATTTTTCTTCCACCCATGGATCTGAACTGTGTGGAAAAAGATGTTGCAGCGAGGATAAAAGAATTTTATAAAGGACAACGGCATATGTTCATCGGTCGTGTAGCCAATCTCACGGAAGCCATTCCGGGAAGAACGAAATGCCAGTTCAGAAACCGGTGCTGGGAAGGTTGTCCCTTCGGAGGTTATTTCAGCACGCAGTCTTCCACCTTGCCGGCGGCGATGGCGACGGGAAAATTGACCGTGCGGCCCTATTCCATCGTAACCCGGATCCTCTACGATAAAAATTCGAAAAAAGCCACGGGTGTGGAAGTACTCGATTCGGAAACGAATAAGACCTATGAATTTCATTCCAAAATTGTTTTTGTAAATGCATCCACCCTGAACAGCGCCTGGGTGCTGATGAATTCCGCAACGGATATCTGGCCGGAAGGACTCGGGCAGCAGCAGCGGAGAACTGGGCCACAATATCATGGACCATCATTATATGCTGGGTGCACAGGGTACAGTGGAAGGATATGAGGATAAATATTATTACGGAAGAAGGGCAAATGGATTTTATATTCCGCGATTTGCGAATCTGTTTGGAGATAAAAGAAATTTTCTCCGTGGATATGGTTACCAGGGAAGCGCCAGCAGGCAGGACTGGAGCCGGGATGTTGCGGAAATAAATATTGGTGCTGAATTTAAAGAAGCGCTGTACTGAACCCGGTGGCTGGGCGATCGGTGCAACCGGCTTCGGAGAAATTTTACCTTATCATGATAATCAGATCAGTTTGAATAAAGAAGTGAAAGATAAATGGGGACTTCCGGTACTCACCATGGATGCCGGTCTGAAAGAGAATGAAATGAATATGCGCAAGGATATCATTAAAGAACTGGTGGCGATGTTTGAAGCAGCCGGCGTAAAAAATATTACTACCTGGGATAAGGATTATGCAATCGGTCAGGGCATTCATGAAATGGGATCGGCGAGAATGGGACGGGATCCGAAAACCTCGGTGCTGAATGCCAATAACCAGGTCTGGGATGCCAAAAATGTATTTGTAACGGACGGGGCCTGTATGGTATCCAGTGCCTGTCAGAATCCGTCACTGACTTATATGGCACTTACTGCGCGCGCTGCAGATTTTGCAGTAAGTGAAATGAAAAAGGGGAACCTGTAAAATCGGAAAAAGACGAAAAAACCGGGACTATTCTTTTAACATCCTTTTTTATGTCACAAATCTTTATTGTTCAATCTGGCCTGCAGTTTGATCTGGTCAGGATGTCTGTCAAATAATGAACGAATGAAGCAGATGCAATAACCTGACGCAACGGAATCTTCCCTCCTTACGTACTCACTAAAAAGAAATTTACTATGAAATACAGAATGTTGTTATTCAGTTTGATGCTCCTGGCAACAGCCGGTATATTTGTTATCTCCTGCAGTAAAAGCAGCAAAAGTTACAATCCGGGCGGCGGTGGTAACCCCCCCCCTCCATCGAATTCAGTAAACATTCAGAATATGGCTTTTTCTCCGGCTACTTTGAGTGTTACAGCCGGTACTACGGTTACCTGGACAAATAATGATGCTATGGCGCATACAGTAACCACTGACAATACCGGTTTTGATAGTGGGAATATAGCTCCGGGGGCTACTTATACGCACAAATTTACTACTGCGGGTACCGTCGCTTACCATTGCACAATTCATCCGGGTATGACGGCTTCGGTTTCTGTGCATTAAATCGCCGCTGGTAATTACATATATTCACCTGGATAAGTCCCGGGGCTATAGGCTCGAGCATTACGCTTTAAGCTTTTTGCTCTGGGATTTATGCATTGGGCTTTACGCTTTATGCATTAAGCCTTAGTTGACGCATCTCCTGATAATACTTCCGGTGATTGAGCGGTGTTCTGCCGGCGATGATTTTGAAATGCCGGTTGAAATTCGAAAAATTATTGAAACCGCTTTCATAGCAGATATCGGCCACCGTTTTTTCCGATTCGGCCAGTAGTTTACAGGCATGGCCGATACGTACTTCCAGCAGGAATTTTGAAAATGTTTTTTTGATCCTGGATTTGAAATACCGGCAAAATCCATTCGGAGTGAGGTGTGCAACTTTCGCTATCTGTTCGAGGGTCAGCTGGTGGGAAAAATTATTGAGGATATACTGATATATCGTGTTCAGTCTTTCGGCCTCTGTTTTACTGTATTGAAAGGTGAGTTCTTCACTGCAAATCGTTTTCGTTTGTCCTGACTGGGAAATGGTTTCCAGTATTTGCAATAACAGGATGATACGCTCGCTATTCCTGGCCTGCACGAGCTGTCGCATCAAAGCGGCAACAATATCCCTCGATTGGTTTTTAATACGCACGCCCATCCGTGCTTTCTGAAAGAGTTGCATAAGGGATTTATTTTCCGGGAGTTTAAAAAAATCCCGTCCGAAACATTCCGGAAGAAAATGAACAATAATCGCTTCCACTTTCAGTTTCGATCCCTTCTCCAGAAATTTTTCATCACATCTCCAAAGATGCGGAAGGTTTGATCCCACCAGGATCAGGTCGTCATTTTTAAAATGGTGAATACTGTCTCCGATAAACTGTCTTCCGGATGCTTCGATAATATACACGAGTTCCAGTTCGGGATGATAATGCCATTTATTATAAAAATGGGAAACCACATCGTATCGTACACTGAACGAGTGCTGCTCTTCTTTTGGAATTTTCAGCAAGTGCGGTTTCATGAAGGAAAGCTATCCGCAAATATATTATGTATTTATTACACTTATAGTATACTAATGTATATAATATAGTATACGCAAAATAGAGGTTAAGATAATACCAAAACAGGCCAAATGGAAGACAAGGGTTGGCGGGGCGATCTTCTACTTTTGAAAAAATATTTTAAACTTTTTATATGGAAAACAAATTCATTCTGGGCCTGCACCAGGCAGGTATCCGGGATATAGAGCGGGTCGGAGGTAAAAATGCTTCACTGGGGGAAATGATACAACACCTGGGCCCGCTGGGCATCCGGATTCCGTCAGGTTTCATCATTACAGTGGAAGCATACCAGTCTTTTATTGCATTCAATCAGCTGGCCGATAAAATCAGTGCGCTGATTGGAGAAATAGATTATGAAAATATGGAGTCCCTGCGCCGCGCCGGACTGCAGGTGCGGAATATGATCCGGAACACCAAATTCCCATCGGAGCTCAGCCAGCTGATCATCGAAGCCTATTACCGTTTATCTGCTGAATATGGCCAGGACATCACCGATGTTGCCGTCAGGTCATCTGCCACTGCTGAAGATCTTCCGGATGCAAGTTTTGCGGGTCAGCAGGAGACCTATCTGAATGTACGCGGTCCTGCCGCGATTATGGATGCGGTACGCAATTGTTTTGCATCCTTATTTACAGACCGGGCCATCAGCTACCGTCAGAATTTCGGATTTGACCATTTCGCCATTGGCATTTCGGTCTGCATTCAGAAAATGGTTCGTTCAGACCTGGGCAGTTCCGGGGTGGCTTTCTCACTCGATACCGAATCCGGTTTTAAAGATGCCGTGGTGATCAACGGAATATTTGGTTTGGGAGAACTGATCGTTCAGGGGAGTATTTCTCCGGATGAATTCATCGTGTTCAAACCACTGCTCCAGGAGGATTTCGTTCCGATCATCGAGAAAAAACTGGGACTGAAAGATCAGATGATGGTGTATGGGGATGATCCCGATGAACGCGTAAAAATTATTCCGGTAGAAAAAACTGTTCAGTATAAATTCTGTCTGGACGACGAAAAAATTATGCAGCTGGCCAGGTGGGTTGCGACCATTGAAAAATATTATACAGATCTGAAAGGCCACTGGTGCCCGATGGATATCGAATGGGCCGTGGATGGAATGACGCATCAGTTATTCATCGTGCAGGCAAGGCCGGAAACGATTCATTCCAGGAAAGATCACCGGAAACTAAAGGAATACATGATGCGTCCGCACCAGCAGTCCCCGATATTAAAAGGAATTGCGGTAGGAGACCAGGTCGGAAGCGGGCAGGTAAAAATTATGTATTCACTCGACAAACGACTTACCGACGGGAATGAATTTAAAGCAGGCGATGTGCTGGTTACGGATATGACCGATCCCGATTGGGAACCCATCATGAAAAAAGCCTCTGCCATCATCACCAACAAAGGTGGAAGAACCTGTCATGCGGCTATCATTGCCCGGGAAATGGGTATCCCGGCGATTGTGGGTTGCAGAACGGCCACCAGCCTGCTGGCGGATGGTATGGAAGTAACGGCCAGTTGCAGCGAAGGCGATGAAGGATTTTTATATTCCGGGAAACTTCCATTCGACATCATAGAAACAAAACTGGATAAACTTCCGCAAATCAGGAGTAAACTGATGCTGAATGTAGCTTCCCCTTCCCTGGCATTCCGTTTTGCTGCGATTCCCAATGCCGGTGTAGGACTGGCCCGGGAAGAATTTATCATTAACAACTATATTGGTATCCATCCTATGGCCCTTCTTAAACACAGGGAACTAAAGGACGATACACTTTCGGCCCATATTAAATCAGCCATCCGTGGTTATGAAAATGAAGAACAGTTCTTCATTCAAAAACTCTCCTTCGGCATCGCTAAAATTGCAGCGGCCTTTTATCCCAACACGGTAATCGTACGCTTCTCTGACTTTAAAACAAATGAGTACCGTAACCTGGTGGGCGGCGAACACTTTGAACCCCTCGAGGAAAATCCGATGATCGGATGGCGCGGTGCCTCCCGTTATTATGCTGACTCCTACCGCGAAGCATTCGGTCTCGAATGTAAAGCGATCGCCCGGGTTCGTGAAAAAATGGGGCTGACCAATGTGGCGGTCATGATTCCTTTCTGCCGCACGGTTGGCGAACTTATAAAAGTTACCCGGATCATGTCGGAATATGGATTGGAGAAAGACAAGGATGGGCTTGAATTATACCTCATGGCGGAACTGCCTTCGAATATCCTGATGGCAAAGGAATTTGCAGAACATATCACGGGATTTTCCATCGGCTCCAATGATCTTACTCAACTTACGCTGGGTCTTGACCGGGACTCTGCCCTCGTTGCACATTTATATGATGAACGCAATGATGCAGTAAAACGCATGTTGAAGATGCTGATCCGGCAGGCAAAAATTTCCGGAGTGAAAGTGGGCATCTGTGGCCAGGGACCTTCTGACCATCCGGATTTTGCGCAGTTCCTGGTGGAGGAAGGCATTGATTCCATATCCGTGACCCCCGATTCGGTGATAAAAACCATCCGGGCCATACATGCCATTGAACAAAAAATGGAAGCTTTTATTCCCGAAGAAAATTTTGCATAAGTGAATATCAACAGAACGATTTTAACCCTGGAAGAATTCAGGAAGCAGGAACTCCGGTCCCTGCCGCAGGCAACCGGTGAACTGAGCAATTTGCTCAGGGATATTGCACTGGCTGCCAAAAGAGTGAACGTGGAAGTGAATAAGGCCGGACTGGCAGATATACTTGGGGATACGGGAAAAATTAATGTGCAGGGAGAGGGCGTTCAGCAGCTGGATGAATTTGCGAATACAACATTCATGACCGTGCTTCGTCGTGGTATCAGTTGTGCAGGCATGGCATCTGAAGAGTCTGACGATTTCCTTTGTTTTGATGAAGAGATTTGTAACCAGTCAAAATACGTGGTGGTTCTGGATCCCCTGGACGGGAGCAGTAATATCGATGTAAATATTTCCATCGGGACCATCTTCGGGGTTTACCGGCGAAAATCAGAAATAGGAACTCCCTGTCGGCGGGAAGATTTTTTACAGCAGGGAAGAAATATGGTAGCTGCCGGGTATATTATTTATGGCCCATCCACCATGTTCGTATATGCCACCCGCAGGGGCGTAAATGGCTTTACCCTGGATCCGTCCATAGGGGAATTCACGATTAGTCATCCGGAAATGCAATGCCCGCCAACGGGCCGGATATATTCTGTAAACCATGGGAATTTTATGGGATATGAGGAAAGGGTAAAGAACTTTATTGAAGATTGCCAGCAAAAATCAGCGCATTCGGGAGAACCCTTTATCCATCGGTATACAGGCAGCATGGTGGCAGATCTTCACCGGAATCTATTGAAAGGAGGGATATTTTTGTATCCGTCTGTTCCTAAGCATGCAGACGGGAAACTCAGGCTGGTATACGAATGCAACCCCTTCGCCTTTATCCTGGAGATGGCTGGTGGAAGGGCTTCAGACGGAAATCATCCTATCCTTGACCTGCAGCCGAAATCCCTGCATCAGCGCACGCCATTCTTCGCAGGAAGCAGGGAGTTGATGATGTCTTTTGACTGAATATCTATTGTCACAGGAGAATTCGTTGAAAAACACCAATGGGAACTATGATCACCGGGGAAACAAATAATTAGGGAAAAAATGAAAAAATCCCAATGTATTTTCCAAAATCCCTACTTTTGAGTATACTAACAATTTGTTTACCCATTAAATAGTTCCTTTTATGGCAAAAGCAGCAAAAAAAGCAGCAAAAAAACCCGTAAAGAAAGCAGCTAAAAAAGTTGTAAAAAAAGCAGCCAAGAAGGCTGTAAAAAAAGTTGCAAAGAAAGCACCTAAAAAAGTTGCAAAAAAAGCAGCTAAGAAAAAATCAGCACGCAAACCCAACGCGGCATTTATGGCTCCTCTTACACTCAGTGATGCACTGGCCAAAGTTGTAGGAAACAAGCCCATGCCCAGAACAGAAATCGTAAAGAAAATCTGGGTGTACATCAAGAAGAATGGTTTACAGGATAGCAAAAACAGACGCATGATTAATGCGGATGCTGCACTGAAACCAATTTTCGTTAAGGATCAGATTTCCATGTTTGAAATGGCAGGTGCCCTGAACAAACATGTTAAATAACTGAATTTCTTTTCAGAGAAGGCATTCCGAAAACCGAATCAGACCTTTTACAGACAGTATCATTTGAAAAATTGAATACTTCCTGCTGAAAGGTTTTTTCATTTTAAGACGGGCTGCATGCACAAAGGAATCATAGATACGCATATCCATAACTGGGATTTAAAAAGGGCCGAATATTCCTGGTTGAAGAATGATACCACAATCCTCAACCGGACTTATTTAATCGACGAATTAAATCCACAGATTGAAACAGCAGGTGTTACACGAGGAGTAATGGTCCAGGCCGCCAACAATCGGGAGGATACTGCGCTGATGTTGGAGGTTGCGGAAAAAAACGACTGGATCGCGGGCATAGTTGCGTGGCTGCCTTTAATGGATCCTGATTTAACCCTGAACCAGGTAACCGGAGAATATAAACGCAGCAGTCATATAAAAGGGGTTCGACATTTAATCCACAATGAATCTGATCCGCGCTGGCTCTTGCAACCTGCGGTAGTGGAAAGCCTTCGTATCCTCGCCGCACATCAACTTACCTATGATGTGGTTGGTGTATCCGCTGAACATTTACGAACGGCTATCGAAGTAGCCGGAAAGATTCCGGAATTAAAATTAGTACTCGATCATCTGAATCAGCCACCCATACCAACCAGGGAAAAATTCGGGGAATGGGGTCGCCTGATGCAATTGGCAGCCGGACATCCCAATATATATTGTAAAATTTCCGGACTGGGTACCACTACCGGAAATCCGGAAGGCTGGACGAAGGAAGACATTAAACCCTATATCCTCTATATCCTCGGTTTGTTTGGAACAGATCATTGTTTTTTCGGGGGCGACTGGCCGGTATCCCTGCTGGCGGGTTCCTATGCAAAAACATGGGGTATTTACCGGCAGTTTGCTTCAGAAGAATTAAATGCGGAAGACCAGACTAAGATTCTCTTTACCAATGCCCGGGATTTCTATGATCTGGATATAAAAGGGGAATGATCCGGAAATTAGCAGAATTACCTATCTTATTGCAAAATGATCAAATAAGGATGAACATACTTCCTGCAAATGGCAGTATGCGGAGGATGGGATCCGGAACTATCCTGTTTTTAAATCCATTAAACCTGAATCAATATGAAAGTCCTGGTTGTTGACGACGAACTGGATGTGAAATCTCTTTTTGAACAGCGTTTCCGAAGGGAGATCAGGAGCGGAGAACTGATTTTTTCCTTTGCCCATTCAGGGGAAAAAGCACTGGAATATCTGCGCACCCTGGATCATGAAGCGGTATTGATTTTATCAGATATTAATATGCCCGGTATGAGTGGTCTGGACTTGTTAAAACAAATAAAGGGACAATTCGTGCAGCCTCCACCCATCGTGATGATGATCACCGCATTCGGAGATGATGGAAATTATAACCAGGCCATGGAACTGGGAGCGGATGATTTTTTAACCAAGCCGTTGGATTTTGCCAAATTAAAAGAGAAACTGAAACCCATTGCCTAGTACAATAATAAATTTTTGCCCTTTCCAAGAATAGGTTTTCATGCCAGATCTGATTCAGACCATATTACACAGAACGAAAAGTAAATCCGAAAAACAGTTATCTTTTTTTGATTTAATGAAATGGGCAATCAGCCTCTCCCGTCCTTACCGGAAATGGGTAATCATCATACTTTCCTCCATGTTGGTGGAAGCCATCATGAGTGTTGCGACGCCCTGGCCTCTCAAAATCATCATTGATGATGTAGTTGGCCATGGCAGGCTGCCCCAATGGCTTCAGTGGGCAAATTTTTTATTGCCGCCGGAAAATAAACTGGCCATGGCGGCGCTGGTAGCCCTGGGTTTCGTATTTATCAGCGCCCTGGGCTCTGTTGCCGGTTACATAACGAGCTACTACAATGAAAATGTTTCGCAGCATATCGCCAATGACCTGCGTAAAAGAATATATCATCACCTGCAGCATCTCTCGCTGGCTTATTACGATACCCACCAGACCGGGAAAGTGCTCAGTACCATCACGGCAGATGTAGCAACTGTGCAGGACTTTGCTTCTTCCACCTTATTGACCATACTCGTGGATGCAATGACCATTTTTGGAATGCTTATCCTGATGTTTTATCTCGATACCGGATTTACCCTGACCGCACTGGCCGTAACGCCTTTCCTGCTCCTGTTTGTTTCCCGGTTTAAAAAAGTAATGAAAAAAGCAACCCGGGAAGTGAGAATGGACCAGAGTAATATGCTGATCGTTTTGCAACAGGGGCTGGAATCCATCCGGGCAGTAAATGCTTTCGGCAGGCAGGATTTTGAAGAAGATAAGCTCAGGGATATCAGCAAAGAAACCATGAACGCAGCGCTGAAAGCAAGGAAGGTAAAATCCATACTCCCACCCGTGGTAACGATTACGGTTTCCTTATGTGTCGGACTGGTTCTCTGGCACGGGACCGAGCTTATTTTTTCTAAAGTGATGACCGTAGGCGCACTAACGGTGTTCCTCTGGTATATGAATAAATTCTTCAGTCCCGTGCAGGACCTGGCAAAAATGACAAGCACCATTGCACAGGCAACGGTTGCCCTGGAAAGAATCCAGGCGATACTCGATACGGAGCCGGTGATTTTATTTTCCAAAGGACTGGATACCGGTACGTTCAAAGGGGATATCGTATTCGACCATGTTTTCTTTTCCTATACACCGGATACCCTCGTGCTGAATGATGTAAACATTCAGATAAAAAAAGGGCAGCGAATTGGTATCTGCGGACCCACCGGTTGCGGCAAATCAACCATCATCAGTCTGGTTGCCCGTTTTTATGATCCAACCGGGGGACGCGTGCTGATTGATGGCCGGGACATTAAGGAATTCCGTCTCGACAGCCTTCGGGAACAAATTGGATTTGTGATGCAGGAGACCTCCCTTTTTTATGGCACTGTGCGCGACAATATTGCTTACGGAAGACCCGGTGCAAGCGAAGAAGAAATTATGGAAGCTGCGAGACTATCCAATGCCCATGAATTTATTTCTGCCATGCCCGCTGGATATGATACCCTGGTCGGTGAACGGGGTGTTACCCTCTCCGGTGGTCAGCGGCAAAGACTGGGCATCGCACGCGCCGTGGTCCGGAATTCGCCGATTCTTATTCTGGATGAACCCACCGCTTCCCTGGATACCGAGTCTGAGAAACTGGTGATGGAAGCGTTGGAGAACCTGATGGCCGGTCGAACGGTGATCATTATTGCCCATCGCCTGACCACGATCCGGGATGCAGACAATATCATTGTTTTGCATAAAGGGGTGGTTATGGAAGAAGGGACCCATGATGAACTCATGGCAAAAGAAAAAATTTATGCGGACATGTACAAAGTACAGGCCTGGTCTGATCATTCGGGATCCCCGAAAGCGCCGGCTTTTCTCTAGATGACAGATAACAGATGACCGTCATCCAACTGTCATCTGTCATCTGTCAACTGTCATCTAAAAGGTATTATAGAAAGAAAGACAGCACAAAGGCTCCAACCGTAATCGCCATACCGTACATAAAGAGGTTATACGAAATCCGGAGCAGGCGAAATTTCCGGCCCAGGGTTTTTCCCTGTGCATAGATATCCCGGATGAGGTTGCCATACAAAAAGTCATCATCGTCCATCATCTTCCGCATCCCGTATTCAAAATCTGCCAGGGGCATTTTGAAAAAATTTCCGAAAAATAAAAGATCTACGGTTTTGTTGTCGACGCCTTCCCGGGTAAATTTTCCATGCATGATTCCCGGTCGTGTAGCCAGCACCGAATAAATAATAGTAGCGACATTTACGCTAAGCAAAACCACGGTGGGGACGAAGAGTTTGGGAATGAGGACCAGTTTTCCGATGATCAGCCCGACACCGATAGATATCAGTATCGAGTTCACCGAAATCATGATAAAAGCTTTGTTATCGGCCATCACACTCAGATTCAGATGGTTCGCAGAAGCATTCCTGAAAACAGTTTCCACCCCGCTCAGATGATGCCTGGATTTGTGTTTCCATGCGGGATATGTTAGTCCGGGTTGAATCGGTTTAAATCTCTCCCGTACAGGGTCAGTATGTTTTTGCTGTTCTTTTTTTTCCTGAACCCGGGTAATCCCTTTCAGGTTCTCTGCCTTCCGGTTTTTTAAACGGGACTGACAATAATCGGTATGGTACTCATGATGACTGAGCAGGCTGATGGTAAGCGTCCTCCATTCGTTTCCGGAAAATTTTTTGCCTGAGAAAACTTCTTTCTCGCGGCGAAACAGGTTGTGGTAATGCAAAAAATTTTCAGAACCGAAATAATACTGTAGTGCATCACTGAAGATCTCTTCATTCAGATTGGCAGGAAGGTGGTCCGGTTTGTTAGAAAGAAGACATTTACTTATTTCCCGGATTGTTCCTTCTTCAATAGAAAGCTTCTGCAAAAAATCTTCCGTGAATGCCGTACTGTTTATTTCTCTTTCCGGACTGCCGGAACTGATCATCTCCAGATCATATAGCCAGGCCGCGGAACAAAGGATAAAATGGTTTTTTTCATCCAGCTTATAATGGGCACTCATCTGATGGACCGACTCCAGGAGTCTGACCGCATGGGAAAGATTATGAAAAAAAAGCCGGTCGTCCGTCCTGGTCAGGTGCAGCTGGGTTGCCAGATCAGAGACTTTTTTTAAGGATTCCGGATAATGCATATGCTGGGTTTCAAAGTCGTTAAGGGTTTTTTTCTCCAAATAGAAATCTGATATTCAGCCGATTGAAAGCAGAAAGCAATTTATTGAAATGTATGCCAATTCTTTTTCTTTTCCAATTCTTTGGATATTTAATGTATCTTAAATACTGTGATATACGGTAGGTCTTCTTGTACTGATAACCTCAACTCCACACCATGATCAGGATTGCTTTCAGCGCCGCCCTGCTTTTCCTTTTTTTTAGTTCATCATCTCAAACTACAGCCAACTCCGGAACAAATAAACAAAGTTCCCTGCAGCGGCCTAAACTGGTTATCGGCATTGTCGTGGATCAGATGCGCTGGGATTATCTGTACCGCTATTATGAACGTTATGCGGAAGACGGAGGATTCAAAACTTTATTGAAACAGGGGTTTGCATGTGAGAATACCCTGATTCCCTATACACCAACGGTAACAGCCTGCGGTCATACCTGCATTTACACCGGATCCGTACCCGCCATTCATGGCGTTACGGGAAATGAATGGTGGGATTATGATTTGAATGCAATGGAATACTGTACGGCAGATAATTCAGTAAAGACAGTAGGAAGCACTACAGAGGCGGGTAAAATGAGTCCCAAAAATTTAATGGTAACAACCATCGGGGATGAAATAAGACTGGCAACCAATTTTCGCAGCAAAGTGATTGGCATCGCTTTAAAAGACCGGGGTGCGATTCTTCCGGCAGGTCACAGTGCGAATGGCGCATACTGGTACGATGATAAAACCGGGGACTGGATCAGTTCTTCTTACTATGGAACTGAATTGCCGGCCTGGGTAAAGGACCTGAATGCAAAAAAATTACCCGATACATATTTTGCCAAAGACTGGAGCACGCTTTATCCACTGGACACCTATACCCAAAGTACGCCGGACGATGTGCCATATGAATTCAGGCCTTTTGGGGCAACGGCGAACTTCCCATACAAACTCTCTGCCTTTATTGGAAAATACGGAATGCTTCCGGTAACGCCTTACGGAAATACTGTCACATTTGATATGGCGAAGGCTGCAATACAGGGGGAAAAACTGGGCGCGGATGATTTCACCGATCTGCTCGCGATCAGCCTGTCAACACCGGATTATGTGGGTCATACCTTCGGACCCAATTCGGTGGAAGCCGAGGATATCTTTTTGAGGCTTGACAGGGACCTGGGGGATTTCCTCCGGTTCCTGGATAAGGAGGTGGGAAAAGGAGAATACCTGGTTTTCCTTTCGGCTGATCATGGTGTTGACCAGGTGCCGGCCTTCTTAATACAGCATCAGATTCCGGCAGGAAGTGTAATTGCTTCCACGATGGAAGACCAGGTTAATGCCCAGCTTAAAGATAAATTCAAAACCGACAAACTCGTACTCGGTATCATGAACTACCAGGTTTACCTGGACCGGAACAAGTTGAATGAAGCCCGCCTGAACAAGGATGCCGTACTTAAGGAAGCCATCAGCATTTTACAAAAGCAGCCGGGAATTTCCCGTGCCATTGCGCTCGAGAACCTTAGTGAGACAACCCTGAATCCGGAAATAAAAAATGCGCTGGCCAACGGAGATTATCCTTCGCGGAGCGGGGATATCCAACTCTTATTTCAACCCCAGTGGATTGAAGGTTTTGAATCCAGGGGAACTACTCATGGAGTTTGGAATCCCTATGATGCGCATATTCCCCTGGTGTGGTATGGATGGAATATATCTCCCGGTAAAACCAACCGCCAAACGTTTATGACAGATATAGCGCCGACGATCGCATCCATGCTGCATGTTCAAATGCCAAGTGGATCCATCGGGCATCCGATAACGGAGACCATAAAATAATTTTCCAGATGCCAAAAAACAACCACCATGAAGTTGCTGTTATCCGTAGCCGTTTTTAGTATCATTTCATTTCAATCTTCTTTTTGCCAGACTTCATCCAGCAACGACAGAAATACATTTTTTAAGGATACATCGATGATCAATTGCACCATTACGGTGGATATGGGCAAAGTATTCAAACATTCGAAACACGGAGACTTATTTTATGGAAATTTTTCGTCTGCGCTTCCGGATGGAACGATAGTGAATGATCCCGTAGAATTGCAGATCAGGGGTCATTTCAGACAGGATTTTTGTTATGTGCCCCCCATCAAATTAAAATTCAACTATAAGGATTCAGCCAGAATGGCCTTCCTGAAATCTTTAAAACTGGTGAGTGAATGTAAGGTTTCACTGGATCATGATCAGCTTTTACTGAAAGAATATTTAGTTTATAAAATATTCAACCTGCTCACCGACCGCGGTTTCCAAGTGCGACTGCTGAATCTGACTTTTAAGGACAGCGCGGAGAAGAAAAAATCTTTCACGGAACATGCGTTTTTACTGGAAGACATAAAGGATGTTGGAAAACGTAACGATTGTGTGGAATGGAAAGGAGCAAAAGTGAATACGGAAGCGACCAACCGTGAGACACATGACCTTGGTTGCCCTGTTTGAATATATGATCGGAAATACTGATTGGGCCGTTTCCGTTGAGCATAATGTCCGGCTGATTGTTTCAGGGACAGATAAGTCAGCCAGACCATTTGCCGTTCCTTACGATTTTGATTATTCCGGACTGGTAAATACCTATTATGCCGTTCCGGATGAAAAGCTGGAAATTGAAAATGTAACTACCCGGGTTTACCGGGGCTTCCCCCGTTCAATGCCGGAATTGCAACAGGTATTGGATACATTCAGGCTTAGGAAAAAAGATATCTATGCGCTGATCAATAATTTCAGTTTACTCAATGTTAAAAGCAAACAAAGCATGACCGGATACCTGGACGGGTTTTATTCCGAAATTAATAATCCGGATATTGTGAAAACGGTTTTCATTGAACATGCAAGAACAGAATAAAACGTATATTTCCTGGTATCCGTTTGAATAAATAAATATTTTGGAGCTGTGAAAACATTCAGACATGTAAGTTATTTGTGGGACGATAAAATAGCGGCCGGTCTTGCGGGGGATGAAGTGGCCCTGCTCATTTACCGGTCCAATTTGCTGGGGGCCGATCTTCGCCTCACCAATTTCGGAGGAGGAAATACTTCCTGTAAAACCATCGCCCGGGATCCGCTTTCAGGGGAATCAGCTGAAGTGATGTGGGTAAAAGGTTCCGGGGGAGATCTGGGAACTCTGCGGAAAAAAGACCTGGCAGCACTATATACCAGCCGTCTGCACAGTTTGAAAAAGGTTTATGGAGGTATTGCGGATGAAGACCGCATGGTCGGTTTATTCAATTACTGCCTGTTTGATCTGGACTCCAAACCACCTTCCATCGATACGGCCCTGCATGGCTTTTTACCCTTTGCCCATATTGATCATCTTCACCCGGATGCGGCTATCGCCATTGCCGCTGCAAAAGACGGAAAAAAAATTACGAACAGTTTATTCAATGGTAAAATTGGATGGGTCGACTGGCAAAGACCGGGCTTTGATCTCGGTTTGAAATTAAGGGAATGCCTTGACGAAAATCCGGGTATTCGCGGCATCATGCTGGGATCGCATGGTTTATTTACCTGGGGGGATACCGCTTATGACAGTTATATCAATACGCTGGAAGTAATTGAAACCTGTGCACAGTTCCTGGAAAACGAAACAGGGAAACAGAAAAATATTTTTGGTGGTTCACGCATGGAGGCCCTTCCCAAATCGGAACGCCTTAATAAAGCTGCGGCCCTGGCGCCTTTGCTTCGGGGTTTCTGTTCCTCCCGTACGAATATGATTGGCCATTTTTCTGATGATGACCGGGTACTGGAATTTATCAATTCCAATGATATGCAAAGACTGGCCCCGATGGGAACCAGTTGTCCCGATCATTTTCTCAGAACCAAGATCAGTCCGCTGGTATTGGACCTTCCTTTAACGGAAGATCTTTCCAACACGAAACATATCCGGGAAAAAATTAAACCCCAGTTTGAAGCCTACCGGAAAATGTATGCGGAATATTATAATGCCTGCAAAAAGCCGAACAGTCCGCCTATGCGCGATTCGAATCCGGTTGTAATTCTGTATCCCGGCGTAGGTATGTTCACCTTTGCCAAAGACAAACAGACGGCCCGGGTAGCTGCAGAATTTTATATCAATGCGATCAATGTAATGCGGGGAGCGGAAGCTATATCTTCCTATACTGCCCTGCCAAGGCAGGAAGCATTCAATATTGAATACTGGTTGCTCGAAGAAGCGAAATTGCAAAGGATGCCGCGCACCGAAACCATTGTCCGGACGCATTGCCCTGGTAACCGGCAGTGCTGGTGGAATTGGTAAAGCCATTGCTAAATTATTTGTGGACGAAGGAGCCTGTGTGGTCATCAACGATAATGACCCGCAGCGTTTGGAATCTGCCGGGAAGGAATTCCTGGAGCTCTACGGAAATGATAAATACATTTCAGAAATTTTGGATGTGATGGATCTGCGAACCATCCAGAAATGTTTTCATCAGGCTGCCCTTGCTTTCGGAGGGGTGGATATTGTGGTAAACTGTGCAGGTCTTTCCATTTCCAAACTCCTGGAAGACCATACGGAAAAAGACTGGGATCTTTTGTATGATGTATTGGTGAGGGGACAATTCCTGGTAACCCAGACGGGTGTGGAGATCATGCGTAAACAGGCCATGGGCGGGGATGTACTGAATATCGTAAGCAAGAATGCGCTGGTCTCTGGCCCGAATAATGCAGCCTATGGATCTGCAAAGGCGGCTCAGCTGCATCTCAGCCGTTTGAATGCGACTGAACTTGGGGCAGATAAAATCCGGGTGAACGTAGTGAATCCCGATGCGGTCATTTCAGACAGTAAGATCTGGGCCGGAGCCTGGGCGGAAGGGAGGGCAAAAGCCTATGGGATCAGTGTTCCGGAGCTGCCGGCTTTTTATGCAAAACGTACCCTGCTGAATGAAATTATTTTGCCGGAAGATATTGCCCGTGCCTGCTTCGCCTTTGTGGGCGGGCTCCTTAAAAAATCTACGGGCAATGTGCTGAATGTGGATGGCGGGGTGGCCATGGCTTTTGTCCGCTAATTTTTAAGCCTTTGAAAAAAATATAACGATGCGCCTGGAAAAAAATCTGATTGATGAGCATAACCAGACTTATGCAAAATCACACCGGCAGAAATTTGAATTTCTGGCCAGGGATATTCCGGACACGGAAAAAATTCTGAAGAAACTGATGGATTTCCAGGTGGCCATTCCCAGCTGGGCACTGGGTACAGGCGGAACAAGATTCGGACGATTTTCAGGAGGCGGGGAGCCACGAAGCCTGGAAGAAAAAATAGAAGATATCGGATTATTACACGCCCTGAATCATTCCAGCGGGGCGATCTCCCTGCATATTCCCTGGGATATTCCCGAAGATCCGGCAGCAATCAGAAACCTGGCGGCCCAATACGGAATTCGTTTTGACGCCATGAATTCCAATACTTTTCAGGACCAGCCTGGTCAAAAAAGCAGTTATAAATTCGGTTCCCTGCAGCATGTTCATAAAGAAGTCCGGCAACAGGCCATCCGGCATAATATTGACGTGATCCGGCATGGCATTGAACTGGGATCCAAATCACTCACCGTATGGCTGGCAGATGGATCCTGTTTCCCCGGCCAGCTGAATTTTCGGGAATCATTTCAGCACGTGCTGGAAGGGCTGAAGGAAATTTATGCGGCACTACCGGCAGACTGGAAAATATTTGTTGAATACAAAGCCTTTGAACCAAATTTTTATTCCACTTCTGTAGGCGACTGGGGCCAGTCCCTGCTTTATGCTACGAAACTGGGAGAAAAAGCATTTACCCTGGTTGATCTTGGCCATCATCTTCCCAATGCCAATATTGAACAGATTGTTGCCCTGCTGCTCATGGAAGGGAAACTCGGCGGATTCCATTTTAATGATTCCAAATATGGAGATGATGATCTGACGGTGGGAAGTATTAAACCATATCAGCTGTTTCTGATTTTTAATGAACTGGTGGAAGGTATGGATGCCCGGCGAATGGATCATACAAAGGATTTGGGTTGGATGATCGACGCTTCCCATAATGTTAAGGATCCGTTGGAAGATCTGTTGCAGTCGGTGGAAGCCATTCTTCTTTCCTATGCACAGGCCCTGCTGGTTGACCGTAATGCACTGCGGGAAGCGCAGCAATCCAATGATGTAACCGGGGCACAGGAAATTTTACAAAATAGTTTTCGAACAGACTTACGGCCCCTTGTTGCCGAATCGAGATTAAGGGCCGGCGCTGCGCTCGATCCGCTTGCCTTGTACAGATCCGGGAAGATAAGGGAGCAGCTGATAAAAACAAGGGGGTCTGATACGATCAGCTCCGGACTTATAATCAGATTTTCATTCAGTGTTTATTCATCAAGTTCATGTCATCAAGTGCCGTAGTTGCTATTCTGGATGTGGGGAAGACCAATAAAAAATTATTTCTCTTCGATGAATCCTACCGTATCGTTTGGGAGCAGAATCAGGTGCTTCCGGAAATAACAGACGAAGACGGAGATCCCTGTGAGGACCTGGACAGGATGAACCGATGGATACAGGAGGTCATGGTGGATGCAGGTAAAGCCGGTAAATTTAGCATCCGGGCCATCAATTTTTCAGCTTATGGTGCCAGCTTTGTACATATTGATGAGCGGGGAAATCCGGTTACACCGCTCTATAATTATTTAAAACCCTATCCTGAAAAACTGAAAAAAGATTTATATGATCAGTATGGAGGCGAACTTAGTTTTTCTATGATTACGGCTTCCCCGGTATTGGGCAGCCTGAATTCAGGTATGCAGCTGTATCGTATTATGAAAGAAAAGCCAAAATCCTTTTCACAGATAGTTTATTCGCTGCATCTGCCACAATACCTGTCCTGGTTAATGACGGGGAAAGCCTGTTCGGATATTACGAGTATCGGATGTCATACCCATCTCTGGAATTTTCCGCAGAATGGTTATCATGAATGGGTTTACCGGGAGGGTATCATGGACAAGCTTCCGCCCATTGAATCTGCAGATACCGTTTACCCGGTAATTTACCGTGAACCCCGTTTAGAATTATCATCCGCTAATCCGGATTGTGTTGCCGGAACGGGACTTCATGATAGTTCGGCAGCCATCATTCCATACCTGGAGATTTTCGGGGAACCTTTTGTGCTGATTTCCACCGGAACCTGGTGTATCAGTATGAACCCCTTTAATGCAGATCCGCTCACCATTGCCGAATTGCAAAACGATTGTCTGAGTTATATGACGTTCAGGGGCCGGCCCATGAAAGCTTCCCGTCTTTTCGCAGGTTATGAACATGAACAACAGGTTGTAAAACTGGCAGCCTGGTTTCAGAAAGAAAAAGACGCTTATTCGCGCGTTGATTTTAATCCGGAAATTGTTTCGGTACTGAAGAAAAAAAATACCGTTTCAGAATTGCATTTTTCTTCAGCACCGGTATCCGCTTCTGTTTTCGGCCAGCGGAACCTTTCTGGTTTTGAAAATTTTGAAGAAGCCTATCATCAACTGATGATGGATATCATGGAACAGCAGGTTCGTTCTACAAAATTGATCATGCCGGGAGATTCCATAAAAAGAATTTTTGTTGATGGTGGTTTTGGAAAAAATTCCGTGTATATGCAATTGCTGGCCGGAGCCTTTCCGTCAATTGAAGTATATGCCGCAAAGATTGCCCAGGCCAGCGCCATCGGTGCAGCCATGGCCATTCACCGGCACTGGAATAGCGGGCCGTTACCGGGTGATTTGATAGAACTGAGGAGGATTAGAGGATTAGATGATTAGGTGATTAGATGATTAGGAGATATTATTGACGGTCAACGGTCAACGGCCAACGGTCAACCGCCAAGCAAAACAAGTGTTCTAAACTAATAAAGCATGGGCGTACTATTAGGCGTTTTTCTGCATTTTGTCGGAGGCTTTGCTTCAGGAAGTTTTTATATTCCGTATAAAAAAGTAAAATCCTGGCATTGGGAAAGTTACTGGCTGGTGGGTGGACTTTTTTCCTGGCTCATCGCTCCGATCCTCGCGGCCTATATCATTGTTCCGGGATTCTGGGATATTATAAGATCAGTTTCCCATGTTACTCTTTTCTGGACCTATTTTATGGGTGTGTTATGGGGAATTGGCGGACTTACTTTTGGTTTAAGTATGCGTTATCTCGGTATGAGCCTGGGTATGGCCATCGCCCTGGGATATTGTGCCGCATTCGGAACCCTGATCCCGCCGCTCTATTATGATATTATGGGTAGCACGGATGGGCAAACCACTATCTCCTCTCTCTGGCATTCCAGCTCCGGAAGGATCATACTGGGAGGTGTGCTGCTCTGCCTCATCGGCATTGCCATTTGCGGTAAGGCCGGCGTGATGAAAGAAAAAGACCTGGGTGCCTCCAATAGTTCCGGCACCATTGTAGAGTTTAACCTGCGCAAAGGTATACTGGTGGCAACAATCTCGGGAATTCTCAGTTCCTGTTTTTCTTTCGGACTGGCATTTGCAAAACCGATTTCAGCCATCACAGAGAAAAGCGGGGTAAATCCTATTTTTCAGAATATACCTTCTCTTGTGGTTGTTTTACTCGGTGGACTGACCACTAATTTTATCTGGTGTATTTTATTGAATGCGAAAAATAAATCCTACGGAGATTATACGAATGCAAAGACACCGCTCACCAGAAATTATCTTTTCTGTATCATTGCCGGCGTCACCTGGTATTTGCAGTTTTTCTTTTATGGAATGGGAAGCAGCAAAATGGGGAAATATGATTTTAGCAGCTGGACCTTCCACATGGCATTTATCATTATCGTCAGTAATGCCTGGGGTATCTACTTTAAGGAATGGAAGGGATCAGCAAAGAATACCATGCGGGTCATCTTTCTGGGCATCCTGACGGTGATCCTTTCGACTGTCGTTGTCGGACTTGGAAATTATGTGGCTTCCTTAAAACATTGAGAGACATACCTGACATAATAAGTAAAAACGGGCTTTGGAAAAGGCAGCGTTCCTTAAACATTCAACGAGAACAAAAAAAATTATGAAAAAATTTATCCTGTTTCTGATTACTGCTTTTGGAATTATGGTATCACTAAATGCCCAGGTTAAAGTTAAAAATCTGCGATGTGAAAACCGGATCGATCCCATCGGTCTGGACATCCCTTCTCCACGTTTCAGCTGGCAGACTGGAATCAGCTGAAAGAAACCAGGTGCAAACGGCTTATGAAATCCGCGTTGGAATGAAATCTTCCAAAAATCAATTCTGGAACAGTGGTAAACAAATCAGCGAACAATCGGCTTTTGTTCGCTTATAAAGGATCAGCGCTTCAGCCTGCTACTACTTATTACTGGCAGGTGAGGGTTTGGGATAAGAATGGAAAAGCTTCTGACTGGAGTGCGCAGGCATACTGGCAGATGGGATTACTGCAACCAGCAGACTGGAAAGCAAAATGGATTGAATCGGGCTCTGCTGCAGATTCTGTAAACGGCCCTGCATTGTTGTTCCGGAAAGATTTTACCACGGCCAAGAAAATATTATCGGCCACGGCCTTCATCACAACCCATGGAATGTATGAAGCATTCATTAACGGGAAAAGAATCGGCGATGCTTATTTAACGCCGGGTTGGACCAGTTATTCCAAGAGACTTCAATACCAGGTCTATGATGTGCGGGATCTGCTGAATACAGGCGGCAATGCAATTGGCGTTACGATCGGAAGTGGTTGGTATCGGACTCCGCTGGCATGGAACAACAACAAGAACTTATATGGTAAAAAGCTGGCGTTGCTTTTTCAGCTTGAAATAAATTATGAAGATGGAAGTCATGAAACCATTTTAACCGATGGCAGCTGGAAAACATCGGATGCAGGCCCTGTTCGCAATTCAGAAATCTACGATGGGGAAACCTATGATGCCAGAATGGAAAAACCCGGATGGAATGTCCCGGGTTATGATGACAAGTCCTGGTCGCCTGTATCAGAAAAAGATTTTCCAAAAAACATACTGATTGCAACCTATAATGAACCGGTGAAAAAGCATGAAAACTTTAAGGCAGTTAAATCAATAAAAACACCCAAAGGAGAACAGGTGATTGATTTTGGACAAAACCTGGTGGGTTGGGAGACGATAGAGGTTGAAGGAAAACCGGGAGATACGATTGTAGTGGATCATGCAGAAGTGCTGGATAAAGAAGGGAATTTTTATACGGATAATTTACGGGCCGCCAAATCCAGAAACATTTATGTGTTAACGGGAAATAAGGAAACTTTGAGTCCGCATTTTACTTTTCATGGATTCCGGTATATCAGACTGAAAGGTGCTCCGGTTTTGAGTGTTTCTGCTACCACCTTATATTCCGATATGAATCCGACCGGAACTTTTACCTGTTCCAATCCCATGCTCAACCAGTTGCAGCATAATATCCAGTGGGGACAGAAGGGAAATTTCCTCGACGTGCCGACCGATTGTCCGCAACGCGATGAACGTCTCGGATGGACGGGCGATGCACAGGCATTTTCCAGAACCGCCAGCTATAATATGGACGTTCATAATTTCTTTTCCAAATGGCTGAAAGATGTGGCGCTCGATCAAACGGAAAATGGAATGGTACCCTTCGTAGTACCCAATGTACTGGGTCCTACGGCTGGAGGTTCTGCAGGCTGGGCTGATGTGTCTACAATTATTCCCTGGAATATGTGGCTGGCATACGGTGATGTGAAAATTCTGGAAGATCAATATGCGAGTATGAAAGCCTGGGTGGGTTTTATGCAAAGTCATAGTAACGATTATCTGTGGAATAAAGGGTTTCATTTTGGCGACTGGCTTTTTTACCGTCCCGGCGATGACAATGACGGAAGGGCAGCAGTAACGGATAAGTATCTGATCGCACAATGTTTTTTTGCGCATTCCACCCAATTGCTGATCAATGCAGCAACCGTTTTGCATAAGACGGATGATGTGCAGCAGTATTCCGATCTGCTGAAAAAAGTGAAGGATGCTTTTGTAAAAGAATATCTCACACCTTCCGGCAGACTGGTTTCCAGTACGCAGACCGCTTATACGCTTTCTTTACAATTCGATATGCTGCCCGAATCCCTGCGGGCGCAGGCAGCGGCACGACTGGTAGACAATATTGAGGACTACGATAATCACCTGACCACCGGATTTCTGGGAACTCCCTATCTCTGTCATGTGCTGAGCCGTTTTGGCTACGATACGGTTGCGTATAAATTATTGTTGCAGGAAACCTATCCCTCCTGGTTGTATCCGGTGAAAATGGGAGCCACTACCATCTGGGAAAGATGGGATGGTCAAAAACCGGACAGCAGTTTTCAAACACCCGGCATGAATTCATTTAATCACTATGCCTATGGCGCGATCGGCGACTGGATGTACCGGAATATTACCGGCATTGATACCTATGACAGATGGTCCCGGGTATAAAAAAATCAGGATTCAGCCGCATCCCGGAGGAAATCTCAGTTATGCCAATGCTGATTACGAAACCCTGTATGGTAAACTGAGTGTACATTGGAAAATCGATTCCGGGAAATTTACTATGGATGTTGAAATTCCCGCCAATACTACTGCTACGGTTTATGTTCCAGCCGGGAGTGCAGGTTCTGTAAACGAATCAGGAAAACCGCTTTCTGAAAACAAAGAAATTAAAGTATCCGGAACGGAAGGAAACTATGTGGTTCTGCAAACCGGATCCGGCGTTTATCATTTTTCAACCCGCTGAATCATCCGGCTTCAGGCATTAACCGATTTTGCATTAAGCGTTAGGCGTAAGGCGTTAAGCGTTAGGCGTTAAGCGTTATGCCTACGAGTTCGGATGCTGGCATGCTTTCCAATATTCGAAAATAATGCGGATCTGATTTTTTATCTCCTGATAACTATGCAACTTCCGGAAATATCCCTGAACCGTGAGTTGCAAATAAGCTTCAGTAACGTATTTTTTTTCTGCAGACGTGCTGTAAAAAACAAAGGGGATGGACTTTTTTCGCAGGGTTTCATTGGCATCGAGTTTATTTTTAAACTCCAGGCCGCTCATCCGGGGAAGATTTACATCACAGATAATGATATAGGGCTGTTCCGCATAACTGGCTAAAAAATGGTATGCATCAGATGGGTTGGTGAAGTGAACCACTTCATTCGGAATATTGAGGTCCTTTAACACCTCATTTAATATCTCTACATCATCAGCATCATCTTCCACCAGAACAATGGGTCCGGTAATCATATTCAATTTTAAAGAAAGGTAAGCTTTTTAAGCTTGAGGCTTGAGGCTTGAGGCGTGAAGCCAACGGTCAACGGCCAACGATCAACGGTCATCCGCCAACCATTTACCAACTACCATCCACCATCATCCATACCGGTAACACAATGCGTTAATATTCATCCCTGCTCCCACAGAAGCGAATAGAATAACGTCGCCCGGCGATAGATCATGTTCCGGAAACTGGTGTTTGCGAACCAGGTCGAGCAGGGTGGGAATTGTGGCAACCGAACTGTTCCCCAGCCAGCTGATGCTCATCGGCATGATCAGCTGGGGCGGGGTTTCGATTCCGTACAGGAGATATAATTTTTTGATGATCGCTTCATCCATTTTCTCATTCGCCTGGTGAATGAATATTTTTTTTAAATCGCCGATGGGAAGACCGGATTTATCGAAACAGATCTTCATGGCTTCGGGAACATGTTTTAGTGCATATTCATACACTTTCCTGCCCTTCATTTTTAAATACCGGATGCGCGGATTACTTTCCGGATAATAGGACATGCCCATATTAATATAGTCTACTTCTTCCACGCTATGCGTCTGGGCCACGTAAGAAATTATACCGGCTGATTTTTCATCCCCTTCTTTTTTTTCCAATACCACAGCACCGGCACCATCACTGAAAATCATACTGTCGCGGTCGTACATATCAATCACCCGGCTAAGGGTTTCCGTTCCGATGATGAGGGCCCTGCTGGCCATACCCGATTTGAAAAAGGAATCAGCCTGGATCAGTCCCTGCAGCCAGCCCGGACAGCCAAATAAAATATCATAAGCAATACAGTTTGGATTCCGGATGCCCAGTGCGTGTTTCAGCTGACTGGCCAGGGAGGGGACGGCCGCTGTCTGAATGGTGTCTTTTATGACGTTTCCAAAATTATGCGCCACAATCAGCTGATCCAGGGTTTCCGGATCCACGCCACTGTCTTCAATGGCTTTCTTTGCCGCTTCATATCCGATATTGGAGGCGTTCAGGTCGTCGGTGGTGTACCTTCTTTCTTCGATACCCGTGATCTTTTTGAATTTTCCTACCACTTCCTCCGGAGGCACGTTCAGGGGAATTCCACCTTCTGTATAAAAAGCGTGCTGGGCAAAGTCCTGGTTGGTTTGTACGAAATGGCGGAATATAACATCCGGAGCCGGTGATTACAGAACGAATCATATAAAAACATTATTAGATCAGTGCAGCCTGGCCATCGCACGCACGGGGAAAGTTCCTACACCCTTAAATTTAGGCGGTATTGCATTAAAAATAAAATCTTTATCGGGCAGGGCAGAAAGGTTGCACAGATGTTCAACAATCAGGATATTATTACCAAGCAATATGGTATGCACGGGACGGCTGTTTTGACGGGTATCATCAATATTATGCGAGTCAATTCCCACCAGGCGCACTTTTCTTTCTTTTAAATACAGGGCTGCCTGTTCCGTAAGAAAGGGATGATTGCTGAAATAATTTTCAGTGTTCCAATATTCATCCCAGCCGGTCTGAACGAGTACAGCTTTTCCTTCAAGATCCGCATTTCCAAAAACATCCCTGTCAATATCCAGTCTATCGGTATGGGGTATGCGAAAAACTATGCCGGGAATTTCAGCAAAATGTTCCAGGGGTGTGTCATTGAGATCGTTCCCGTGTTCAAAACGGTGAAACGGACAATCGATATAGGTGCCTGTATTCGAAACCATTTCAATTTTTCCGATCTGGAAACTCGTTCCTTCAGCATAATTTTTTTTGGAATCCTCGCGGCTGAGGAAATCGCAGATCACCGGCGCAGGCAGTCCCTTGTAGGTGATCAGTCCATTTTCAATGGTATGACTCAGGTCAATGAGTATGGGAGATTGACATCATGGCAAAGTTAATAAACCCGGAGTTTATTTCGAAACGGCTACGCCCACATAGGAGTCGGCAGTTCCGTAATATAAAAACCATTTTTGTTTATAGAATACGAGTCCTTCCGCAAATGTAGTTCCCGCAGCATATTGTCCGCTCATTTCATGCGGCAGGGTGGGTTTCAGGAACGGACTGTCGGAACGGATGAGTATGGTTTGTAAATCTTTCGGATCAAAAAATACCCGGCCCACGGAATAGGTTCCTTTGGGGAGCAGGGGATCTGCATTCTCTCCGTTGGCATTTTTCCCGTTGTAGAATAGCATTACGCCCCGTTCAGTGATTAATGCCGGTGGTCCGCATTCCACCAGATCGCTGTCAAAAAAATGTGGCCGGGTCTGCATCACTTTTATCATGTATCCGTCTTTATCAAGAACCGGATTCCAGTCATAACCGTTTTCTGACCAGGCCAGGTTAACAAAATGTTCGCCCCAGTACATCCAGTATTTGCCGGCTATTCTGGCAAGTACGGGTTTGTTGTTTATCATTTTTGTGATCATGGATGCTGACTTGCTGGCTGTATCCAGAAAACGGTGGTTATATGCTTTGGCAAAGGCCGGTCCTTTTTTTTCCCAGTGAAAGAGATCTTTCGAAAATGCGATGGATAGCCGGGGTACCTGATCATTCCATGCAGTATAGGCCATGATGTATAATCCTTCTTCCGTCTGCACTACGCGCGGATCCTCACAGCCTCCCGGCGAATCATAGATCTGGAAATCGTCTTTGGCAGGATAGAGAACAGGTTCCGGATAGGAAATAAAATGAATGCCATCCACACTGGCAGAAATACCTATTCGGGAAGTGCGTCCGCCCAGGGCAGCGGCGGGATTGTCTTCACAGCGGGATAAAACAAAAATGGTATCATTCTTCACGATGGCTGCGGGATTGAATACATCGGCTTTTTTCCACTTCACCATCCCGTTTTTCAGGGAATCAAAAAAAACAGCATTGGAATCATGCGTCAGAACGGGGAAACTGACTGGTTTGTAAAATGCAGACAATTGTTCGGAAACCGTCTGTTTTCCTGAACAGGCAGCTAAATACAGGATGGCCGCAAGGTATATGTATCTTTGTTTCATATAAATAGTTGGTATGGTACGGATGGGTGAATATAACCTGCTTAAAGTTATCAAAGTAAAGGATATGGGCGTTTTCATGGACAATGGGGAAGAAGGGATCCTGATGCCCAAAAGATTTGTTCCGCCGGGAACACGCATCGGGGATGAAATCAATGTATTCCTGTATCACGACGGAGAAGGCAGGCCCATCGCAACCACGCAGAAGCCTTTTGGGGTTTTAGGAGATATTGTAAAACTGAAAGCCGTGGATATTACCCCGCAAGGTGCTTTTCTGGACTGGGGACTGATGAAGGATCTCTTCATTCCGAAATCCGGCATGATCAGCTTCATGCGGGCTACCGGAGAATACCTGGTAAAAATTGTGATGGATGAACAAACCGGACGCGTGGCAGCAACCGAAAAACTGGAACGGTATTTATCGAATGAAACCCTGACGGTAAAAGAAAAGGAAGAAGTGGATCTGCTGGTATACCGGAAAACGGATATCGGTTATGAAGTGATCATCAACGGGAAACACAAGGGGATACTTCATCAAAATGAAATATACCGTCCCATTGAAATCGGCGATCGTTTTCCGGGATTCATCAAGAATATTCTTCCTGAAAATAAAATTGATGTTGCTGCGGGTAAATCCGGCTATCAGCGGGTGGAAGATGAGGCGGAAAAAATACTCCGTTTATTGCAGGAGAACGATGGATACCTGCCTTATCACGACAAATCATCTCCGGAAGAAATCTATGACTTCTTTCATATCAGTAAGAAGACTTTTAAAATGACCACTGGCAATTTGTATAAGCAGAAGAAGATCATTTTTACAAGTACGGGCATTAAGCTCAACGCTTAACGCTCAACGCTTAACGCTTAACGCCTAACGCTGCCAACGGCCAACGGCCAACGGCCAACTATACCGGGTTCGAATACAAATTGAGGTTAAGAAAGTCATTCCTGAATTTTCCTTTCGGATCATAGTAAGCGGCGAGTTTTTTAAAATCCTCCAGCTTGTCATAGCGGGAATCCAGTGTTTTGGCATTCATCGTAAATATCTTTCCCCAATGCGGCCTTGCGTGATAAGGAGCGAGTTCGATCTCGATCAGCGGAAGTAATCGGCTCACGGCATCCCATTCCTGCTTCCAGGTAAAATGTATGGCCACTGAATCCTGGTTCCGGCAGGGACTCATCCAGAAATGATCCGCAGCGATGGTCCGGATTTCTGTAATGAAAATATGCGGCCCGATTTCTTTGCCCAGCTTATGGATGGCCAGGATGGCTTCTACCGCATTCGCTTTCGGAATAAAATATTCAGATTGTAATTCTTTGCCGCTGCTCGGCGTAAATCCCATTTTAAAATGGGGCAGTCTTTCATACCAGGGACCGGGTACGCCCATCTGCGGGGTACAGTTTTCCGCAGAGATATCTATAATCGGATGCAGATCCTTGGTTGCTGCCTTTCCACCATAGAATTCATCCATTGCGGTGTATTGCATTTTTGGATCGAAAATATCCTTCAGCCAGACTTCATTAATGTAATCCGTCTGCCAGTCGGTAAACAGACTCACACTGTATCCCGAAGAAACAATCGCTTCAAAATGATCCTTCAGAGAAGCCATCGGCATATTTACAAAAACCCGCTGGAACACCTGGTAAGTGGGCTGTATAGCCAGCGTGACTTTTGTAATGATTCCCAAAGCACCCAGACCCACTACGGCACCCAGGAAGTTTTCGCCGTCTTTTTCCTGGGAAAGTTCTACCACAGATCCGTCGGCAATGACGATTTCCAGACCCCTGACGGCCGAAGAAAGATTTCCGTTTTTCACACCGGAACCATGGGTGGCGGTGGTAATACTTCCCGCAACAGATATATGTGGCAGGGATGCCAGGTTGTGCAGCGCATATCCCTTCCCGTTAAGCCAGGGACTGAGTTCACCATATTTTATACCGCCTTCCACCGTTACGGTTTTTTGCACGGGATCCAGCAATAAAACTTTATTCAGATTATTGGAAGAAATCAGGTTGTATTTACTATCGGCAATGGTATTAAAACAATGACGGGTGCCCAGGGCCCGAAGCCGGTCGCATTTTTTTACCAGCGACTGGACTTCGGCAACCGACTTCGGATAAAAAACATTGTTTGTACTATAGGTGAGGTTCCCGGCCCAGTTCTGCAAATTTTCCTGCATAGAAAAATCAGGAATAGAAGATACGAGTGGTGTTGCCATAATCGCAGAAGATAATTTGATGAATGTTTTTCTCTGCATGGTTTATTATTTAATTCTTTATACGCTTAACGCTTAACGCCAAACGCTCAACGCTTAACGCCATACGGTCATCCGTCATCCGTCATCCCTTCCTCACTTCCACCCGCCACTCATTTCCACTCTGTATGGAATAGGTTTTGGCAAAATCGCCCTGGTTCAACGCAAATGATAATTGGAGAAGGCTGTTCAGATAAGCCAGGGCCTTACCTTTCTCCACCGCGCCGAAAGTTTGTCCGTAAGGCATATCACCGGAATAGACCTTGTCCTGGTTGTGAAAAATTTCCACATGCAACAGATCACCATAATGCATCCCGAGCTGATTGAATAATCCGCTACCGATATTCGTCCAGATATTTCCATACTGAACATCCAGAATGGAGATGGTGCCCTTTAAAATATTTCCTTCCCTGGTTGCCGCCTGATAAGGGATCTTAACCACTTCGTTCGGAAGTTTCATGCCCACCTGTTCATAAGCTGATCACACCGGCAGCGAGTCGTGCGCCCGTATAAGCATATACATCCCGCCCGTGAAAAGTATAGGATTCCTGGGAGTTTTTCCGGCGATTTAATACTTCATCAATCTGTCTCACTTCTTCAATGCCCAGTGAAGCCGCGATGAGGGTGAGGGTGCCATTGTCCGGGGTTACGATGAAATGGCCGGTCTTTGTTTTCAGTACCACGGATTTCCGTGTAGTGCCCACACCGGGATCCACAACCGAAACGAAAACGGTTCCGGCAGGCCAGTAGGGCACGGTTTGTTCCAGGCGGTAGGCAGCTTCCCAGATATTGTATGCAGGGATCTCATGGGTAAGGTCAAATAATTTCAGGTCTGTAGAAACGCCCATGGATACACCTTTCATGGCGGACACGGCACCGTCTTTCAGGCCAAAGTCACTCTGGAAAACAACGATTTTATTCTGGGCATAGACGCCGGGGAAAAGCAGGAAAGACAATAGAAAAAGGGAAATCAAACGTCTCATGGAAAACATTTATTCCAATTTACGCCAAGAATTTTGCTAATCCTTTGGTAGGTAAAGAATCTTGAAATATTGTCTCATTCGTATCCGTACCCCATGGGACACGCTTCAAGCCTCATGCATCTGGCTTTCACAAGTATTTATCAAACCAGTCGGCGAAGGCATTTTCGTATCTGACTTCATCCTTCCAGCCGCCATGTGCACCGTCATCTTTTATCATAAAGTCGCAGGTGACATTTGCCTGTTTTAATTTTTCGATGAAATGGACAGACTGACTAAAGGGTACAATTTTGTCGACACGACCATGCGCAATCAGGATCGGTGGATCATCGGAACTGATCTGATTGATGGGAGATATCTTTTTATAAATGACGAGCAGCTTATCCTCATTGGTTATCACATTGAAATTCTTATGAACCGGGTCCCATTCCCTGAACTGAAATGCAGAGTATACATCGGCCTGGTCCAATACCGCTTTATTTTTTGGATCGACCGTTACATTGTTCCAGTGAAGAAAATCAGACGGCGGAAAAAAACAGGCTACTGCCTGTACGCGACCGGAAACGCGATCTACCGGATCCTTGGAAGCCGGATCTGTCTGGTCATCATCCACACCAACCACCAGGGAAAGATGCCCTCCGGAAGAAGCGCCGGTGATCCCGATATGATTGGGACTGATTTTATAATCTGCCGCATGATATCGTACAAAACGAACCGCCCTCTTGGCGTCTTCGATGCCATCTTCAATATTAAATATGGGCCGGCCGCGATGCATCGCAAGGAAAACGGTATAACCCCTGTTCAGATAAGGCCCGGCATTTTCGATATAGCCCGGAATCCAGTCATAGTCGCTATACCATCCGCCACTCACCATGTACACAATGGCTTTGCCATTCGCGTTGGATCCTGGAACCAGCATCAGCATGGTCAGGGCCAGGCCATCCTTCCTTCCGTAGATGAGTTCTTTTTTCAGGTAATTCGTTTGTGCCTGGCTCATCAGGTTAACACAGCTAAGGCAGAGCAGAAGACTAAAAAAAAATTTGCGCATATTTTTCTTTTTCAGGGAAGAAACAGGGAATAAATATACTGAAAGCGACGCGATTCAGATTCCCTGGAGAATCCATTCCCAATTAAATAAGGGGTGGAAAGAAAACAATATATAACCTTGTATGCTCCCGCGAAGGAAACATTAACTTTATATTCCTGTTCAGAACAAATTCGTAATTCCATGCTCGATATTGTTATTGAAGCCCGTGATGCTGCCATCAGTGCATCCATGAAAGTGAAACGCATTCTTCCTTTTCGTTTGCGCAGAATGGTTGGTCCTTTTATTTTTATGGACCATGCCGGTCCTGTTACCGATTTACCATCCAATCCTTCATCACTGGATGTACTGCCCCATCCTCATATCGGACTTTCTACGGTTAGTTATCTTTTTGGAGGTCAGGTAACGCACCGGGATAGTTTGGGTGTTGAGCAGGTTATCCGGCCCGGTGAAGTAAACTGGATGACTGCCGGCAGGGGTATTGCACATTCTGAAAGATTTGAAGATCCTTCCACGCTGGCCGGAGGGAAACTCGAAATGATCCAGACATGGGTTGCCCTTCCGGAAAAAGACGAAGAAGCAGCTCCGTCTTTCAATAATTATACACCGGACAAGCTGCCTGTTTTTACTGACAAAGGAGTCTGGATGCGACTCATTGCAGGCGACGCCTATGGATTGAACAATGACGTTAAAACACATTCACCGCTTTTTTACCTGCACGTCATGCTGGAGCAGGGTGCAAAATTCGGACTTCCTAAAGAACATACAGAACGGGGATTTTATATTGTAAAAGGAAGTGTGGAAGTTTCCGGAATTACTATATCATGCAGGACAGATGCTGGTTTTTAGCAAGGGCGTTGATCCGGTGATTCTCGCAAAAGAAAATACTACGCTGATGATGTTGGGAGGAGAACCTCTGGGCGAACGATTTATCTGGTGGAATTTTGTTTCTTCCCGTAAGGAACGTATCGAACAGGCAAAGGAAGACTGGAAACAGGGACGCATTATTTTACCCCCGACTGACAATCATGAATTTATTCCACTACCGGATGATAAATCCAGACCTGCCGGTAATCCGCCAAAACCGGAACCGCTTTCTTAAATAGTTTCAGATTCAACGTTTTTATCGGAAAGAATCCGTTTTTGCAGCGTCCGGATTATTTAACGATGGAGTATCTGTGCTCATCCCATATCTGATCATTCTTGAAAATTGATTTCTTAAATATACCGTCTTTTGTATATCCATTTTTTTCGAGTACCCGCATAGATCCGAAATTGTATTCAAAAACGCCTGTATGAATTCTCACAAAATCCAGTGATTCCAATCCATAACTGGTCATCAGTTTTACAGCATTTGTAGCTATGCCCTTATTCCAGAAAGGTTCTCCAATCCAATATCCGATTTCAGCTGTTTTTTTATAAACATCGGTATTGTGCCACTCAGGCCGATAACTCCACAAAACTGTCCCTCATACGCTATCGCAAATGTCATGGGAATCTCTTCCAGCATGGTCATTTTGATAAAATCAGCGGCATCATTTTCAGTATAAGGGAAGGGTAGTAAATCGCGTACATTATCCCAGATTTTCTTATTGTTTGCGAGAATGGCTAAAATTGGCCGGTCGTTTTTTGTAAGACGTCTTAGGATAATATTGTCCCGGGTGAACATTGGGTATGTTTGTTAAGAACCAGGAAAAAAGTAATTCGATATTTCGCTACGGTATGGCTGCCCGGGTTGCCGATATGATTTCGCCCGAAACGGTCTTTTGTAAAAAAGCAACCACTTCAAAATCCGCCGGTTTACTTCCTGCGGGGAGATTTTCGTAATATATCTCCCCGGGTTTTCCACTGGCTATGGATTGGAAATCACGGACGATATTAAAATGATGCAGGGTCCTTCCCTTGTTCTCACCACGCTGGATAAAATCGGTGGCCCGGAGCTGTACGAGTGCCAGGTTTAATTTGATGCCATCGCCTGCACCGGTATTGCAGTGTATGGCAATTTTATTCCCATTTCGATCCAGGTTTAGTTTTAAAGACGGTTTCCGGCTTTTCCTTTAAGGGAAGTGGTTATAGTTTCCTGCAACCGGTTTTCGTCACCACCTACAAACTCGGTCTTTCCATTTACAATAATTTGCGGGGTATAAATGCTGGTGAGGTGAAACTGGTTCCCGTATTCCCGCTGACGCGCAGAATAGGCATGCATTGGAATAGGGATCTTTCCAGCCCAGGTAATCCCAGTAATCCACATGAAAACTTAATATATATACAGGCTGATCCATTGTATTTATTTTGCCCACAGCTTCATCCGCCGGAGGACAACTGGAACAACCTTCGGAGGTAAATAATTCAACCAGGGCAAATCCGTGCGGGGATCCGGGAAGAATAATCTGTTCTGCAGGTTCATGCCCTGCTGAAGACCGGAAGGAATAATACCCTTTCCCGGCCTGCAGAAAATGTGTTTTTAAAATGAAAGGGGGTATATGATTGAAAGCAAAATAGTATAAAGAGCAGGCAGGAGATCCTTATCATTCTAATGAAGAGGCTGAGCATAGTTTAAATTGATTGGTGGATCTGATAAAACTAAATAAAAAGGATTCGTCGGTTTGTCGTGAATTGGACAAAGCGGCGAATCCCTTTCTTAATACCCTTCCCTACATGAAAAATTGCTCAGAGATGATTTTACCATCCTTTACATGATACACGCAGAGTTCGGTCATGTCCATGCGTTGCTTATCTTTCATTGTCACATCCATACGCATGGTAACGGCAAAACTGTTACCGGCGACCACCGGACTGGACACTTCCAGCGCATGAGTTTCGGCCACCATTGACGTCCATTTTTTCCCCTTTTCCAAAATGCCATCCAGACCATGGGTTTCCTTCGCAAACGCCTTAGAAGCCTCCGGCTCAATACTGATCGCATCCTTTGAAAAAAGCTCCTTCTGGGCTTTTTCAAATTCGCCCGCTTCACATAGTTTTTTAAGACGCTGGGCGATTTCTTTTGTCGTCATCGTTGCTGTTGTTGTTGTAGTCATAGTAATCGTTTTAGGATTTATGAACTGCAAAAACCGTACTGGGTAATTGTCAATTGTTAATTGTCAATTGTCAATGTTGTGAGAAACTGTCTGCGCAAGAGTAAATTGCTCAAAAACTTTCAGTTAACAATTAACAATTAATAAGTGAAATTATCTTTTGGGAACCAATAATGCATAAATAACATACAGCCAGCCGAGAAAGCCGTGGACGATGGCCCACAATATGGATTTATTTCTACTCCAGGAAACTACAACGGCGATGATGGTACCCAGTCCGATCCCCGGACCGACATAAACTGGTACCGCATAACCGTCATGTCCGCCATAATAACATGCGGTTAGAAACAAGATGGGCAACAGAAGGAGGTAACTTTTTTTAATCACTTACGTAAAGCAATTAATAATTAAAAATTAATAATTATTCCGCTATTGCTTTTTTCTCTTTCTTCGGAGCCTTTACTTTTTCTTTGTGGACAACTGTGATTTGTTCCTTGGCCAGGGAGCGGGAAAGGATTCTTCCGGCTTTGCGTACTTCCTTTGCAAATTTCTTATCACTGATTCTCTTGTGATAATCTTTAGATAACTCTGCTAGCTTATGTTCGATTTCCTTCAGCAGGATTTTCTTTACAGATTTCTGTGACTGCTGCTTTTTTTTCTTTGCCATAATAATTTGATAACTGTTGAGCCGATGAAGATAAAGGGATTTTTTTATTGATCCATGTTAAGATTTGGCCTTTTTTTAAAAAAGTCAGAAGCTTCCGATCACCGAATTCCCGTCCTTTTTAAAGAGTCCCGTGGTTAATGGCCGATGAACGCATTTTCGCCTATTTCCTGAATTTCAATGTATAATGATCAACTTCCGGAAAAGGAGAGTAAAAATGATGCAAGAGTTTTTTCCACTGAAGGTATTCCGGAGATTTGCGGAATCCAACCGTGTGATCTTCCAGATTCACCCATTGAACAAGCAGAATATACCGGTTTGGAACTTCCAGACATTGCTGTAATTCATGACTCGTCCATCCCTTCATGCTGGAAATAATTTCCTGTGCTTTTTCAAAAGCCAATTCGAATTCGGCTGTTTTTTCAGGAATAACATTCAGAACGGCAACTTCCAGTATCATATCCGTAAACTTTTTTATTTCTGTAAACCTGTGCCCAGACTGTGTTTGAGGGGAATATTTATTTTGCGCAATAAATTTAACAGCTTTATTTCATCCCAATCGAAACTATCTGAGGATATTTACCGTATATTGTTATATGTCTGGTGCTTGAGAAGACCATGAAAAACCCGATTATTCATTAACTGTTCTTTTTTTATGGCCTTTATTGATGAAATCCTTCAGACACCATCGTATGGCTGGATGGATGCTAAGGGGATATTTCTTAAGCCCACCACGAGACAACTTTTTAAAGAAGCTTTTTCCCGGATAAACATTTTTCGAACAAGGAAAAACTGGATCTCCCTGATCAGTTGGTTCATGGCCAGCTGTATGCTGCCATTATTCATTATTTTTCTAATATATTACCTGAACTGGAAATCGGCGATCGTGCTGGTGGTATATGCCATGGTCATCATGAGCACCCACGGAACAATCTGGTTTCACCGCTTTTGCACACACCGGTCTTACCGTTTCAGTCATCCCTTATTCCGGGTGATTACCCAGAATCTGGTCATCAAGACTTTCCCCGAAGAGATCTACGTAATATCCCATCATGTGCACCATGTAAAATCAGATGAGCCGGGAGATCCCTATAATCCGATGGGCGGTTTCATGTATTGTATGCTTTCCGACGTAAATCATCAAAGCATTTCCAAAGATCTTTCGTCTGAAAATTATACCCGCGTCAGTAAATTTCTCAGTCACACCGGAGTTGGCATCAATTCCTTTAAACAATACCAGCGCTGGGGTTCCGTGTCAAAACCGTTTTACGTTGTCAGGCTCTGGCTTCTGAACTGGGCATTCTGGTATTTGATTCTTTACTGGATTGGCGGAAATGCATTGCCCCTGGCCTGTTTCAGCGGTGCTCTTTTATGGTTCGTGCTCGTGCGGGCTTTTAATTATACCGGTCACGGTAAGGGACATGATAAACATGTGGACGGAATTGATTTTGACCGGTCCAACCTCTCCATCAATCAGACAAGACCCGGAATGCTTTCCGGTGAGTGGCACAATAATCATCACCTGTATCCGGGTAGTGCACGGGCAGGTTTTCTTCCTTATCAGCTGGACCTCGCCTGGGTATATATATACAGCCTCTTCAAAATTGGAATGGTTTCGAATTATAAGGATTCGAAGAAAGAATTTTTGAACCGTTATGGCAAAAAGGATAAATTAAATGTCGAACGACTAGCGCCTAACGCTTAACGCCTAACGCCTAACGCTTAACGCCTAACGCTCAATGTATAACGGTAGCCTGTGTTTAGTAAAATTTGCAAATGATGCAGTGGTAGTTTTGCAGAAATAGCCAAAAGCAGAAGTCCGGTAAACAGATTAGCAGTTTTTAATAATATTTATACCCGCTTATTCCCTGATAAGCGGGTTTTGCTTTTTTGCAATGGCAACCAGTAAAAAGCAATTAGAATTCCGAATCTTCCCGATATAGTTTTGAGAGGTGCATTTGAAAAACGATGCTTTAAAAAACAACCCCTCTAAACTTTTTATCATGAAACGGATTTCGGTAATACTTTCCTTCAGCCTGTTTTTTCTTCAGATTGTAAAATCACAGGACTCACTCGGAGAAATTCAAATCCTATAAAATTATCGTCAATCAGGTAATGCCCGGTACACTTACCAAATCTGTGGTGAAAGGATATTTTGCAACCATCCAGGATTCAGCACTCTATGTTTCCGGAAGCAAAACCGGAATGAGTTTTAATCATGTGAATACGGAATATCTGCAGAAAATAGATTACAAAACCCTTACTTCCGTTAAACTATATGATCATAGCAAAGCGCCAATGACCACGCTGCTTTGTATGGTTGGCGGTGCTGCAATCGGAGCAATTATCGGCAGTTTAGGAGGTAATGATACCGGGTGGTTTGGACTCACATCAGGAGAAAAAGCTTTTGTTGGCGGTCTGATCGGTGTGGGCGCCGGAGCCCTGGTCGGACATATCATTGTGACCAGCGGAGATAAAAAGTTCTTAATTAACGGAGAATGGGAAAGTCTTGAAGAGATGAAGGAAAGTTTAAAAAATAACCGGTGATCCGGGGATGAAGTTTTCCTGCCGACAGGTATGACGCCTGCTTGCCGGCAGGCAGGGATGACAGATGGTTGACAGTTTGTAAACCCTAAACCAACAATAAAACAATCATGAAACAGTTTACCCTCTTTCTTTTTTTGACGACCGTTTTTATTGACCGTTGCCAGGCGCAGGACAGTACCCGAGTCCATCATATCTACCTTGCTAAAATCACCCTGCTCACTGCTGCAGAAGTAAAAGGATACCTGGCAGAAATTTCAGATTCTGCGTTATTTATTTCTTCAATGCCCCGGGCCCTGCATTCTACGGCGACGTCGTACAAGTTCACGCAAAAATTTGACTATAGAAATATCGGAGAAGTGCGCATCCAGCCCAAGGGAACCATGGGAAAATCGATCCTCATTGGCGCCGTCACCGGACTCGTCGCAGGACTTATCATCGGGGCAATCTCCTACACGCCACCGCAGAATGACGCGGAAGAATTGTTCAATCCTCCTAAGGGTGCTGTGATTGCGGCTGCGGGACTAACCTTTGCTGCTATTGGAACCGGCGTGGGGGCCCTGATCGGCAGCCATCATGATAAATACCTCATCAACGGAGAATGGAAAAACCTACAGGAAATCAAAGAAAAATATCAGTATCAATAAGATCTGTAAAACCTGGTCCCGGTAGTATTTCGTGTTGCATCGGAGTTTTTTACTAATTTGATGTAGACTTGTAATTCAAATGATGTGTAAAAGACTTCTTTTTCTGACCAGCGCTTTTATAATGTCCATGTCTGTCGTCCAGGCGCAAACGAATTTTCCCAGGCAACCCTATCCCATGCGGGTGATTTTCGATACGGATTTTGGTCCGGACTATGACGATGTAGGTGCGATAACCCTTTTGCATGGTTTCGCAGACAGTGGGTATATCCGGATACTGGCTACTATGGCCAGTTCCAAACATAAAAATGTTGCTGCCGCCATCAATGTGTTTAACACATATTTCAACCGTCCGGAGATTCCGATCGGTGTGGTGGGTGGTAATGCACTCACCCTTGGTGATCATCAGCACTGGACGGATACGGTTATCAATCGTTATCCTCACCGGATAAAAAACAATGCAGATGCACAGGATGCTTTATTATTATACCGGAAACTGCTGGCGTCGCAACCAGATCATTCCGTGACCATCATTACTGTGGGCTTTCTTACCAACCTGGCGAATCTGCTGAATTCGGAGAAAGATCAATATTCACCGTTAAACGGATATGAACTGGTGAAAAGAAAAGTCAGCAGGCTGGTGAGCATGGCCGGCCGTTTTCCTTCAGGCGGTGAATTCAATCTTAATCAGGATATCGGGTCCTCCAGAAAAGTATTGGCAGACTGGCCCACACCCATTCTTTTCAGCGGATTTGAAATCGGATGGAATATCCGGACCGGCCTTCCCCTGATCCATAATGAACAGATCCAGGATAGTCCTGTGAAAGATGTATTTGCGATTTGTATTCCCATGGCAGCAGAAGATAGTGCGGGAAGAATGAGCTGGGATGAATCCGCGGTTTTCGTAGCCGTGAAAGGGTGGCAGAAATATTATGATCTGGAACCGGGAAAATGTACGCTGGACCTGAACGGTACTGACACCTGGATAAAATCCGGCTCCGGGCAGGCAAGACTCGTGGAAAAAATTTCACCACTAACCATGAGCGAAATCCTCAACCAGTTGATCATGCATCAGCCCGTCAAAAGTGCAGGCAGCCCGCTGGTGCTCTCGCTTTCTAAGCTCAAAGCGAAGGCCTCATAATTCAGGCCTTACACCTCACAATTCACGCTTCGTTCTTCACACTTCAAGCATCACGCCTCACGCTTCAGGCCTCACGCTTTTTTAGGAACCTTACTGCCCTGTTTCCGGGCTTCCGAAAGACCAATGGCAATGGCCTGTTTGCGGCTTGTAACTTTCTTACCGCTACGACCGCTTTTCAGCTTGCCTTCTTTCATTTCATCCATCACTTTTTTCACTTTCTGCTGGCTGCTTTTTGAATACTTTGCCATAATACATATTTTTAGTTATGGATAAATAATCAATTTTTTTGCCAGCAGGGTTGTGGAAGGAGTGCAACAGGCAGAACGCCGCTAACGCCTAACGCTTAATGCTTCACGCCTCACGCCTCAGGCTTCACGGCCTTTTAAAGTCGGTTTCAGATTTTATAGTTTTCAGGAAATATGAATAACACTTGCTTAACAGACCGCTGTAAGAACTATTTTCGAAAGACCTAAGGCTTCCGGTAATTTTATCCACCAGGGTGAGTTTCATCAGTCCGTCTTCATCCATGGAAAGATCCAGGTCGTATTTCAAAAGAATCTGCTTGAGTTTCGTTGTGTTGCGCATAGCGGAATAAAGATCTGTATTTCAGGGGGAAAGTTGATATTTAAAGAATAAAAGCAAATGGCCGATTGTTATAAAAGAATAGAAACATTTAATGCAGGACGTATTCCGGATATGCTCCGGGTAAAATACAATCTGATGCAGGGAGATCCGTTCCGGTTTTTCCGCGGCAGCAACCATTTGTTTTATGAGGACCTGGCCAGCCACAATCCGCTTCCGCCTTCGCCGCTTTCCTGGCTCTGCGGGGATCTTCACCTCGAAAACTTTGGAAGTTTTAAGGGAGATAACCGGCTCGTATATTTTGACATGAACGATTTTGATGACGGCCTGCTCGGTCCGGCCGTTTATGATGTGGCGAGGCTGGTCACCAGTATTTTTGTGGCTTTTGATTCCCTGAAGATCGAAGAAATCAAGGCGGTGAATATGGTTCAGCATTTCCTGAAAACCTATTCAGAAACCCTGGCGAGGGGAAAGGCTTATTATATCGAACCCCAGACAGCCAAAGGAATCGTGTATACTTTTTTGACGGCGGTGAGTAAGCGAAAAGAAAAAAAAATACTGCTGAAAAGAACGGTGCAGTCCAAAAAGAACCTCAGGATCTACCTGGAACATCCCCGCCATTTTGCCCTGGAACCTAAACTGAAGTCGGAATTAAAGCATTACCTGAACGACTGGATGAAAAATAATAGTTACAGTCCGTATAATTTCGAGGTTCAGGACGTGGCATTTCGCATGGCCGGCACCGGCAGCCTGGGACTGAAGCGATATCTTTTTTTATTGAAGAGCAAAAACCAGGCAGGGAGATTTATGCTGATGGAAATGAAAGAGACCATCCCGCCGGCTCCGGGAAAATATATATCCATACAACAACCCCGTTGGAATTCCGATGCCGAACGGGTGGTGAATATCCAGCAGCGGATGCAGAATGTACCACCGGCGCTGCTGAGCTTCGGTCAGTTCAGGGATGTTCCTTATATGATCCAGGAAATGCAGCCCACCAAGGATACTTTCGATTTTAAACTCATCCGGGATGCCTACCGCGATATATATCAGGTGATCCATGATATGGCCATCCTAACAGCCTCCGCCCAGATCCGCAGTTCCGGATGGAAGGGCGCCTCCGTTGTTGACGAGCTTAGTGCCTTCGGCGAAAACAAACAATGGCAGGACGCCGTGCTCGGATTCGCACAACAGTACAGTCAGGTGGTCAAAAGTGATTTTTTAGAATTCTGTTCCCAAAGCCCAAAATCCAAAGCTGAAAGCCCAAAGCCCAAAGTCGAAAGTCTAAGTGCCCAACGGCTAAAGCTCATCGCGCAAACGCATTCCAACACTGTTGTGATAAGTTCATTGAGACAAACCTTGGAGATTTTCGGAATCCAGGATTCCCAGTGACGATGCCAACCTGGTAGCCGTTACCGCGAACGATCGTACACCGGGTGACCGGAAGCGAACAGTTTTCTAACCCTGCAATTTGCTAAATCATTAAAAAAGAATCTTTTAGAACGCGGCATTTGAATTGAAACCAATTGGTCATATTGTATAACGCCAACGACCGACGGCCAACCGCCAACCAAACTGCCAACGGCCAACCAAACAAAGTGTTATGCTGAAAAATTACATCCTCCTCGCATTTCGTCAGTTCACCCGTCATAAATTATTTTCAGCCCTCAATGTATTTTGTCTGGCCATCGGCATTAGTTTCTGCCTGCTGATCGGCCAGTATATTGTACAGGAGACGCGGGTGAATGCTGAATTGAATCATGTGCATGATCAGTATTTCCTGAGCAGCGAATGGAAGGTAAAAAATACCGGTCCGGATTTTACCACCGTCGGACCAGTTGTGAAATCACTGAAATCAAATTATCCGGCACTGGTTGCCAATTACTATCGTTACAATCCCGTTACCAATGTAATTTCTGCCGGCGATAAACATTTCAAAGAAGATATTGCCATCGGTGACACAAATTTTGTTTCGATGTATGGGTACCCGCTATTGTATGGTGATCCGGCCCATGCATTTATCAACAGCAGCTCCGCCGTAATCACCGAAGATTTCGCCCTGAAATTATTTGGTGAAAAGAATGCTATCGGCAAAACCCTGACGATGACCAATACCACCGGAATAAAAGTGGACTATAAAGTGTCGGCCGTTTTGAAATCGCATCCGGAAAACAGTGTGCACAATTTTCTGACCAGTTCCGGATATTCAGTTTTTGTACCATTTGAAGGAAACCGATATTATGGAGGGAATTGTGGAGAAGAATCCTGGACGGCAATTTATACCGTGTCCTTTATTCAACTGCAGCCCGGTATAAAACCGGAAAGACTGGATGCGCCGATTAAGAAATTACTGGCGACCAATGCCCCCGAAAATATCAGTAAGAATCTGTCCGTCCATTTCAAACCGGTTGACCGCTACTATCTCGATTCCAATAATGAAACGATAGCAAAAACATTGTCCATCCTTACCCTGGTAGCCCTGGGCATTTTACTGCTCGCCGTGATCAATTTTGTAAATATCATGATCGGTACGTCTGCCTACCGGATACGCGAAATCGGACTGAGGAAAGTATTTGGCGGAAGACGCCGGCAACTGGTATTTCAATACCTCACGGAAGCTGTTGTACTGACGGTGTTTGCCGCGGTATTGTCAGTTGTATTGTATGGCATTTTCCGTCCGCTCTTCAACGACATACTCAGTGCCCATCTCCCGGCCGTAATTGCATTCAGCGGAAAAGAAACTGCCTTCCTGATGGCCCTCGCCATCGTGGTTGGCATATTCGCCGGACTCTATCCTGCCCTGGTGTTGAGCGGATCCGAAGTGGTGAGCTCTGTAAAAGGTAAACTGGGATCCATGGAAAAAGGTGCCTGGCTGCGGAAAGGACTGCTGGTATTGCAATTCACGATTGCCATTGGCGTATTTATTTTTTCCATGACCCTTTCCCGGCAGGTAAATTATTTTTTCAACAAAGACCTCGGCTACAACAAGGATCAGCTGATGGTGATCACTGCCTTTCCCAAACAATGGGATTCTGTCGGCGTGGCGAAAATGGAATCCATCCGGGACGGCTTGCTGGGTTCTTCCGTGGTTAAGGATGCCACGGTTTGCTTTGATGTTCCGGAAAGATCTTCTCCTAACCAAAGCCAGGTAAGCCCTGATGGTGCAAAAAGCAATCAGCTTTTTACTATACAAACGATTTCCGGAGATGAAAAATATGCTTCCACTTTTGGAATGCACCTGATGGAAGGCAGGTTCTTCCGGGATAAAATCGGCGGATTTGTTTCCGGAGAATGTGTAATCAATGAAATGGCCATGAAATCTTTTGGATGGACCAGTGCCTCCGGAAAGAAGATCCGTTTTCCGAATGGCGGGGGAGATGCAACCGTTGTAGGCGTGGTAAAGGATTTTAACCTGGCCTCCCTGCACGAAAATATTCAGCCGCTCGCCATCTTTCATGTGATTGACAACCGGGCCTACCGTTTCCTGACCGTAAAACTGAAAGCCGGCAATCTCGCGGCATCCATAGAACAGGTAAGGGCAAAGTGGAAGGAATTATCTCCAGCCGCACCATTTGATTTTTCATTTATGGATGAAAAACTGCAGTCTATGTACAAATCTGAATTGCAACTGAAGAAAGCTGCCGGTATCGCCACCGGCCTGATGCTGATGATTGTGCTGCTCGGTATTTTTGGTGTACTCACACTGGCATTGAATAAACGCAACAAAGAAATCGCCGTGCGTAAAGTGCTGGGTGCAGAAGTGTACAATATTCTTTCGCTCTTTATTAAACAATATGCCGGTTTATTGCTCATTGCGAATGTAATCGCCTGGCCACTGGCTTATTATTTCAGCAACCGCTGGCTGCAGCAGTTCGTCTACCGCATCAATCAACCCCTGAGTTCTTATTTTATTGCAGGACTTCTGGTAACTGTGATTGCGTTTACGCTGATCGCCATGCAATGTCTGAGGGTAGCGATGGCGAATCCGGTCAGGAGCCTGAAGCAGGAAGGATGAAAACGATTTCGGGAAAAAACTTATTGGGGCAGTTCAGCCGCTATTGCTGCAGAAATGGAATTAAAATCATAATATCCGTTGTATTTCCTTCCATTGATAAAAAAGGATGGAGTTCCATTCACACCACTTACAATACCGCTTTCGAAACTGGCTTCTACTTTTTTAAATAATGCAGGATCCTGAATATCTTTTTCAAAACGGGCCATATCCAGTTCAAGGGTTTTGGCGTGATGGAGAATAGTGGCCGCATTCAGCCTGGACTGATATTCAAATAACAGGGCATGCATTTCCCAGAACTTTCCCTGCATGGCTGCGGCTTCGGAAGCCACAGCCGCAGCCATGGCAAAGGGATGCGATTCGGAAAGGGGAAATTGCCGGAAAACAAAAGCAAGATCCTTACTGTATTTTTTTTCAATTTGTTTCACAATCGGATAGGCAGCACCACAATGCGGGCATTGGAAATCTCCGTATTCTACCAGGATAATATCAGACTTTGGATCTCCGCGCATATGATCCTGGGCATTTACCGGTGGTTTTAGTTTCGACATAGGACTTATTTATTAGAGGTGATCATTTCCAGCGCTTCCAAAATTCCATCTGCACCCGGATTTATACCTACCGGAGACAGGTAGTGCCAGCGGATAATCCCATCTGCATCCAACACGAAAAGCGCACGTTCAGACCGGCCTTCCTTCTCATTATATACACCATATTTTCTGGCGATCGCACCCTTAGGTTCAAAATCCGCCAACAGGGTAAAATGCAGATTCCGGTTTTCGCGGAATGCAGCATGACACCATTTCCCGTCAACAGAAATTCCTAAAAGTTCCGCGTTATACTTTCCGAAATACCGGTGCATTTCATTATACAACGCCATCTGGTCTCCACAGACCGGGCTCCAGTCGGCCGGATAAAACGCGATAATCACATTTTTTCCTCTCAGTTCACTCAGAGAAAACTTCTGATCAGGTGTTGCGTGCAATTCAAATTCTGGAGCGGGGATATTTATTTCAATCATAGCGTGATTTTAATGCATTCAAATTTACGCGAAATGATTACAAAGCCTGAGCCAAATCGTCAGAAGTATCCCGCCGCCAGATAATTGCTATCGGGTTTTAAAATAAAAAAAAGGCCGGAAACGGCCTTTTTAAAAAATGTATTACAATAAAAGGTTATTTGCCACCCGGGCTGAACATATAAAAGAGGTCAATCTGAAAAACTCCGTTTTTGGCTGAGGAGCCATCATCCGGATTTTTGATTGTGTTGGTGAGTCCCAGGTTGTAACGGACATCAATTCCCAGTCCCAGATCCTGGAGTTTATATCCAAGTCCAAGGGCCCAGGAAAAATCAAATGATTGAACCTGGTCTTTTATATCAAAGGAAGTTCCACCGCTTTTTACTTTGGCACTGAGGAGAAATCCTGCCTGTGGTCCTGTTTCCGCAAATAAACCGGATTCGTGGCTGTATTTGAAGAGCACCGGAACATTTAGATAGTCATAGTTCAGGGAACCTTTTTCGCCGCCCTGCCCGGTCAGACTCGTTCCCTGTCCTGAATAGTTAATTTCAGGTTGTACTGACAAGGATTCCGCAATGGGAAGGGATGCAAATAAGCCACCATTGAAGGCGGTAAGGGAGCTTTTGGATTCTCCATCTCCCAGAGCGCCACTGGAGAGACTCAGGCTTGAAATATTCAAACCTGCTTTAATACCTAACTGAACCTGGGCTTTTACACCGGAAAATGCCGCAATGGCAATCAAAAGGATAATTGATTTTTTCATGTAAGTGGGTTTAAACCCTAAAATAGTATTAAAATCCTGATTATCAAAGCTCCAAACCGTATTTATAGGCCAAAACCAGGGAGATATCTGCCTGAATTTCAGTAATTTTGCGTCTAATTTTTTCGATGAAAACATACTTCAGGTTATTGGCCTTTGCCAAACCCATAGAAAAATACGCCATACCTTATAGTATTTTCAGCCTTTTATCGATCCTTTTCAGCACCCTGAACCTGGCGCTGCTGGTTCCCCTGCTTACCATTTTATTTAACCAGGAAGCTATCCATCGCATTCCGGTTAAACCTGGCCACTTCTTTGATATTTTTAAAACCTTTAATTACTATTCTGCCTGGCTGAATTCGAAATATGGATTATTGCGCACCCTGGAATTTGTTTGCGCCACCATCGTTACGTCTGTTTTACTCAGCAATATTTTCCGATACCTGTCCGAACGCGTGATGGAAAACCTTCGCATCCACACCTTAAAAAATTTCCGGGAGGCCGTTTTTAATAATATCATGACCCTGCACCTGGGATATTTCAACAATGAAAGAAAAGGTAATATCATTTCGAAAGTGGCCTCCGATATATACGTGGTGCAATATTCAGTGACCTCCACCCTGCAAGTTGTTTTCAAAGAGCCGCTCACTTTAATTACCTATCTCACCATGTTGTTTATTATATCTTATAAACTAACGCTGGTGACGATCCTGGTGATTCCGCTTTCTGCATTGATCATAGCCCGGATTGTAAAGAAATTAAAAAAGCAGGCTGCTGAATCCCATATCGCCCATGGGATCATGATCAGTTACCTGGACGAAGCCCTGATTGGCATCCGCGTGGTCAAGGCATTTAATGCGGTAAAATTTATTTCTGACCGTTTCCTGGGTGAAAATGAAAGGTTGTCGAAAATCAGTCGCTCCATGGCTCGCCGCCAGCAACTGGCTTCACCTGTTTCTGAATTTTTAGGCATACTGATGGTAGCCGCCATCGTTTTGTACGGGGGCTCCCTGGTGATTACCGGAAAAGGGGATTTAACCGGCGCCAGTTTCATCGCCTATATTGCTTTATTCTCCCAGGTAATGCGCCCGGCTAAAGCCATTTCGGATTCTTTCGCCAATATTCATACCGGGGTAGCTGCCGGAGAACGTGTGTTGAGCCTGGTGGATGAAAAACCGCTGATCACGGATCCTCCCGGAGCTCTTGTAATCGATCATTTCCAACATGAGATCCGTTTTGATCATGTTTCCTTTGCCTACGCAGACAATACCGTTTTGCATGATATCAGTTTCAGCATCCCCAAAGGAGAAACCATTGCGCTGGTTGGTCCTTCAGGAGGCGGAAAGTCAACCCTGATGGATTTGATCCCGAAATTTATTCTGCCAAATTCGGGCATGATTACAATAGACGGAACCGATATTCAGCAGGTGAATTCGGTTTCCCTCCGCTCCCTGTTGGGAGTCGTAAATCAGGATCCGATATTATTCAATGATACCATTTATAATAATATCGCCTTTGGGCGGCCCAACGCAAATCTGGAAGAAGTGGAAGCTGCCGCCCGGATTGCCAATGCACATGATTTTATTACTGCAACAGATAAGGGTTATGAAACCAATATCGGGGATAAAGGTGTGCGTTTATCGGGAGGACAGCGCCAGCGGATTTGTATTGCCCGGGCTGTTTTAAATAATCCACCAATAATGTTGCTGGATGAAGCAACCTCTGCACTGGATACGGAGTCAGAGAAACTGGTGCAGGATGCACTGGCCAACTTAATGAAAAACCGGACCTCCCTGATCATTGCCCATCGCCTGAGCACAATTCAGAACGCAGATAATATTATTGTACTGGATGGGGGAAAGATCGTTGAACAGGGATCACATTCCGGCCTTTTATTAAAGAATGGGTTGTATAAGAGACTTATTGATATGCAAACATTTGTATGATCTACCCGACTTCTTCCCTGTTGATTGGCACCTATAACTGGCCTGCCGCCCTCGAGTTATGCATTAAAAGTGCACTGATGCAAAAAACGCTGCCTGGAGAAATCCTGGTTGCAGACGACGGGTCCGGTCCGGAGACGCGTGAACTGATCCAGTCATTGCAAAATAAAACTGCCATACCTATTCGTCATATTTGGCATGAGGATCTTGGATTCAGGCTTGCTCATATCAGAAACAAAGCGATCGCTGCAGCAAAGGGTGACTATATTATACAGGTGGACGGCGATATTATTATGCATCCCTGGTTTATGGATGATCACCTCCGGTTTGCAAAAAAAAATTCTTTCGTCAGGGCGAGTCGTATATACCTCGATGCAGCATTGACTAATAAAATTATGTCTTTAAAAGACATAAGAATTAACATTTTCAATAGTGGCGTAAGTAATTTCTTTAGCGCCGTCAGAATACCTTTGCTTTGGCCATTGTTCGCCCATAATTACAAAAAAAAAGGGGCCGAACTATACGAAATTCACGGATGTAATATGGCATTCTGGAAATGCGATGCATTGGAAATCAATGGATACAATGAAGAATTTACAGGATGGGGACCTGAGGATAAGGAATTTGTGGCCAGATTATTGAATGCAGGTAAGGAGAAACGATTTTTAAAAGCTGGGGCAATTGCCTTCCATCTGGATCATCCTGTGAACGCAAAACCGAACATCGAAAACAACGAACGATTGCTGAAACAAACGATTTTATCAAAATCTGCGTTTTGTGTTACAGGAATAGATAAATATAGCAATTAGAATGTTGAAAAAAGTATCCCTGGCGTTGGTTATCGCAACGTATAACTGGCCAGAAGCGTTAAAACTAGTCCTGGAAAGTGTGTGTAATCAGCTCGAGCTTCCTGATGAAGTGATTATTGCTGACGACGGTTCTAAAGAATCCACCCGGATTCTGATCGATTCATACCGCGACAAACTTAAAATCACATTAAAACATTTCTGGCATAAAGACGATGGGTTCCAGAAAACCATCATCTTAAATCAGGCCATTGCGGGTACACAGTGTGACTATATCGTACAGGTAGACGGCGATATCGTAATGAATAAATATTTTATCAAGGATCATCTTCGGGCTGCTGAAAAAGGATACTATATCCGCGGAAGCCGTGTGATGCTGGATGAACATCGCAGCCATTCTGAAATGGCCATGGAAAGACTGGGTCGGATCACTGCTTTTTCAGCCGGAATAACGAACCGCATCAATGCACTTCGCATTCCGGCGATGGCTACCTTCTTCACAAAGAAAAGCTCACGCTCTGACAATGTCAGCGGATGCAACTGGGCATTCTGGCGGGAGGATTTCGTAAAAGTGAATGGATACAACAACGAAATTACGGGATGGGGTCATGAGGACATTGAGCTGGCTGCCCGGTTTATCAATATAGGTCTTCAGCAGAAAAAAATTAAAGGCCGTGCGGTTTGTTATCACCTTTTCCACGACTATGTGGACAGGCAAAAAGAAAGCATCAACTACAATATCTACAAACACACGCTAAACCAGAGCCTCCGGTTTTGTTCAAAAGGCTACAACAGCTACCAGGAACATTACCGTTATTAAAATCAATTTTATTATTTTCCAGCGATTGGTTCGAAAAGAGCCGGGATGTGCTTTGTGAAATCCCATATCGGTCCGGAGTGCAAATCCATTGGGAAATCCGGTTTGTAGTGAACGGATCAGGAATCCGGTTTCATAGGCATTTTTGGCCCACAGTATATGGAAAGCTACAATGGGAGAAAATGTTTTTCCAATCAGTATGCCTCTGAGCCAGCAGGTTAAAAATTCTGCAATTACAACAGAACAGAAAATAATCAGAAGTGGGTGAGTAAAATTCCAGATCAGGGCAAAGGGTATAAGGAGGATAAAAAGCAACAGGGTTTCCGATGTATTGGTAAAATCACGAAAAGTAAAATCTTTTATCGGCGGTTTACGTGCGATTTCACAGGCACCCGCTCCATATCGCAGCATTCTGTTCGTTTGTATGGCCCCATCGTTCCACCAGGGATGACGGACCACAGCTTCCGGTAACGCAATATATTGTTCGTTTCTGTTTAAGCTGCCCCGCACCAGGAAATCAATATCCTCCCCGCTTTTCGTGAGCGTTTCATCAAAAAGTTCACTATCCATTTTTACCCTGTTCAGCAGGATATTGGACGTGGGCGCCCATCTCAGCAAAAGGTGTTTTTCAGCCGCTGTAAAATGTGAAATCCAACCCCCGGTTTCCATTGCTTTCGTAACTGCATTAAAAGGTTTTGGGAAAACCGTGAGGCCGACAAACCCTATGGCGGTTTCATTTTTTTGAATCGCTCCCGCATATTGAACTAATAAATCTTTCTCCGGTTGAATATCATCATCCAGAAAAAGGATCCATTTTCCTGTACCAGCACGAATACCGGTATTCCGTGCCGCTGAAGGGCCAAGGTTTTTTGGATGCACCAGCAATTTGATCTGACCCTTCTCATGCAGGTCATCAACAGATGCCGGAATGATTACCGCAGGATTATCGGAAACAATGTAAATAGAAACAGATATTCCTTCGGGCCGGGCAAGATGAATGATCTCCAGCAACCGTTCTTCATCCAGTCTGAAAGTGGGAATGACGATATCAATGGATAGATTGTGCAGCGTGTAAGCGATTTACCATTGGAAGAAAAGAGATCCGGTGGAAAATAAATTGAGTCCGGACAAAGCAAAAATAGCATTCTGAAAGCATATATTTGATTCTGTGCAACTCACCATCATCATTGCTACCTATAACGCAGGTGCCCACCTGCAGGACTGTCTGGATTCCATTCGGAAATTTGCACCGGACAACTCGGAAATCCTGGTGATGGATGGTGGCAGTTCGGATAACACGATTTCAATTCTGCAACATTTTGTTCATCCTCATTTAAACTGGATCAGCGAACCGGACAAAGGCATTTATGATGCACTCAATAAAGGAGTGAAAAAGGCGAAGGGAAAATGGATTCATTTTCTGGGTGCGGACGACCGGCTGTTACCGGATTTTCGTGCGCTGGTTTCAAAACTGGAAGAGCAGGATACCGTGTACTATGCAAACAGTGAAGACTATTATGGTAACCGGGAGAATGTATGGCCCCTGCTGAAGGGACCGTTTTCCAAATACCGTCTCGCAAAATTTTGCATGAATCATCAGTGCATCCTGTATCCGGCAGGCGTATTTAAAAAATACCATTACGATCTGAAGTATCCGGTATCGGCGGATTATGTTTTGAATATGGCCGTTTGGGGAGATGCTGATTTTAAAAAAAGATATTATCCATATAAAATTGTGCGGTATGACATGACCGGATTTTCTTCTTTCACAACGGATGAGATTTTTAAAGCCGACAAGCCCGGACTGGTGAAACGCCATCTCGGCTGGTGGATCTATTTGCGTTACCGTATTAAAAAGTCGAAGGAGAACAGGAAGAACAATTTCAATATCTGACCATGGAAAAAGGTGTTACGGTACTGATCTGCTCTTTTAACAGTGCTACCCGGATTACAGAAACCATTGAACATCTCGCGGCCCAGCAATTTACAAATCCGCTGAACTGGGAAATTATTTTTATTGATAATGCCTCCACGGATAACTGTGGAATGATCGCCCGGCAGGCCTGGGAAAAATACCAGGTACGCTCATTCGGCATTTCATCTTATTCAGGAGAGCAAACAGGGAAAAATATTTGCCCTGCACCTTGGTATTTCCATGGCACGGTATGGATACTTTGTGATTTGTGACGATGACAACCGGCTGGATCCGACGTATGTTGAAACCTGTTTTGAAATCCTGGAAAATAACCCGCAAATAGGGGCAGTGGGCGGCCGCGGAATCGCAGTAACGGACGGGCAACCCCTGCCAGACTGGTTTCCGGATTTTGGAAAACATTATGCCAGCGGTGGTCAGGACGAAAGCACGCGGGACATAACCCGCCGGCGCGGCTATCTCTGGGGCGCCGGAATGGCCTCACGAACGGATTTATTTAAAACCATGTATCTCCGGTTCCCTTCTTTTTTAATTGGCCGGAAAGGGAAAGAACTGATCGGGGGAGAGGATACAGAGTACTGCCTGCGGCTCGTTTTAAAGGGCTGGCGATTATATTATGACAGCCGCCTCAGTTTTGAACATTATATGCCTGCACACAGGCTGGAAACCGCTTACCGGGACCGGCTGGTAAAAACGCTTGATGAAGATGGCGTTGTTTTGGAAAAATACTACCTGGCCGTTAAAATGCAGTACAAAACAACCGGCAGGCCCTGGAATAAAATGAGGTTGTTGTTGGTCACGCCATTCAAATGGCTCTTTGCTGCAGGGGTGAAAAAGAAAACCCTTGAAAAATATAAACTGCGATTTCTTTTCCCGTTCGATCCGCAATCGGATCCTGTAATGGATTCCATTAAACATTTTATCAACGATAACTGACGAATATACAGGCCAGGGAATAATGGCCCGGAATCAGAAAAACCCATGAATTTGCCCGAAAATCGAAGGTTTTTACCCCTTTAACGAATAGGTTATAGGCGGGGGAAAATCTGTTACATCTTTACACTGTTGAAGCGCACAACTGATCCGATAAAGCCTAACGCCAAACGCCTAACGCCTAACGCTAAATGTGTAACGCCAGAAGCCGAAAGCATGAAAAACCAGGAATCCACCCGAAAAACCATCCGGATCCTAATGAGAAACTGAAAGTTTGATGTACACCAAAGCATTATTGGACGGCTGCCGAAGGGCGGCCGTTCTTTATTTATACAGAACCTTCTTCCATGGCAATCAGTTTCATCTGAATTTTTTCGCGGATATTTCCATCGGTTGATCCCATGATAAATTGCATACCATTCTGGTTTTTCAAACTATCAAAAAGCGTTTCATGGGCAGGAGACTCCTCAAGCCATTCCCTTAATAACCGGAGCTCATCCTCACTCAAAACAAAACCTGCATAATAATTGCATAAAACATTCAATATGGGTTCCAGGTCTTTCATTAAAATTCACTTGTTTAAGGAAGTGTTAAAAAGTTTTCTGATAAAAATAGTTTAAATTGCCTGAGCTACCACCTGCGCATCCTTATTACAACCCAACACCGCTTTCCTTATTCCGCTTATAATCTTTCTGAACGCCTTTAATCTTTCTGAAAATGAAATCATTTATCATTTTAGTATGCCTTGCCGGACTGTTTTCCGGTAACAGTTCCCTTGCCCAGGTACAGTCGTCTTATGCATTGCCGGAGAATTACCGGTTTGATTATGAAGTCAGCCAGTCGTTTACCAGCAAAAAGAGTGCTGCAGATTCCTGCACGATGCATTTTTTTTATACCCGAACAGGTGACTATGCAGCGGCAAAATTCAGCGGGAAGGAAAACATGAAAGGAAACCTGTTTGTCGTGATTACCCGGGACGGAAACTGTATCATTTTTGATGAACACCACAAAAACATCACCATTCTCAGCATACGTAAACTGATGTCAGACCTGATGAGCATGGCAAAATGGATCAGGATGGACAGTCTCATGGCCGGAATGCGGGATAAAATGAACGGAAAGGATATTCAATCTGTAAAAACCGGTAATCATAAATCCCTCGGCAGTTATACCACGGAAGAATACAGTGCATCGGATGGCCGGGGTCACAAGACCACCGTATGGATAGCTAAAGTTGACTTCGATACCCAGATCGATTACCTGCTGGGTTCGGCAGGGGGCAATCTTTTAAAGATGATGGGTGGCCAGCAGGCTTCGGCTCATCCATTGTTCCAGGCGTTGACCCAGCCCAGAAGCCTGATTACAGAACTTGAATCAGTTGATTCTGCCGGGAGCCATAAAATGTCAATGCAAACGGTAAGTATCAATCCGGCATCTACTACGGTCGCTACCAGCGGATACACCGTGAGTAATTATAGCAATATGACCTTTCCCGAAATTTTACAGGCGGAAATGAAGAAACATAATAATTAAAAGAACGTCCCCGATGGTGAAGATTAGCTGTACTGATCAAGATTAGCTGCGCTGATCTTGAAAATAAGGGAGACTAAACAGGAGTAAAATCATAGGTCGCAGAACCTGCGGCCTATGATTTTTTGTTTATACGCTTTTGCAAGTAAACTCGCAACGCGTCTAAACAAAAAATCCTCCCCCACTTAGTGGGGGAGGATTTTACTTCTGTTTGTCGGGGCGGCAAGATTCGAACTTGCGACCTCCTGGTCCCAAACCAGGCGCGATAACCGGGCTACGCTACGCCCCGAACTCCTGATTACCGGCCGCAAAAGTAAGGGTTCGTTTCCAATTAAAAAACAATTTAGTAAGCATGAAGCTTCAAACGTGAAGCATGAAGCATTGAGCCTCAAGCTTCATGCTTCATGCCTCCGGCTTAAGAGACATCCAGGAAACTTGTTGATCTGAAACATGATTTTTTCCAATTATATCCCGGTATAATCCGGGCCGGCGGGCTTTGAGGTACCGGTGGCCTCCCGCCAGGGTAAGTTTATCTTCTGTGCAGGTGGCCATAACAAAATCATCCTCAAAACTCCGGCATTCCGCCAGGATATCCCCAAATGGATCCAGGATCAGGGAACCACCGTTTTTCAGCTGGTCATCATCCATACCCACCGGATTTGAGAATATCGCATACACCGCATTATCATAAGCCCGGGCCGGCAGCCATTTCATCAGCCAGGCCCTTCCCTTTAATCCGTCAAATTCCATTCTCAGGGATGTGGGATCAGTTTCCCGCTTTTCCCAAAGTGCGGGATCAACAAATCCTGCACCTGGCCGGGTCGAGGGCGTACACATGGTGACATGCGGCATGAAAATGATATCTGCACCCAGCAGTTTGGTTGCACGCACATTTTCAATAATATTATTGTCGTAACAGATCAGGATGCCGCATTTCCAGCCAAAAAGATCGAAAACAGTATACTTATTTCCCTGCAGAATATATTTATTTACAAAGGGATGAAGCTTACGGTGTTTGGCAATTACCCCCGTTTCATTCACACATACATAGGCTTTATAAATATCATCTTTCGAATCTTTTTCAAAAAGTCCGGCCAGCAGGGTGATTTTATTTTTTTCTGCGATGGATTGCAGACGACGAATGCTTTCTCCATCCGGAATGGATTCACAAATATCCAGCATTTGATCCCGGGAAAGTTTTCTGGCATATGAATAACCTGTTATGGAACATTCATGGAAGGCAATGGCGTCGGCCCCCGCCTCCGCAGCTTTTTTTGAAAGCCTGTCTATTACGGATAAATTATAATTTTTATCACCGGACCTGTTTTCAAATTGCGCAGTCGCGATTTTAATATTTTTCATATCTGGTTCATTGTTATATTGATCATGCCTCACGCCTCAAGCCTCACGCTTCACGCCTAATAAAGCGCTTCCAGCGCATTCGCGAGATAGACCAGCGGCGCATTCCAGTTGATGGCGATTTCATTGGATGCATATGCAGGGTCTGCATCCGCATAGGCGGTTTCCGGTTCGTGAAAATCATAATGCGTCCGGTCCTGCATCCCCGGATTCGGTCCGCCGGCGAGCAAACCGGGTACGGGATCGTCAATTCCATCGGCCACTGATGGCCGGTGATGCGGATGCCGGGTGGAAAAACTTCCGCACCCTGTAACAAAACAATAACCGGTCGCATTTCTTCCCAACAGATAATCCAGGTTTCCCAGCGCGGCATCCAGGTATTTCCGGTCATGGGAAACCCGGTAAACCTGGATGAGCAGGATGGCCTGGTTGGCGGCATTGGCATTACTTCCCCAGATGAAATCAGATTTTCGTCCGCCCATCACCGTTAGAAAAGCATTCCCGGCGGAAGTCAGGACATAATCGTCGGCCATCTTTTTTAAATGCAAATAGTTGGAATCCTCTTTCACCGGAAGCTGATGTTTTCCATTATCCCGGAGAATAGTATAGTACCCCAGCAGTCCGGTCTCGGACCAGCTGGGCAGGGTCAGTTTCAGGTTCCGGTGAGCAAGCAGGCTGTCCCGGTAATTTTTGCCACCGGTGGTGATAAAGAGTTCACAGGCTGCCCAGTACCATTCATCCGAAAATTTCCAGTCACCATAACCTCCCGTTGTTATTTTAGGTTCAAACTGCTGGTTCATCATATTCTGATTATACACGATGTTCGGATGGCTGAGTGCCCAGTTCCAGGCACGTTCCGCAGCACGCGCGCAACTGTCTGCCAGTCCGGGTAGTTCTTTTTTATAACGGGAAAAAATTCGGGCTGACTGCGCCGTTACAGCAGCAAAATCCAGGGTGGCTGCCGTTCCTTTCTGAACCACGTAGCGGGGTGCCCGTCCTTCTGCCGGCATTTCCATGGTATCAAATTTCGCATTGGTGCATTTATTGTATACCCCTCCATCGCCGGGGTCCTGCATGCTCAGCATCCAGCGGAGATTGTAAACAATTTCATTCAGGATATCCGGTACGGGTTTTCGCAGGGAAGGGATATGTGTATGCAGGGTATCAAAATAAGGTTTGAAATCTTCATAGGCAGATAATAAAGTACCCATACTGATACCCGAATTCACGATATATTTATTATAATCACCCGCATCATACCAGCCGCCCGGAGTTGAAATCAGATTACCCGCTCTTCGGTATTCGGAAGCGGCAGATGGATGAATGATCACGGAGTCGTCCGGATGACCTGCAGCCCGGCTCCATTTTCCGGCATACACCGGATCCAGTGGTGTGGATGCTCTTATAAAATAAAAAGCCTTTAGTGAAGCGAGGGCCACCGGCCGGTGCACTTTTACTTTGATCAGGAAGGGATAGGAGGTATATTCACCAATCCGGAGCTGGTAAGTTCCGGTATGCCTGAAGGAACTGAAATCGGCGACCCTGGTTTGCAGGGATGAATTAGCAGACTGTCTTATACCAGATAAAACACCGCGGAAAACCGTATCCATGCCGTTTTCGCCGGTGAGATAAAAAGCCATCTCCTTCTCCGCACTGTCGATGGATTTTCCGGGGGAAATGACAAGGATGGCGATTTTAGGTGCTTCCGGATAGTACCCTTCCTGGTCGATGCGAATAATATTTTGTTGCGCTTGTAGAGCCTGACTAAGGAATATTAAGGATGCAAGTAGTTTCAATTTCATATGGGGTTATTCTTCAATGCTTCGCAAATATAGTTTTTAAAATTATGAGCCCGGCTTCCGTAAATTTGGGTGTACCCGCGAACCGGGATATATTTATTGTATGAAGAGCAGCATCCTGAAAATACATCCCGCAGATACCATCCTGGTCGCTTTGAAAAATTTACAGGCGGGTGATGAGGTAACCTATAACGGTGATACATACACGCTGAAGGAAAATATTCCGGCCAAACATAAATTTTATATGCAGGATGCGCAGGCCGGCACGGAGGTAATCATGTATGGGGTGCTGGTGGGCAAAACCCAGACAGAAGTAAAAGCCGGCAGCCGGGTTTCGACAGAAAATCTCAAACATGCTTCCGGAAATTATGACTACCGGAATGCCGTCTATCAATGGACACCTCCTGATGTTTCGGAATTCCGTGATGCTCATTTCAAAGGATTTCACCGGCACGACGGGAGGGTTGGAACAGCCAACTACTGGCTATTCATTCCTACTGTTTTCTGCGAGAACCGGAACCTCGACGTGATCCGGGAAGTTATGCAGGACGAACTCGGGTATTCTGTTACGGAAAAATATAAATCCTTTACCCGGGAACTCATTCTCGCGATGCAGAGCGGTAAAAAACTCACCGATCCTGATATTCCTTCTTTTGCAGCAACACATATCCGCAACCGCGTTTTTAAAAATGTGGATGGCATCCGTTTTCTCAATCATGAAGGCGGATGCGGGGGCATACGACAGGACTCTGCGGTACTTGGAAAATTATTAGCGGCATATGCCAATCATCCAAATGTGGGCGGAATAACAATTTTAAGTCTGGGTTGCCAGCATTTACAATCCGCGGATTTACTGGACGATATAAAAAACAGCAGTTCAACATTCGACAAACCTATTTTTGTTTTTGAACAACAGCAATCCCAGAGTGAAGAGCATTTAATCCAGGAAGCCATACGGAAGACATTTGAAGGACTGGTAGAAATTAACAAACTGGAAAGAAAGCCGGCATCACTGGATAAACTCTGCATCGGCGTGAAATGTGGCGGGAGCGACGGTTTCAGTGGCATTACAGCCAATCCCGCGGTGGGTTATTGTGCAGATATGCTGGTGGCCCTGGGTGCAAAAGTATTACTGGCAGAATTTCCCGAACTCTGTGGCGTGGAGCAGGAACTGATTGACCGGTCGGTAAATGAAAAGGTAGCACGAAAATTCATCAGACTGATGCGGGACTATGAAGCAGCAGCAGCCCGCTCGGGCTCGGGATTCCACATGAATCCTTCTCCCGGAAATATCCGTGACGGTCTCATCACCGATGCCATGAAATCTGCCGGCGCTGCAAAAAAAGGCGGAAACTCACCCGTTGCCGATGTGCTGGATTATACAGAGCAGGCTACCACACCGGGTCTCAGCCTGGTTTGCACACCGGGCAATGATGTGGAAGCCACTACCGGACAGGCTGCCTCCGGCGCCACACTGATTTTATTTACTACAGGACTGGGTACGCCAACCGGAAATCCGGTTTGCCCCACAATCAAAATATCAACCAATACCCCCCTTGCCCGGCGCATGCCGGATATCATTGATCTGGATACCGGAGAGATAATCGACGGTGAAAAAACACTGGCAGAAATGGGTAGTGAAATATTAGCGTACTGCATACAGGCGGCGAGTGGTGAAATCACACCCAAGGCCGTATTGCTGAACCAGGATGATTTTATTCCCTGGAAAAGAGGGGTCTCGTTATAATTCATTACAAACAACATGAAGAAATTTCTGTCCGAAGATTTTTTACTGGAAACGGAAACAGCCAGGCGTTTATTCCATGACTACGCGGAAAAACTACCTATCGTCGACTATCACTGCCATCTTCCGCCCGAACAGATTGCGGGAAACCATCGTTTTGAAAACATTACGGAAGCCTGGCTGCGCGGGGATCATTATAAATGGCGGGCCATGCGCATCAACGGTATTGATGAATCCTATATAACGGGAAACAGAAACGACTGGGAAAAATTTGAAAAATGGAGCGAGACCGTTCCATTTACCCAGCGCAATCCGCTTTATCACTGGACACACCTGGAACTGGAAAGATATTTTGATATTGACAATCAGCTGAATTCCCATTCTGCCGGGTGCTATTTATGATGTTTGTAATAAAAAATTACAAACCCCGGAATTTCAGGTGCAGGGATCTGCTGAAAAAAATGAAAGTGGAAGTTGTATGCACCACCGATGATCCGGCAGATTCGCTGGAATTTCATCAGTCTTACCGGAAACAGGGATTGCAAATGAAACTGCTGCCTACGTTTCGTCCCGACCGGGCCATGACCATAACAGATCCTGCTGCTTTTATTTCCTATCTGAAAAAGCTGGGAGAATCGGCAAATATTTCCATTGAAAACTTTTCGCAATTGATGGAAGCGCTCCGGAGCCGTCACGATTTCTTTCATGCGCAGGGATGCCGGGTATCTGATCACGGACTCGAACAATTGTATGAAACCGGATGGACCGAAAAAGATCTGAAAACGATTTTCGTTAAAGCTTTTTCCGGAAAAATAATTGGGCAGGAAGAGATGCAGCAATTTCAATCGGGCGTATTATTCCTGCTCGCGGAATGGGATCATGAAAAAAAATGGGTGCAGCAGTTTCACCTGGGCGCCATGCGCAATAATAACACGTCGTATGCATGCAATGCTCGGTCCGGATACAGGCTGGGACTCTATCGGTGATTTTTCACAGGCACGCGGTTTAAGTTCCTTCCTGGATTCACTGGATAAAAATAACCGGCTGGCCCGGACGATACTTTACAATAATAATCCGGCCGACAATGAAATGATGGCTACCATGATCGGTAACTTTAACGACGGAACTGTTCCCGGAAAAGTACAGTGGGGAGCCGCCTGGTGGTTCCTGGACCAGAAGGAAGGTATTACCAGACAGCTGGATGCGCTTTCCAATATGGGATTGATCAGCCGTTTTGTCGGCATGATTACCGATTCGCGCAGTTTTCTTTCTTTTCCCCGGCATGAATATTTCAGGCGTATTCTTTGCAGATTATTTGGCGGGGAAATAGAAAAAGGAGAATTGCCGGACGATTTGAATTGGACCGGGAAACTCATAGAGGATATTTGTTATCATAATGCCCGTAATTATTTTAACTGGAATGACTAGCAGGAACATTTTAAAATTTAGGCCATGGGAAAAATTCTTTGTTTTGGAGAACTTCTCCTGCGATTTTCACCGGCAACAGATGGACAATGGTTAAAGAACCAGCAGGTTCCGGTTTATATCGGCGGAGCCGAATTGAATGTAGCTACGGCCCTGGCCAAATGGAATATGCCGGTGGGGTATTGTTCATCCCTTCCACAAAACTATTTGTCATCAGACATTATCGCCTCCCTGAAAGAAAAAAAAATTAATACGGATGCCATGCTGTTTTCAGGTGAACGTATCGGCACTTATTATCTGGCCCAGGGTAGCGACCTGAAAAACAGTTCGGTCATTTACGATCGCAGGCATTCTGCTTTTGGGGAACTGAAAAAAGGAATGTTCAACTGGGACCAGATCCTGCAGGATGTATCCTGGTTTCATTTTAGTGCCATCAGTCCGGCCCTGAACGAATCCGTGGCAGCGGTATGTCTTGAGGCAGTTCAGGCGGCATCTAAAAGAAATATTACTATTTCCGTTGACCTCAATCACCGTCCGAAATTGTGGAAGAACAGAAACCCGCACGATGTGATGTCGGAATTGCTTCCATACTGTGATGTGGTGATGGGTAATATCTGGAGTGCACATGACCTGGTGGGAATTCCGCTGGATCTGACTTTACTGAAAGCGAACGATAAAACATCCTATCTTCAGCATGCCCATCAGAGTTCAACCCGTCTATTAAAACGATTCGCAAGAGTTAGGACCGTAGCCTGTACATTCCGTTTTGAAGAAGGGGAGGCGGGAATTTTATATTATGCTTCTTTATATGCGGAACATCAATGGGCGGATTCTTCGGTATACCGGAGTGATAAAATACTGGACAGGATTGGAACCGGCGATTGTTTCATGGCGGGATTAATCTATGGATTATATCATCATAAAACAGAGCAGGAGACCATTCAGTTTGCAACAGCAGCGGGGTTTGGAAAATTTTTCGAGCGCGGAGACTCGACCAGCCAGGATCTGAAAACCATTCAGGAAAGAATTAAGCAGTATGAATAATGAAAAAATCGCAAAAGCCATAGTGCAGCAGGGCGTGATCCCATTGTATTATCATCCGGATGAAGAGATCAGCATCCACATCCTTCAGGCTTTATATGACGCAGGTATCCGGGTAATTGAATATACCAACCGGGGCAAGCAGGCAATGAAAAACCTTCGGGCAATCAAAAAAGAAACCTATAAAAAATTTCCGGATCTGATCCTGGGCATGGGGACCCTGCTTGATCCGAAATCTGCAGAAAAGGCGATACAGAACGGAGCTGATTTCCTGGTGAGCCCGGGTTATACCCGCGATCTGTCAAAATTCACCTATAATGAAAACATGCTTTGGGTGCCGGGTTGTATTACACCAACGGAATTTATCCTGGCCATCGACGATGGTATTTCCCTGGTGAAATTATTTCCGGCAAGTTCTGTTGGTCCCGGATTTATCAAATCCAATAAAGATGTTTTTCCCGAACTTCAGTTCATGCCCACGGGTGGGATAGACGCAGGAAATATGGAATCCTGGTTCAGGGCCGGAGCTTCGGTGGTAGGTATTGGCAGTGCACTGATAACCCCGTCGCTGGTGGAACAGAAAGACTGGCAGCTGCTGCGCAACAATACCAGTGCATTATTAAACCATGTCGCTGAGATTAGAAAAACTGTCGCGTAAAATTTACCATTGAAACGGCTTTCCATACCACTAAATTCTAAACCGATGTGTAATGCAGGCAACTGAAAATTCTGGACCCGGAATTCAGACCTTTGATAAACCGGCAGGAAATTTCCGTTGGGTGGTGGTGACCCTGCTTTTTTTTGCCACTACCATCAACTACCTGGACCGGCAGGTGATTGGTCTGCTGAAAGATAATCTGGCTAAGGATTTCAACTGGTCCGAAAAAGATTACAGCCGGATCGTGATGGCTTTTACCAGCGCCTACGCATTAGCCTTATTAATCTTCGGATGGCTGATCGATAAAATCGGAACAAAACTGGGTTATGCGGTTTCTGTAGTGGTCTGGAGCATCGCTGCTATGTGTCATGCCGTTGCTGCAAGTACACTGGGATTTGGAATCGCCCGTACGGCACTTGGACTGGGTGAAGGCGGAAATTTTCCGGCCGCCATCAAAGCCATTGCGGAATGGTTTCCCAAAAAGGACCGTGCGTTCGCTACGGGTATATTCAATAGCGGAACCAATGTGGCTTCTATTATCGGTCCGCCGGCAATCGCCTGGATTTTTATAAACTATGGATGGAAGGAGGCATTTGTCTGGACCGGAGCGCTGGGCTTTATCTGGCTTATCGCCTGGATCTGGCTATATAAAGACAAATCTGCCAGTTTACCCATACGCCAAAGAATCAAAAAAGTAACCGATGATCAGCCGGGTTTTAATTCGAAAATAGCAGATGATCAGTCAGGTTTTGATTCTGCGGATGCGGAAAATACTTCTCCGAACAAATCATTTAGCTGGTGGGGGTTATTTCGGATTCGTCAGACATGGACAATTATCCTGGGTAAGTTTCTTACAGATCCCATCTGGTGGTTTTATCTTTTCTGGATACCCTCTTATTTCAACACAACGTATAATCTGAATATTTCCAGGTCGGCAATACATGTTTCAACAGTATATATAGTCGCAAGTTTTGGCAGTATTCTGGGCGGTTATTTATCCGGATGGCTGATCAAAAAAGGTTTGCCGGTTTATAAAGCCAGAAAATATTCCATGTTATTATTCGCCTGCTGTGTGGTGCCCATATTTTTTGTGCGATATACCAACGGCATCTGGCCTGCTGTATGGCTGATCAGTCTGGCTGCTGCTGCCCATCAGGCCTGGAGTGCAAATATATTTACCCTGATCTCTGATATGTTTCCGAAGCATGCCCTGAGTTCGATGGTGGGCATCGGGGGTATGGCCGGATCGGTAGGTGGAATTCTGTTTCCTTTTCTGATCGGTATCATCCTGGATCATTTCAAGCTGCTCGGATTACTCGGCACCGGATACAATATTATTTTCGGTATTTGCGCGGCAGCTTATTTACTCGCCTGGGTTGTTATGCAATTGCTTTCACCGAGGATGAAGGAAGTTAATGTTTGAGATGACGGATGATAGATGACAGTTGACAGATAACCGTTGACTGATGAAGACTGATAGTTATATCCCCTAATCACCTAATTATCTAATCATCTAATCCCCTAATTCTCCACCGGTTTCTTCCGCTTCTTCTCCCGGTGATAAATTTTCTTCGCCTTGTCGATGAGTGATACATATTCAGTCTGGGAAACATCTTTGGGATCATAACTCGATTTGGCCAGGAGGGCCAGCTCATCCCAGGATATTTTTTGGGTATACGTGGATTTTTTCAATAGGTCACCGAATAAAGCCACAGAAGCGGCAAACCGGTAATAATTGGGAATATTTTCGAAGGGTTCAAAATAATAAGGCACATTGAATTCTTCCAGGCGATCCGAATTATTTCCCGGAAGCTGGTAGTGCATCCGCAATTTCGCAAACGGGGAACTGTGGATTGTGGTCTCTGTTTCCAGTTCCACCGGTTCAATTTCAACGAGTGCCATCAGGGAATGACCTGATCCGATTTCACCCCCCTGAATTTCATTGGTACTATCCTCCAGGGCACTTAATTTATTGTCGAAACCGATCAGCCGGTAACTTTTTACAATAGCGGGATCAAAACGGATATCGATAAACGCATCTTTGGCAACGGCATACACAGTCTGTGAAAATTCTTCCATCAGCACCTTCTCCGCTTCTTTTTCGTTATCGAGATAGGCAAAATTCCCTTTACCCTGGTTGGCGAGTACTTCCAGTTTCGAGTCTTTGTAGTTACCCATGCCAACGCCAAGGCAGGTAAGGTATATTTCAGAGTTCCGGTAGCTTTTAATCAGGTAGTTGAGTTCGTCCTCCGATTGCTGGCCTACATTAAAATCACCATCTGTAGCCAAAATAACCCGGTTGGTTCCCCCTTTGATAAATGTACTTTTCGCCAGCTGATAAGCAGCACGTATGCCACTTTCTCCGGGTGTTGCGCCTCCCGCTTCCAGCTGGGCGATGGATTCCAGGATTTTCTTTTTTTCCGTTCCGCAGGTGGGCCCAAGCCATACTCCGTTCACCCCGCCATAAACCACAATCGAAACCGTATCGATTACCCGGAGATTATTAACCATCAGACTAAATGCAGATTTCAGGAGGGGTAGCCGGTTGGGAAGATCCATGGATCCGGATACATCGATCAGAAAAACCAGGTTTGCCGGAGGAATACTGTCCAGGGCAGCTTTTTTTGCACAGATATTCAGGTACAACAATTCGTGGTCTGCATCCCAGGGGCAGGAAGAAAGCAAGGACCGATAGGTAAAAATGCTGTCTCCCCCGGGCGCTAAATAGTGAATATTGAAATAATTCATCATTTCTTCCAGCCGGATAGCATCCGGCGGAACAATGCCGTCCATATTAAGGAACCGCCGGATATTACTGTAGGAAGCTTTATTGATATTCACTGCAAATCCGGTCTCCGGAAATTTTTCGGCGGGAATAAATGGATTTTCCTGCAATGAACTATAGGTTTCGGCACCTACGGTCCATCGGTTACGCTGTTCCAGGGAAAGATTTTTGGTAAGGGACATCAGCCGGTTGGAGGGTTTTGGAGGGGCGATAAACCTCGACTTCAGGATGATGGTCTGGTATTTTTCGGTGTTAACCGCAATGGTTTTATTGTAAAATCCTTCGGCAATTATCGTCATCGTGTCGACGGATTTGGGAACGGCAATTCCAAATCCCCCCATACTCCCCGAATAAAACTGGTATTCACTGGAACGAAGCCGGATTACGACATTACTCAGGGTGTTTTTTTGCTCATCTCTGATTTCGCCCCGTAAATAATATTGGCTGTTACCGCGGAAACAGGAGCATAAGGCAATCCATATGAGAAGCAGGATTTTCAAGTAGAATATTTTGGTTACGGAACAGTCTACCCCTACAAACGCTATTTATTCCAAAAGCTGATAAATGGCTGCTGTGTTTCTCCCTAGTCCGTTATAGTCTAATCCGTAACCCACCACAAATTTATCCGGAATTTCAAACCCGGCATAATCCACTTTAAGCAGGTAAACGGAAGCCTCCGGTTTATGTAACAGGGCAACAATTTTAAGGGAGGCCGGTTGCTGATGCCATAACTGGGGGAGGAATTCATACAGGGTCTTCCCGGTATCCACGATATCTTCCAGGATCACCACATGCCGGTTATATAATTCTATATCCAGTCCGATGGCGGTTATCACCTGCCCCGAAGATTTCATGCCTTTATAGGAAGCCAGTTTGATAAAGGAAATCTCCGCATCGATCGTCAGGCACTTAAACAGGTCTGCCGCAAATATGAATGCCCCATTCAGGACGGCAATAAAAATGGGGTTTTTGTCCTGATAGTCCTGGTTTAATGCAGCGGCCAGTTCCTTTACTTTACTCCGGATCTCTTCTTCGGAAATGTACGGTTTGAAGGTTTTATCGTGTATCTGAACATTTGGCATAAGGATATTTAGGAAGAAGGTAAGCCTGTTTTTGCACTGGCGGAATTTTTCAGAGCCGGTTTGGTCGTGGTTGTCGCCTGAAGCCATATTTTTTCGCCGGTTGCCACTTCTTCTCCCGGTTTAAGCCGGTTGAATTCCAGGATATTTTCATACCGGATACCCTCTGCCTGGCAAATGGAATACACCGATTCTCCTGCTTGTACGATATGGAAAGGACTCTGGCCGGTTTTCCGTTTGCGCTGCAAAAAAATCAGCTGATCGGCATTCAGAATATCTTCCTGATTCATATCGTTGAATTCGAGCAGCCGGGACAATGGAATATCATATTGATTTGAAATAGAAAGCATGGAAACACCGGCCCTGGCAAATACTACTTTGGTTAAATTGATGGTAAAAAGGCCTTCGGGGTAAACAGCAGTCTGACGTGGGAATTTGAGGATTGGAATCGGTAAACCCGTCCAGGGTTTCTTTTTGTCTTTGATTTGCCAGGAGGCTGTCGCCGGATAGTTCAGGCGGCAGTTTACCCAGGGCGATCAGACTGTATTTTTGCAGATCGTAGTCTTCAATCAGTTTGATCAGAATCTGGGGATACTTCGGATTCGTGGCATACCCTGCCCGCTTCAGTCCATAGGCCCAGCCGGTATAGTCTTCCGGACTCAGTTTAAAGAGGGAAGCATATCTGGGTGTCTGGCTCAGATAGTCAGAATGATCCCGGTAGGAATCTGCCGCCAGGGCATAACCCCTGAAACATTCTCCCCGGGCATCGTCGTCATGATAAACAACCTGACCTGTCCAGCCCGTTTTGCATTTGATCCCGAAATGATTGTTGGAAGCAATTACGAGGTCACTGGTTCCCGCGCCTGTTTCATGTACGCCCTGTGCCAGGATGATGGAAGCCGGTACACCGGATCTTTGCATTTCAGCTATTGCCAGTGCTTTATAGGTATTGATATAGGCCGTGACCTGGGCCGGGGACTGCGCGAAAACCCGTCCCGTCAGGAGGATCATTATTAACAGTATCCGAAGTATTAGATTCATCAGCAGTTATTATTTTTTACGGATGAGGTAAAGCCCATCCCGCAAAGTAAGCATCACTTTTTCCACTCTTTTATCCGCTTCCACCATCTCGTTAAATGCCTGGATTGCTTTCGCGCTTTTGCCTTTTACCGGGTCTTCAAGCACCTGTCCGTGAAACAATACATTGTCTGCCAAAATCAGGGCTCCGGATTTCAGGTTGGGAACCAGGGCTTCGTAGTATGCGTATATCCGGTTTTGTCTGCATCAATGAATACCAGGTCCCAGGGTTTGTCAATGGATTTGAGCAACTCTAACGCCTTTCCCGTGTGCAAAATTATTTTATTCGGTGTTTTAGATTTCTTAAAGTTTTCCATGGCAATGGCCGCTGCGGCTTCATCCATTTCCAGGGTATGAAGTTCTCCTCCCGGTAACAGGCCCTTGGCAAGACATAAAGCACTGTAACCCAGGAAAGTACCGATCTCCAGGATATAGGCTGGTTTAACCAGTTTGCTGATCATTTCCAGGAATTTGCCCTGCAAGTGACCACTGAGCATATGCGATTCGGGGTGGGTTTTGGCTGATATTTCGATTTCTTTGAGCAGGTCATCTTCCTGCAGGGAAAATTTCTCAGCGTAGGATTGCGCTTTTGGGTTGATCAGATCCATGGGCAAATTTAAGCAAGTATGGAGCAAGTATGGGAGTATGGGAGTATGGGAGTGCTTTTCATTTTACCGCCAACTGCCAACGGCCCTGCCTGCCGGCAGGCAGGGACGTCAACTGCCAACTCTTTTTCGGCTGATCATCCATAAGCCGATAAATGTAAAAATGCCATTGATCAGCAGCAGTTCAAGGCCGATATGAAAATTACCGAAAATATATTCCTGGTATTTATCAAGCAGAAAACACAGGATGGGGCTCAGGATACAAACCAGGGGTACCCATTTGCTTTTCAGGATTCTTTTGGTGAGAATAGAGAAGGAAAAAAGTCCAAGTAAAGGACCATAGGTATAGGTCGCGACTTTCAAAATGATGCCGATCATGCTGTCGCTGGAGATCCATTTATATATCAAAACAAAAACAAGGAAGACAAAAATAAAAACCAGGTGTACACGCTGGCGGATTTTTTTTCTTTCTGTTTCATCCAGTTTCTGATTCCGGTTGATGCCTAGTATGTCAATACAAAACGAAGAAGTGAGGGCGGTGATCGCTCCGTCGGAACTGGGAAACAGCGCGGAAATAAGGGCAATGATAAAGATAATGGAAACCACATGCGGCATATGGTGCAATGCGAGTTCCGGAAATAAATGATCTCCCGTTACAGTCAGATTTTCAGCACTGGCCAGCAGGTGCAGGAGTCCGCCGAGAAAAAGAAAAAGAAAGATCACAATGAGCATGATGAAACCCAGTGTAACCATATTCTTTTGTGAGTCCTTCAGGGTTTTTACAGAAATTCCTTTCTGCATCATCTCCTGATCCATGCCCGTCATCGTTACCGTGATGAACATTCCGGCGATAATTTGTTTCAGAAAAAATAATTTGCTGTCGGGGTCCGTAAAAAATATTTTTGAATATCCTTTCACTTTCATCGCACTCCAGGGCTTCGGGAAGATTCAGGTTCAGGTGATGCAGAATATAAATCACGCAGATGATCATGCCCCCGAGCATACAGGAAGTTTGCAGGGTATCGGTCCATACAATGGTTTTCACACCGCCTTCATAAGTATATAACAGGATCATCAGGAGGATGATCAGGGTGGTTAACCAGAAGGGAATATGGAAACCGGAGAGAATGGCATCCTGCAGAATATTCACCACCAGATAAAGGCGGGCAGTCGCGCCGAGTACACGGGAAAGAATAAAAAACGCGGCGCCGGTTTTATAAGAGCTGAAACCCAGCCTTTCATTCAGGTAATTATAAATGGAAGTGAGGTGGATGCGATAGTATAGGGGAAGCAGCACATAAGCAATCAGCAGATAGCCGAGAAAATAGCCCAGGGTGATCTGGAAATAGGAGAAAGAATCCCTTGCCACAGCGCCCGGTACACTCACAAACGTAACACCGGAAAGTGAAGTGCCGATCATTCCAAAAGCCACCAGCATCCAGTTGGAGTTCCGGTTCCCGATAAAAAAGGATTCATTGTCGGCTCCCCTCGACGTGCGCCAGGCCACCACCAGCAATAACAGGAAATAGGCAACCACAAAAGATAACAGCAGGAGAGGAGACATGGGTACTGTGAAATTAGTGATTGAAAATTAGGAAATACAATATTAAAAATTCAATTTTAGCCCCCCCAATGGGAAACATTCTATGAATATTGAATCCGTGGCCGTTTTTTGTGGCTCGCACAGTGGAAAAAATCCCCTATTCACCCAACATGTTAAAGAGCTTGGCAAACTGCTGGCCATGCTGAAAGTAAAACTGGTTTATGGAGGCGGACAAAAGGGACTGATGGGTACTCTTGCCGATTCCGTTCTCAAACATGAAGGTCAGATCATGGGCATTATTCCGGAATTACTGATCGAATGGGAGGTGCAACACAAGGGACTGAGTGAACTCGCCGTGGTTCCGGACATGCATACACGCAAGAAAATGATTTACGACCGGTGTGATGCCGTGATCGTTTTGCCCGGTGGTTTTGGAACGATGGACGAATTATTTGAAATTCTTACCTGGAACCAGCTGAAGATCCACAATAAAAAAATCTATATCCTGAATTCTGACGGATTTTATAACCATCTCCAGAAACTGATCAGTACGATGCAGAAGGAAGGATTTCTGCAGGACGAATTACTGGCGCAGATTTATTTCTGTTCCAACCCGGTGGAGCTCTTCAATAAAATATCGTAGTTCGGTTGGCGGTTGGCAGTTGGATCATTGGCACTTTAACTTGAGCCGCAGCTGCAATTAAAATCCGACCGTATAGCCAAACCCGTACACCGCCTGATGATAATAAGGGGAATATACATTCTGAATCACATCATACATTACGCTGATGGTAAGGGCACCACTGCCGCCGGTGGGAATAGCTGCTCCGCCACCGAGTAAAAGCGAAGGAACAAATTGATTTACTTTTGAATTCTGATAGGGATCATTCTGCGGATAGTAACCGTTGCCCCACATATAATTCAGTTCGGGTTGCACCTGGATAAAAAATTGCTGCATGGGATATACTCTTCCAAAAAGACTCATACCCAGATAGGTCTGTTTAAAACTGTTATATCCGCCATCATCATAACTATAATAGGAATAATTCAATCCGACTCCGGCAGCAAAATGTTCAGTGAAACGATAACCTACCTGGGGAGCCACATTGATGATGGTGGAGTATCCAAACGCGAGTCCGAGGTTTCCGCCAACAAATAATTTCGATTTATCAAAGCCGCCACCGCTGCTTTCCGTACCATCCTGCGCACGCGTGAATTGCATAAGAGACATTCCGATAAGGAAGAGGATCAGCAGTTTTTTCATAAACAGGGCTTTAGGTTATAGATAAGTAAATAATAATTTTCGGTTAATCATCTGTAGTTAAGACGAATAATTAAAAACCGAAATTAATATAATTTCCGGCGTTACACGTTAAGCGTTCTGCGTGGGGCGTTAAGCGCTGGACGTTAAATGAGCGTTAAGCTTAAAATCAGTTTTTAAAACTGGGACAGAGAGACTGATTACGTACTCCGTTATACTCCGTGTAATATCCGGGACGGATCACTGCGAATTCCCAGGCACCGTTTCCATTATTATACTGTTTGAGGGAAGATGTGGTGATGTCATAGGTAAACATCAGCCGGATGCTCTTATAAGCAAAACCGATCATGGGAATGATCGCATCACCCGGACGATCGTACAATCCTCCGATCAGCTCCTGCTCACCATCACCCGATAAATTATACTGAACATTGAATCCGATAACAAATTCATGGGCCTTTGCCTGCAGGGTATAATAGGCCATCGGATTAATGATCACCAGATCACTTGTCTTAAAGCTGGCATTGAGAAATCCGATAAACCGCGGCGGGATCGTGTTGCTGTATCCAACCGGGTCAGTATTAAAAAAGCTTTCCCGGGGGCCATTGATATGCTGAACGGATACCCCGGCATTCACGTAAGTTTTATTATTTGGAAAATAGGCATAGTTCATACCCACCTGCATATCAAAATAATTGATATTGGGATTGTCAATATAAACGGATGTGGGGACGTTGGCATCGAAAAATTTCCCGTCAAACTGATCCGGGAATTTCAGGTTTGCACTATTGATGCTCTTGTTCACCCAGCCGGTATTAAATCCGACAGAAAGCAAACTGGAATAACCCAGCATCTGGTGATAAGCCACGGAGGCATATACCTGGGTGGTGCTGAGACTTCCGGCCCCTGCCACATCATGCAGAATGGCACCGCCAAGACCGAGCCAGCCGGACTGGATCCTGCTGCGAAAAACCTGGGCATCACCCCACACGCTCATGGTTTTATATGGCTGGGACATCACGGAGGACCATTGATTCCGGTAATTTGCCCCCAGCCGGTAATCGGCATCAGGGATAAAACCCGTATTTGCCGGATTGGTAAGCAGGGGTTCGTTGAACCATTGGGAAAAATGAAGATCCTGGGCAGTAAGGCTCAAACAACCAGCTACCTGTAAAAGGGCAACCAATATGATGTTTTTACTCCGTTTCATCGGTACAGCATTTCTGAACAACACATATGATTTCTGGACAGCACATATAAAGATACATTTTACCTGATTAACGTTATATCTCCCTTCCGGGTTGTTTTGGTCCCATCTTCAAAAGTAGCCTCGAGTGTATAGGCATACACGCCCATCGGCTGGGGCGTTCCATTTAGCGTGCCGTCCCAACCCTGTAACGGGGTATTGGTCTGAAAAACCAATTGTCCATACCGGTTGTAGATCTTCCAGTTCATGGCGATAATGCCAAAACCCTTCACCGTAATAATGCTGTTTTCCCCAAACCGGCCCGGTGTAAACGCATTGGGAACATCCAGCAGGGGATTGATCAGTGCCTCTACATCCTGACAGGTCGTATCTGTACATTCATATTGGTTATAAGCCACCAGACAGGCATTAAAAGTGCCGGTATATTGGTACTGATGTTTAACCGGATCCATCGTGGTGGAATTCGCAGAGTCATTATCGCCGAAATACCAGGTATAATGCGTTGCTCCAACAGATGTATTCTGGAAAAAGGTGGGTACATTATATTGTGGCGGAACGGGGGATACTGTAAATCCTGCCGTCGGCTTTTCATGTACATGAAGGATCATGGAAGTATCGGACCGGATATTACAGGTTGCGCTGTCGATTGCAGTAAGATGAACGGTATAGGTACCTGTATCGGTATATGTAAAATTGGGATACATAGCCGTTGACGTTGTGCCCGCAGGATCTCCGAAATTCCACAAAAATGTTCTGCCCCCAAGCGAGGTATTGTTAAAAAACGCATCATAGGGTACACATCCGTCAGCCACTTCAAACTGGGCTTTCACATTGGGGGAAACCCGCAAAGTGTCTGTGAGACTGTCCGGATAATTACAATAGCTGGTATCATTCAATACAAGACGCACCAGGTAGGTTCCGTTACTCGGGAACTGATGGGTTACGTCGATCACACCGGTCTGTGGTCCTGATCCGTCTCCGAAGTTCCAGGTGAAATCATCCGGAATGTCGAAAGGTTTTCCTGCCGGAGAGGTTGACACATTCTTAAATTCATAGTTGAGCGATGTACAGTCTCCGATTTTGGCGAAATCAAAATCAAGGATCGCCTTGTCTTTGCGTACAAGGATATTTACATATCCGGTGTCCGCCACATTACAGCTGTTTGAATCGATGGCGATCAATCTCACATGATAGGTGCCCACATTCGTAAATGTGTGGTATACCTGGGGTCCGCCGGTTAGCGTAACATCAGGGCTTCCGTCACCAAAACGCCAGATATAGGTTTTTGCATTATGTGCCGTATCGCTAAAAAGTACTTCCAGCGGTACACATCCGGAACTGTCGAGTTTACCATCGATATAAGGTCGCGGATCAGCAGCTACACCTGCAAAATTAAATGCGATTTTTATAGCTGCCAGATTGCAGCCCAGTCCGCCGGTTCCATTTTTAGGCGACCATACCCCCGGCGTTGTGGGGAAAGGGGTAATACTGTGATCAGAACAATTAGCACAGATGGCCTGATAAATAGCGCCATTCCGGTCATAGCGACTGGTTCCGCCATCCACATGTTCACTTACGCTGGAAGGTCCATCGTTCTGTCCGAAAAAAGTTGCATATAAAAGGGATGCTGCATTTTTCTGAATCACGATAAAATAGAAATCCCGGTTATCGGTAACTTTTTTTATGGCATTGGAGGAAACCGGCATACCAACCGTTCCGGCTAGTCCGTAGGGATCGGCACTGGCGAATAACCAGCCGCCCCACCCGGACACATACACGTTTTCGCAGCGGTCCACAAGGAATGCCACGGGAGAAATATTGGGATTGGGAGATGCTGTTCCGAACGTAGTGGAATATACATAGGCCGAAAGATCCGGCTGTAGTTTGGCCACAAACTGTTTAGCTCCGGGATTGATAAAACCCACGTTGCTGGTGGTTTTCCAGGCACCGGTAGTGGATCCCATTACATACGGAAAACCATTTTTATCAAAATCGATTCCATAAATCGCATCGAACCCGGCTGTGCCCAGATAGGTGGTTTTTTTTAAGGTTGAACCGTCACTACTGATAATGGAAATATAGCCATCACAGATCCCGCCTGAAAAAGCAGGCTGTAAGGCACCAGACTTGTTCCCGTTCATATTGGTGCTGGTGGTTGCCCCGGCAACATATAAATCTCCGGTGATCGGATTTACCTTCATTACAAAACAGGCATCTTCCCCTGAACCGCCCAGGAAACTGGCGAATATCAGATTATTGCAATTGGGTGAAAGTTTTATGACTACCCCATCCTGCTTCCCGCCCCCAAAACTGGTTTGAAATGCACCGGCGGTAACCGGAAAATTATTTTTAGAACGCGAGCAGGAAGCCACATATATATTATTGGATCCATCCAGGATCACTTCACTGCGGGAATCATCTCCATAATTTTTAATCAGGCTATTCGCTTTTTCTGCAGCTCCGTTTTCTTTATTCAACTGGTCCTCTACATTTACCCCGTCATAATCACTGCCTGAAATACAGGCAGATCCAAGAAGACCGGTTCCGGCTGCATTCAGCTTAACGACGAAAATATCGCAGCCGCCGCGAACACCGAATGTGTTGAGAAAAGGGAAATTATCTGAATAGGTTCTTCCCATCACCACCAGGTTGCCCTGAGGATCTGAATACATACTATGCGGGCATTCGTTGGAATTTCCTCCGATATAGGTCGCGTATAATCTGTTGCGGCCATTACTGCTGAATTTCATGATACCCACGTCAAAAGTACCCCCCTGGAATTTCGATTCAAATGCACCGTTTGATGTGGGATATCCATCTCCGAAAACAATACCGCCGGAAAAAAAAGTACCATCAGGCCCCGGAGTAGCAGTAAATCCCCAGTTCGTTTCCCTGCTTCCGGAAAAAGTGGAAAACACCAGGGTAGGGTCAATCACCAGTACCTGGTTTTTATTATAATGGCTTACATCGAATTGTACCACCCTGGTTTTTGAAACCCGGTAGGCAACCGGAACAGATTCCCGCCCATTGTTCCCGGCCTGGTAGGAAAAGGGTTCCATTTCCCTCACTTCCCCTACTGAAGTTTTTAAAGATAATCGGTTATGTGTTACCGTTAGTCCGTCCAATCCTTCATATTGTAAAGCGATATTTCGCGGATCAGCTCCCGGATGAACAATGAGGTCATATTTCAGTTTCCCGTTGTCAGTATAATACCGCAGGTCAATACCGGGATAGATATTCTTATAGGTTACACCCTGGTATATCCGGCATTTTCTGGCCCATTTGGTGGAATCGTTTCCGATTAAATAATTATTGTAGGTATCCAGCGGTTTGTCCGGGATAATTTCCGTTGCCTCATTCATATTCAGGAAATTAACGGAATATGCATGGGAGTGGAGTGGAGCGGGCCGGTCATCCATATTTCTTTGTGCCCCCTGAATTTTCGTTGAATCTGTTCTGAACCTGACCCCGCTATGGGATGGTGCGATGGCAGACATTTCCTGTTCGTTATGTAATAAGACCCTGAATCCGTTTTTGTGAAAGAACAGACTGCCGTTTCCAATATTTGCTTTTAATATAACCCGGGAATCCCATTGACCCTTGTTCTCAATGAATTCGAGGTTTTGCTCTTCGGTCTGTGCATGTACACGGAAGAAGGCAATGGCAAAAACCGCAATAAAAAGAAACCGTCTTTTAAACAAGTTCATTTTTTATGATTTGCAAAGATGATTTTTTAATTTTCATTTGTCAATTGTCAATTGTTAATGGTAAGGGGTTAATTGTTAATTGTTATTTTTCGGGGTACAAATTAATATCTAATTGTCAACTATTTGCGACCGGGTCAATTTCGATTTGTTAAGGAACAAGTATTTTTCATTAACGTTTTCGGAATCAGAATTCTTTTTGCTTCATTAGGCAGTCGTCTCGCGTTAAGCGTTTAGTGTTAAGCGTTAGGCTTACCGGATAAGCGTGATATCTCCTTTCCTCCTCGCTTTGGTTCCGTCAAAAAAGGTAGCATCTAAAGTGTATCCATAAACATCCATAGGCTGGGGTGAACCTTTAAATGTTCCGTCCCATCCGGCGGAGGGATTATTGGATTCAAAAACCACCTGCCCCCACCGGTTATAAATTTTCCAGTCCATCGCTGCAATCCCAAATCCTTTTACACTGATGATGCCGTTTTGACCGAAGCGGCCGGGCGTGAAAGCATTCGGCACATCCAGCAACGGATTGATCAGACTCTCCACGGGATGACAGACCGTATCGGAACAATCAAACTGATTTATGGCAATCAAACACACATTGAATGTATTTGTTTGTTCGAACTGATGAATTACGGTATCCGTATTGTTTTTCAGGGTAGAATCCCCGTCCCCAAAAAGCCATACGTAGTGCGTAGCTTCCAGGGATTGATTTGAAAATATGGTGGGTGTATTGTACTCAGAAGGAAATGGTAGATAGGTGAAATTTGCTGTGGGTTTGGGTTCTACTCTCAGGATTTTGGTAATGGAATCCCGGATATTACAGGTATTGGAGTCAATGGCCAGTAATTTTATGGTAAAGGTACCCGTGTCCGGATAATTTTTGGACGGATTGATATCGGTTGACGTTGTACCGTCATCGAAAGTCCAGAAAAAATTCTGACCAGCCAGGGAAGTATTGTTGAAATAGGCCAAATAAGGGGCACATCCGTTTGGAACATCAAACTGGGCTTTCACGAGCGGGGATACCCGTAATGTTTTGGAAATCGTATCCGGACTGTTACAGAAATTGGTATCGGTTAAAACCAACTGTACCACATAGGTTCCCGATGCCAGATAGGTTCGCGGTATAGGGCTGATATCTGGTCCAAATGTGCCATCCCCGAAAATCCAGGAAAAGTCACCCGGTTTAAACGTTTTACCAGCCGGCGGCGTGGACTTATTGACAAAAATATATTTGAGGGAGTCACAGGGTGGTTGTTTTATCATATCAAAATCCAGGATGGCCCGGTCGGTCCGAACGCGGATATGCAGGTATGCGGTATCTGCAATATTGCAGGTGGTCGAATCAATGGCGATCAGCCGAACGGTATAATTTCCGATGGCAGTATAGGTGTGCTGTACCTGGAAGGAAGTGGTGGCGGTATCCGGAGTGAGATCGCCGAAACTCCAGATATATAATTTAGCATTATGTACAGTGTCTTTGAACAGCACGTCCAGCGGAACACATCCCGAACTGTCATACCGGCCATTGATAATCGATCTCGGGTCGGCAGCCACCCCTGCAAAATTGAAAGCAATCTTCAAAGCTGCGAGATTGCAGCCCAGGGAGCCGGTACCATTTCTGGGTGCCCATACATTCGGAGTACTGGGAAAATTCCCGCCATAACAATTCGCACAGATGGCTTCGTAAATGATACCCTGTTTATCGAAACGGCTTGTTCCTCCATCCACATGATCTCCTACGCGGCCACCTGTTTGTCCGTAAAAACTTCCATAGAGCTGACTTGCCGCATTTTTTTTCATTACAAAAAAATAGAAATCCGATCCGTCGGTCACCGATTTGAGTGCATCGCTTGTTACCGTTAGACCGTTGGTACCCGAATTTGCATAAACGGCAGATCCGTCTCCTTCATCTTCAATTCCGCCTCCCCAACCTGATACATATACATTTTCGCAGCGGTCCACCAGGAATGCAGTGGGTGAAATATCCGGTGTGGGTGAGCCTTTTCCAAATACCGTTGAATAGATATAAGCAGAAAGATCAGGTTGTAGTTTAGCGATAAACTGTTTTCCGTTCGGCTGGCTGAAAGCAGCATTGATCACGGGCCAGGCACCGGTGGTGGTTCCCATGATATAGGGATAACCGTTTTTATCAAATTGTACGCCGTATAAAACTTCCGTACCGGCAGTACCAAAATAGGAAGTCTTAATCAGCGTGGCTCCGTCGTTACTCAGCATTGCAAGGAAACCGTCGATTCCGCCTTTATTTACATTCGATACCACGGGTCCGTTTGTGGTTCCCGGAAGATTAGTACTGGCTGTGCCACCTGCAACGTAAATATTGTTCGTAATTGGATTCAATGCCAGGGCAAATGCCGCATCATCATTTTTTCCACCGATAAAACTGCTTGCGAGAATCGTGCTAAGATCAGGATTGGTTTTTATAAACACGCCGTCCTGTGCACCTCCAATAGTTTTCTGGAAAGCATTAACCAGCGGGAAATCGCCGGAAGACGTACAGGAAGCCAGGTATACATTTCCTGCATTGTCCAGAACAACTTCACTTCTGCCATCGTCCCCATAATTCAACCGGAGGGAATGCTGACCCAACGTAACAATATTTTTAGAATATTTAGGAGCTATGTTCACCCCGTCATTTGATGTGCCTCCGATGATGCGTGAACCGATCAGGTTAGTTCCATTGGCATTCAATTTCGAGATGATGATATCATAACCGCCGCGATTTACGTCTACCAGCCCCTTACTGTTTACATTGGGATAATTGGATGAACTGGTTCTGCCTGCAATCACCAGGTTTCCGGCTTTGTCGGCCACGAGACTGTGCGGTTGTTCATTCCCGTCACCTCCAATATATGTGGCATATAAGCGGTTTACCCCGTTGCTGCTCATCTTCATAATGGTAATATCATATTCCCATCCACCATCATCCAGCTCCGTTTCCGCCTTTGAAAACAGACTGGAATGCACCGACACTAACCGGAAATCCATTTCCATTGTCGTTGGTTATCGAATTCAGCGTGATACTCCCGGAGTAAAAGTTGCCACTTTCATCATAGGTGGCAGTATAACCCCAGTTGTCAGAATGTGACCCTGTAAAACTCGAAAATACCAGGGTGGGGTCGATGATCAGGGTAGCCTGGTGAGAATAATTGGCGATATGAAAACGGAGGGTATTATTTTTTCCGGCCTGGTATGAACATTCCACATCCTTATTGCCTTCACTGGAAAACTGGTAGGTGCGGGGGATTTTTTCCACCACATCGGCTACCGAAGTATGAACGGTGACCTGGTTGTCTTTTACAATCAGTTTGTCAGGCCCGGTATAGCGGAGTATAATATTATCCGGATTTCCACCGGGATGTACCACCAGGTCATATTTTAACTGGTTGTTTTCGGTATAATACCGGAGATCGATATTTGGGTAAAGGTTTTTATAAATAACTGCCTGGTAAATTTTACAGTTTGATTTCCATTTGGAAGAATCATTTCCGATAAAATAGTTGTTATAGGTATCCATCGCCTTATCACCTTGTATTTCCACTTCTTCAGAGCTGTTCAGGAATTCCACCTTATAAAAATGGGAATGCATGGTCAGTCCGGCATCGGGAAGAGAGACCGGAATTTCCCGGTACGGGGTTTTCGCGGTATTTTTTTGTGAAGTGGAGGGTCTGTTTCCCTTGGTTTTTACATTGGATTAGCGCCGGATTAGTTGTGTTACCGGCTGGTTGACCGTGCATGAACTGGCGCAGGGCGTCCATGTCGGAAGGACTTTGTAAGAGCACAGAAAATCCGTGTTTTTGCAAAAAGAAAGTTGCATCCGGCAAATCGGCCCGAAACCGGATTGTGGTATCCCACTGGCCCTTATTTTCAATAAGTTCCAGGCTTCCGGTTTGGGCTTTCAGGCCAAGGCCGGACAAACAGAAAATCAACAGGGCAAAAAATATGTTTGTGAATTTTTTCAAGCCGGACATTTATATAAGATGATAGTTCGCAGTTGACGGTTTTAAGAAATCTTACTCCAGGGCGTTTTCCCTTTTTCCTGTTTCAGCTGATGGCGCAAACCGGCCTGCGCAGGAAGTTCCAATTCCGGATCGAATGCTAAAATGTTTTGGGCCGACTGAACCGCTTTTAAAAGGATCTCCCGGTCCCGGACTATATCGGCCAGTTTAAAATCCAGAACCCCGCTCTGCCGGGTACCCGCAATATCTCCCGGTCCCCGGATTTCCATATCTTTTTCAGCTATCCGGAATCCATCTGTGGTTTCACACATGATCCGGACTCTTTCCCGGGCTTCAGCTCCCGTTTTGTTTCCCGTTACCAGAATGCAATAACTCTGATCAGCGCCTCTTCCTACCCGGCCCCGCAGCTGGTGGAGCTGGGAAAGCCCAAATTTTTCAGCACTTTCAATCACCATAACGGAGGCGTTGGAAATATGAACCCCAACTTCAATAACCGTAGTCGCCACCATGATCTGGGTGTCTCCCGAAACAAACCTTTTCATATTGGTCTCCCGGACAGCCTGTTTTTGCCTGCCATGAACCATGCTAATATAATACGCAGGTTCTGGAAAATAGGCTTTTACATTTTCGAAGCCTTTCATCAGATTTTCATAATCCAGTTTCTCAGACTCTTCAATGAGGGGGAAAATAATATAGGCCTGTCTTCCTTTTTTAATTTCAGCCTTTATGAAATCCATCACTTTAGGCCTGTCGTATTCATAACGCTGCACCGTTCTGACAGGTTGCCTTCCGGGCGGCAACTCATCAATTACGCTGTAGTCCAGATCGTTATACGCTGTCATCGCAAGGGTGCGTGGGAATGGGGGTGGCCGTCATCACCAGGACATGCGGGGCCAGACTTGCCTTTTTCCAGATCCTGGCGCGCTGGGCCACGCCAAAACGATGCTGCTCATCGATAATGGCCAGTCCGAGCCGCTGGAAAATGACCGGATCCTCCAGAATAGCATGGGTGCCGATGAGGATATGGATGGATCCTTCAGCCAGTTGTTCCAGAATTTTCCTGCGGGTAGCAGATTTTACGGATCCGGTGAGCAACTGCACCTGGAGCGGCAGGTCCTTCAGCAATTCACGGAAATTGTTGAAATGCTGATTACTGAGTATTTCCGTCGGGGCCACCAGGCAACTTTGAAACCCGTTGTCGGCCGCCAGTAGTATCGTTAGCAGGGCTACCATGGTTTTTCCACTGCCCACATCGCCCTGCAGAAGCCTGTTCATCTGGTGGCCGGTAGCCGTATCCTGCCGGATTTCCCGGAGTACGCGTTTTTGGGCGCCGGTGAGTTCAAAAGGCAGGGTGTTCGAGTAAAAATCATTAAAAAACGGCCCCACCTGACTAAAAACCACGCCCTGCGACTGTTTATGGCGGTTGGTCTTAATCATTCCCGTTCTTACCTGATTCACAAATAACTCTTCAAATTTGAGTCTGTACAGGGCCTGCTGATAGGCCTGGGGGGAAACCGGGAAATGGATGGATTGAAAAGCCTGGAAACGGGAAATCAGTCCATTTTTTATGCAGGTTTCCGCCGGAATATTTTCCGGCAGGTCTCTTTCTCTTAGCTGGGACAGCAATTGCTGGGTGAGCCTGGCGAGCTGCCGGCCACCCAGGGAACGGACTTTTAATTTCTCTGTGCTGGGGTAAATGGGTTGCAAACCGGATCCATCCGCTTTCATTTCATCCATCCTTTCCATTTCAGGATGAGTGATCTGGGCTTCCCCATTATAAAAACCAACCCTTCCGAATGCCAAATACCTGAAACCGGGTAACAGGTTTTTTTCCATCCAGGAAATTCCCTGAAACCAGACCAGCTGCACCGTGCCGGACGCATCTTTTAGGGTAGCTACGAGTCTTTTCCCCTTTCCGGATCCCAATACCTGAAAATTGCCCAGATGGCCCCGAACCTGGATAAAATCGGAGGAGACATTGATGGATGAAATCAGGGCGACCTGGCTTTTATCAAGGTGGCGATAGGGGTAGAGTTCCAGCAGATCCCGGAAACTGTCGATGCCCAGCTCTTTACGGAGCAGAATTGCCCTTTGCGGACCAACGCCCTTCAGGTACTCAATCGGGCTGGACAATATGGAAGCGACTGAATGGATAAGAATATTTAAGCAAAAATACGTGTTTAAAAAAGCAGGGTTTACGGTTTGGTATACACTTCAATTATGCCTTTTGTTTCTCCCCTTCTGGGGGCAGGAAAGGAATCAACCATCTTGTAATATAATTTAAGTGAATCCCGGGTTCGAAAAGGATAGAAGTTATTTAGAGTGGGAACATATTCGAACAGGACAAGATCGTAATAATTTCTTTTAATCCGATCCTCAAAAATTCCGGCCTGACGATTGAACATTCCGACACCGAGGTGATACCAAAGCGGCAGATCACTATTTTTTTCGAGTGAAAAAGGCATCTCTGCTGCAAGCGGAGTCAATTCACTCATATTAAGTACGCGTAATCCTGTGCCTTTCTTAATCAGATCCATGCTGAGCACACGATGCATTCCATCAGATGTTCCTTTTGGCATATAAATTTTATCGAACGATTTCAATCCTGAAAGTACCCATGGTTCTTTTCCTTCAGCATCCGCAGTATCCGCCGTTAAAATGTAGGTATTTCTGTTAACGACATTTTCACCCGTTTTGGAATGAGTTTCGGTTGCGGGCAGATAAAATAAACCTGTAGTTCGCTGAATATATTTCCAGAAACTACCACTCCAGAAAAATAATGTTCCGGTAATACAGATAAAAAGTGTTCGGGAAGTTTCTAATGGACCCGGAAGTATCTGGCCGAGCAGCGTGAGTATAAAAGCAAAGGCAAAACTGTGGAAAAAGATATTGTTATCCGGTGGTGTATAACTGCTTATTTGTAATACCGCTGCTTCCGCAAGGATTCCCAAAACCAGCAGGATAAATAACATCCCAATCCGGTCATAAAACATCTCTTTCCATTTCCGATATCTGAATGCAAGAAGAAGGACAATAAGGAAAAAGTAAAATTTTATCCATTGCGAGGATGTCAGTATTTCGTCAGAAATCTCCATGAGCGAAATTCTGGCAGTATGCGGAGGCTGACCATGGTTAAACCAATATGCAAACCCGAATGATGAAAATGCAAATGCAAAAAGCGCAATCATCAGGGAAAAGGAAACAACATATACTGCAAGCGCAAACCATTTTTTCTCCTGTATGCTTTGATAAAAAAGAAGAAGAATGCAAATGCCAAAAGCCATACCGCCACCGTCTTGTTTAGTCAGAAACGAACAAACGGTGAAGAAAGCTGCCAGTATAACGTACACGGATATCTTTTTCGGGAAAGGGCTCGAAAAAAACCTGAAAAGAAAAGCTATGGCCACGAATTCGTAGACGATAACCGTATGGTTGTACCATGGCCAGAAATTGAAAAACGAGTAGGAAATACAAAAGAAAAGCACGGCAATAAATCGCACAACGGGTTTGACTGCGAGAGAAGAAAGTATTGACCTGAAAGAAAAACCGGCTATTATATTGATAAACACCTGCGCTTTTATGAGGGTAATCATTTTTGGGCCAAACAGCTTAAAAAATAAAGCCGGAATTACCCAATAAACGCCGCCGGACGGAATGCCGAAATCGCGAAATGGTATCTGACCCTCACTCATACGATATGCGCCTTCCCAGGTCAAAAAAATATTTACACGATATGGAAATGTTATACAAAGGGGTAATAAAGCCAGGAGAGTAATAGTAAGTACTTCGGCTTTGGATAATATACGGGGCGAAATCGGGGATTGCATGGAAACTTTCGAATGATGTGTAAACATATAGATTACATCTTACTTAAAGAATAGCTCAGGCTATTCATTCGGTAAAAGATGTGAGCCAGCGGTAAAAGACTTGAACCGGGTTGTTTTACACTTAAAAGAAGGAGAAATGGGAAATTTGCAGATTTTCCCAAAATAAAACAAGAGAAGGAAAATAAATTATAAAGCGATGATTTTCAGGCGAATTCAAATAATATTGATGCCTTTTGGGTGGTATTTTCGGGTTGGTTACGACCCCAATAAGATGAAAATGTGAGAAAATACCCAACCAGGCTATAGTAATATACAATAAAAGATAGTTACTTTGACCCGAATTTACCCTGAGCCTTCTAGTAAACCCTATATCCCTTGTTGAGACTCCTTAGGTCCTATTTCCTTTGATATTCCTCCGAAAGTTATAAGCAATTACAATACCAAGTTTTATTACTAAGTGTTTTTGCCAAATGATTTTAATTTCCATCTCCTGACAAAACCGTTTTTTCCCAGTATTTGTCAATTAAACCTGTTCTTATAGCCGATAGCGGCCCCTAACCGATAATTAAACTAAGATGAAAAAGCTTTACCCCCGTATCGTACTTACCTTATCCTTTATTGCCCTATTCTTTAGCACCATCAATGCCCAAAACGTATTTGATGTGAACGACAAAGATTCAATCTTTGGTACAGTGAAGCCGGCACTACCTGCCTGGGGTAGAATTAATAAATGGGGACATGCTGTAAGACTGACCAATTGGGGCGGAACCGGGACTACTTCGTACAAGTCTTATTATTACGACCAGATGCCTTTCCGTTTGAAGTACCCTAAATCCTATGCGCAGGGAGTAGCCGATGGAAAAACTTATCCGATATATATATTCTTCCATGGTGCCGGGGAATCTGGTAATGCATATGACAACGAATACCAGATGTTCTGGGGTGGCCAGACCTGGCGTAATAATGTCGATAACGGCAGTTTTGACGGTTTTGTATTTTATGACCAATCCACCAACGGTTATCATACATCTTATTTTGCAGCGATTACAAATATCCTCGATTCTTTAGCTAAATATTGTAAGCTTGACATTAATAGGGTAACTATCAACGGACTTTCCTCCGGCGCACAGAGTGTGTGGGATTTTCTCGGTGCTTATCCGAAATATATTACTGATGCATTACCTATTTCTGCTGCGAGATCCGATTACTATCCAACCATTCCGAATTATCTCCAGATACCTATATGGTTGTTCAATGGAGGATTAGATAACAATCCTGCTCCGGCTGATGCACAAAAACTGGTGGACACGATTACCCGGGCAGGAGGTTATATTAAACACACTTTATACCCGAGTCTGGGACATGGGGTGTGGAATAATGCCTGGGCTGATCCGGGCTTTATTCCATTTATGCTGGCTGGATACAAATCCAACCCGCTTGTTTATTTCCAAAAAACGAATTTTTGCACAGGCACACCGATCAGTGCAAAACTGGGTTTGACTTCCGGTTATTTTGCTTACCAGTGGATGAAAGACGGTGTGGTCATTGGTGGAGCTTCATCCAATACAATTACAGTAACTCAGCTGGGCACCTATTCAGCCCGTTTCCAACGGCTGAATGGCGGAGCATGGTCTGACTGGTCGCACACGCCTGCTGTTTTAACCAGTAATGCTGTTTCTACGACTCCTAACATAGCGATCAAGGGCCTTGCCAGTAATGTATTGCCAGCTCCGGATGGTAGTACCACGGTGCCGCTCTTTGAACCGGATGGATTTACTACTTATACATGGACCAGGGTTTCGGATAACGCAACTGTAGGAACCGCCAGTTTGTTTAATGCACCTGCCGGAACCTATACGGCAACAACGGCTGCTTTAAACTCCTGTTCTTCATCACCGTCTGTTCCGTTCATCGTTGCCAGCGCAAACGGACCCAATAAACCGGATCCGGCCAGCAATCTGACGGCGATTGCAGCCTCTCAGACTTCACTACAATTGAATTGGAGCAAAAATCCACACCCGACCGTCAGCGAAACAGGTTTTGAAGTTTACAGAGCTGCAAAAAGCGGCGGCCCTTATCAATTGATCGTTATCAGGCCGACTGACAGTTTATCCTATCTCGATCAGGGATTGGTATCCAACACCACATATTATTATATCGTCCGTGCGGTAGATGCTACTGCAGCCGCCGCTAATACAAATGAAACATTCGCCAAGACTTTTGTAGACAATGTACCCCCTACCGCACCATCCGGACTGAATGTTACCAGCAGCTCAGGAAATTCCATTTCTCTTGCATGGCAACCCTCAACAGATAATGTAGGTGTGGTCTCTTACGACATTTATATTAATAGTCAGAAAGCATATAATGTTCCTGCAACTCAAAATAGCGCAACGATTTATAACCTGAATCATGACCAGACATATAATCTTCAGGTCAAAGCAAAGGATGCTGCGGGTAACGTTTCTCCTTTCAGTAATGCCGTAACGGGTGCAGCGATTTACAAAGGTCTGACTTATCAATATTATCAGGGAGCCTGGACTACACTACCGAATTTTAATACGTTGACACCGGTAGCTACAGGGGCTGCTTCCAATGTAAATCTGAACCCCGCAACGGATGTTACCAATTTTGCCTTTGTTTGGCAGGGATATATTAATATCCGCAAAGCGGGATCATATACATTTGAAACGAATTCTGATGATGGAAGCAAACTCTATATCGGAACAACGGCTTATGATAATTCAGCAACTGCGTTAGTGAACAATGATGGAGCACATGGTGCGCAGTCGAGAACAGGAACCATCACACTGGCTGTGGGATACTATCCAATTACCGTAACCTATTTCCAGGCTGGCGGAGGCTTAGGCATGTCAGTATACTGGACATCTACTGCTAATGGAATCGCGAGAGCCCTGATTCCCGATAGCGCTTTTGTAGAATCATTTACATCTCCGGGATCTGCACCGGCTGCACCTACAAATATGACGGCTACCGCAGTCGCATATAACAAAGTCAACCTGACCTGGACAGACAACAGCACAAATGAAAACGGATTCGAAGTTTACAGGTCTGTGTCCAGCTCTGGTCCTTTTACAACCATTACCACTACGGGACCTGCTGTGGTGAGCTATATTGACACCACGGTGTCCCCGGCTACAACCTATTATTACAAGGTCAGGGCAATCAATAACTTTGGTCAGTCAGCTTTCGATGCAATCGGACTGGGTACTCAATATGCCTGGTACCTCACCGGATCGACCCTCTCTGCTTTACCGAACTTTACAAATATGATACCGTCGGGAACAGGTCTTTGGCCCAATTTCTCGTTGGGTATGCAGGGCGCTGTTTCAACTAATTTTGCCGTAAAATTTGATTCTTATATAAAGATTACAACCGCTGGTAGTTATACATTCACGACGAATTCCGATGACGGATCTGCCCTTTATATCAACGGAACACAAGTAGTGAACAATGATGGTGCGCATGGTGCACAGGACAGGACGGGAACCTTAACACTGGCGGTAGGCACGTATCCAATTACGGTAACTTATTATCAGGGAACCGGGGGTTTTAGTTTAACAGTTTCGTATAGTGGTCCGGGTATTGCCAAAACACAAATTCCAACTTCTGTATTGGGTAAGGCATTTGCAACGGCAACAACGCCTGCATTACCACCCGCTCCATTGGCCGCATCTGGTTTGAGCGGAACAGCCCTGAGCAGTAGTGCTGTGAAAATTGTCTGGAGCGATAACTCGAATGATGCCAGCAGCTTCCAGATTTACAGGTCTGCTGTAACGAATACCAGTTACCGAATCATTGCGACCGTTCAGAATGGCGGAGGCACGACTTTTAATTATACTGACGCAGGTTTGTTTGATAATGTTCTTTACTATTATAAGATTTATGCCGTAGGCGTAGGGGGAACAAGTCCCGCGAGCAATGAAGCCAGCGTGCAGACCCTGATTAACAGCCCGGTTATCGCGCCAATTCAAAACTTTACCATGCGTTACGGAACGCTGGATACGGTTAACATTAGTGTGACCAAACCAGGAGGATCGACCATCTCCTTGTCGTCAGTAAATCTGCCTCCTTTTGGAAGCTTATCAGATTTCGGCAACGGTACAGGCAGAATAATATTCAGTCCTGCTATCACCGATCAGAATGTTTATAATAATATCGTGGTTGTTGCAACGGCTTCCAATGGTAGCATAGCTAAGGACACATTCAACATGGTGGTAAACAGCAATAATCCGCCTGTGATGGTTACAATTGCCAGCCAGACCTTTGATGAAGGCACGAAGGATACCGTGAATCTGAATACTACCGATCCGGATGGTAATACCGGCCTGATCTACAGTATTTCAAATGCGCCTGCTTTTGTAAAATTGATTGACAACGGAAACGGAGCTGGCCAACTGGCTTTCGCTCCCAGTTATATTTCACATGGCACGTATACGTTAACCGTAACCGCAACAGATCCACAGGGAGGAACGTCTGTGAAAACATTCCTGTTGACGATCAACAAGAAAAACCCGAACGAGCAATACCTCGTTCGTATCCAGAATTCAGCGGCCGTCGCGGCGCCCTGGAATAATATGACCAGTGCATCGATCAATAATCTGATCAATGCGATTTCAGGCCAGGCAACTTCCGTTGCAGTGAACTTTACACCTTCCAGCTGGTGGGGTACGTTCAATCAAGGACCGGTTACTGGAAATAATTCAGGTGTTTATCCTGATGCAGTTGAAAAAGACTACTATTATTTCGGATATAACAGTGGACCAAACACCGTGACGAACACAATCTCCGGATTGAAACCTGGTTTGAACTACACCTTTAAGTTTTATGCCGGAAGTGCTTCTCCGATTGTGTCGGATGCGGGAACAACGGTTTATACGATAGGTACGCAGTCGTCCTCAGTATATGTACAAAATAATACGCAGAACGTCGCCAGAATCAATAACGTGATTCCTGACGCGAGTGGCAACGTGGTTGTAGTAATGTCTAAAGCCAGCGATGGAATAACCCCAGCGGGATTCCTGAATGCAATGGAGATCAACTATAACTATGATGACAGTACAGCTCCTGCATTACCAACTGGTCTGGCAGCATCACAGGCAACCGGCGGTCCGGTAAAACTCGCCTGGACTGACGTTGCTTACAATGCCAAACAATACCTGGTGTACAGGGGAACCGACACCACCGGTACATTTACTTTGTTGAATCCGACCGCAAATGATCCGAATGCGGTGGCATATGCTGACAGTACAGCAAACGGTCATACTTTATACTATTATAAACTTAAGGCGGTTAATCAGTACGGTGATCTCGGATTTACATCACCGGTAAGTATTACAACTGCTGCTAAAAATCCTATAGTCAGCGCGATCGCGAATACTTCAATCAAAGCGAATACGACAGGAAATATTGCTTTCACCGCCAATGGAGATGTTGGAACAACAATTTCCGTAACGGCTGTGCTTCCTTCTTTTGCCCTGCTGCAAAACCTGGGTAACGGAAGCTTTAATATACAGATCAATCCAACCAGCAATAACACGGGTGTGTACAATGCTTCGGTAACTGCTGTGGATAATTATGGGTCTACCACTACCAATTCCTTCCAGATTTCTGTGGTGGAAAGTAATGTGAATTCGGTGTTTATTCAATTTGGGTCAGACAGCTCGGCTGCACCGATGCCTTGGAACAACCTGCTTGGATATCCGTTTGCTAATACCACTGTGTCGAACCTGAAGAGAGCCGATGGCAGCAATTCCGGAATTAGCCTCACACTGCTCGATCAATGGTCAAGTCCTACAAACGATTATGGCATGGTTACCGGTGACAATTCAGGTCTGTTCCCGGATATTGTGATGAGAAGTTCACTGATAGAAACCACCACAACGCCACGCCGCATCAAACTTTCGGGATTGGATGCCACTAAATTCTACAATATTGTATTATTCAGTAGTGCCAATAATGGTCAGAAAGGAACGTCTACTTTCAAAATTGGTACACAGACACTGAACCTGGAAGCAGCTTACAATACCAATAAGACAGTCCAGTTTAATGGTCAGCAGGCTGATGCCAGTGGTTCCATCACACTGACTTATTCAAAAGATGCCGCTTCCTTCTACGGGTATCTGAATGCCATGATTATTCAGTCGTACGATACGAATATTGTAAAAATTGTAAGTCCGAATTTTGTGTATGCTGAACCGGTACATACGTCGAAAACATCCTTGAAAATCGGATGGGCTGACCGGTCATACAATGAAACCGGTATTGAAGTATGGCGATCAACTGCTTTAAGTGGCACCTATTCACTGGTTACCACACTGCCTGCGGGTACTGTTACTTATACTGACGCCAGTCTTTCAGCGAATACGCAGTATTTCTATAAAATCAGGGCTGTTAATTCGACGGTTCAGTCTGATTACAGCACGGTGGCTTATGCAACAACGCCGAATTCCATTATACTCGAACACCTTACCTGGCATTACCTGGAAGGTCTGAGACCTTGGAATAATACAGGTGTGAATGCACAAATAGGAGATGTTTATTCGAATCTGAAAAATGACCAGTGGAATAATTCGGGCGTTTCGCTTAGCGTTGTAGACGGACCGTTTGAAGGAGAAACCAACACAGGTTTAGTCAGTGGAAACAATTCATATATTTTCCCTGACACAGTGATGATGGGATCGTTCTTTGTGCAATTGGGCCAGGAACCTGCCGTAATCAAGTTTAGCAACCTGGATCAAACCAAGAAGTATCGCCTGGGATTTGAGGGAAGCACGAATGTGAATGTCGATATGACCGGCACGATGACAATCAACGGGCTTACCAAATACCTGAATGCTTACAGTAATACGGCCAAAGTGGTATACTTTGACGGAATTTCTCCTGATCAAAACGGCGAAATCATTATGACTTTCGCAGCGAAAGGTCAGTACGGTGTGCTGGGAGCTCTTGTCCTGATGGCTTATACGGACTATGGTACTGCCAATATGGGTACAACAAGTGGTAGCGGTTCCAATACAACCACCGTGGAAGCTGCGCGATTAACGCCGGCTGCTGAAGTGCCAACCATCGACAGTGCAGCTTTGCAACATTTTGTTGCCTATCCGAATCCGTTCAAAAGCTCTTTCACGCTTGGCTTTAATAACATTTTTGGCACACAAAAAATTGAAATTGAAGTGTATAATCTGAAGCGGTCAGATAATCTACCGCAAAGAGGAAAGCCAGATACAAGCAGGAGCGAATAGCTTTCAGGTAAATCTTCCGTCCGTACTTCCAACCGGAATATATATAGCGGTGATTAAATCAGAATCGAAGATCCTTAAGATCTTTAAGGTTCTCAAGGAGAAATAAGACAGGCTACATAATAGTTAAATCCAGCAGTCATTCGGGGCTGCTGGATTTTTTTAGTAATTTTCCGGTTTTCCTCTGAAAAACGTCTATTCTTTATGGAACTAAGTTATTTATTACAAGCTCTCATTAAAGAGAAAATGGGTTATTTTCGGGGCTACCCTGGTCTCGGTTAATCGTTGCTGCTGGTGATTTTGACGCGCCTGAACAGAAAGGCAATATGAATCCTCGGCACAGTATTCAACCGGATTTACTATCCAACAGGTAACGCTTGTTGATGAAGGGTATAATCTGTTCGAAACAGACAATAAATTCGTAATGTATGGAGTCTTTCACTTCTCCAAAGGTGATCGGAATGCTTTCATACAACCTGTTGTTGCATGATTTGCGAAATCCCGACTCGGCCTTTCAGGATACTGTCTGGAAAGGAACCGGAATTCTGATATTTTTAAGGCTGTCGATCTTCAAAAGGCGCAAACAATCCTGAAAGACAAAATCGACTCCCTGAGTCCGCCTGACGACAACATCTTCGGTACAGTGGCACAATTAACTCGTTTCCTGAACTGTATAAATATGACTATACTCCTTACGCTCAAAAAACAGTTGCTGATAGAGCGCATCCCCCGCACAGATTATCTGTCGATAAGTTATGGTTCTGAAATTGGGATTTATCGGCTTACGTTGTTAACAATATTGGAGTTGAGTTCCTGCGATTCGACAGCTCGCTTAATTCAACGCTGACTTCGGAGTCAATCAGTAAAATTTCCGCAATTGTGGATCAAAAGAAAAGCAGGTAGATTCCATTACCGAAAATTTAAGAAAAGAAAAAACTAAACCAGAGGCTCTGTAGATCTTGCCGATTGGGTAAGAGCTCTTTGGAAACAGTTACCAAATTGAATGATAAGGTAGCTGATGAAAAGTCATCGTATAACAAGAACTTTTAGATTCAGCTGCAGTCTGTCAACAACCAACTGCAGCGCTGGACGCAAATCCGGCAAGACGAACAAAACATTATCAGGCAAGTTACGGTGAAGTAACGATGATATTGTTCGACTCAGTAGATTAAAGGGAACTGGCAGTAAATAAAGATGATCCGAAAGTGGCTGAACAGATCAGGCGATTGCAGGATGAATTAAAAAATAAGGAAGCCATTCTAAACAGTGCCACGCCGCAGGTCGACCGCTCGGATATTGAAAGGGGCAATCTTTTGAAAAAAGCGCAAAAGTCCGATCTGGAAGAACAATTAAAAGCTTCAGATCAGACAATCCAAACTATCTGAACGCCTGAAACTTCAAATATTCTTCCGTCAGCTCATCCGGACTGGGAAATGATGTAAAAATAAATGCGTTAAAAAGTGAGATTGATATAGCAACCAAAAGAATATTCAGAAATCAAGTCAAAATACATGCAGGCAGTAGGGCATCTAGTAGACGCCCAATATTAATTTTAAACAAATGCTGTCGTGCCAGCCCAACCAGTGGCCTGAAACCCAGACATATGGCACTTATATGGCGATAACCGGCCACCAGATGATTGCTTTAAGCGCTCTGATTATTATTTTACGAGAGCTGATTGACGGATTGATTAAATCTCCGTCCCGCTTTTTTCGATGACCGGATTGCCACTGCTCAATACAATTAATAAAATGAAATTTCAAGAAAACAGATATCTAATTCGAGTTTTCGGTTCACCTGACCAGACGAAAAGTGAAGAAATGCTGTATTTGACGTCTTCTCGAAAGATAAGATACGATATTGAACAGGCTGGTAAAGACAATTATTTTGGGTAACGAGCGCGCGCAAAGGAACCGGGATAAATCTCTTTTTATTGAGTCCATTGCCTACAGCCTTAGCCTCGCCAACAAAAAGATCTTAATACTGGATACAAATTTTACAAATAACAGTCTTACGCGCCGTTTTAAAACCGAAGGTCTCCTGGAGAATTTTCCGTTGAGCATGTAATCCAACGTACGAGCAGTTGAAAGAAGGCATACGGCCATCGGGAATCAAAGGAGTCGATATCATCTGGTTGCACGGGTGGCTTCAGTACGCCGATGAAGTGCTGAGTCAAATAACGTGCTTACCTATCTCCCGGTACTTTCACGGCATTACGCATTATTTTTCCTGGAAGGACCGTCGCTGAATGATCATTCGGATAGCAGGTATTATCCAGGTATGCCGAGGGAATTGTAATATTCTCAGCAAAGGTGCAACAAATCGACAGGATCAGCAAATTCTATTCATTTCCTTTCAGATTTCCGGAAAACGGTTCATGGGTTCAATACTGAATAAAGTGGAACAGGATAGCATTGATATTTGATTTCAATATGAACAGTTTGAATATTTTTCATACCGAACGTGTAAAACAAAGCCGTTTACCCTGGATAGACTACGTTCGCGGAATCGCGATTTTCCTGGTATTGTACCGGCATATATTTGAGGGAATTAAGCGTTCGGGTATCAGCATCAGTGCGTATGAATACCTTGAGCATTTCAATATGATTTTTTTCAGCTTCAGAATACCGTTATTCTTCATCGTTTCGGGCGTTTTTATCAGTAAGAGCCTTGATAAGAGAGGTCTCCGATCTTATGTTGAGAATAAGTGGAAAACGATTTTATATCCCTATCTGTTATGGGCATTTATCCAGGTTAGCATGCAAATCATGTTATCACCCATACCAACGCCGAACGTACTTACAAAGACTATCTGTATATATTGTATGCCCCAAGGGAGATAATTATCTGGTATCTGTACGCACTTTTTAATACTTCTGTGCTGTATGCTATTGTCCGCACACAGTGGAGAATCTCCGGAAGAATTCAGCTATTTGTAGGCATATGCATGTTTTTCCTATCTGGAATTCTGGTTCAGCATAGAGTTCCATTAGAATTTTTATATGATATTCTTCATTACTATGTTTTTATCGGACTTGGCGATGTGCTGGCAACATTTATTCTAAATAGAAACGACAAATTATTTTCTTCCTGGAAATTGTTGATTGCGATCCTTCCCGTATTTCTGGTTTGCCAATATTATTTCCTGCAAACGAACCTGGCCCATAATGGATATAATTTTGTCGAAAATTTTCAGCCCGCTCTTTTTCTGATTATAGCCCTTTCTGGCTGCGTGCTGATGGTCAATGTGGCTTTTATCTTCCAAAAATATAAGCTTTTTTCTTCGTTATTGGGTCATTCGGTATTATTCTCTGTATATCTATTTGCTTCACGTGCTTGCTTCATCTGCATCACGGGTTATACTTACCAAGATATTTGGAATAACCAATGTTCCGCTTCTTCTTACGTTGGGTATTATAGCAGGGTTGCTGATCCCGATCATTTTTTATAACCTCGCTATATCAGCAGGCGCATGGTGGCTTTTCGGATGGGAGAAAAAGACCCATAAGCGCAATGACCTGAAAAAAATACATACTGCAGGGTACCTGTCAATCATCACTAAACATGGCAGTTGAAAAAAAATATTCTTATTGGCTGAATACCGGCGCATACGGTTTCCTTCAACGGATGGCTGTGATGTTTTTCGGGATAGCCAGTTTTTTCGTTCTTGCCAGAATACTGAGCACCGACCATATGGGTGTGTGGGCACTTTTTTTAACGCTCACAGCAAATATCGAACTCATTCGATATGCCATTGTCAAGAATGCCTTTATCAAATACCTCAGTTCCCATTTTGCCGAATCAAATAACGAAATCACAACAGCAGCGCTTGTACTCAACATCATCGTGACCATTTCAATCTGCGTGTTGATTGTTTTGCTGATGCCATTATTAAGCAGTTTTCTGAATATGAACCGAGCCGTGAGATGTATATTTTCGAAGATCCACTGGTTCTGCTGATTCCCTTTTCGCATTTTGAATGGATCCAGATATCAAGGGGTGACTTTAAAGGAATTTTCTATTCCTATCTGGCCAGGCAGGGAAGCTGGTTTGTCATGATGCTTGTCCATCTGTTCATAAAAGGGTCAGTTACACTGCCATTCCTCGCTTTATATTACAGCCTGGGTATTTTTTGCGGAGCAGTCGTTTCATTCCGGTATGTAGGCAAATACTTAAACAAAAAGACGGTATTTGTCAAAGAATGGCTGGGTAAGCTCTGGAATTACGGAAAAATCATATTGGGTTCAGCTTTCAGTACTATGGTTTTTAAGAATGTGGACCAAATGATGGTTTCAAACCTGATTTCCCTCACTGCTGTTGCCATGTACAACGTGTCGCTGCGTATCATTAATCTGCTGGATATGCCGTCTCAGATTATCGGCGATATCATGTTTCCTAAAAGTGCACAGGTTGATGCCCAGAATAATCCTGCCCGACTGAAAGAAATGTATGAGAAATCGGTAGGGGAGTATTGTCGATTATCGTTCCGGCCTGCATTTTCATATTAATATTTCCCAAATTCCTTCTGGGCATACTGGCAGGAAACAAATATCTGACGGCGGCTTTTCTTGTACGGCTCATGTTAGTGAACAGTATTTTCACCGCTTTTATCAAGCAGTTTGCCACCATTATGGATTCCAGCGGGAAGGCAAAACTAAACTTTACCATAATCACCGGCATGGCATTACTTAGCGTGATTTTCTGTTATTTATTCATCAGTTGGTTTGGATTGCCGGGTGCCGTCGTTGGTATTACCACTACTCATGTTGTCGGTTTTTGTGCGAGTCAGTATTATCTGAAAAAACACTACAAAGTAAATTTTCTAAATAGTTTTAAGTATGCCATATTATTTTACCCGGAAATTTTTGCGATTTTAAAAGCCAAGTATAAAAGCAAAAAACTAGACCTGTCGTAATTTTATTATGTTACCCTATATATCTTTAGCGAAATCGCGATTCTTAACTATAAACTATCAACCCGGCACCTACGTTAAGGAGTTTGACGGATGGAGGGGCGTCGGCATCTGTTTCGTAGTGCTGGCGCATTATTTTCCAGGTTATTTTATAGGCTCCTGGGTGTTTATGGAAATGTTTTTTGTGATGAGTGGATTTCTGATCACAGGCATTCTAATGGACACAAAATTAAAGCCCAGATATTTCAGGAATTTTTTTGCCAGACGGGTAGTCAGGGTGTTTCCCCTCTATTACATGTCCCTTGTCATTCTGTTTTTCCTCATACCGAATTCCTGGATAGATCTTTCCTACTATAGACAGCATCAGGTCTGGTTCTGGCTGTATGCTGAAAACTGGTTGTTTTCGCTGCAGGGCTGGCCCACAGTGAAGGCCCTGCATCATTACTGGTCGCTGGCCATCGAGGAACAAATTGATATCGTATGGCCATTTATTGTCATGGGATTTTCAACCAGAAATCTTTTGAAATTTTGCATATTTATTTTCTTTTTTCAGCATCGCATTCAGAAATTTTGGATTGCATCTTGGATTTGTGATGCCCTTTCCGTATGTAGCAACCCTCGGCAGAATGGATGGAATTGCGCTTGGGGCCATTATTGCTATTTTATTGCGGTCGGATAAATCTGTGCTGGAAAAATATACCTACCCGGTTACCGTTGCTGCGGGGTTACTGTCGGTTTGCGCTTTTTTTATAGCTGGCTCAATGGCTTTGAAAACCCGGTTCACTATACATTTAATTATACTCTGGTGGAT
>CAVSSI010000010.1:0-349441 GCA_963730655.1 uncultured Bacteroidota bacterium
CGGCGCAGGCGCCGCCCTCGTCGCGGGGAAGTGGGTCAAGCCGCTGTTGTTCCAGCAATCGCCGCGCGATCCGCTCGTGTTCGGCGTTGTGACCGTCGTGCTGCTCGGCGTCACGCTGCTGGCGAGCTGGATTCCAGCGCGCCGCGCATCGATGGTCGAACCGAATATCGCGCTCAGAAGCGACTGACGGCTTCCAAGAACTAGCCCTGTGGGACCGCAGAGGACGCAGAGGTCGCGGAGGTTTCTCTGCGTCCTCTGCGTCCTCTGCGTAAAATGGCAGTTGGTGAGAATGGACGACTGGCGTACCCGGCGCGAGATTCTCTTCTTCGCCTCGACCCGAGACTCCTATGCGCGCCCTGTTCCGAACCGCCGCCATCGCAATCGCCCTTGCACCGTCGCTCGCCGCGCAAGGACGTGGCACCGTCGACTCGGCCGCGATCAATCGGATCCGCGACCACTATAAGAAGACCGAAGTGCGCATTCGCGCGCGCGACGGCGTGCAGCTCTTCACGGCGATCTATACGCCGCGCGACACGAGCCGCCGCTATCCGATCATGATGTCGCGCACACCGTACAGCGTCGCGCCCTACGGCGTCGACCAGTATCCGGCGCGACTCGGACCCATCGCAGCGGTTCAGCGACGACGGCTTCATCTTCGTCTACCAGGACACGCGCGGGCGCTTCATGTCGGAGGGCTACTTCCAGTACATGACGCCGCACATCGACGTCAAGCACGGCGCAAAGGACGTCGACGAAAGCACCGACACCTACGACACGATCGACTGGCTGATCAAGAACGTCCCGCACAACAACGGTCGCGTCGGCACCTGGGGCATCTCGGCGCCCGGCTTCTTCACGGCCGCGGGAATGATCGACGCGCACCCGGCGCACAAGGCGGCGAGTCCGCAGGCGCCGCTCATCGACTGGTACTTCGGCGACGACCGGCATCACAACGGCACGCTCACGCTCGCGCAGAGTTTCAATTTCCTCATGGGCTTCGCGCGCGCGCGTCCCGAGCCGACGGTGACGAACTACGGCCCGCCGATGACGATGAACCGCGACAACGCCGACGGCTATCGCTTCTTCCTCGACATGGGGCCGAACAAGAACGCCGACGCCAAGTATTTCGGCGACAAGCTCGCGTTCTGGGATTCGATGATGGCGCACCCGAACTACGATGCGTTCTGGCAGAAGCGCTCGCTCGCGCCGCATCTCAAGAACATCTCGCCCGCCGTGCTGTTCGTCGGCGGATGGTTCGACGGCGAGGATCCGTACGGGCCGCTGCGCGCGTCGAAGGCGATGGACACGTTGAGCCCGAAGACGCAGAAGACGCTCATCGTCGGACCGTGGGCGCACGGCGCGTGGAGCAACGGCGATCTGACGAGCTTCGGCTTCATCCCGTTCGGTCAGGCGACGGGGCCGTTCTTCAGAGACTCGGTGGAATTCCCGTTCTTCGCCTGCGCGCTCGAGGATCGCTGCGACCGTCAGCTCGGCAAGGCGATCATGTACGAGACGGGCGCCAACAAGTGGCACACGTTCGCGCAGTGGCCGCCGAAGGAGGTCACGCCGCAATCGCTCTACCTGCACGGCGGCGGCGCGCTGTCGTTCGACGCGCCCAGCGAGAAGAACGGCGATGGACAGCTACGTGAGCGATCCGGCCAAGCCGGTGCCGTACACGAACGCGCTGTCGTTCGGATACTTCCGCAACTATCCGGCCGAGGATCAGCGCTTCGCCGCGGCGCGTCCCGACGTGCTCGTCTATCAGACGCCGCCGCTCGAGAACGATCTCACGCTCGCCGGACAGATCGGCGTGTCGCTCAAGATCGCGTCCACCGGCACCGACGCCGACTTCATCGTCAAGGTGATCGACGTCTATCCGAACGGCATGCCGGCGAACCCCGACGTTCCGGCCGCCGTCGCGACGCTCACGGGCGAGCAGCTCTCGGGCTTCGAGCAGCTCGTGAAGGGCGATGTCTTTCGCGCGCGCTGGCGCAACGGATACGTCACGCCAAAGCCACTCGTGCCCGGCCAGCCCGCGTCGATCGACTATCAGCTGCAGGACGTCTTTCACACGTTCAAGAAAGGCCACCGGCTGATGATTCAGGTGCAGAGCACCTGGTTCCCGCTCATCGATCGCAATCCGCAGACGTTCGTGCCGAACATCAACACGGCGACCGAGTCGGACTTCAAGGCGGCAACGATGCGCGTCTACCGATCGAAGGATCTGGCGACGCATCTCACGCTGCCGATTCTTCCGTCGCCGGTTGTGCCATAGCGGCTCACGCCGGCGGCGCGCGCAATACCCATGTGGTCATACAGCGCGCGTTCTGCACGACTGTGGTCTTGAGCGGATCGACCAGCGCGCCACCGAGGCGCGCCGTTTCCGCCATGAGCATGTCCTCGTCCACGAGATAGCGTTCACTCCCGTCGGGCAGCGCAAAGCGACGCCCGCCGAGCGATCGGAATCGCGAGGCCGGCATGCCAATCGTCGATGCGAGGCGGGCGAACAGCAGTCCGCCGGGGCGCAACGTCCGCCACATCGCGTCGACCATCGCGCGAAACTGCGCGTCGTCGCGCGCGAAATGGAGCGTGGCGCTCGCGATCACGACGTCGAAGCTCGCGGCGTCGAACGACAGGTCCTCGACCGCTTCGACACGAAAGGCGTCGGCGGCCAGACGCGGCGCCAAGCGCGCGGCCAACGCTCGCGTCGCGCTCACCGCCGCCTCCGACTGATCGACCCCGGCAACGTCGTAGCCCTCGCGCATCAGATACACGAGGTTGCGGCCGGAGCCGCAGCCGGCGTCGAGAACGCGCATGCCCGGCCTGATCTGTCCGCGAATGATCTGGTCGAACAGATAGATGTCGATGTCGCCAAACCAATCGCGCAGACTCGAATCGCCGAATGACATGAACGTTGGGTCAGGATTCAGCGTGCGGTCAGTCGGCGCGCAGCGCCGCGACCGGATCCGCTCTGGCCGCACGCCACGCGGGCAGGAGCGCCGCGAGCGCCGCGATGGCAAGCAGCATGACGGCGACGACCACCATCGCCGATGGATCGTGCGCGCGATTCCGTAGAGCAGCGACGCGACGAGTCGGCCGGCCGCGAGCGCCATGAGTATTCCGATCACGACGCCGATCGCCACCGTCCGCAGGCCCTCGCCGAGCACCTGACGCAGCACGTCGCCGCGCGCGCGCCGAGCGCGACGCGCACGCCGAATTCGTGCGTCCGCTGACTCACGGCGTACGACACCGTGCTGTAGATGCCGATGCCGGCCACGATCAGCGCGAGCACACCGAACAGCGTGAACAGCGTCGCGCCGAGCTGCCATGGGCGGTACTCCGGCTCCATCGCCTTGCGCCATCGTCGTGAGCTTCGGAATCGCCGCCGGCGAATTCTGAGCGCAGGAGCTCGTCACGGCCTTCTGAATCGCCGCCAGTCGCGACGGATCGCCGCGCACGATGAGCTCCGACGCGCCCCACGTGTTCGAGCGGCGGATGATCGAGCGACACGTAGAAGTGCGGTCGCGGTTTCTCGTCGATCGAATTGAGCAGCGCCGTCTGCGCGACGCCGATCACGCGAGAGCACGAGGGCGGCGGCGGCGGCGGTTGATTCGGCCGCTGACGACGATCGAAATAGATGCAGTGGCCGATGGGATCCTGATTCGGCCAGATCCGCGTCGGCCATCGCCTGGTTCACGATCACCGTGTACGGACTGCGCACCGGATGGATGTCGCCGGAAAGGTGCGTCCCGCGAACCAGCTTCGTTCCCGTCGCCGCGAAGTAGTTCGACGACACGGCGGTGTAGATCCCATCCGGCATTCGCTTTCCCGTCGTGTCGACGTCGGGATGGTAGTCGACGAACGCCATGCCGTACTTCGGACGCATCGATGTGAACGCGACGCTCTCGACGCCCGGAATCGCCGCGACGCGGGGTTCGAGCGCGCGCAGCCGTACCGGCATGCCGGCATCGCGCGCCGAATCCGGGTCGTCGTAGTTCACGCGCGCGAACGCGAGACGATCGACCGAGTAGCCGATGTCGTGCGCCTTCACGTTGCGCAGGCTGCGCACGAACAGCACGGCGCCGACGAGCAGCACCACCGACAGCGCGGCCTGGCACGCGACGAGCGCACTGCGCAGCCGCGAGCGGTGCGTCACGCCGTCGCGCGAGCCGGCCTTGAGCGCGTTCGAGAGATCGGGCGCCGCCGACTGCAACGCGGGAATCAGCCCGGCGAGCGCGCCGGCGATCACCGCCGCGGCCAGCGCGAACGCGAAGCACGCGCCAGTTCAGCGGCGATTCAGCAAAGTGCACCTCGGGCATGAGCAGCCGACGCAGCACGACGCCGCCCCACGTCGCCGCGACGAGCGCGGCCGCGGTAGCCACGAGGGCGAGCAGCACACTCTCCGTGATGAGCATTCGCACAAGCCGCCGCTCGCGAGACGCCGAGCGCGAGTCGGACCGCGATCTCGCGACGCCGCTTCACCGCGCGCGCGAGCAACAGATTCACGACGTTCGCGCAGGCGATGAGCAGCACGATGATCGCCACCCCCGCCAGGCGCGTGGCGACTCGCATTTCCGGCTCGAGATTGCCGGGACCGCGCGCCGCGATGACCGACCCGAACGCGCCGACGACGAGCGTGTCCTGCGGTAGCCGATGCCCGGGCCGCGCAGCGCGGCCGTCGTGCGCTGAACGAGCTCGCCTTCGCGCGCGTTCGGCTGGAGTCGGAGCAGACACGCGGAAGCCGTTGATGTTCGGATCCTGCCACCAGCCGCGGCCTCCACGCACTCGATCCGCGTAGTAGATCGTTGTGCGTGCATCCAGATGTCCGTCGCGTCGAGCTCGGTGCCGCTGAAGCGCGGCGGCGTCACACCGATGACCGTGAAGCGCTGCGTCGGTCACTGCGATGCTGAGCTGCTCGCCGATCGCCGATCGATCGTCCGCCGAGCTCGCGTTTCCAGAAATCGTCCGAGACCACGGCGACCGGCGCGGTCGACGTCGACGCGATCTTCGTCGGCGCTGTAGAAGCGACCGATCTGCGGCTTCACACCGAGGAGCGCGAAGTAGTTCGCGCCGGCATGCGACACGGCTGCCGTGCGGCGCGTTCTCACCCCGGCCGAGCTTTCGCCGATCCGGGTAGCCGATAGAGCACCACGTTCGCCTGACCGTCGACCGTCTTGGCGATGGCGGCGTACGCCGAGTAGTCGAAGCCGGCCCAGAACTTGAGTCCCGTTGCTGAAATGCCGCTCCGACCACACGCGACGCAGCTCGTTCGGGTGCCACGACGCCGGCCGGCGGCCGAAGAAAGATCACGTCGAGCAGCGAGAACATCGCCGCGTTCGCGCCGAGGCCGAGCGCGAGCGTCGCGATGATCGTGAGCGAGACGGCGGGCGTTCGCCGCAGCGATCGCACCGCGTACACGATGTCCTGTCGCAAGCCATCGAGCAGATCGGCGCGACTACGCTTGCGCGCGACGCGCTGATCGATGTCGCGAAGATTCGCGCGCACGTCGTCGACGTCGCCGAATTCGGAGACCGCCTGCTTGCGCGCGTCGTCGCGCGACATTCCCTGCTCGACGAGCTCCTCGATGCGCGCGTCGAAATGAAAGCGCAGCTCGGCGTCGATGTCGCGTTGGACGCTCATATCGTCTCCAGCTTCGCGGTCATCACGCGCCGACCGCGGCGACGTAGTCGTTCCACGATTCCGTCTCCGAGCGCAGCGCTCGTCGGCCGGCCGCGGTGAGTCGGTAGAACTTGGCGCGCTTCTTCTTTTCCGAGGTTCCCCACTCCGACTCGACCCATCCGCGTTCTTCCATGCGGTGGAGCGCCGTGTAGAGGGCGCCGTCGAGGACCTTGAACGTTCCGTCCGACCCCTGGCGAATGAATCGGGCGACGGCGTAGCCGTGCATGGTGCCCCACGACAGCGCGCGGAGCACGAGGACGTCGAGCGTCCCCTGGAGGAGATCGAGCTCTTGGGTGGTCATGCGGCCATCATACACTCAACATTTGATTCAATCAAGTGTTGAGGGAATGCACGTCGACGGCCGTCGACGGACTGACGCTGTGCCGCGACGGTGACCGTCTCGTATGTTGCACCGGCATCGCAGCCCTCCTCTTCTCGACCGTCCCGTCGCATCGATGCATATTCGCCAACACTGTTTCTCAGCCGCCTGCGCCGCTTCTCTCGCCGCCTCGGCCGTTGCACAGTCCACGCCGGCGCGGCACTCTGATGATCGTCGGCGGCGGACCACAGCCGCCGGCGCTCGTTCAGCAGTTCGTCGACCTCGCGGGTGGGCGTGGCCATGCTCGCATCGCCGTCTTCGCTGAAGCGAGCGAAGACGGCAAGGCGAGTGGCGAGGAGAAGGTGAACGAACTCCGCATGCTCGGCGTCGACGCGCGCAACATCTGGGTGACGCGCGCGGAAGCGTCGACGGATTCCGTGGCCCACCTGCTCGATGACGTCACCGGCGTCTGGTTCGGCGGCGGCGATCAGGTGCAAGCTCACCGGCGTGCTGCGCGGCACGAAGACCGAAGCGGCAATTCATGCGCGCTACCGGAACGGCGCGGTCATCGGCGGAACGTCGGCCGGTGCGGCGGTGATGTCGGAGATCATGATCACGGGCGACGAGCGCGAGCCCGGCGGCGACTCGACGCGACACGACGTCGGCCTACATGACGATCGCCCGCAACAACATCGTCACCGACTCGGGCTTCGGGTTCATCAAGAGCGCGATCATCGACCAACACTTTCTCCGCCGCAAGCGCGCCAACCGACTGATCAGCCTCGTCCTCGAGCGCGAGCCGCACCTCGGCGTCGGCATCGACGAGTCGACGGCGCTGATCGTCGGACCGACCGGTCCGTGGCGCGTCGCCGGCGCGAGCGCCGTCACCATCTACGACGCGCGCTCGGCGAACATCACACCGATGTCGTCGCATGTACTCGGCGCCACGAACATGCGCTTGCACGTTCTCCCCGCCGGCTCGACGTTCGACTTGAAGACCGGCACCGCGAAGCTGCCGTGAGTAGTTTTCTAACGTGGCCGAGTCCGAGGCGCTCTCGATCGATGGTCGCGAGGTCCGGGTCACCAACCCGGACAAGCCGTACTTCTCGCGCGAGGCCAAGCTCTCCAAGCTCGAGCTCGTGCAGTACTACCTGTCCGTCGCGCCGGGCGCGATCGCCGGCATTCGCAATCGGCCGCTCGTGCTCAAGCGCTTCGTCGAACGGCGCCGAGGGCGAGCCGTTCTATCAGAAGCGCGCGCCGGACAAGCGCCCGGAGTGGCTGCGCACCGTCACGCTGTCGTTTCCGTCGGGACGAACCGCCGAGGAGCTCGTCGTCGACGACGCTGCGGGACTCGCGTGGGTCGTGAACCTCGGCTGCATCGAGCTGCATCCGCACGCCGTGCGCGCCGACGATCTCGATCATCCCGACGAGCTGCGCATCGATCTCGATCCGGGTCCGGGCGTCGAGTGGGACGACGTGCGTCGCGTCGCGATGGAGACGAAGGCGCTACTCGAAGACCTCGGACTGCGCGGTTGGCCGAAGACGAGCGGTTCGCGCGGCATTCACGTCAACGTGCGCATCGAGCAGCGCTGGTCGTTCACCGAGGTGCGACGCGCCGCGCTCGCGTTCTCGCGCGAGATCGAACGACGCGTGCCCACGCTCGCGACGTCGAAGTGGTGGAAGGAAGAACGACACGGCGTCTTTCTCGACTACAACCAGAACGCCAAGGATCGCACGACGTGCTCGGCGTACTCGGTGCGTCCGCTTCCCGACGCGCGCGTCTCGGCGCCGCTGCGCTGGGACGAAGTGCCCGCGTGCGAGCCGGCGGACTTCACGGTGTTCACCGTGCCGCAACGCTTCGCGACGATCGGCGATCCGCACGCCGAGATGGACGACGCGCGCGGCTCACTCGATCAGCTGCTCGAGCTTGCGGCGCGCGACGAAGCGTCGGGACTCGGCGACGCGCCGTGGCCGCCGCACTTTCGCAAGACGAAGGACGAAGGGACTCGCGTGGCGCCGTCGCGCGCGAAAAGAAAAAAGGATGACTAGGGTTCCGTTTCCTCCGTGTCCTCTGTGTCCTCTGTGATTCAAACTGAAACAATGAATCACAGAGGACACAGAGGACACAGAGAACGACTCGATCTTTAGAACATCCCTACCGCCCCGTCGCAAAGATCTCGGCGATCTCCTGCGCGGCGACGACTTCGAGTTGCTCGAACGTGCAGTCGCGCGGATCCTTGTCGGTTCGCCAGCGACGAAACTGCGCCGTGTGCCGAAAGCGCGTGCCCTGCATGTGATCGTACGCGACTTGAACGACGAGCTCCGGTCGCAGCGGCTCCCACGACAGATCCTTGCCCTGACTCCATCGACTTCCGCCGCCCGGTTTGCGACGCGGCGTCGTCTTCGGCGCTCGCTTCGGCTTCCGCCCACGCCTTCCACGGATGACCGTCGAGCGCGTTCTCGCGATACGGCTCGAGAAACGACACGAGCTCGCGTCGCTTGGCGTCGGTGAAGCTCGAACACACGCCGACGTGCTCGAGCTTTCCTTCGTCGTTGTAGAGACCGAGCAAGCAGCGAACCGATCGCGTTCTCCCTTCGCGCCCTTGTGCCAGCGAAATCCGCCGACGACGCAGTCGCAATCGCGCTCGTGCTTCACCTTGAGCATCGTGCGCTTGTTCGGCTCGTAGAGGCCCGACTCCTTCTTCGCCATCACACCGTCGAGACCCGCGCCCTCGAAGCGACTGAACCAGTCGGCGGCGACAGCGCGGTCGCGCGTCGCCGGCGTGAGATGCAACGGCGGCGCGGCGTCGGCGAGCACCGACTCCAGCGCCGCGCGTCGTTCGGAGAACGGCGCACCGCGGAGATCGACGTCGCCCAACGCGAGCAGATCGAAGAACACGATCGACGCTGGGATCTGCTCGGACAACATCTTCACGCGCGACGCGGCCGGATGCAGTCGCAGTTGCAGCGCGTCGAAGTCGAGACCGCTCTCGCGGACGATCACGATCTCGCCGTCGAGCACGCAGCGATCGGGCAGCTGCGTCGATGAGAGGCTTCGACGAGCTCCGGGAAGTAGCGGCCGAGCGGCTTCTCGTCGCGACTCTGGATGAACACTTCGTCGCCGTCGCGAAAGATCGAGCGTGCGAAAGCCGTCCCACTTCGGCTCGAAGATCCATCCGTCGCCGGGCGGCAGCTCGCCGACGAGCTTGGCGAGCATGGGAAGAATCGGCGGATTGACTGGCAGGTCCATACAACATGCTAAAGCCAAACGGACCGGCGAGTAACTACTCGGCGCGCAGCGCCTGAACCGGGTCGATGCGCGTCGCTCGGCGCGCCGGTAGATACGCCGCGAACAGCGCAACGGCGAGCAGAACAACGCAGACGCCGACGAGCGTCAGCGGATCGGTCGGACTCACCTGAAAGAGCAGCGTGCGGAGCAGATGCGTGCTCGCCAGCGCAACCGCCAGCCCGACGCATGCGCCAACGCCCGCGACCGTGAACGCGCGACGGATGACACCATCGCGAATCCGCGCGGGCGTCGCGCCGAGTGCGATGCGGATCCCGATCTCGCGCGTCTGGTCGCGGACGGCTGACGACATCACGCCGTACAGACCCACGGCGGCCAGCACCAACGCGACGACGCCGAACGCCACGAACAACACGGCGCCAAATCGTGGCCCGGACAGCGGACCGCCGAGCATGTCGTCCATCGACCGGATGTGCCAGAGCGAAAGCGTAGGGTCGACGTCGCGAACAGCGGCGCGCATCGGAGCGGAGAGTCCGCCGATGTCACTGCGTCGACCGGACGGCGAACGCGCCCTGCCAACCGAGAAACTGCCGCCACGGGAGATACACGGCCGGCGACGTTTCTCGCAGCGTTCGAAAGCTACCCTGGTACACTTACGTCGAAAAAATTGCAGGCGTGAGTGGATCGGTAGAGAATTTACCGGAGTTGCCCGATAGTCACTTTCTTCCCGCTATGGAAATGAATTGCGTGGAGAAAGATTTGTCAGCCCGTTTCAAAGATCATTATAAATCATCGAGAAAAATGATCATCGGCCGCTGCGGACATGCCACGGTGCCCATGGACGGCAGACAATGTATGTATCGCGATAAATGCTGGTTTGGATGTCCATTCGGCGGCTATTTCAGCACACAATCGGTTACACTTCCTGCAGCAATGAAAACCGGGAACCTGACCCTTCGTCCCTGGAGCATTGTTACCAAAATTTTATATGATAAGGATAAGAAAAGAGCTACCGGTGTGGAAGTGCTGGATGCACAGACCAATCAAACCTACACCTATTATGCAAAAATCATTTTCCTGAATGCCTCCACTTTCAACAGTGCCTGGATATTGATGAACTCAGCAACGGATATCTGGCCCGATGGACTGGGTAGCAGCAGCGGAGAGCTGGGTCATAATGTGATGGACCATCACCTGGACGTTTCAGCAGGTGGTATTGTTGAAGGGTTCGAGGATAAATACTATTATGGCCGCAGAGCCAACGGGATTTATATTCCCCGCTACAGGAATTTCTTTGGCGACAAACGCGATTATCTGCGTGGTTTTGGATACCAGGGTGGAGGTGGTCGCCTGGGCTGGGATCAAAATGCCGGATCAGAATATACAATTGGTACGGATTTAAAAGAAAAACTCAGCGAACCGGGACCATGGACCTTTGGAATAGGTGGCTTCGGTGAAACACTTCCTTACCATGAAAATAAAGTGACACTGGATAAAACGAGAAAAGATAAATGGGGACTCAATGTGCTGGCCTTTGATGCGGAATTAAAAGAGAACGAAAAGAAAATGCGTAAAGATATGCTCAATGATGCCATCGAAATGATGGAGGCATTGGGAGTAAAACATATTCAGTCGTCGGATGATTAATCCATACCTGGGTCGTGGCATCCATGAAATGGGAACGGCACGTATGGGCAGGGATCCCAAAACCAGTGTGCTGAATAAATGGAACCAGGTCTGGGATGCGCAGAATGTTTTTGTAACCGACGGATCTTTTATGACTTCTGCCGCCTGTCAAAATCCTTCACTTTCTTATATGGCTTTTACCGCAAGGGCTGCTGACCATGCCGTGAGTGAGCTAAAGAAGAACAACTTATAATGCCCGTTGGTCGCTTTACTATGTTATGTCTAAAAAGGAAATAATTCAGCTCGAAAAAGCGAATGCAAGGCTTGAAAAGCAACTTCTCCAGAAAAAGCGGGAACTGAAAATTGAGTCGTCACTCGAAAAAGTGCGCGTCATGGCCATGGCGATGACAGATCGTGATGACATGCTTACGATATGCAAGGCCATTTCCGCTCAATTGAAATTATTCGGTGTAAAAGAAATCCGGAATGTGCAAACAGCAATTATTTACAAAGAGAAAGGTATTTATATGAACTATGAATACTATACAAAGCACAGGAAAACTGTAATAACGGAGACTAGTTATGGCACCAGTAAACTCGACAGGGACTTCGCCAATAAAATGCTGAAGGGTAAGGGTGAAATTTTTTTTAGCCATCTCAAAGGGAAAAAAGTTAAAGAATGGCTGGACTTTCAGAAAACGACAAATGTATTCATAGACAAATTTCTGGAAACCGCCTCTACACTCAACTATTACTGGTATTCGCTCGGTCCGGTTGCACTTGGCATTTCTACATATCATCCGCTGGTGAAAAATGAGCAGGGATTATTCCATCGTTTCGTGAATGTATTTGAGCTCGCTTACCGAAAATATCTTGATATTGAAAACGCCGAAACGCAGGCAAGGGAAGCACAGATCCAGGCATCACTGGAAAAAGTACGTTCAGGCTCATTAGCTATGCACAAAAGCGATGAATTGAAGGAAGCAGGTGAATTACTATGGGATGAATTGCGCAAGTTAGGTATCAAAAGCCTTTCCAGTGGTTATGTAATAATGGACGAGGAAGAAAAAATTGGCTGGACATATGCTCCTAACCCGGCAACTGGAAAGATTAATGAACCACTGGGGCTTGTGCACACTGAAACCAGCGAGATGCGAAAAGTGCTTTCATCCTGGAAAAAAAAGGAACCACTGAGTATCATTGAGATGAATGAGCAGGAAACAATCGCACACCAGACATTTATAGCCGAAAATGGTCTGCAAAAAGACGGAACGAATTCACACTGGATAACGGCAGAACAGCTGATTGCTCTTTCACCGAAAAGGTTATCGCTTCAGAATTTCAATTTCAAACAGGGTTACCTTATGATAGTAGGAGGAAACCGTTTGAATGAAAAAGAGATTGAACTCATGCTGCGGTTTACCAAAGTATTTCAGCAAACCTATACCCGCTTTCTTGACTTACAAAAAGCAGAAGCACAGACCAGAGAGGCCCAAATAGAGGCGGCATTGGAGCGCGTTCGGGTAAGAACCATGGCGATGCAGAAAAGCGCCGAACTTTCTGAAGCAGCCTATGTAATTTTTCAGCAATTAAAGGTGCTCGGAGAAAATCCGATACAGTGTACCATCGGTATCATGAATGAAACAGAAAGGGTAATTGAATTCAGTGTGACCGACTGGGCGGGTGGTGGCAGACAAATCGACCTCATGTTTAAAGCAAGTTTTGATGAGCCGGCATTAATCAATAAATCCTACACGGCATGGAAGGAAAAAAGAAAATCACTGGTCGTGGATCTTCGGGGTCCTGAACTGGAGGCCTGGCTGACCTACAGGACAAAGATCAGCGGCACGAAGGCGACACAGGAGGATACCTCCGGACGCCGGGTTGTCACGCTTGCCTTTTTTTCAAAAGGACATCTCTCTATTTCCAGTCCTGAACCCAGACCCAAAGAAACCATTCTGCTGCTGGAAAGATTTGCAGCTGAATTTGACATGACTTATACCCGCTTCCTTGATCTGCAAAATTCAGAAGCACAGACCAGGCAAGCCATCCAACGCGCTTCCGTAGACAGGATCCGTGCCGAGATCGCTTCCATGCGGACTACAACAGACCTGGAAAGAATTACTCCTTTAATCTGGAATGAACTCACAACCATCGGCGTTCCTTTTATTCGTTGCGGCGTATTCATTATGGACGAAGAGCAGCAACAAATAAATATTTTCTTATCTACGCCGGGGGGAAAGGGTGTTGCTGCTGCTTTTTATTTACCATACACGGCAAACCGGGAGACGGAGCAGATCGTTTCGCACTGGAACAAAAAGGAAATGTACAGCACGCATTGGGATGAAGCCGCTTTTAATGATTTCACTAAAGTACTTGGAGAAAGGGGTGCCATCACCACTGGCGAAAAATTCCTGGTGGAAAGCCGCCCGGGTGACCTTTATTTACATTTCCTTCCATTTCAGCAGGGTATGTTATATGTGGGAGATACTCAGTCATTAAGTAATGAGCACCTGCCGCTGGTACAGGCACTTGCCGAAGCTTTTTCTACGGCATATCTGCGTTATGAAGATTTCAACAAACTGGAATCTGCCAAAGATCAAATTGAAAAAACCCTGGTTGATCTCAAACAGGCACAGTCGCAACTGGTACAGTCGGAGAAAATGGCTTCCCTTGGTGAACTCACGGCAGGTATTGCACACGAAATACAAAATCCGCTCAACTTCGTAAACAATTTTTCTGAAGTAAATACCGAATTAATTGAAGAGCTGACGGCAGAACGCGCAAAACCAAAAACCGAACGGGACGAAATGCTGGAGAATGAAATATTGGATAACATCAGACAAAATCTCGAAAAGATAAACAATCACGGCAAACGCGCAGATGGAATCGTGAAAGGCATGCTGCAACATTCACGTTCCAGCTCCGGACAGAAAGAAGGGACGGATATTAATGCGCTTGCAGATGAATATCTCCGTCTGGCATATCACGGATTCCGGGCCAAAGAGAAGACTTTTCAATGCAAAGATTGAAACAGATTTCGATAAAAACATTAAAAAAATAAATGTTGTTTCCCAGGATATCGGACGGGTGTTGCTGAACCTCATCAACAATGCTTTTTATGCAGTGTATGAGAAGCGAAAAGGGAATGATACCGGGTTTGATCCTCTGGTAAAACTGGCTACCAGCCAATCTGACAATCAGTTGTTCATTACGGTGAGTGACAATGGCAATGGCATTCCTAAACACATAGTCGACAAAATCTTTCAGCCTTTCTTTACAACCAAACCGACCGGAAGCGGAACCGGCCTGGGTCTGAGTTTAGCCTATGATATTATTAAAGCCCATGGCGGTGATATCAGGGTCACGACAAAAGAAGGGGAAGGCACTGAGTTTATGATTCATCTCCCGGTGGTTTAAGTACGGCATCAAACCTAAGAAATCCGGCATGGTCTTATACCATTACATGAGACAGGTGTTGTAGCCGCAGCCCTGGTATCAGCAGCAACCGTTTTGCGCAAGTCTCTCCTGTCCTATTTGTAATATTCAATTTTCATTATAACCGGATACACTTTTATGTCGTCTGCAAACAGGGTTGTTTGAACCAGACGGCCCGACGCGTCGAATTGATTGGGTGACTGAAAATTTACAAAATAAGGGTTACCCAAATCATCCTGGTGGCGAACGATGGTCTGCGTGGCAGGATATATGGTTTCCTGATCGAGATAATTGAAGGGATCTGAAAACTGATCACCCAGCTCCAGGGGAAGTCCGGCAATTCCATGGTATAAAATCGCGACAAAATTATAGAACTGCTTACCCCTTGTGTCTTTTGTATATGTATACAGATCGTAGGATGTTGTATCATACGAGGCATCGATATGGGTTTCTGTTTGTTTGATGATACTGCCGTTTGCATCATAAACCAGGGAATCTATATAACCGGTTCCCGGTGCGTACAGGATCGACAGACTGCTGAAATAATTCACCTGACCATTCACGTTAAACCGGACAACATTAACAGACGAATCACCGCCGGCCACTTCCCTTCGCCAGTCCAGCGAATAAGCTCCGCCTGGCAGCGTGGTTTTATTCAATAAAATGTTTTCTACGTGATCCTTATAAGTAATGATTTTCGATTTTAACACCTGTCTGCGCGTCATAGGCGTACGCGACAGTGCTGATATCGCCAGGATCCGTGAAATAGGTTGGGCTCAGGGTGACGCTTGTAAGCAGGCCGGAATTATCATAGCCCAGAATACTTAAATAGTCGGGATCCAAAGGCGACAATGGCTCGTGAAGGAAAATACTTACCCTCCGGGAAGTGGTGTCATAAGAATAATAGTATGACAAAGAATCGGTCAGATTCTGCAGTGTAGTATCATACATAGCAATGGAAATTCTTTTTATCAACAGCGTAGAGTCCCGGAATCCAGCGATGGTCGCGGAATCCACGGGTGAATGATTTTGGGTCAGGTCTGATTTTGTACAGGAGACCAGGAAAGCCGGACCGATCAACAGTGTCAGGAAAATTGTTTGGAAATTCTTCATCGTTCTTGGATTTAGCAGGTTTGCAGCCCATCCTTAAACGGAAAAATAACCAATATATTTCTTTTACGGTCGGTTGGGCTCAGAAGCGATGGTTACTGTCTTATCCTGCCATCGCAAACCCAGACTTTTTATTTTTGAAATCGGTAAAATTGCTGCCCACGACCAACTTAAAGAATTTACTAAAATGCGCCATGTCAGAAAAACCAAGGTGGTACCCGATTTCCTTCATGCAAACGGAGGAGTGCACGGCATAGCGCTTGGCCTCCATGGCGATTCGCTGACGGATTAAATATCCGGCGGAGTGACCGGTAACTTTTTTTATAATTTCATTCAGGTAGTTCGGGGTGATGTTCAATTCCGATGCATAGTCGGATACCAGTTTTTTGGTCTTGTAATGTTTATCTACCAGGGCCTTAAATTGCTGCGACAGCTGGATATTCCGGTTTTGAATGATGTTGATGGAAGAATCGGCCAGCTGTTTTCTCAGGTAAAATAAAAAGATATTAAAGTAACGGCAGAGAATTTCATTCGAATAGTCGCGACAGCTGGCTGTTTCCCTCATCATGCGTTCCAGGATATCCTGCATGTCTGTCCGGTAATGGGGATCAATATGGATATGTTTATGTTCCATCAGGGAAGGGACAAATTCATTGATGGAAGCGGGTTCGATTTCATTCGCTGTGTTTTCCAGAAGTTTTTTTGAGAGCGACAACACATAACCAGTTGTATCCCGGTTGTAGTATAGTTTATGAACCTGACCGGGTCGTATAAAATACATCTCACCCGCTTCGAGTTCAAAGACCTGCATGTCCAGATGCAATTCACCGGATCCTGCAGTAATCCACAAAACCTCTGTATAAGAATGAATATGTGGATGCTCGCGGAACTCTGCCTCCTCTTTCAAACTAATCCTTTATAGTTTCAATGAGCATTAGCTGATTTCCGCATTTGGATATTGTTTCGAAAGAAGGTGGTTGAGTATGGCCCATAATTTTCGTTTCCCCTATCGTTTCGAATTCTGTGCCGCAACTAATGGACTGGAAACCAGTGGTATATATAAATTTAAGTAAGGTTAAATAAACGAAATATCGTTTATTTAATAACAAACACGGGGAAAGGAGATAAAAAGACCTTATATTGGATTAGAATGAATCCATTGAATTGATGATCATACCACCCACCCCCGACGGATTAATCGGATCCAGTGAAGCGCTGAAAAAAGTGCTGGAACTGATCGTCCAGGTGGCTGCGACTGACAGTTCGGTGCTTTTGCTGGGTGAGACCGGTACGGGAAAGGAGGTTGTTGCCCGGATCGTTCATGAACAATCGAAAAGAAACGGGATGCCGATGATCAAGGTGAATTGCGCCGCTCTTCCCGCAAATCTGGTAGAGAGCGAACTCTTCGGTCATGAAAAAGGAAGCTTTACGGGCGCCACCGAGAAACGAATCGGGAAGTTTGAACAGGCTCACCAGGGCACGTTTGTTCCTGGATGAAATAGGCGATATGCCGCTGGATATGCAGGTAAAAATATTGAGGGCGATTCAGGAAAGGGAGATTGAACCGATCGGAAGCAAAAAGACCATACAATACAGATGTCCGGATTATTGCTGCCACCAACCGAAACCTGGAAACGGAATTGATGAAAGGAAGGTTTCGCAGCGATTTATACTACCGGCTCAATGTTTTTCCAATAGAAATTCCTCCGCTTCGGGATCGTAAGGAAGACCTGCCTGCGCTGGTTTCTTATTTCCTGGAGCGGCATGCACAAAAGAACAGGAGGAAAATACAAACGATATCGGCCGGCGTTCTGAAATCACTGAGTGACTATGACTGGCCGGGCAATATCCGGGAGCTGGAACATGTGATCGAACGCGCTGTGCTGATGAACAATGGGGAACTGATCAGCCGGGTGGATCTTCCCGATTCTAAAACGGGCTTATCATTTACGCAACGAAGAAAAAATCAAAACGATTGACGAAGTGGAACGTGATCATATCTTATTTGTCCTTAAGAGAACAAATGGGAAAGTCCGTGGTAAGGAAGGTGCAGCCGAACTGTTAAAAATAGCTCCTTCCACACTACAGTCAAAAATGAAAAAACTGGGTATTCGCAAGGTGGCCAATTGAAGTAAATGAGCTCATCAACACGGGCATTGCGGATATATGGATTCCGTTGTACTATTTACGGCGAAAGCACATTCAGCGCTCCTTACACATACCTTTAGCTTATTTAATTTTTACTCGCCCTGAATCATTGTATTACTTGAAAAAAGCAATTGCCTGTATACTGTTTGCACTCGTTTTCGGGAATTCCCTGAATGGCCAGGTGAGGAAACTATCACCCGATCAGCAGCGTTTATACCTGGTGCTCGCTTCTACTTATTACTATGTGGCCAGGACCTTAGAGATCGATCTGGACAGTTGTATCATTTACATCAGCAGGCTGAACAACCTGGACCGGCAACTGATCATCCAGGAAAATATGCCCGCCTATAATGAACAGGCAGATTATATTGAACCGGCCGAACAGATCATTTTATTAAAAAAACAATTATCCGAAACCACCGGTCAAAATAAAATTGATTTGCTGAATGCGATTGGTTCTTTTTATTGCTTTCAGTCCGGCAGTAAACCGAATGACCTGGATAGTGCGTTTTACTATTTGACGAAGGCCGATAAGGCGGATAATCCGAATTTCAGGTCTGCCGGCAGATTCCAAAATCTGCTGGGTTTTGGAAAATATTATTTCGAACGGAATAATATTAATGCAGGCGACTCCTGTTTTCAGGCAGCGGTGACATTAAGCAAAAAAGAAGGGAACTGCAAGGGAAGAAGCATTAGCCTGGAAAAGGTGGGCCATGTTTAAACCACTGATGGCAATGAACCCGATTGACAGAATCTCGTATTTCGCGAAAGGCACTGGCTATCTACAGAAAAACCGGGGACACCACTAACCTGATCGATTGCCTTACACAGACCAGCTATATACAGTTTTTTGTAAAGCAGGAAGCGCTTTCCGTTCGCAGTTCAGAAGAAGCGCTTTTACTGGATAGAAAGATTCATTTTCCATATACGCATTATAATACGGATATGCTGGCACTGGGGTATAGTGAAATGGGGAAACACGCTGAATTTATGAATTTTGCTTTGGCATCGGCTTCAACGATGGAAACGACGCGTGACAGCGCTTCGGCTGGTTTTTTTTATAAACGGGTAGCCGATATGTATCTTGAAATTGTGGGCGGCGGGGAGGAATCAACCACCTGGTTTATGAAGTCCCTGGCTGCTTTTCAGCGCGTCGATTATAAGGATGCAGTTTTCATAGAACTTCTGTCCTTAATGTCGAACAATAAAGATCCCGTACAATTCAGGCATTACATCGAAATCTGTAACAGCTATCTTAACAGCAGACCCACGCTTTCTCAAGATCAACAGGAGAGTATAGAACTCGTACTCGGATACTGCTATCATCATTTGAAAGAACCGATACTGGCAGAAATGCATTTTACGAACGCAGAGAAATGGCATAACCGCAATGCATCTACCTGGCAGGGTGCATTTAACGGCTTTGCCAATTTCCTGATAGCCAACTACTGCATTGATACAAAACAATTTGACCGCGCGGAGAAAATACTTCAGCCCGTATTGAAAACAGGCATTTCGCAAAATATGTATCATGGAGCCGCCATTTATCTTGAGCACATGCTTTTTTCGATCGATTCGGCAAAAGGTCATCTCAAAAGCGCCATAGCACATTTATCGAAATATCAGCGGGAAAAGGATTCCGTAGATGACCAGCAAACAAACCGGCGACTGGAGGAACTTAAGATCCGTTATGAAACGGAAAAAAAGGATAAGGATCTGCAGCTGCTGACGAATAAAAATCAGTTACAGATTGCGCTAATTAACAAGGAACGTCAAACGCGGAATATCATCATCGCGACTTCGCTTATTTTTCTTGGATTATTTTATACCGGATACCGCTTTAAACAGCGCTCCAACGTTAAACTGCAGAAACAACAGGACGAAATCAATTCGCAAAACAGCAGGCTCCAGGTTTTGCTGGGGGAACAAAAGAAACTCGTGGAAGAAAAAGAATGGCTCGTAAAAGAGATCCATCACCGGGTAAAAAATAATCTTCAGATTGTAATCAGTCTGCTGAATGCCCAGTCCGAATTCCTGGAGAGCCCGACAGCATTGAATGCGATTCAGGAAAGCAGGGAACGGATGCAGGCCATTGCGCTGATCCATCAGAAACTATATCAGCCCGATCATGGCACGCTGATTAATATGGCGTCTTATATTCAGGATATGACCTATAACCTGCAAAACAGTTTTATTCAGACAAACCGCATTCATTTTAGTCTGCATGCTGAACCGATTGAACTGGATGTGTCGCAGGCCGTACCGCTGGGTTTAATCCTGAACGAAGTAATCACCAACGCCATTAAATATGCTTTTCCGAAACCAGCCACCGGTACGATTACCGTTTATCTGCAAAGAAAAACGGACGGGCATATTCTGTTACGGATCCTGGATAATGGAATTGGATTTCCGGAGGGCTTTGAGGTCAACGCCCAGGGATCTTTGGGAATACAACTGATTAAATTGTTTTCTGAGCAGCTGGAGGGAGATCTGAAATTTCAAAGCAGCAAGGGCGTGGAGATATCACTTCTTTTTAAACAGGTGACACCGGCCACTGAATTTATAAGTGATCTAAATAATGAACTTACGAATGGAAAAGATCCTGGTAGTCGAGGATGAATTGATTGTTGCCCGTGATATCAAAAAAACGCTGGAACGGAATGGCTACCAGGTAGTGGGCGTAGCCCGATCCACCGATAAGGCGCTGCAGATGGTAGAAGAGGAAAAACCGACCCTGGTATTGGTAGATATCTTCCTGAAAGGAAAACTCACCGGAATCGATCTTGCTCGGGAGCTGAATAAAATGGCCATCCCCTTTATTTATATTTCTGCCAACTCCAATAAGCCCGTACTGGAAGCCGCAAAATCCACCAACCCTTATGGATTTATCGTGAAGCCTTTCCGGGAAAAAGACCTGCTGGTGACCATGGAAATAGCCCGTTACCGGTTTGAAACGAATAAACAGTATGAAACACCAAAACCGGATTTACAAAACGAATACAAAACACATAAAATAACCGGATCCGAAAAGGCATTTGAAAATATCGTTGGAGAGGGCGCTGCGATGATGCAGGTGTTCCGGCTGATTGAACAGGTGGCTCCTTTTGATACCTCGGTGCTGATCACCGGGGAAACCGGTACCGGCAAAGAGGGCGTTGCTTCCGCCATTCATATGCTTTCCAAAAGAAACAAAAAACCGTTTTTGAAAGTGAATTGTGCTGCGATCCCGGAGAACCTGATGGAGTCAGAATTTTTTGGATACGAAAAAGGGGCATTCACCGGAGCCTATACCGCTACACCCGGGAAATTTGAAATGGCCAATGGCGGAACCTTGTTGCTTGACGAAATAGGCGAAATTCCCCTGGAAATGCAGGCGAAATTACTGCGGGTTTTACAGGAAAAAGAAGTACAGCGGGTGGGCAGTCATCACACGATTAAAACGGATGTGCGGATCATCGCATCGACCAATAAAAATCTGGAAGAAGAAGTAGCCGCCGGTGCCTTTCGCCTGGATCTTTATTACCGCTTGCAGGTTTTTCCTATTGCCCTGCCACCACTCCGGGAACGAAAGGAAGACATTCCCCGGCTTGTTTATCATTTTATCCGGTACTTCAATACCCGGATGGATAAGCAGGTGCAGGGTATTCATGAACGAATCATGAAAGAACTGACCGACTATGACTGGCCGGGAAATATCCGTCAGCTCCAGCACGTTCTCGAAAGAGCGATCCTGGTTTCGAATGATGGAAAAATAGATCATATTCAACTGCCCGTTCAGATTAACACCTAAACCGGATATGACCGATTCAATATTCGTCGGGTGATCAAAACGCCAATGAAAAAACCCAGTTGCTGGACGCGCTCAGATCATCTCATTTCAAAGTGAGCGGACCACAGGGCGCCGCTGCAAAACTCAACTTAACTCCCGCCGTTGTATATGGTCTCATGAAAAAAGTATGGGATATCGAAGTCGTTTGAGGTTGACTAATTTACCTCCACTCCCATACTCTCACACTCCCATACTTTCCTCTACTGTCTTTCTTTTACAGAAATCGGATACGCTTTCCCGCGGAAGTTCAGCATCGGGTCTGCGGTTTCAATGCCATCGGGAATATTATTCGGACTGAAAGAAAGCGCTTTATCCTCCGTGCTTGTATTTGCGGTGAGCATTTTAATATCTATATATCCCAGTAAGACCTTTTCCCTTCCCGCCGGATAGGCAATGGATGGATTTTCGATTGCATCACCGGCCTGGGCAATTTCTGCATACATTTTGAACCGTATGGGTTTCGAGGCGATCCGTTGTTTGATTTCAGTCTGCAGGTATTCAGGTCCCGCCTGGTTAAACTGATCCGCCGTTAAAAGTCGCTCGCCTTCTTCGGGAACAAATTGATACCGGATGAAACGGGACTGGCCGTTTTTATTCGTGAATTTAAAAGAGTTCACCCCAAAATAAGTAATGGTCGCATAACTGGCCGGTAATTTCTGGCGTCGTCAGAAATGTTTTGGCGATGGGATGGGTATCCAGAAACTTATCCAGGGCATTTGGTTTCGGTGCGTCCGGACCGCTCGCCCCGATCGCCAATAGCAATTCACGGAACTGGTCTGTGTTTTCTGTCGGAAAACCGTTGAAACTATGACCGACAATATCCGTCGTCTGACCATCCGGCATAATAAACTTTATCGCGAGCCCCCTCGGATTTGCACCACCCACATTGTCCGGAATATCCGGAATACCGGTGAAATCAGAAAACCGCACTACGATCCGGCTTTTTGATTTTTGCAGATGCATGGCTTTCGTGAGACTGGCAGCATTTGGATCCGGCATAAATTCTCCTTCTAATATGATGCCCTTTGCGTGTACCGCCCTTGCCTGGTGGGTTCCAAAAGCGGTATGCAGTGCATCGACCAATTGGGCCGGAGAAGAATTTTGCGGCTGGCTTTGTGCCTGGATATGCAGTGATCCGGAGGCGATGGCAATGGAAATAAAGGATAGTCTCGGGAAGATAAAATTGTTCATGTGCTGGAAATTTATTTGATGATTAAAATGGTTGTCGTGAATTCCTGCAAAGCTTCTTTTTGCACGATCATCAGATCAATATCCGGGATATGGTTTTAGATGTACGTTTTATCGCTTCCTGATTTTGTTTCAATAAAAAAATAATTCATAACCATGTTTCGGACATGCTTATCCGTTATGCAGCCATTGCCAGGTAATCTCCGGCAAATCATCTTTGCATAAATAATCAAACGAAATATTTAAAAAAATTATCGTCATGAAAAAATTAATGATCAGCTCGATGTTAATGATGTTTGTCCTGTTTTGTGTGGCAGGATGTTCAAAGGGTGACAATCCAAAGGATTCAAAAACATTTGTCCTGGTACATGGGGCCTGGCAGGCACCTTATGTGTGGGATGTGGTAAAATCCCAGCTGGAAGCGAAGGGTCAGAAAGTGATTGTGGTGGAATTGCCTGCACATGGAAATGATATGACTTCTCCGGCGGCTGTATCTATCGATGTGTATCGCGATAAAGTAATCGCAGCCATCCAGGGCGTGAATGGAAAAGTGATCCTGGTCGGGCATAGTATGGGCGGCGTAGTGGTGACTGCCGTTGCAGAAAAGATTCCTTCCCGGATAGAAAAGCTTGTTTATATCGGCGCCTTCCTGCCGGCCAATGGACAGTCACTTATGGACCTTGCCATGACCGATGCGCAGTCCATACTCGGGCCCAATCTGATTCCTTCCAAAGACCAGCTGACACTGGATGTAAACCATGATAAGATAATAGATATTTTCTGCCAGGATGCCTCTTCAGATGTACAAAAAGAAGTGCTGGCGAAATTCAGGGTTGAACCGGCGATCCCTTTTGGAAATAAAGTGACCCTTACGGAAGCTGAATTATGGATCTGTGAATAAATATTATATTCATACCACGCAGGATCACGCCGTCGGGATTGATTTACAGAACAGGATGGTGACAGCCGCACATATTACAAAAACATATTCACTGGAAACAGGTCATTCGCCGTTTCTGTCCAAGCCGGACCAGGTAACTGCTGTTCTGCTGACGATCATAAATAATTAAATAAATTTTAAGATTATGCAGTCGAGATTTAAAATGGGCAAAGTGCAGCCAGAGGCCTATAAAGCCATGGGTGCGTTGGATAAATTTGTCAGTGAATCCGCGATCGACAAAATTCACCGGGAGCTGATTAAAATCAGGGCTTCCCAGATCAATGGCTGTGCCTATTGCGTGAACAGTCATACGAAGTCGGCGCGGGCACTTGGGTGAAACCGAACAGCGGATTTACCTGATCAGCGTCTGGCGTGAATCAGGAAATATATTTTCCGAAGAAGAGAAACTGTTGCTTGAAATGACAGAAGAAATTACACTTATACATAAAGACGGACTCAGTGACCGTCTTTATGACAAGGCCATTGAATTATTCGGTGAGGAGAAAACCGCCCAGGTGATCATGGCCATTATAACGATAAATGCCTGGAACAGGATTGGGGTTTCGTTGAATATACACCCTGAATAAGGATTGACAAATTCATCAGATTACTCTGAGCGCAGGCTCTTGACCGGGTTTGCCATTGCTGCTTTTATGGCCTGCAAACTCACGGTGATCAATGCGATGGCCAATGTGAGCAAACCGGCAAAGGCAAATACCCACCAGCTGATATTGATCCGGTAAGCAAAACTTTGCAACCATTTGTTCATCATCCACCACGCTACCGGGAATGCAATCACAAATGCGATCAGCACCAGTTTGATAAAATCTTTTGAGATCATCGTCACGATTTCAGAAACGCTTGCGCCGAGCACTTTTCTGACGCCAATTTCTTTAATCCGTTGTTCGGCTGCATAGGTAACCAATCCGAATAAACCGAGACAGGCGATAAAAATGGCGAAGATGGCGAATGTGATAAATAATTTTCCTGTCCGCTGATCAGCGTTGTAGATTTTATTAAAATCAGCATCTAAAAATGAATAGGTGAATGGCTGACCCGGGACTCATACTGTTCCATTTGCTCTTCTACTGCGCTGATCAATGCGGGAATATTTTTGGTGTTGATGCGCATAGCGATCCTTCCCCAATTCTCATTTAATTCAATGATCAACGGTCCGACCTTGTCGTGCATGGAGTTGAAATTAAAATCTTTCACCACGCCGATGATATGAAATGTCCTTTGACGTTTAATCATCCCATTACTGGCATAATCCGAAGGGCGGTATAATGTTTCATTCAATGGATTTTTAAATCCAAGCAACTTCGCAGCAGTTTCATTTATGATCACAGCCGTAGAATCCGTAGATAAAATCTTTTGAAAAATTTCTGCCTGAAGACATCTGCATGCCCAGTGTCGGGATATAATTCTGATCAACATAAAAATCGGTCATAATGGTAACCTGTTTTGGCATCCAGCGTCGGGCTCTTTGAACCATCCGTTTTGATTATAGGCTGTTTCTGTGGGCAGTGATCCTGCAATCGCTAGCATCTTGAACACCGGATATTTTCAGCATATCCTGCCTGAAGGTTTTGATTTTTTTATCGAGTGCATAAGCATTATTGATCACCAGCACCTGGTCACGGTTATATCCGATTTCCACGGCTACGGATATAGGTCAGTTGATTGTAAATAACAATGGTGCCAATGATCAGGGAGATGGAAATAAAGAACTGGAAAACAACCAGTCCGCTTCTCAGCCAGCTGCTCTTAAAACCCTTTGCAATACTGCCTTTCAGCACCTGCACGGGTTGAAAAGAAGAAAGATAAAAAGCAGGATAACTTCCCGCAACGCAACCCACGACTACGATCAATGCGATCAGCACCGGCAACAGCCAGGTGGAAAATAAAGTGTAACACGCTCATCTGTTTTCCGGCAAGCTGGTTGAATAAGGGAAGCAGCAAGGCAGCAATACCAATGGCAAGCACCAGCGACAGGAAACTGGTTAATACTGATTCAGTCAGAAATTGAGTGATGAGGGCCGAACGGGTTGACCCGGCTACTTTTCGGATGCCCACTTCTTTTGCCCGGTTGGCATGAACGGGCCGTTGACAGGTTCATGAAATTCACACAGGCGATCAGCAAAATGAAAATGGCGATGACTGAAAAAATATATACGTAAGTGATATTGCCATTCACTTCAAATTCGTAGGATTTATTGGAATGCAGGTGAATATCGGTAAGCGGCATCACCGGATAAATAAAATGATTGGTACTGTTTTTCAGATCATTTGCATTCACATGTAATTGCTGATCCAGTTGTTTGAACGAGGTAATTGTTGATCACACCGTCTACTGCTTTCTGCAAGGAAGCCTTTGTAACGCCTGGTCTTACCAAAACAAAAGATGCATAGTTGTTGCTCAGCCAGTCACTCTCGATCATCATGCCAGGTATCATGGATCGGCCGTATAAAACTAAAATGAAAATGAGACTGCGGCGGAATGTCTTTAATAACGCCGGTTATTTTACAACTTGTTGAATTGTCGACATACAGGGTTTTGCCCAGCAACATTGTACGGAGTTGAAATATCTTTTTGGCTGTTGTTTCATCAATCACAATGGAATTGGGTTCATTCAATGCAGTCAGGCGGTTGCCGGCAATCATCGGAATGGAAAATACCTGGAAGAAAGTAGAATCGGCAAATACCGCATTTTGATTTTGAATATTCTGATTATCCTTTTTAACCAGTATGTCCCCAAAATTCCGGAGGCGCGTATACTGAACAATCTGCGGATAATCTTTCTTCAGTCGTTGGCACCAGAGGCGCCGGACTGACGGCTGAAGTAAATTGTGTTCCATTAAAAGAAATATCGGCATCAATCCGGTAAATATTTTCTGCCTGGCATTATATTTATCATAACTCAATTCATCTTTTACATAGAGTATAATCAAAAGACAAACGGCCAGGCCCACGGAAAGTCCGACAATATTAATGGCAGAAAAAGCTTTATTCTTCCAGAGATTACGAAAGGCAACTTTCAGGAAATTTTTGAACATTGTTGTTGTTTTGAGCCCAATTGAAACTGTATTTACGCTAACCATTCCAAAAGCTCTAAAAAGATGCCATGTTGATTAATTCCTGATATTCAACCAATTATCATCACAATTTTAATACTGACTGTTCGAAAGCGCACAACGACTGTATCATCCCGGTAGCGTTGAACCCCAACACCGGGACTTTATTTAAATTTATATTTAGGGACTAAATTGATTTACCGTCCTTTTAGATGGCTGGTGCGGATGGATTTCTCATTCCAAAATTTTACCCATGCCACAGAAAGGCGAGATACTCAGAAATTCGGCAACCGGCGACGTATATGAGTTTTTGGAACTATCCCGTGATACGGATGGTGCAAGATTCAGGATGAAGCAGACACTCAACAAAGCACAATTATATCCTGCTCATATTCATCCAGTACAGGATGAAGTTTTTGAAGTTCTTGAAGGAAAACTGACCATTTTGTTCGAAGGGAAAACAAAAACGCTGGCCCCGGGAGAGAAAATGGAACTTCCCAGAAACATGGCTCATAATCACTTTAATGACCATGACCAACCGGTGACCTTTATTCAAACCGTTTCTCCCGCTTTAGACTTTGAGTATTGGATGGAAAATATTGTCGGACTGACGAAAGATGGTAAAATTAAAAATGGGAAGGCCGGACTTGTTCAGGACCTGGTCACGTTAAGATATCTTGACAGTAGAACCTTCCTTGCGGGCATGCCCCTGGTCATCCAAAAAATCCTGATGAATATCGTTGGACCGATTGGCAGGCTTTCCGGTTACCGCGCGATTTATAAAAAATATTCCGGAATAGAGAAATAGATAACCCACCATCATTCAGACCGCAAACTATTTACAGGATTCATGAGTGCGGCCTTCAGCGCCTGATAGCTTACGGTACACAGGGTGATCGCGATCAGGCCGAGTCCGGCCGCGGCGAAGATCCACCAGGACAGTGGCGCATGGTAGAGATATCCTTCTATCCATTTATTCATTCCGTAAAAGGCAACGGGAATGCCAATGAGGATAGAGATGATCGTTAGTTTCAGGAATTCTTTGGAGAGCAGTCCCCAGAGGTTGAGCAGGTCGGCACCGAGCACTTTGCGCACGCCGATTTCCTTGGTGCGTTGTTCGGCTACAAAGGCGGCGAGTCCGAAGAGACCAAGACAGGAAATAAAAATCGCCAGACCGGCGAAGACAGCGGCGAGGTTGCCAATGCGTTCCTCGGCTTCGAATTTGGCAGCGTGGGCCTCGTCGACGAATTTATAGATGAAGGGACTCGAAGGATTATATTTTTTGAAAACGCCTGCCATGTCGGCGAGCACCTTGTGCTGGCTTTTGCCGGGATTCATCCGCACGATCATCACACCGGTGTAACGGCCGCCCACGAAGATGGCGTTTTGTGCCGTATCGTACGGGTTGTTGTTAATCATGTTTGCACAGACGCCTACAACGGTGTACGATCTCCCGAAGAGTTTTACAACCTGGCCAACAGGATCTTTAAAACCGATCGAGCGGACCGCTTTTTCATTGAGGATCGCGGCATTGCTGTCGGTGACGAAATCGCGGGACATATCCCGTCCGCGCGTGATGGTCCAGCCGATGGTTTTACCGTAATCGGGCGTAATGTTGACGTTGTTGAAACCAATGGTATTCTGATCGGGTCTTTTGCCGGCCCATTCGAGGCCGTTTCCATCATTAAAAGCAGTGGGTTTCATATTGGATGCCGCCACATTGGCGGCAAGACCTTTTTGAATGAGTTCGGCGCGCAGGGCTTCATAATGATTTCCGATATCGGGCGTATTCATGTCCACCGTAAAAAGTCCTTCGCGGTTGTAACCGACCGGCCTGTCTTTGGTGTAGAGTATCTGGCGGTAGACGATGGTGGTTCCGATAATGAGGATCAGCGACACCGCGAATTGCAACACCACAAGGATCTGACGGGGAAGCGTAGCCGATTTGCCTACCCGGATTTTACCTTTCAGCACTTTCACAGGGCGGAATGCCGAGAGATAGAAGGCAGGATAGGAACCCGCAAGCAGTCCGGTGAAGATCGTGAAACAAAATATGGCGGTAATGAATAGCGGGCTGGTCCAGGGAATGGACATTTGTTTGGCGGCAAGTTCATTGAAGAAAGGCAGGGAAGCCAATGCAATGGACAGGGCGAAACAGAGGGCAATGACCGCCAGCAAAACGGATTCGCTGAGAAACTGGGCGATGAGTTGGCTGCGCAACGAACCGATGGTTTTTCTTATTCCCACTTCTCTTGCGCGTTTTTCGCTGCGGGCAGTGGCCAGGTTCATGAAATTGATGCAGGCGAGCAGCAGCACGAATGCACCGATGATGCCGAAGAGCCATACCATGGTTATACGGCCGCCGACGGGTTTATTAAATTCAAACTGGCTGTACAGATATGCTTTGTCGAGCGGATAGATCAGGACCTCTTCGTGGAAATCCTTTTCGTGTGGAGTGGTTAAATTTTTTACTCTTGCGGTGGCCTGTTCGGCAGTAATGCCCGGAGCCAGTTCCACATAGAGTGCACCATTATGGTCCCGCCAGTTGGTATTATCGCGATGATAACTATTCTCGGCATTGCCCCAGGGGAAGACCGCCTGAAGTCCGTTGAACGTGGTGTTCTTTGGCAGGTCGGCATAGATGCCGCCGATGCGGTATACCAGGTTATTGTCAACTTTAACGGTTTTGCCCATGGGGTCGCTGTTGCCGAAGAGCGCCGTGGCCAGGGATTTGGAAATGATGATGGTAGATGGATCTTTTGTGGCATCGGCATTTCCATTGAGCATCCGGAAACCAAACATTCCGGGAAGGTCAGACTGCGAAATATTGGAGATCCCGCTAACCGTTTTCTCTCCATAGTTGAAAAGGCGACCGCCGTTGCCGAAGGTCATGGCAACGCGGCTGAACAGGTCCTTGTATTGTGTGTGGAGGGCGTTTCCAAGAGGCATCATGATCGTCCTGCCCGTGAAGAATTCTTCTTTTTTGGTGGCGTTATTGAGACGCATGTTGAGCCAGCCGGCAGCGAGTCGGCTGTGGTTGGGCGCATAATGATCGAAGCTTGTTTCATCACTGATCCAGAGCCCGATGATCAGGGCGATGGCCATGCCGATGGAAAGGCCGGCGACATTGATGAAGGTATAACCCCGGTTTTTACCAAGATGGCGCCAGGCGAGACGGAAATAATTTTGGAACATGCGTTTTATTTGAGACTAGTGCTGGTAGTCGCCAAAAAAATGCCTGACTTTTTAGGATATAGAAATCAACCAGTTAAGGATTCCCGTTTATTTTGACTGTCCAGTATCGCACATGTTGGTGTCCAGTTTTATAGAAAATGACTCTTCTGTAAGGCAGCCCGTTTAAATGTTTTTCACTATTCTACTCATCGGTCCTAATGAAATCATAATTCTGGTCTTGCCGTAAACAGACCCAGAGCATTAAGTTAAAGTGCAGGGATCCTAATCTCAAACTCAGAAGACTCCCCTTCTTTTGTATTTACCTTTATCTCACCACCATGTGCTTTAACAATATCATAACTCAAGGATAAACCCAATCCCGTTCCCTGGCCGGTTGGTTTGGTGGTAAAGAATGGTTGAAATATTTTATCCATTACTTTTTGCGGAATACCATTGCCATTATCCCTCACCCTTATCTCAACCCAATTGCCTATTTTTTTTGTACTTACTGAAACCGTTGGTTCATAATCCGTTATACAGTTTGTTTTCTCTTTTTCACTTACAGCATAAAAAGCATTGTTGTATAAATTCAGAAGCACTCTTCCAATATCCTGCGGAATAATATTTATTTTTCCAATTGTTTCATCAAAATCTGTTTTCATAGTTGCATTGAATGATTTGTCTTTTGCCCGAAAGCCATGATAAGCCAAGTCTTAAATATTCATCTGCCAATGCATTGATATCTGTTGGTTCTTTTACACCTGTACTTGACTGCGAATGTTGCAGCATTCCTTTTACAATAGCATCTGCCCGTTTGCCATGATGATTTATTTTTTCTTCATTGTCTTTAATATCATTTGCAATAGCATTTGCTTCATTCAGTATTCCCTTTGTCTAATTCTTCTTTCATTTCATCAATCAATTCTTTATTTACTTCTGAAAAATTATTTACAAAGTTCAATGGGTTTTGTATTTCATGAGCAATGCCTGCAGTGAGTTCACCAAGTGAAGCCATTTTTTCAGATTGGATCAGTTGAGCCTGGGTTGATTTTAATTCTTCGAGTGACTGATTTAACTGGTTTGTCCGTCGGGTCACTTTTTTTTCCAGTGAACTGTTTTCTTTCGTAATTGTCGTGAACGGTAGTAAATGAAACCCCAAATTGCCCCTAATAACAACAAACCAAAAAGGGTGTAGGCCCACCAGGTCTTCCACCAGGGAGGTGAAATAATAATTCGCATGGATTTCTCACTTGATCCTCCGGCAGCATTAAATGCCTTTATCTGAAAAGTATATTTGCCCGGAGGAACATTATAATAATAGGCCCGGTGATCTGACCCATATTTGTGCCAGCTTTCGTCATAACCCTCCAGCTTAAAAAGATATTTTATTTCACCGATAGCCTGGTAATTAATTCCTATAAATTCAAGTAGAAAAAATATTTTGACTATAGGACAGATTGATTTCATCCGTTTTCCATAAGGGCTGTTTCAAAATACCCTGATCCGATGGAATAACTTCACTGCCATTTACCTGAAAACTGGTAAAATTTAACCGGGGCCTGGAGTCGTCATCCATTTCCTCCGGGAAGAATGAATAATATCCTGCCCTGATCTCCAAAAAACAATCTTCCATTATTCGCTAACAAAATTATCTCCAAATTGGAAAGTATTCTGATGAACCCCGTAATCAGCTCCATATTTCCTGAGCACATCCCGTTTATCATTGATTTTAAAAATAGCGTCCCTGGTAGTTACCCAAAGATTTTTATTCCTGTCCTCCATGATGTCAAGCACATCCTTTGATTCGTCGCCCGGATCCCGGATCCGTATAAGATAATAGCCTATTATTATTCCTGTCAAACCTGTACAAATATTGTGTCCTGGCCCCGGTTGTATCTGATCCGATCCAAACATTATTTTTCGAGTCCACACATAAACTATTATCGTCAGTCCACGGATTCCTGTCCGCATTCAATTTCCCGGTGCTGATATCGATCCGAAATAAGCCATCATTGGTCGCAACCCATAAAACATGATCCTTATCTTCCCGGATGCAGTTATATAATCCTGCCGGTAATATTGTCCGCTGCGGTTTTTAGTTCATAATGTGTGAACTGGCCATTCTTCTTGTCCATTTTATCCAGACCATTTTGCGTGCCGATCCAGAGCCCGTCCTGATGATCCAAATACAGGCTATTGATGGAGTCGTTGATAAGACTGGATTTTATGGCTCGGTTATTCCTGTATTCAATAAAAGAATTTGTAGCGGAATCAAACCGGATTAACCCTCCTCCAAAACTGCCGCACCAGATATTTTTCTCTTTATCTACACGGAACGGTATTAATTAGTGATTCGGCTTACTTGCAGGATTCCGGGCTTTATGTGTGTAAAATCTTTCCGTATGGATTAACAGATTTTTTTTGAGCAGCCCGCTGTCGGTGCCAATCCAGAGTATACTGTCTGAATCTAAATAAAAGGAATTGGAGCCACCGTGCCCTGTTGTCGCTAGTATATGGGAATAGACTTCTTATTTACCGTTAGCTTTAAACAGCAGGTTGCCCGTCACAGAATTAAAAGTTGAAATCCAAATCATTCCGTCTGCTGGTAAACAGGGCCTGCCAGCTGCGAAATTCATCAAATCCGGATGAGGTATCCTGCCTTACAAATCCATCGCCCTTGTGATTCAGTATATCTCCGAAATGGGTTATTTTTTTGGTAATCGGATCATAGCGGTTTATTCCATTGTAATAAGAACCAATCCAAATCCCACCTTTTATATCCTCCCTGATGAAACGTAATATGATCAGCCGGGTTTTTAATAATTGGCGGCCTGCTTAGATTTTCAGGATGCAAAGAATCGTAATAATAGTGGGTAAAGGTTCCCTTTATCCCGATCCATGATATGAAGGCCATCACCCGTAGGTTCCTACCCAGAAATTTCCCTTGCTGTCTTCAAATAAGGCCCTCACTTTATTCGTTGGCCAGACTGTTGGGATTCGACGGATCATGCCGATACTGGGTAAAAGTCCCTTTCTCCCGGTTGAAACGATTAAGTCCTCCTGAATTCAGATTCTGATCATCAGTCACAAAGGGACTGCCGCATCCAACCCAAAGGGTACCCTGATGATCCTCGTAAATGGCTCTGACATGTGGACTGGCTAATCCCGTCGGGTCACCTTTTTTATAGGAATAATGCCTGAATGTTCCTTCTTTTTTGTTCAGTAAATCCAGGCCGCTTGAATTTCCCACCCATAAGATTGCCGAGGTGATCTTCAAAAATTGCGGTCACGGTATCATTCCCCAGACTGAGATTCATTTTTTGGATCATGCCGGAAATGTGTAAACGAATTGGTCACCGGATCAAAACGGTCCAGGCCTTGCTCCAAATGTTCCAATCCAAATGATATTTAGAGAATCAATCCCAATACATTCATCCCAGTCGCTGGCTATTGAATTGGAATTGGTATCGTTATGTTCATAATTTATAAATTCTGTTCCATCATATCGATATAAACCAGCTTTGTAAGAAGATAACCAGATATATCCTAAATGATCCTGTGCAATGCCGGTAAAGGCATTTACTCGTTTATCCGGCGAAAACGGAACAACGTTGAAAATGATCTGTTGGGAAAAAGCAAAATGACTGCTACCTGCGAGAAGGATGACCAGGATCAGCTTTTTCATGTTAGGGGTTTACTAACTAAATTTAATCTATTCCGGCTTAATTCCGGAAATGAAGTTCTTAATCCTCATCCGGCATAATTCGGGATCCCCCTCTATTCATACGGGAATAAATACCAGTGGCGACAGTTATGGAGTAGCCTGCCGTTTATTTCTAATCTCCATGAGATCATAATTCCGGTCTAGCCGTAAACAGGCCGCGGTAATATTTTCGGTAGGCCCATCCTAAAAATACATTGAGAACGATCAGGATCACGCCCATGTACCATCCGGATGGCACAAGGATGGTGTGAAACAACAATACATTCAGGCTGATCGGAAAAAGTACTACTGCTGAGAAAGGTGCATAGCGGTTAAAGAGTAAGGATAATCCGCCCAGGATCTGGATTGTTTTCATATAGGGATATATATAACCCGTTCCTTTGAGACCCGCCACCAGTGCCCCCGGTTTTCCGGTATGAAGAGGTTGATAGGGAATGAAATGAAAAAAGTAATCTAACCCGAACACGAGATAAATAAACCCGAGCAGGCAACGGGCAATTATTACCCAGGATTTTATCTTCATCTGTTGTTGGTTTTTGGGAAAATATCGTGATCGTCAGGTTCCGAATCATGCTGACGACTACAAATATATTCTCCAAAGTTCAGTCAACCACAATTGAATATTATTCTCTCAGGTATGCGAAGCCCACCTACGCTAAAGTTTCCGTGGACGCAGTCACTCTGAGCGAAGACTTGTAACCGGGTTCGCCCTGCCCGCTCTTATAGCCTGGAAACTGATCGTAAATAATGCAATCAGTAAAGCGGTCAAAGAAGCAAAGGCAAATACGGCCCATCCGATGGTTATCCGGTAAGCAAAATCTTCCAGCCATTTACTCATGGCCAGCCAGGCGATCGGGAAAGCAATGATCGCGGAAATCAATACCAGTTTTAAAAAATCCTTTGATACCAGGGCAACAATACTTTGCACGGTGGCGCCCAGGACTTTTCGAACTCCAATTTCTTTTGTGCGCCGCGCCAGGGTATAGATGGACAATCCGAATAAACCGAGACAGGCCACAAAAATGGAAAGAAAGGTAAAGATGGCAAACACGGTTCCCATACTTTGTTCGGACCGGTATAAGGATTCAAATTCGCTGTCTAAAAAACTATAATCGAAAGGAGAATCGGGAACAAAGCCCTTCCATTTATTCTCCAGCCCACCCAGATATTTCCGGGTGTTGCCGGCCTGAAGTCTGACGGAAATATAGGAATGTCCCAGCGTATAGGTTTTGGAAGAATTATGAAATAGGGCAAATGGCTCAATCGCCTCGTGCAAGGATGCAATATTAAAATCCTTTACTACGGCAATAACTTTAAACATCTGGCTGTTGCCGGGATACCCGAGATATTTTCCGACAGGCTCTTTCCACCCGATCTGTTTGGCGGCCGTTTCATTCAATATAACCGAAGCGGAATCGGAAAATTCTTTTGAAAAATTTCTTCCCTGCAAAACCTTCATTTGGAAAGTCGGGATAAAATCATTGTCAACCATAAAGGAAGAAAGCCCGATTTCCTTTATCAGTGGTTTATCCGTTTGCGATTGTTCGGGTACATATCCGTCGCCAAAATTTCCCCGGGAAGGAATGCTGCTGGAAATGGACGCATCCATCACGCCCGGCTGTTTCAATAGTTCCTGCCGGAAAGATTCCTCATCATTTTTCAGTCTGTCGGTGTTCGAAATCACCACCACATTCTCCTTAGTCAGTCCCAGGTCCTTATTCTGTATATATTGCAATTGTCTGAAAACAATCGCGGTGCAGATGATCAGCGCTATGGAAATGCTGAATTGAAAAACCACGAATCCGTTCCGCACGAACAGGCTGGCGATACTGGTTTTAATATTGCGCACGCCTTTCAGTACGTCCACCGGATTGAATGAGGTAAGATAGAATGCCGGGTAGATGCCCGCGAGCAATCCCATGAACAGGCAGAGGACAAGATAAATAGCCAGATATACCCGGAGAAAATGGAACTGAAAACCAATGATTTTCCGGTAATATCATTAAAGGGCTTCAGCAGGGGAAGCACGATGATCAGTGCGATCACCGTCGCAATGACGCTGTATAAAATGGCTTCTGTCAAAAATTGTTTGATCAGCTGGGGTTTTACCGAGCCCAGTACTTTCCGGATGCCGACTTCCTTTGCGCGTTTCACGGACTGTGCCGTAGAAAGATTCATGAAATTCACACAGGCCAGGATAATAATGAATATCGCGATCACAGAAAATATATACACATATTTGATATCCCCCAGTGTGGTTAAACGCGCCACTACACTATTGCCCCTCGCATACAAATGAACCGCCGTGAAGGGCATTAAATGATAGTCCAGTCTGCCGCCCTTTTTTGCAAATATCTCCAGGTCACCCTTGCTTTGAAATGCATGTTCTTTAACCATGGGCGGAAATTTCGCTTCCAGTTTCGCCAGGGCGGCCGGATCCTGCGCTGTTGATCCCGGAGTTTTACATAGGTTGTTACCTGGAGCCAAAACCAGTTCCAGCTTCGTTTTTTTACTTCTCCGTAGGCGGCGATCGGCGCCAGAATATCAAACTGAAAAGTGGATTGTGACGGAAGATTTTTCAGTACGGCGGTTACTACAAATGGCCTTTTATCGTTTTCGAACAGAGAACTTTTCCAATCGCATTCTGTTCTCCAAAATATTTTTTTGCCGTCTGTTCGGTGAGAACCAGCGAATTTGGTTTTTGCAGACAGGTGGCCGCATCGCCTTCCAGCAGGGAATAGTTGAAGAGCTGCAAAAAATTCGAATCCACGCCCAGCACCTGTTTCTCGGTATAATAAGTTACCGTTTTTGCATTTTCTTCATAACGCACGAGCACATCACCGGGGCGGTAAATCCTGGCGCAGGATTCTATTTCAGGAAAAGTTTTAACCAGCGTTGGTCCGACTGCCGGCGCGGTATTGCCGGTATTGAAGAGCACACCGTTATCGGAGCCCGTCATATTGACCTGGAAGAGGTTCCCTGCTTTTTTGAAAAACCGGTCATAGCTCAATTCATCCTGTACATACATGGCAATCAGGATCACGCAGGACATACCAATGGCGAGTCCTGCAATATTGATAAAGCTGTTTATTTTGTTGCGCTGAAGGTTGCGCCAGGCGATGGTAAAATAATTTCGCAGCATGACTCTTGGTTTAGCGCTTATGGTGCTAATAAAATGCCAGTCCGCTAGTTAATTACAAACCAGTAGAGTATACTTCGCAGGTGGGTTGGATACTGTACGCTTTCGATACAGCGATGTCCTGTTTTACTCTTTATTTTTCTCCGGCACATATTCAGATCCCAGATTCTTTACCGGATTTGTAAATACTGTTTTAATGAATTTTTTACTGGTTAGCGGGAATAAGATTAAGGTTGAGGATTGCTTGGATTAAAAACTTCCATCGGTAAATTTTCTTGTCATGTATGGTAGAAATCTGGGGAACAGATAATCTAATCAATAAAGTATCAAGAATAATAAAACGGAGCGATCAAACTGACCGCTCCGTTTTGTAAGCAGATAATTTGCGATTTTTTAAGGGAAAGTTATTGTTAAAGTTGCACCGCATGTAAGAGTACCATTGACGGTTTCGTCTGTTGGTGAAATCAGGTATCCGCTATTTTGTAAGACACGGATTGAGTAAGATCCAATTGGTTTGTTAATGATTTGACCTATTGAGTTTCCGGCAACTGTACCAGCCAGTGCACCATTAATATAAATACTGTAAGGGTTAGCTGAGTTATTTACGAACTTCAAAGTTCCGGTTCCAGTTAAAACCGTTGTAATAGAAGTTGTAATATGGGTTGTGATTGGTGTAGTCGTTGTAGCAGAACCGTTCACGTTATTTTCACAATCCATTGAAGCAGACCAGTAATACTGTAAGGATGTAAGATTATCAAACGTCACAGCCCCAAACGCGTTTGTAACACCTGAAACTATTGGATTTGTAGAGTTTTTCCAATCCGTTTGTGATGAATACAGGGTTACGGTAGCTCCTGCAAGTTTATTCCCGAGACCATCGGTTGTAGTGATCTGTAAAGCCGTTGTCGGAACTGGTGGTGTGCTTGGTGCGTCATTCGACTTTGAACATCCACTAAAACTAAAAGCTGTGGCCATAATAGCCAGTTGTAAGAACCTTTTCATGATATTGGAAACTGGGTTTCCCTAGAAACGCCAACCGTTTACAAATATTTGAGAGCAAACATTTACTTGATGAAGATCAATGGACATGGTTGATTCTCAATTTCGATATCATATTCTGATCTCACAGTAATTAGGGGACTAATAAAATATTGAAGTTTTGTAATCTGCAAATAGTTCTAATGGCATCTGGTTCATGCAGGGAAATATATCATGATGCCCAACAGCTCTTCGTTACTAATATTCCACATTTGACCTTTCGATTATAATTTATCTGCTTTTTGTTTTCTATCTTTAGAAACAAGACCATTCCAGTAACGGAGTATAAAACCCGGTTGCAGATCAGAGCTAAAATGAAGACCGTGTCTAACGTATACATATTCCCCCCTTCCGTATGAAGAAAGAACTTCAATTGATTTTGTACTTCATCCTGATAACTTCTTTGTCCGAATCTGTATTGTCCCAAACCGTTAGCAATAAATTATTTTCTTTTGGATCCTATGGTCGCGTGGGTGCCGGAGTAGCCCTGGGTAATATCGGAAATATAGGTCGTTCACTCAACCTGAACGGAATGGGTTCTGTGGGTGGAAGAATGGAGGAGGCAGATTATGTGGAATTAATCGGGGCCCTGCATTTTAAACCCGAAATTGAACATGATACAACCCATATCAATGTGCAGGCCAGACTGGCCATGTACAGTGGAAAGGGACAACTGATCGGTAATGTAAACAGCAACAGTCAATATGGTGGTATTACCCTTGCGCTGCCTGAATTATATGCGGAGGCTTTAAATATCGGCGGCTCAAAATGGAGTGCATGGATCGGTGCCAGGTTTTTTCGCGGCTATGATGTACACATCGCCGACTATTTTTATTTCGATGACCACAGTTCCCAGGGACTCGGCATTACATACAATAAAACAACCTTTTCTGTTTTATTTCCGGGTGGCATAGACACCACAAGTTCTGTTCCGCCGTATTTCTATCTGGAAATTGTTGATGGAACACCAAGTCCCGCTTTGCGCAACAGGAGCCTGTTTATTGCTGAGCAGCTTATTCCGTTTGATAATAATAAACAGTCCTTAAAACTGCTGGCTGAGTATCACCATCTGGCTAATGCAACTCCCGGAGACACTGCCACAGCGTACAATTATCCTTCAGAAGGAGGATGGGCCGCCGGCATTCAGCATGTCATATTTTTGAATACCCGTATGGAAGGTTCATCTAACCAGGCTTCTGTTCGTTACGGACATGGTATTGCGAACGGTGGCGATGGTGGTAGTACAAAAACCTGGTTAACCTATGGCGGACCAGATCTCAATACCCAGAAATACTCAAAAGCATATTCCATCTCCCTGGTTGATCAGCTCATGTTAAATCTCAGCCCAAAATACAGTCTGAATGCCTATGGAATTTTTAATCAAAGTCATGGCGGGTCAGACAGCCTGAATAAAGCGCCTGATTTTTATGGTCGTCCCATATTCAACCGGAAAACAGAATATGCTTTTGGTGTGCGAAACTTCTGGTATATCACAAAACGGTTTCAGCTCCTTACCGAATTGCATTATGCAAATCGTAAGGACGGGGATCAGCCGTCCGCAACCATGATGAAATTCTCCTTCGTGCCTGCATTTGTTCCGACGGGCAAGGCTGGTCCCTGGGCCCGTCCGCAATTCAGACTCATTTATTCCATCGCCCGGTATAATAATTTTGCATCCGCAAATGAATACTCCCCTTATTTAGCCGATACCGGGCCAAAAAAAATCGGGCAGTATGTTGGCTTCAGGGTGGAGTGGTGGTTGTTCTAGTGTTTTCTACCTAAAACTCCTTACCAACATTCAACTGGTAACAACCGTATTTAAGGTTATAAAAAACCTTCATTTTGTCAGAACCGTGTTCGTTGTAAAAGCGAACAAGACAGTATCAAATGCGAACAGTTTAAATAAATATTATATTTATAGAACATCGAAAGACAATAAGATATAAACCAGCATCTTTTTGGAATGTTCTCTCAGGTAATAACCAGGAAGCCATGCTCAGAAACTATTTCAAGATCGCTTTTAGAAATATCATACGCCACAAGGCTTATTCCCTGATCAATATTTCCGGACTTGCCATCGGCATGGCATCCAGTATCCTGATCCTGCTTTGGGTGCAGCATGAATTGAGTTATGACCGGTTTCATAAAAATGCCGGCGAGATTTACCGCATCACTTCCAATGCGGGAGATTTCAAGACCTCCGTATCCACAGCAGGTATGCCGCAGGGTTTTCAATCCGTGATGCCGATGATCAAAAACACCGTGCGCTTGTCCAAGCCTGCGAATATGCTTTTTACAATTGGCGACCGCAAATTTGAGGAAAGCCGCGTATTCTTCGTGGACAGTACTTTTCTGTCCGTCTTCTCTTTCCCCCTGGTAAAAGGAGATCTTCATAGCGCACTCCAACGGCCCGACGGCATCGTGATCACGGAAGATATGGCGAAGAAATATTTCGGATCCGACAACCCCATCGGAAAAATCATTCGAAAAGACAATAGGGACAACCTGGTCGTTACCGGTGTGATGGCCAATATTCCATCCAACTCCCATCTGCAATTCGATTTTATCATACCCATGTCGTTCCTCGCGCATTCTTTTGAAATGACGAATAATCTTTGGGATAATTTCAGTTTTTACGATTATGTGCAACTGGATAAAAATTTTAAAGCGACACCCACTGCCCTCGCCGGAATGGAGCACCAGATGGATCTGATTTTCAAACAGCATGTAAAAGATTTTGCTGTTGACCTCCACCTGCAGCCTTTGACGAGGATCCATCTGTATTCCAATCTGCAGCTTGACCTGCCGGGCCAGGGCAATATCCAATACGTGAACATCTTTTTTATCGTGGCCATCATCATCCTCATTGTGGCCTGTATCAATTTCATGAACCTGGCAACGGCACGTTCCGCCCGCAGGGCAAAGGAAGTGGGATTGCGGAAAGTGGTCGGTGCCCTGAGGGGACAACTGATCCGGCAATTTTTTGGAGAATCCCTGCTGATTTCTTTTTTCTCTCTGCTGGTGGCGATACTTATGGTATGGATGGTCCTTCCCTATTTTAATGAACTGTCCGGCAAAACACTTCGTATAGATATCGGAAACAGTAAACTTTTATTTACCCTGCTGGGCATTTCAGCTGCAACAGGTCTTATTTCCGGAATCTATCCTGCCCTTTTCCTTTCCGGTTTTCAACCCGTGAAAGTGCTGAAGGGAAATGTAAAAAGTCTGGGTGGCAACCGACTGTTCCGTGACGGACTGGTCGTTATCCAGTTTGTGGTTTCCATTGTATTATTGGTGGGAACGATTGTCATCTACAATCAGCTGCGTTTCATTAAAAACAGGAATCCCGGTTTCGCAAAAGATAACCTGTTGTACATGCAAATGAAGGGGGATATGTGGAATAAACAGCAGGCCCTGTTTGCGGAACTTTCGCAGAATCCACTGACCAATCATTTTACCGTCACTTCGGAGATGCCCACCAACCTGGTCAGCGGCGACATCGATGTCGTGTGGCCGGGAAAAGATCCAAAATTTCAGCCGGTGTTTCCTTCTATGGATGTCAGTGAATCCTTTATCGATATCTTTCGTATCAAACTGCTCAGCGGACGTGGTTTTTCCAAAGAATTCAAAGGAGATTCTACCAATTATGTTGTTAATGAAACGGCAGTGCACACCATGGGCATGACGGTGAGCAACGCTGTCGGAAAACAAATTTCTTTCCAGGGCACTAAAGGCACGATCATCGGCGTGGCAGGCGATTTCAATTTCAAACCCATTCAGCGGAGTCATCGAACCATTGATATTACGTCTCAATAAATACGGCGGTATCGTTGTGGTGCGTGCCAGTGCCGGCACCACCGAAGCTACCATCAAAGCGCTGGGCAAAATCAGCCAGGAATTAAATCCCGCTTTTCCATTCGCGTATAATTTTCTTGACCAGGACCTGGCCAATCAATACAAGGGTGAACAACAGATGGGCAATATCTTTAACTTATTTGCCATCCTTGCCGTTTTTATTTCCAGTCTGGGACTCTATGGACTGTCGGCCTATATGGCCGAACAAAGGACCAAAGAGATCGGTGTGCGAAAAGTATTGGGCGCTTCTTTGTTTAATATCGTGCGTTTGTTGTCCACCGACTTCACCCGGTTAATCCTGATCGCTGTGGTGATTGCGATTCCCGTAGCCTGGTGGGCCGTGAATAAATGGCTGGAAACTTTCGCCTATCATGTGCATGTCAGCTGGGTCGTCTTTACCCTGGCACCTCTGGTCGCGCTGCTGATCGCATCATTAACCGTCAGCTATGAGTCGGTTAAAGCCGCAATTGTGAATCCGGTGACCAGCTTGAGAACTGAATAAAACCAAACCCATGTTCCGGAACTTCCTGAAAATAGCGATACGCAGTCTTACAAAACATAAGGGCAACGCCTTTTTAAACATATTCGGTCTCACCGTCGGCATCACCTGCTGCCTGCTGATCTTTTCCTATGTTGCTTACGAAAGAAGCTACGACAATTTTAACGATCAGGCGGACCGGATATTCAGGGTGCAGGATGAGGAATATCAGAATGGCCGCATGGTTGTTCCCTGTGCAGCGGCCATGCCGGGTGTGGCACCTGCCATGAAACGGGAGTTTCCGGAAGTGGAACAGGCCGGCCGATTAAGAAAGATCCAGCTGTTATTGGGCAATGATACCCGCAATATCCGGTTTAGTGAACCAGCGGTTTACTATGCCGATGGGTCCATGCTCGATATTCTCCATATTCCATTAGTGACCGGAAATGCAAAACAGGCCCTGTCCGGTCCGGGAAAAATCATGATTTCGGAAGACGAGGCACGGAAATATTTCGGCACACTAAAATCCATTGGGTAAAACGCTGACGATGTATTCATCAGGCAAAACCCGTCCGCTGGAAGTGACGGGCGTCTTTCAAAACTATCCTTCCAATTCACATCTCAAACTTTCTGTGCTCGTATCCTATGCGACATACGGACTGGTGATCGGATCCAGCGGAAATCCGAATGATGTGCTGGAAACGAGTTTCGGATGGACGGACTTTTATACGTATATCCTGCTGCGTAAGGGAACGGATCCTAAACAAGTGGCGGCTAAACTGCCGGGGTTTATCGACAGGCACTACAATGATTTACCGGAAAATAAAGCTGAAGGAGATCGTTATAGCCTTAGCCTGATGCCCCTGAAAGATATTCACCTGTATTCGCATTACACCGAAGAAGCGGAAGCTAACGGTGACGGACAGTCGGTAACTTTTTTATTCCTGATTGGCTTTTTTATCATCTGCATTGCGTGGATTAATTATATTAACCTGGCTACGGCCCGTTCCCTCGAACGCGCCCGGGAAGTGGGCGTTCGAAAAGTTCTGGGTGCATTGAGGGGGGAACTGGTCCGCCAGTTCATGCTGGAAAGTCTTTTGATGAACCTGATTGCCCTGCTGGCTGCCGTGCTTATTACCATCGCCCTAACGCCATTGTTTGCGAATCTCAGCGGCCGGCCCCTACCATCCCTGCTAAATCTTCCTTCCGTTTACAAAGAATATTTTTTGATATTACTGGTAACAGGAATCTTTCTTTCCGGCATCTATCCGGCGCTGGTTCTTTCCCGTTATATGCCCGTGACGGTGCTGAAGGGCGCATTCAAAAATGCCGCCGGAGGGAAGTGGCTGCGTAACGGATTAATCGTGGGGCAATTTGCTGCTTCCATTATTCTGATCGCAGGAACGCTGATTGTTTATCGTCAGATGCACTATATGCGAAACCAGGATCTGGGTGCAAACATTAATGAGACCCTGATGATCAGGGGCGCTTTCGGCGGACTCACGGATTCAGCATACCAGGATACCTACCGTGCGTTCAAAGATGATATCCTGAAAGTGCCCGGAGTAAAAAGCATCACCTCCTCTTCCGGCATCATTGGTGAAGAAATTTTATGGTCAACCAACTGGAATAAGGTTCGTGGCGGAAGCAAACAGTCGGTAATTTTATTTCACCTGGCCGTGGATGAAGATTTTATCGCCGGTTATGGATTGAAAATGATCGCAGGTCAGCCTTTTTCGCGGGCCCCCAATGAAAACAACAAAAAAATAATATTAAATGAAACCGCGATCCGGACACTGGGTTATCGCAACCCCACAGTCGGCTATTGGAGAATTGATATCCGGCGGGCAGGATGGAATGGATTCTATGGAAGTAAAGGGTGTGATTGCTGACTTTCACAATGAAGGTCTTCAAAAAGCCATTCAGCCGCTGGTGATTTTTCAGAATCGCCGTGCAAGGGGTAATTATAGCGTGAAAATAGAGGGTCGGAATGTTGCTTCTACAGTTAGTTCAATTAAAAAAGTCTGGGACCGGCATTTTGCATCTAATCCTTATGATTATTTCTTTCTGGATGAATTTTTCAATCGCCAGTACGATGAAAACCGTCGCTTCGGAATGGTATTTGGTCTTTTCGCCATACTCGCCATTATGATTTCCTGTTTTGGCCTGCTCGGATTGTCTGCTTACAATGTTCTTCAACGGACCAAGGAAATCGGAATCCGGAAAGTGCTTGGCGCGTCTATCAACAGTTTGCTGTTTACGCTGTCCAGGGATTTCATTGTTCTCGTAATCGTCGCCTTTGTCATTGCTGTCCCCGTGATTGCCGTAGCCATGAACAGCTGGCTGCAGTCATTCGCATATCGGATCAATATCATCTGGTGGATATATGGTGTAGCGGGAGCACTGGCTATTTTGATCGCCCTGATAACGGTGGGATTCCAGTCTTTCCGGGCAGCTACGGCAAATCCGGTCACCAGCCTACGCTCAGAATGACTTTGCCCACCGAAGCTTTATGTGGATTAAACAGATAAATGAATCTTATAAACTAAAACCCAATCAAAATGATAAATAGAAATCAAATTTCCAAAAGCAAATTACGCAGCCTCCTGGTTGTGCTTCCTTTGGTGTCAACCTTTTATTTTTCTGTTTTTTCCGCTCATGGCGCGATCACAAATAGACTATTGTCATATTCAACTGCACAGTTAAAGGAATTTGAAGGTTATTACCAACTGGACAAAGCCAAGGACCGATACCTGCAGATCCTGGTGAAGGACAATAAGCTGGTATTAAAACAGCTCTGGGATCAGCGTGAAATTCCTTTTGAGCAGAAGTCTGCGTTAAACTTTTATAACGAACAGCTATCATTTCCCCTGACCTTCTCAAAAGACGCAAACGGTGAAATTACACAGGTGCTGGCTTTTGAACGCGATACCTGGATCAAAGTGAAAAACTACAAACCGGTAGTGAAAAAAGAGATCACGCTTTCACCTGAAAAAATGAAGGCCTTTGCGGGTAAATATAAAATGTCCCATGATGGTCATGATGCATTCCTGCAATTTACCGTAGCCGGAAATGCATTGGAAGTTAAAGAACTCTGGAGTGGAAAAACGTTTACGATCTTCCCTGAATCCGATCTGGTCTTTTTTGCGAAAGATGCTTACTACCCGGTTCAATTCACCAAAGACAAAGACGGGATTATTACTCAGGCTCTCATTTTTAACCAGGATGTATGGGTAAAAGTAAAAGACCAGAACTGATATAGCTGACCGGGACCGGCTCCATCTTTAGTTCCACAGGAATATCCTGAGGATGAACCATATACCGTATTATATTTTGGCTTCCTTAATTGAATATTAACCGTAATTTCATTGGGTATTTGAACCGAGACTGGCTGTCGCGTACAAATGTGCTAACGGTTAATTACTGCCGAATGTTTCTCCGAAATCAAATCAGATATTTCCTGCCCGTTGTTTTCTTCCTGCTTCCGCTAAAGCAAATCTTTGCCCAGTCGTCATCTGACGATAGCATATCCCTCACAAAAACTATTAATAACGCCGTTGCCTTGTATTATCAGTCAGCCGGCGATCAGTCGCGCCTGTATAATGGCACGGAATACACGGGTTACCCTTTTAGTTTTGTTGAGGGTTCCCCTTTCTTTCTGACCAGCCAGCCCCAAAGAGGTTCCATTATCTATGACGGAATTGAATACCGGGATGTCAGCCTGCAGTATGATGAATTGAGCGGGTTGGTCATTCTGCAGGATGAGAATCACAGAATACAATTGTCGAACGAAAGGATTTCCCGTTTTACGATCGGAAATAACCAATTTATCCGTTTTGTTAACGACAGCCTCAGCCCATCGGAACCCGAAACCGGGTTTTATAATATTTTGTATGAAGGACAGTCTCTCCGTATTAAAAAAGGAATTAAAAACCATACGCCAGGTCTATTCTTATTCGCAGGAGGCAACCCGCATAATAGATGTGAAAACAAATTATTATTTCAGAAAAAACAATCACTATACCCTGATAGATAATTCAAAAGGAACTATTGAACTTTTTCCCGGACCGGAAAAAAGAAATTCAGCATTATATAAAAACCAACAAACTTAGCTTTAAAAAAGATCCGGACAACTTATTGGTGAAAGTCGCTGTCTATTATGAACAGCAAACTAAATGAAATGAGAAAGATCCCGTGCAGATGGCTTTTTGTGTTGCTTTATTTTCTAAACCTGTCCGCCTACGGGCAAAAGGATACGGCATCGCTGATCACGGTGAATTTTGACAGCGCAACCGTTCCTGAATTCCTGAATTCAGTAGAAGAACAAACATCCCTTCACTTTTTTTATGATACGGCTCAGATTGGGTACTGTCAGGATAACCATTCACGCCTTCCGCCTACACCTACGGGAAGTGTCTGGACCAGGCATTTACCGGTACCGATATTTATTATGCAGTGGATGGCGAAAATCATTGGTTTATTACCCGGGATAATCCGTTGGATTTTTCTTTTACCCCTGGTCCGCCGCCAAATGAAATCCGAAGTAAAAAAAACAACAAAGAGGTTGATTTTCCAGAAGAAGAAGATGCGGTGGAGAAAAAATCCCTGATCGAGTACAAGGTTTTTGCAATCGGTGACAAAAACGCCAATAATTCAAAATCCATTGTGACCATCGATGGCTTTGTAAAAGATTCTAAAACCGGGGAACCGCTCACCGGCGCTTCGGTGAGTGTTGAAAAAACCAGAACAGGTGTCGCCACAGATCAGTATGGTTATTATTCTCTCTCGCTGCCCCGGGGTCGTTATGTGCTGAACATCCAGAATATCGGAATGAAAGATACACGGCGGCAGATCATACTATATAATGACGGAAAGCTGAACATCGACATGCAGCAAACGGTGATCCGGCTGAAAAAAGTTATTATTTCAGGCCAGAAACAGAGTAATGTCAGGGGTACATTTATGGGTGTTCAAAAACTGGACATCAAAACGATTAAACAGGTTCCCATCGTTTTTGGAGAAACGGATATACTGCGGGTTACCACAACACTGCCCGGAGTGAAAACGGTGGGGGAATCCAGCACGGGGTTGAATGTGAGAGGTGGTGCAGCCGATCAGAACCTGATATTATTTAATGACGCCACGATTTATAATCCCTCCCATTTCTTTGGTATGTTCTCGGCTTTTAACCCGGACGTGGTTAAAGATGTGGAGTTGTACAAAAGCAGCATTCCGGCAAAATATGGCGGACGCCTGTCTTCGGTACTGGATATCACCAGCCGGGAAGGAAATAAAAAAGAATTTACCGGCACCGCAGGTATTGGCGCCCTCACCAGCAGGCTTGAAATAGAAGGCCCGCTGATCAAAGACAAAGTCTTCCTTTATCCTCGCTGGCAGAACAACCTATTCAGACTGGCTGCTGAATTTACTGCCGAACCAATATAAAAACAGCCGGGCTTCTTTTTATGATATCAATTTAAATATCAGTCACGAATTAGATAAAAAAAACAGTCTCTACCTGACCGGATATATCAGCCAGGACCACTTCAACCTGAATAGCGATACAACATACAGCTATGGCAATAATAATATTTCATTAAAATGGAAACATATCTTCAACAATAAACTGAACGGTGTGGTTACCGCCGGGTTTGACAGCTATAAATATAAAATTTCCAGCGAATCCATTCCGGTATCTGCCTACAGCCTGTCGTTCAGTGTTAACCAGTATTACCTGAATGCAGATTATAATTATTACTATAGCACGAAACACACATTTAGTTTCGGAATCAATTCGCTGTTCTACAAACTTCATCCCGGTTCCTATCAGCCTGTGGGAGATAAATCGCTGGTGGCACCAGATGAAATGGTTCCGGAACAGGCATTGAACTTAGCCATATATGTGAGCGACCACTTCACGATTTCGCCGGCGTTTTCAATAGACGGTGGTATCAGATTCTCCAATTATAATTACCTGGGACCGCAAAATGTAAATGTATATGTGGACGGTATACCGAAATCAGAGAGCAGTTTCATAAAGACAGTTCCCTATGGAAGCGGCTCGGTAATCAAATCGTATAGCGCGCCTGAGTACCGTTTATCCGTCAGATATGCATTTAATGAAAGTTCTTCCATAAAAGCAGGCTTCAACACACAACACCAGTACATCCATTCACTTTCCAATACCAGTTCCATGGCACCTACGGATATCTGGAAATTAAGCGACCCCAATATCAGGCCGCAGTCCGGTGAGCAGGTTTCATTGGGTTTTTATAAAAACCTGAAATCAAATACCATTGAAACATCGGTGGAAGTCTATTACAAAACGATGAAAAACTACCTGGATTATGAAAGCGGCGCCGTGCTGGTAATGAATCCGCATATTGAAACCGATGTTGTACCTACAATGGGAAAAGCCTATGGTGTGGAATTTTTCATAAAAAAACTTACGGGAAAACTGAATGGCTGGATCAGTTATACCTGGTCGCGCACTTTCTTAAGGATGAACGATCCGACCCAGGGTCAGCTCATCAATAACGGGGCATGGTATCCGGCCAACTATGATATGCCCAATGATATTGCTGTTGGTTACCAACTACCGGATTAATCATCGCTTCAGTCTTTCCTTTAATGCCACCTACAGCACAGGCCGGCCGATCACGCTTCCGACGGCCATCTATACTTATTCAGGTTCTGTTCGCACATTATATACTGACAGAAACGCTTACCGGATACCCGATTATTTCAGAACGGATTTCGCGATGAATATCGACGGCAATCATAAAGTGCATCAGAAAATTCATACTTCCTGGACCATCGGTGTGTACAATCTGACCGGTAGAAAAAATCCGTATTCGGTATACTTTGTTTCGGAGAACGGGGTTGTGAAGGGATACAAACTGTCCATATTCGGATCGGCCATACCCTTTCTGAATTTCAATCTCAGATTTTAATTAAAACATGAAGAAATTATTTTACAGCATATTGATTTTACTAACTGCGGGATGCACACAGGAATATATTCCACCTGTTAAGCCTTCCGGGTCCAGCTGGCTGGTTATGGATGGCACACTGAACAGCGGTATCGGGTCCGGCATCCCTCACACTGAGCCGCACCACCAACCTGGATACAACCGCACCACAATATGAGCGGGGCGCAATAATTATGGTACAGGGTGATGACAGTTCAACCTTTGTTTTGGCGGAAAGCAGTCCGGGTCTATATACGGCCAATGACCTGAATTTAAATACCAATAAAAAATATCGGCTGAAGATCAACACAGCCAACGGCGAAATCTATGCATCTGACTTTGTACCGGTTATTCCAAACCCTCCCATCGACAGCATCGACTACCAGTCAAAATGGGGAAGGATTGCAAATTTTTGTCAATACACATAATCCGCAAAACAATACCCGTTACTATAAATGGCAGTACAAGGAAACCTGGGAATTTCATTCCGCTTATCTTTCCAAACTAAAATATATTATTAATCCCTCACCGCAGGGTGATGTCTATAGCCTTACGCCTTCTGTCGTAGCCTATTATCCACCGGATCCTTATGATTCCTCCATTTTCATTTGCTGGCAGTCTGATTCTTCAACAGAAATTTTACTGGGTTCTTCGGCAGCCCTTAGTGAGGACCTGATTCACCTGCCCATCGTTACGGTTCCTGCTGGTTCACAAAAACTCACCGTATTATACAGCATCAACATTATCCAGTACGGATGGAGTGAGGCAGGATACCAGTTCCTGCAGGCCATGAAAAAAAATACAGAAAATACCGGATCCGTTTTCAATCCCCTGCCTTCGCAGTTGATTGGAAATATCCATTGTCTTTCAGATCCGTCAAAAATGGTCGTGGGATATTTTAATGTTTCCCCGGAACAGGAAAAAAGATTTTTCATCAGCGCGGCCGATGTGCCGGACTGGATTTATAACATGTCGTGTCCGTTATATGAAATACAAAATACTCGCTGAAAGCATCGCCAAATACGGATCCCAGTTACTACCAATCGTTGCGGCCAAAACCAAACCCATTCCATTCAGTACAGCCCTGGAAATTGTAACATTCAAAGCTTCACTGCCGACCTGTGTGGACTGCACTGTTAACCGGAACGCAATGTAAAACCTCCATACTGGCCCTGACTACCATGCCATCATCCATACCTAATATCAGATCAGCCGGAAACAGCCCTTTTGTTAAAAGATTTTACAAAAGACTGGTTATCGCTTTTTCATTTTGTTTACTTGGATTAGGTACTTTCGGCACAGGCACAGACCGAGTGACCCGCTGCTTTCGCGGTTTGAAGAATATATGCAGTCGGGGTTACAGGAAAAAATCTACGCCCATTCAGATAAAAATTTTTACCTGACCGGTGAAATCTGCTGGTTCAAATTGTATTGTGTAGATGCTTCTTTCACAAGCCGCTGGACATGAGTAAGCTCGCCTATGTCGAACTCCTGAATGATAAAAATAAACCCGTATTGCAGGCAAAGATTTCTTTGCAGGATGGATTTCGGAAATGGTTCTTTTTTATTGCCTGTGGACCTGGCATCCGGAAAATACAGGCTGCGTTCTTATACCAACTGGATGAAAAACTTTAGTGCCAATTATTTTTTTGAAAAAGAACTCACTATTGTTAATCCCCGTTTTTTTACGGGGAAAGATTCCCTCAGACAAAAAACGGCATACAGAATAAATTTCTTTCCGGAGGGAGGAAATCTCGTATACGGTTTGAAAAGCAGGGTCGCTTTCAGTGTTACAGATCAAAGTAACCGGGGCATTTCCTGTGAAGGATTCATTGTTAACGACAAGAACTGATACCCTCTTAAAATATAAAACCCTGAAATTCGGAAACGGGAGTTTCGTTTTTACGCCGGAGACGGGCAGAACCTATGAAGCCGTAACCATCATGCCTGATGGTGAAAAAATAATACAAAAATTACCCGCGGCTTTTAATAGCGGTTATGTGATGCAGCTGGAAGAGGCGGACGACAGTATGCTGAAGATAACAGTACAGGGTTCAGGAAATTCTGATAACAGCTCCACCATTTACCTCTTTGTGCAAACAAGAGGTGTTGTAAAAGCATTACTAAATAATCAATTACAAAACGGATCGGCTTCTTTTTTAATCGACAAAACCAAACTGGGTGATGGCATTTCCCAGTTTACGGTTTTTAATGCCGAAAGAATGCCGGTTTGCGAGCGGTTATATTTTAAGTTCCCTGAAAAAAGAATGGAACTCAAACTAAGCACCGACAATCAGCTATATGTTAACCGCGAAAAAATAAATATTCATATCCGATCTGCCGATCAGAACGGTGTTCCGCTCCCTGCAAATTGTTCAATAGCTGTATATCAAATCGATTCCCTGCAGGAAATGGATGAAATGAATATTGATAACTGGCTTTGGTTAAGTTCTGATTTGGAAGGAACCGTCGAATCTCCCGGATATTATTTCAGCAACAAAGGAGTAGGAACGGAAGAAGCCATGGACAACCTGATGATGACCCGGGGATGGAGAAGGTTTCGTTGGGAAGATGTGCTGGCAGAATAAAAAACCGGTCATTTGAATTTCTGCCTGAATATACCGGTCATATCATTAAAGGGAAAATAACGGATTCGGCAACAGGTTTTCCTGCCCGTGGAATTGCTGTTTATCTGTCATCTCCGGGCACCCAACTCCAGTTTCGGACAGCAGTCAGTGATTCAAAAGGATTGATCCGATTTGACATGAAGGATTTTTATTCGAACGGCGAGCTGATCCTTCACACAAGAGATCAAAGGGACAGCATGTTAAATATTGAAATCCAGGATCCATTTTACGATGGGTATTCGGAGAAATTGAGTTCCCGGTTCTCCCAAACCGAAATCAGTCCTCGGGTATTAATAAATCACCATGTTGCTCAGCAGGTGCAGAATCAATATATAGGAAACAGGCTGAGCAAATTTGAAATACCCGATTATGGATACAATACCTTTTTACGGAAAACCGGATGTTTCATACCTGCTCGATGACTATACCCGGTTTACAACCATGGAGGAAGTATTGCGTGAGTATGTGCAACCCGTTACGTTACCGATCAGGAATGGGAAATATGAAATGAGGGTTTTAAATACGAATAAGGAACATGTATTTTTTGAAGCGCCACCACTGGTGTTGCTGAATGGTGTGCCGGTCTATGATTTTAACCGGATTATTAATTACGATCCTTTAAATGTAAAGAGACTGGATATCGTGACCAGGCCCTGGTATTACGGCAATATGGCTTTTTCGGGTATATTGAATTTCGTGGGTTACGACAACCATATGCAGGGATTTGAACTCGATCCCCATTCCACGGTGATTGACTACGAAGGCCTGCAGTCGCAGAGGGAATTTTATTCACCGGTCTATGATACGCCGGAGCAGGCGGACAGCAGGCTGCCGGATTTCAGAAAGCTTTTATACTGGTCACCGGATATTCAAACCAATATCAAGGGCGAAAAAGATATCCATTTCTACAGTTCCGACCTGAGCGGCAAATTTGTTGTTGTTCTTCAGGGCATTTCTAAAGACGGGAAAACAGGAACCGGTATCACCGAATTTGTGGTAAAATAAAAAATTCCCCGGAAGGTTAATTGCCGGGGAATATTGTTCTAACGGACTTCGATCTGCTTTCCTTCGCTTCTCTTCTTATCACCGTTTCTGGGCAATTCGATTTTTAATTCGCCATTTTTATATTCGGCGAAAATCTTACTGTCAACGGCATCTTCCGGCAGGGTGAAGGACCTGGTCCAGCTGGAAAAATTGTATTCGCGCCTGTTGTACTTGTCATCAGCATTCTTGCTTTCTTCCTTTTCTGCACTGATCGTTAATATGCCCTGAAAAACCTCGATATGGAAATCAGCCTTTTCAAGACCCGGCGCTGCAATGGACAATTTGTATTCATGCTCTGTTTCCTTTACATTGATTGCCGGAACATTCAGTGCCCGGCTGAAATTAAATCCGGCATCCACTGGCAGATCAAAAAATCTGTCGACCCATCTATTTGTATTGAACAGGGAGGGCCAGCCGGCTTTGACTTTGGATAATGCTTTCGTTTCCATATTTTTAATTTTTAGTGTTACAATAAAAAGACGTAAACTGAATAAATGCTTTACAAAGCTAAAACAGTCCAACACGCGAAACGATGAGGTGAACGCTTTCTTCAATTGATCTTAATCATATCCCGGCTAATGCCAACAGAATTCAATTGCCCCGAACAATTCCCGTATAAATGATGAAAGTCATACGCACTACAGATGACCATCATTTCATTTGTTATTATCTATACCTTTCTTTGGTTATCTAAATATTATGGCGATGAACAGGACAAATTTCCATATCGACAGTAATGATAGTGTCGCGGAAATAAAGAAGAGATTTTCAGGTGTCTTTCCAAATTGGGACATTGATTTTTTCACAAACGATGATAAACCAAATCTCCGTAACACCTGTGCAATGTTCTCCCCGCAGGTAAGAATCAAAGATATAAATCACCATTTTGAGGATGGAAGTATCGAAATAAATGATCGAATGAAAATTGAAGAAATCGAGGGTCTAATACATGATCACTTTCAACTCCATGCGCAGATTACACCTGTAGCGCCCGGCAGACTGCATCCTACCACCTTCTTAATGCAATACCCGTTGAGAGAAAAAAACTACAACAGAACGGTTTCACCAGGCAGAGCCCAACTGGTCATGTTCAACAAAGTGCCGTTTGGATATTAGGAAAACCAGATTCCGGTGTACCGGGGAACCGGCACATTGTATTTATTCAGGAGATCTGCGTATTTCATTGCGAAAGAATTTAAAATAGCCGTCAATGAACAGCTGTTACATCTACCCTCTCTATGCCTTTCAAATGTAATTTTATGTTCCGGTCACGTGCTTTATTCCCATATTCACTTATAATCTCCAATATATCATAGTCAATAAAATTGCATTCGCTTCCATCAATTGTTAACACACTATTTTCCGGAACTTCATCCAGCGCCTCGCGCAACTTAACCTTATTTAAGAAAGTAACATTACTGTTTAGTTTTATGTACTCAGTCTCTATTCCATCATGCTGTGTTTTTAAAATTTTATATTCTGCCTTAAAATTATTCCGAACGATAAAGTAAACCGACATTAAAAGTCCGATACACACGCCAATAAGCAGGTCAGTTGCCAGGATGACTATAATCGTTAGTATAAATGGAATAAATTGCTTCCAGCCCAAACTCCACATATTCCGAAAAAACTTTGGTTTCGCCAGGTTGTAACCCGTAATTATCAAAATGGCTGAAAGTGAAGCATAGGGGATTTTATTCAATAGAAATGGGAAAAGCACTACGGCCAATAAAAGAAAAAGTCCATGGGTAAACGCAGAAAGTTTTGTTCTCGCACCAGCATCAACATTGGCTGCGCCTCTTACAACAACTGCAGTCATTGGTATGGCACCTAATAATCCGCAGGTCATATTACCTATTCCCTGGGCAATAAGTTCACGGTTAACAGGTGTAATGCGATTGCGTTTGTCCAGTTTATCTATCGCTTCGATGCAGAGTAAAGTTTCTAAGGTGGCGAGCAACCCGATTACTATTCCATCCTTCCAGATTTCTATATTGGAAAATAATTTCGGGAAGTCCGGAAATGAAATGTTTGCGAATATATTTAACGGAATATTTACCAGTTGGGTTTGCTTTAAGGAAAAGCCGTGAAGCAAATCCATCAAACAGTAAACTGGTTAAAATACCGACAACTACCACAATCAAGGGCGCGGGTATTATTTTCAATTTTTTCGACCCGGGGCAATTGAAGAATTACCAAGTATTATTAAGGAAAGAACGGATATCAGTATGGTTCCTCTTGTAATATGATGGTTGAAGTTTTCTAAATTGTTCAGGGGATTCTTTGGAGAAAATAAATGCATAACCCCTCCTGACCAAAAATCGGGTCGGTCATACCCTAATGCCAGAGGAATTTGTTTTAAAATAAGAATGATTCCAATAGCCGCCAGCATTCCTTTGATAACTGAGGAGGGAAAATAATTTGCAATTGCCCCGAGTTTCAAAAGTCCAAGAAGCACTTGAAACAACCCTGCAATAATCACAGAAAGTAAAAATACACGATAGTCACCGAGTGAAATAATGGAAGCGGCCACTAAAGTCGTCAACCCTGCAGCCGGCCCCGAAACGGCAAGCTGGGAACCACTTATAAATGCAACAACCAGTCCGCCCACAATTCCCGATAACAGTCCTGCGTAAATAGGAGCGCCCGAGGCTAAAGCAATTCCCAAACACAAAGGAAGTGCTACCAGGAAAACCGAAAGACCAGCCGGCAGGTCATACCTAAGCCAGATGATGCGATAATATCTGATGGTTCTTTTCAAGTGAAAGATTTATGTTATCCGGGAACCTACACTAATTCTCAGGCATATCCCCGCTCTTCCTTTGCACTTCTTTCACCTTAACCAAAACGACAAGGGCTGCAGCCAACAGTAAAACCAGGCCCAGGTAGGCAGAAAAAAACAGGTAATTTGTACTCAGAATCGGTGTGTATTTCGGATGAACCCGTTCTGGCCTGAAACCGGATTCAGCTGCAGTGGTTTTTGTTTCAGATTTAATATAGGCCAGGATGCCCCTGATGCTTTCGGCACTTAAATCCAGGTGATCCGGCATGGGCACTTTATTAAACTTTTCATACAATGCGACCGCCGTCTTATCACCTCCTTTAATAACCGTCTGGGAAGAATGAACAAAATGTACAATCCAGTCTTCCGAATGCCGGTCGGTGACGCCCGCAAGGGCCGGCCCTACCAAAATCTTGTTTACATTATGACAGCTCGCACACCGTGCGTTGAAAACGATCTTTCCTTCTTCAGCCGGAGGTATGGAAAAAACGAATACTGACAATAGTAAGGTTAAAACCGAAATCGTGATTTTCTTTTTCATGTTCCCGCTTCTTTACTTATAAATGAAATTCAATTTGTAGTTTATCGATATCCCGGATCAGCCTGTTTACTTCATTTTCATCTGTACCGGTATAATAACCCCTGATTCGTTTCAGGGGATCTATCAACACCAGCTGATCACTATGAATGAAGTCGCCGGGACCGCCATCACCATCGGTGGCATCAATCAACAGATCGGTTCTTGCAAATTTGTAAAGGCTGATCTTATCCCCGGTTAATAAAAACCATCCGTTCTTTATACCATGTTTGTCAGCATACGCTTTCAGTTTCCCGACACTGTCCCTTGCAGGATCAACCGTAAAGGAACTGATCAATATCTTATCTGATTCCCTGGGCCTGAACCTTTTGCAACGCAGACATGAGTTTTGGACATATGGAAGGACAGCTGGTAAAAAAATAATTGGCGACAACGATTTTATCCTTCCATTGATCTGCGCTGATAATCCTCACCCGACTGGGTTTTAAACCTGAAATTTCCGACCAGATGTTTTTCAGGACCAAGTACCGGCAATCGTTGAAAATGCGACTCATACCATTCTGTAATTCCGAAAACGGTAACCGGCAGGATGATCACTCCGAATACAAAAAAATATATCGTCCTGAGTGATTTCATCATAATCGTGTCAGCCTGTTGTATGCATTTGGTTTATTGATTATAAGGATTCGCCGTTTTTGACAACTTTTCAGGAACCGGGTTTTCCGGCGTAAAAGGAGGAGCACCCGGACCGGGATTCCTGCTGGCATTCCTGAAAGCAGGAATATAGGCGAGCAATATAATAATCCCCATGATGATCAGCCAGGGTTTGAACGTATCAAACAGCGGAATTCGTTTTTCATCATGCAGGGCCTCTGACACCGGCAGATCCAGGACTCCGGCAGAAGTTTTTTTGCTGAACATCGTTCCGAAGAAAACAATAAAAAATAAAAGGGCGGCAAAGGTCATGATGATTCCTCCGGCCAGGGCCAGCATGGTTGTCGGCACCCATTCCGGTGTAAACAATTCATTTTTTGGATTCAGGTAAGTCATGCCCAGGTTCGTTCTCCTCGGTTCACCAATCAGACCACCCCAGGAAAGTCCGGTTGAAAAAATCAATATGCCGATCACCCATAACCAGGGAATGATCACATTGACGCGGGGAAGAAAAACCGGTTTTCCCGACAAGCCGCTATATAAAAACAAACTCATGCCGATGATGCTGAGAAAAACCGGACCGGCTACTGTCATATGAAAATGTCCGGGCATCCAGGCTGTATTGTGAACTACCGCATTCAAAACACCGGAAGCATTTACAATACCGGTCAATCCGCCAAAAATAAAAAGGATCAGACCCGCGATCAGGTAAGCAAACAAATAGCGATTGGGATCCAGGTAAGGCAGTTTACCGAAAAATCCAAGCAATCCCCGGGATCCCCGTTTCTTTCCTGCATATTCCAGTGACGCTGCCAGTGTAAATGCGGTGATAAAACTGGGAAGGGCTACACCGAAAGTCAGCAGTCCCTGGAACATTTTGATGCCCCGGGTAATCGAAGGATCACTAAACTGATGATGCACGCCGACCGGAACGGAAAGTAAGAGAAATATAAAAAGTGAAATGCGTCCGGCAAGATCTGAAAATAGTTTTCCACCTGCAAGTTTAGGCAGCATCGTGTAGTACATGATGTAGGCAGGCAGTAACCAGAAATATACCAGGGCATGTCCGAAAAACCAGAATAAAGTGCGGGCCAGGGTAACATTTACCGTCGGGGTCCATCCCATCGCCCAGGGCAGCAATAGTACCAGCACTTCATAAGCCACGGCCAGTGTGCAGACGAACCAGATGGTGAAGTTGACCAGGGTGCCCACAACCGCCAATGGTGTTTTGGTTTCGGGATTTTCTTTCTTCCAACTCATATACATACTGGCCCAGCTGAATAACGGAATCCAGGATCCAACGATCAGCAGTGCCGCACCGAGGTAAAACAAAGGATGGGCTTTTAGACGGCGGGTAAAAAGTATACAGTACCGAAGCTTTCCCGGATAACATGGCCCAGGCAGCCATGACCGTGCCGACGGTCATTAACCAAAAACTTAACCAGGCAACCCAGCGGTGTGGTTCTTTCTTTAAATAGAAAGCCATCGTGGCATGGCCAAAGGCCACGGCAAAAAAAGAAGTTAAAACAACCGCGTTGATCACACCATGAAGCGTTAGGCCCTGGTAATAATCCAGGTGCGCAAAGGACGATTGATGAATCACGCCGGCCCTGTAAATCGTTTGCATCAGGCCATGATAGATGCCGATCGTTAACAGCGTCAATGGAATGCCCAGTTCCCAGTAAATCAGTCTTTTTAAATTTTTAGAAATCTGCATGAGTGTTGGGTTAATTATTTGGCGGGCGTTCGTTTACAATAACTTCGGCCTGCATGGCCTGGTGACCAATGCCACAGTATTCATGGCAGGTGATCTTGTAAATTCCCGGTTTTTCAAATTTTACAGTTGTCTTGTTGATATTCCCATAGATGGCCATCAGGTTCACATTTTTTTCACTGATATTGAATCCGTGAACCACATCCTTTGAGGTTACATAAAAATCGACCTCACTGCCAGCCGGAATATTAATCTGGTTGGGCTGGAACTGCCACATCTGGGCAACGGCATATACCTGGAAGGTTTTCTCGTCGAGCTGTGTAATTTTTGGTTCCAGGTAGGCTTTGTTAAAAGGAAGGCATTCCGGAAGCTCGTTATTCCTGCCCGTGGCATATAAAATGGAAAAAATAAACAGGGCAAGCACAGCTCCGGTAATGCCGATTATCTTTTTTTCTGAAGAATCCATCGTTGACATATAAAGGGTTTATATTCTATCCAGCATTAAAAAATAGATCCCATACCAGATCATCATGCCAAGCAGAATGAGTAAGAGGAAAAAAGCAATGGCTCCCCGGGGTTTAAAATTCCTGTCGAACTCCTGGTCCGATTCAGCTTCATTTTCAGGATCAGTATGGTGTTCATATCTAAACATTGAGGTTCAAAAATATTTTACCGTGTCCCACTCGGCTCATGACAGCAGACAGGTGCCCGCATGATTAAAGTCATATAGAGGATAACCGTATAAAAATATATTTGTCGATTATTAAGGATAATCGCAGCATGATGGATGAATTTGAGTATACGATCAGTGATCTGGTGAAAAAGGACTATCGTACAGCCGATGTGTTCAGGAAATACCATCTCAGTTATTGCTGCAGCGGAAATATTCCGTTAAAATCAGCCTGTGAAGCAAAGGGTATTGACTTGAAGAAGTATCTGCTGATCTCAGGAGGTCAACCAGGACATTCGAGTTCTCCAATAATCTGCCTTTCGATGAGTGGACACCGGATTTTTTGATTGATTTTCTAACCCATGTTCACCATGCTTATCTTTATAAAACCCTGCCCGCCCTTTCAGCCACGCTGGAATCCTTTACCGTCGGCCATCAGGTCCAAATATCCTGAACTGACAACCATAACGGCGCTATTTTCCAGGTTGTCGGAAATCCTGATGCAACATAACCGGTATGAAGACGAAATCATCTTCCCTTATATAAAACAGATTGATTCGGCTTACAGGAGAAAAGAGCCCTATGGGAATCTGTTTGTCAGAACCCTGCGTAAACCGCTGCACAATATTGAGAAAGAACACCTCAGGATTCAGGATTTGTTAAGCGAATTGCAGCGAGTGACCAATCATTTCACGGCACCGGACAAAGCATGTATCAATTACCAGGTGATTTATAAAAAACTGGAGGAATTGTACAATAACCTCATCCAGCACAAATACCTTGAAGATGAAGTACTATTTCCAAAAGCAATAGCCATCGAGCAAAAACTCCTCCAATTTTAAAACATCCGTACATTTGATTAAACCCATTCGGATGCGCAATAACATCGTTCATCTGACCTCGCTTTTTGAAAATGCAACCGAAGGCATTGTCGTTACCAATGGCCAGGGGAAGATCATCCTGATCAATCCGTCGGCCTGCCAGATGTTCGGGTATTCGTCCGAAGAACTCGAAGGCCGGGAAATTGAAGTACTGATCCCTGCTTCGGCCAAAAAAATTCATATCAGTCACCGGAAAGCATTCTACCAGGATCCGAAAAACAGGAAAATGGGGAATAACCGGGACCTGCAGGCCGGCAGAAAAGATGGAAGCATCATTCCCGGTTGAAGTCAGCCTGAGTACCTATGTGCAAAACGAAGAACGTTATGTGATCGCATTCGTGATCGATATCACCCGCAGGAAAGAGATTGAACAAAATATAGAGTTGCAGCAACGGCAACTGGAAAAAGTGACTGACGAATTGCGTTTGCTGAATGCCGACCTTGAACTCAAAGTGGAACAAAGAACCAACATCCTTAAAGAAGCCCTCCAACGTCTGGAAGAATCGCAAAATCGAGTTAAGCCAGGCGCTGGACAAAGAACGGCAGTTGAATGAAATAAAAGGCCGCTTCGTTTCCATGGCTTCCCATGAATTCAGAACACCCCTGAGTACGGTTTTATCTTCGGCCTCACTACTGGATAAGTATACGGCTGCAGACGACCAGGAAAAAAGAACCAGGCATATTGAAAAAATTAAGAATTCCGTTAAACACCTGAATAATCTGCTGGAAGACTTTTTATCACTGGGTAAACTGGACGAAGGAAAAATCGGCATTCATCTGCATGAATTTGATTTGGTGGAACTGATACGGGATACAATAGAAGAAATGAACCCTGCACTCAAAGCAGGCCAAAAAATTATTTTCACCAATAAAGGCCCTCATGCCATTACCAGTGATAAGAACCTGATACGGAATATTCTTTTTAACCTCCTGTCCAATGCCATTAAATTCTCAGAGTCATCGCAGATCTATTCATGTAACGAGTGAATGCAATCAAAACATCGCGCAGATTGTGGTCCGGGATGAGGGCATGGGAATATCGAAAGAAGATCAGGCGCATTTGTTTTCTTCTTTCTTCAGGGGAAGAAATGTGATCAATATCCAGGGTACCGGTCTCGGCCTGCATATTGTGAAAAGATATATTGATTTATTAAGGGGATCGATAAAGCTGGAAAGTGAATTGGGTAAAGGAACTACAATAACATTTACCATTCCCATAAACGAATAATGATATGAGCGCATCCATCCTGGTCATAGACGATAACAAAGACATCAGGGAAAATACTGCTGAAATCCTTGACCTGGCAGGTTACAAAACATTTATGGCTGAGAATGGAAAAAAAGGTGTGGAGATCGCATTAAAAGAAAAACCTTCCCTGATCGTATGTGATATCATGATGCCGGAACTGGATGGTTATGGCGTACTGCACCTGATTCGCAAAAATGAAGACACAGAACAGATACCCTTTATTTTTCTGACAGCAAAAACAGAAAGAAATGACTTTCGAAAGGGTATGGAAATGGGAGCGGATGATTATATCACCAAACCCTTTGAAGACATAGAACTGTTGAATGCGGTGGAAATCAGGTTGAAAAAAGCATCCATCTCTAAAACAAAATTACGACACCGGGCTTCCGTGGACTGAATCAATTTCTGAATGATGTAAAAGATACCCGGCTTAGCCGCCAGTTATCCGAAAAATACGACCTGGAAAATTATGACACGCAAGCAGGTTCTTTACCAGGAAAATAAAAAACCGAGATTTCTGTTCTACCTGGTTAAAGGGAAAGTAAAGTGTTTCAAAACAAACCCGGACGGAAAAGAATATATTACCAACCTGTATAACGATGGCGATTTCATTGGCTATTCCGCTTTGCTGGAAAATGCATTATACGATGATTCTGCCGTGGTGATAGAAGATGCGGAAATACTGGCCATCCCTAAAGACGATTTCCTCCACATGATCTATAATGATATCGGTATTGCCTCCAAGTTCATCCACATCATCAGTAAAAATGTAAAAGAAAAAGAAGAACGCCTGTTGAACCTGGCTTATAATTCCCTCAGAAAACGCGTCGCCACCGCACTTGTTGAAATCACCGCAAAATTCCACCTTAAAGAGCAAACCATGCCCATAGAAATTTCGCGGGAAGAAATCGCCCAGTACGTGGGAACAGCCACTGAATCCCTTATCCGGACATTAAGTGATTTTAAATCTGAAAAATTAATTGATATCAAAAACGGAAAAGTTATCCTGACGAACACGGATAAATTGAAAAATCTCGTAAACTGATAATGCTTCTTTCCTTATGACCCGACCCCGGATAGTCCGGGTTTCAATCGGGCTGTCCCCCTGCCAGACTGATTAAAATCATATCGCGGTCCTGAATCCATCATTAAATATGTAATGCAACGCGATTGTTCCTTTAGGGGAACATTAAATAAGTGATATATGAAAAAGATATTACTGCTCTGCGACGGAGATAATTTTCCGTCAGGCGCGACCCGGTTTATCCGGCAAATGCGGGAAAATGAACCCCTGTATGTCAAGGGACTGTTTATGGATCCCATTGACGTCCTGGAAATGATTCCGGTCGGATTCATTCCCATTTCAGCTCCTTACGAAAGACTTATACAGGAGGAAAAACAAAGGGTCCGGAAAAGCCAGGATCAGTTTGTAGAAGCCTTTGAAAATGCAGGAATAAAGTATGAAATACATCCTCATACCGGTGAATGGAACCGGGAATTGTTTATCAGGGAAAGCCGGTTTTGCTGACCTTGTAGTAATCAGTGAGGAATTATTCTGTGCAAACAGCATGGAAATCCAGCCCAATTTTTATATGATCGAAGCGCTCAGGGCTTCCGAATCTCCAGTGGTGGTCGTGCCTGAAAATTTTAAACGCATTGATCACCTGGCTTTTGCTTACGACGGTGGGAAAGAATCCATGTTTGCCATCAAACAATTTACCTATCTGTTCCCGAACCTTACGGACCTGCCTTCAGAATTCGTACACATCAAAGATGAAGCAGCAAACGATATCCCGGAACGGGGGCTGTTGGCAGAATATACTTTTTCCCATTTCGAAGCGCAACATACGTCCAAACTTCATTTTGATCCTAAGAAATACCTGACCGCCTGGCTCGGCACCAAGAAAAATGTATTCCTGGTTTCAGGATCTTTTTCCAGGTCCGCGGTTTCCAATGTGTTCAGAAAGAGTTTTGCTGATCATGTGATCGCCGAACATACCTGTCCTATTTTTATTGCCCATTTTTCGTAATTGATGCCTTTGCTTACTAACCCAAAAGTTAATTGTCAATTGGTTAATTGTTAATTGTTAACGATGATTATTCAAGATCGACGTCATCTCGAATCTCAGAATTGACAATTGACAATTAACAATTGACAATTCCACCTGACGAATATTATATATGCACCTGACCTAGGTCATATGTAAAAATGGGTAAATGATCAATCTTTGAATTCTAAAATTCAACTCATGCAAGCGATAACCTATCATTCCAATTACAAAAGTTTGTCGGCACAAAGGAGCCATAATACTGTTCTTACCCGTTTAATGGCCTGGATAAATAAGTGAAGAGAAGAACCGTATTGCCTGGGTGGGCATATCCATAACGGCCATGTCTGCCATTTTCTTCCCCGTTACCATGTCTGCTATTTTATTTAACGGTGCCATTTTCTCCCTGATTATGGGTGCCATGGCATCACTGGCGCTGGTGGTGATCACCAATCTGGCTGCCCTGCCTACAAAATATACCATTCCTGCATTTCTGCTGGGTATCCTGATAGATATCGTTTTAATTGTAATCAGTTTCGTTTGGAGATGAGGTGATTTAATAATGGAATAAAATGAAAAGCCCGGAAGTAATTCCGGGCTTTTTGTCTTTCCTGTCATATAAAACGCATTAAATTTAATAATTAATGAATAATAAATAATTAATTATTGGTAAGAATCACCTTCAGCGATTTCTCCTTAGCTGCGTTACCAAAACATTCGTACGCAGCCATGATCTCAGAAAGTTTAAAATGATGGGTGATCAGCTGTTTAGAATCGAGTTTGCCCGACTGCACCGTCTTCATCAGCATCGGAGTGGTAACGGTATCCACCAGTCTCGTCGTAATCGTTATATTCTTACTCCAGAGCTGTTCCAGGTGCAGGTCGACTTTTTTACCGTGAACACCTACATTAGCAATCACACCACCGGCAGCGACCAGCGACTGGCAGAGCTCAAAGGTTTCGGGAATACCAACAGCTTCGATAGCCGTATCGACACCTTTATTTCCGGTTAAGGAGAGTACTTTCTCCACTGCTTTTTCAGTTCTGTTGTTGATGGTTTTCGTTGCGCCCATTTTTTTAGCGACAGCCAGCCGGTTATCATCCGGATCGATCATTATAATTTCGGAAGGTGCGTAAAACTGGGCCGTTAACAAGGCAGCGAGCCCAACCGGTCCGGCACCCACAATGGCTACCGTGCTTCCTGGTGATATCCTGCCATTCAATACACCGCATTCATAACCCGTAGGCAGAATATCGCTCAGCATAACCAGCGCTTCTTCATCGCTGTTGTCGGGAATTTTATACAGGCTGGTATCCGCATAAGGAATGCGAACATATTCCGCCTGGGTGCCGTCGATCAGGTGGCCGAGAATCCATCCTCCGTTTTCACAATGAGAATACATTCCTTTCCTGCAGTAGTCACAGGTGCCGCAGGAAGTGATGCAGGAAATCAATACATGATCTCCTTTTTTAAAACGGGATACAAAGCCGCCTGTCTCTTCAATGATACCTACACCTTCATGACCCAGTATGCGGCCGTCGGTTACTTCGGGCACATCACCTTTCATAATATGCAGGTCGGTACCACATATGGTTGTCTTTGTTATCCGCACAATGGCATCAGACGGATGCTGGATCGCTGGTTTACTCTTTGTTTCCCAGGACTTGTTATTCGGACCATGGTATACTAATGCTTTCATATGTTTTTATTTATAACTGCAACTTAACCACGGACAAGCAGAAATATGTTGACGAGCAGTTCTGTTCCACATGATTCTCGTCATACCAGTCCGTTCCGTATGAGCAGTATCAGGAATCCGTTTGACTAGGCTCATTGTTATGTCTGTCGATTAAGTTCATATTTGAGAAAAAGATCACACAATGTTTGGAACCCTGAATGGTGAAGAAATAGAAACCATCCTCAACAGTCAGCTGATTGGCAGGATCGGATGTAATGCCAACAATACCACCTACGTTGTGCCCATCAGTTTTGCCTATGACGGTGAGTTTATTTATTCGCTGACAAGAGAAGGAATGAAGATCAATATCATGAGACAAAACCCCCATGTCTGTTTTGAAGTGGAAGAGATTCCAGACCTGGGCAACTGGAAAAGTGTAATCTGCTGGGGTGAATATGAAGAACTGCCCAACCGGGCAGAGCGTCATCAGGCTCTGGAGTTGCTGCACGACCGGCAATTGCCTATTGTAACCAGTGCAACAACGAAACTCTCACCGTCCTGGCCGTTCAGGCCTGATAATATTGACAACATTAAAGGAGTGGTGTTTCGGATCAGGTTATATAAAAAAACCGGCAAATTTGAAAAACAGGAAGGAGCAGCCATTTATTCCTGGCAATAGCTGCTATTTGATTCCATAATCACATTCAAACAAAATACAATGAAGACCATATTGGCCCTGACCGATTTCACCGCTTCGTCTGTCAATGCAGTGAACTATGCGGCTGACCTGGCCTATTCCATAAATGCAAATCTGGTACTGCTCCATGCCATTCCATTCCCGATTGCAGTATCCGAAATTTCCGTACCAGGTGATTTTATCGACGACATGATGGATACCTGCCAAAAAGATATGGACGAATTGTGTGAAACCATACAATCCAGAACCAGTGGTAAAATAAATATCACTTCAGAAATTAAGATCGGCACCGTTGAGCAGGAGATTGAAAATATTTCGATCTAAAGAAAGACCATTGGCTGTAGTTATGAGTATCCGTTCGGGGAAATCCTTTGAAAGAGCACTCATGGGCAACACCACCTTTCATATCATGAATCACCTGGCCTTTCCAACGCTCGTAATACCCGAAGGTGTGCATTTCCGTGAAATCAGAACCATCGGGATGGCCTGCGACTTAAAACAAACAGAACAGTCAGCTTCCCTTTGAAACCATCAAGGAATGGTTATACCTGTTTAATTCAAAACTGGAAATTATTCATATGGAAGATCGAAACGGGATTCTGCATTCCGAACAGACAGCTGAATCGATTACCATTCAGAACCGCCTGCATATTTTTAAACCCAGATTCCATTTCCTGAATGGTAAGTGATATGGCCATAGAGCTCAATGAATTTATGAAAACAAATCCGCTGGATCTGTTGATGGTCTTTCCCCGAAATCACGGAATTTTCGGACTTTTTCACCAAAAAAAATCAACATTCATCGCCACGCACCATCAGCTTCCAATTCTCTCCATTCACGATATCAGAAAGTGATCGGGAAATCGAATAATTCACCTTGTACTTGCAACGGTTTATTTGTATTTTGCAGTCTCTAATTCTAAATAAGCCGTATATGAAAAACACGTTATCCGCACTTACTATTTTGAGTACTCTGATCCTCGGTTCCTGCAGCAAAAGCAATAGTACCACCAACCCCACGGTTGGCTCCCTGCCAAAAACCTACACTGAGAATATCCGGTCTTCTGCCCTGAATTCGCTGACGACCTACAACCTCACTTATGATGGAAACAATAAACTGTTAAGTATGACGTCCGTTCCGGAACCACCGGCAACCAAATTCATCTTTCAATATCCGACCAGCCTCACGGCTACAATGGATATGTATACCGGCACCGAAATCAGTATACATGAAAATATCTGGCTGACTGCTGCTTCATTTGCAGATAGTACCTTTCAGTATAACGATACCCAGGATACAACGACCGAAAAATATTTTTATAACGATAATAATCTGCTGCTGAAAGCATATTACTATGACTACCATACCAGCGGAACTGTTTTGATCAAGACGACCAATTATACCTATGATAATATCGGAAACGTGGAGACTCAAACAGACGATCCCGGAGGAATCTATACGTTTACCTATTTTAACGTCGCGAATACTTTTTCTTTAGGTAATACTTTTATTCCCGGGTCAAAAAATTTAATCAGATCGACTACCCTGGACAACGGCGGACCACTGATTACGGCTATGCATTATTATACCTTTGATACCAGTAACCGCCTTACGAAAGACAGCATTACCACCACGGGTACAGATCTCGTCGTCGTGAAATCGTATACCTATTAAATCGTGTATTTGCAGCTGAACCAGATTATGGTGTTACGGTGACATACATCACCACGTCGTTAAAATCATTGTCACACTTCTTATCTGTGCGGTTAGTATCTTCAAACGAAATCAGGTTCTTGTTTTCCGCTGCGTCGTAAATCAATACCGCGTGCCTTTTTAACTTGGGATCCACCTCCGGATTTAAAACATCGTTGGAACAAAAATGAACCACATTGTCATTCAATGTTCCGGTGGTGTGGTTCCAGGCATTCTCCATGATCAGAAATCCAATCGTGGTGCCGGCATTAAATCTTCCGATTTTGACTTTATCACCGGGCTTCAAAGGGGTCTGATAACCCGCGTTGGGGAAAGCATAGGTGATTAATTTGATGTCGTCGGCACTGGCTGGTGGCTGATCGCTTGGATAGGTATAAAAGGCGATCGCATTTGAAAATGAAGCGCCTTCATACACAAAAGTGATGTATACATCTGAAGGCTGCGTTATGGCAATATCCGCAACACCGGCATCTGTAAACAATTCGGGATGCAGGATATTTAAATTCTGTCCGCTAACCAGGTTGGTTTGCAGGAAAGTAGTCAAAGATTGGTCAATAGCATCGGGGGGAGCCAGGTTATCAGGTTTGCCGGTAGAATCAAAGGTTCCCAAATTCGTGTATTCGGTGTTTGTAAACTTCACGTCCCTGGTAACTTCCTTTTTACAGGAATTTAATACCAGCAGGAGAATCAATGGCGCTATCCAGTTAATTGTTTTCATACTTAGAATTATTGTACGTAAATAATAAGGTCAGATTTTTTACAGGAATAATAGGAGATGGGATTGTTGTCAACCTGCAAAGATATTACCAGGGTCAACAATGGCCTACATAAGATGTTTGTTGAATACAAGCTACTAAAATTTTATGATATACGCAAGCCGCTGATAGTCAAGGTTTCAGTCTGACTTATTTTACTTTCCTGAAGTCAATAAATCCGCGTTCAATATTTGTATGTGCCAATTGGACCCTTACCCTGTCGCCGACATCCAGATTTTCAAAGCCACTGACCAGTTTACCTTCCACAGGTGGATGCAAAATCCTTACCCAGGTGCCTTTATCGGAGGCTCCGGTGATGATACCATCAAATTGCTCGCCAATACGGTTTTCAAAGAGTAAGGCAGCGGTGGATTTTTCCACCTGACGTTCCACTTTCCTGGCTGCGTCTTCCATGGTTGTACAATGTGTGGCGATTTCTCTCAATTCATCCCCGGAATAAGGAGGTTTGTTTCCGGCAAGTGCGGCTTTCAGCAGTCTCTGCGTTATCAGATCCGGATACCGTCGGTTCGGAGCGGTGGAATGTGTATAATCTTTAACCGCCAGTCCGAAATGTCCGGCGACATCTTCTCCCTGCAATCCGGCAACATATTCCCCCGAACCAAGCAGTTTGATTACACATAACGAAAGATCAGGAAAACGAACCGGATCACTCGTTTTTACCCCCAGCAGGAATTTATCCAGTTCCTTTGCATCCGGTTGCACCGGAAGTTTGTATTTCCATTCTGCGGCCAGTTCAACGATCCGGTCCCATCGTTTAGGCACACGAACTACTCTTCGGATAGAAGGAAAATTTTTATTGTAAAGAAACCTGACGACGACACTATTAGCAGCGATCATGAATTCCTGTATGATGGCCTTGGCAGAATTTGCCCGGTCTTCTTTTACATCCCTGATTTCATCTCCTTCAAAAACCGGACTCGCTTCCACAGTTTCCAGATACAGGGCCCCGTTATCATAGCGGTGTGTTTTTAATTTTTTTGCCATGTTATCCTGCAACCGGATGTTTTCATCCAATCCGCCGATTGATCCGATGGCTTCGGGTTCAGCAGCTGATTCATCCAGCCAGGCACCCACCGAATGATACGCAAGCTTCGCCTTGTTCAATACCAGGGCCTGATAGATATCCGATGCCTGAATGGTGCCGTCTTCCGTAATAATAAATTCAACCACCATGGCCAGCCGGTCTGCATTGAATTTAAGCGAAGTCAGATCGGTGGAAAGTCTTTCCGGAAGCATGGGAAATATCTGAGCACTGGTATAAACTGAAGTTGTATTGTGCCTCGCATGTTCTTCCATCGCCGATTCTTTATTTACCCTGGAATCAACATCCGCAATGGCAATCATGATCTTTGTCGATTCCCGCGTTATGGGCACAGCTACAGACAGCTGATCCAGATCTCTGGAATCATCATTATCTATTGAACACCAGTTTAGGTTTCTGAGGTCCCGGATTTGTCCGTCAGCTTTAATCGTCATTTCCTGAAAACCATTTACAATCGCCATCGAGGATTCCGTAAAATCAATCAAAAATCCCTTATCCAGCATCGCCCGTCGCGCAATCCGTTGAAGTATGGCCCGGTGATTCATGCCCATCGTTTTTTTAGTGATAAGGTAATTGTTTACCCGGGAATCTGACCCGGAAACTGGAAAATTTGTTTTTATTTACCTTTTTACTTTTCAAAAAGGTACAATTATTGAATATCCATACTCATACTAAAATCTGTTCAAACCATGAAAAAGATTGTCTTCTCTTTGGTGGTTATCCTTTCCCTGTCCAGTTCTTCTGGCCAGGCGCAGGGCCTGCACCTGGGTATCAAAGCAGGGACCAATAACAGCCTGCTCACCGGAAACTCTTTTAATGACGGGTTTAACTGGAGTTTCATGGCCGGCGCCTTTGCGAATATCGATTTTACCAGCAGCTGGGGCATCCAGCCGGAAGTATTATTCAGTCAGATTACTACACAAACAGCCAGTAATTTTTCTGATTTTTATCATGAGGGTATGAACAGTAAAGAAGTCAAACTTCAATATTTAAGTATCCCGATCCTGCTCAACTTTAAACTCCCCATACATATACTTAGTCTCCAGCTCGGACCGCAGTTCGGTACTTTACTAAACAATAATTATTCCATAACAACCAATGGGAAAAATGCATTTAAGTCCGGTGATTTTTCCATGGTGGTTGGTGCACAGGTAAATCTGCTGATGTTTAATGGCGGGATAAGATATGTATATGGATTTACGAATATCAATGACGTAACGAATGCGGATGCCTGGAAAACAAGGACGATTCAGCTGTACGTCGGATTCCGTTTATTTTAAAAATGTAAAATTCTTTTCTGAATAACGCATAGGAATAGCCGGGAAAAGGAGGCGGATTGGGCTTAACTTTAAGTAATTAACCCTGAAACACCTTCCTATGCCGCCAATCAACATGCGAAACCCATCCCCCTGGTTCCATGCACCAGCGTGGCTATTGCTCCTGCTTCTTTCCTTTCAAATGGGTTTCGCCCAGGACAAACCTTCTTTCAAATGGGGTCGTCCCGATTTTCTTTCGATTGACACTACCTGGAAATACAAACCCGGATTGGCAAAGCCTGAATATTTCGATCCGAAATTTGATGATCAGCAATGGCAGACCGTCAGCAACAAATATCTGGATACACTTTCTTTTCGTTCAGCCAACTGGACCGGCACAGGTGTTTTTCGAAAAAAGTTTACGGTACCGGATTCATTGAGAAACCGTTTGGCGGAATTATTTATTGGACAAAGCGGGGCATCAGAAATCTATCTGGATGGAAAACTGGTCTGCCGCTTTGGGATCGTAAAAGGAACACCCAGGGATGAATACATCAATCAGAAAGCGGTACAAATTGAGCTGGACAGTCAGTCGTCGCACCAACTTGTGCTTTACCATTCGAATCATATCGATACCGCTCTTATTACCAGGTATAATATTACCGGTTATGGCATAAAACTATCTATTTACAATCCGGCAGATGATGATGCGATGGACTCATTTACCCATTTGCTTATTTCCATCTGTATTATCCTGAGTTTCTGTTTGTTTTTTTTGTTTGTTTATGGATTTTATCCCTTCCGGCTTGCCAGTTTAATGAGCGCTTTGTATCTCGCTAATTTTTCCATGATTTTTATCGGTGGGCTTTTATCACTCTCTACAAATTTTAAGACCATTGCTTTAGGTTACGATATCTGGAATATCGGGTTTGACTGCAATCCCATTTGGAATGTGCTTTTCTTATATTCTATTTATTATAAAAAGATCCCGAAACGATCCTGGATCCTGGCGGGAGTTATGATCATCTTCGTTTCATTCGTATTTTTCGCTACACCCTTACCTTTAAAAATAGTCATCCCCACTATAATATTCATTTCGCTGGAAGGATGGCGCATCATCATATTGGGTATCCGGAATAAAAGAACCGGGTTCTGGATACTGGCAATTGGCACTTTTATTTCCCTGGTTGGTTCGTTCGTCGCCATTTTTGACGCCTTCAATTTTTTCCCCTGGTACCTGACAACTACACAAATCATTTTAGCCATTATCACTGACCTGTCCTTTCCGCTTACGCTGTCACTGCAGCTTGCCTGGGAATTCGGTACCTCCAACCGCGACCTGCGCCGACAGCTGGCACATGTAAATGATCTCTCCAGAAAAAATCTGGAACAGGAACAGGAAAAGCACCAGATACTGGCCGAACAAAATGAAATGCTGGAAAAACAGGTAACCGAACGGACACATGAAGTGGTTTCCCAAAAACAGGAAATTGAAAAGCAGCGCGATCAGGTAACTCATACGCTGGGTGAACTGCGCTCTACCCAAAACCAATTGATCCAGTCTGAAAAAATGGCTTCCCTGGGTGAACTGACGGCCGGGATCGCCCATGAAATCCAGAATCCCCTGAACTTCGTGAACAATTTTTCAGAGTTGAATACCGAACTGCTTGAAGAAATGAACCGGGAGATCGATTCGGGAGACCTGGCGCAAATTAAAACCATTGCCAACGACCTGGGTCAGAATACGGAGAAAATAACACACCATGGAAAGCGCGCGGATGCGATCGTAAAAGGCATGCTGCAACACTCCCGGAAAAGTACGGGGCAAAAAGAACCAACCGATATCAATGCGCTTACGGATGAATATTTAAGGTTGAGTTATCACGGCCTGCGGGCACAGGACAAATCATTCAATGCGAATATGGAAACAGAGCTTTGATGAAACCCTGGATAAAATAAATATCATTCCACAGGATATTGGCAGGGTACTCCTGAATTTATTCAACAATGCTTTTTATGCCGTGAATGAGAAGAGATCATCAGTGAATCAGTCTGCCGATCCGGTCAGCGCTTCCGGGAAATCCTATGAACCCCTGGTTTCTGTCAGTACGAAAAAGACCGGCGACAAGGTTGAAATCAGCATTACCGATAATGGCACCGGTATTCCCCAAAAAGTAGTTGATAAAATATTCCAGCCCTTCTTTACTACGAAGCCGACCGGACAAGGAACCGGTCTGGGTTTATCACTGAGCTATGATATTATAAAAACATCGGGTGGAACTATCGAAGTGCAGACCCGTGAGGGAGAAGGCACCACATTCATTATCCTGCTACCTGTGGTTTAATAATCCGGGATTTATTCTCCGCGGCGGGGTTATATTCAAAGATTATTTACGACCGGAGGAAAACGCTTTGATCAGCGCATACTCATATTCTACCCCTTCATAAAATTCCTTTACCCCGATCCGTTCATCCCTTCCGTGCGCGCGATTATCGTCCTCATCAATGAATACTCCTGAAATACCATAGGTTGGTATACCTGCACTCCGGAGATAAATGCCATCTGATGCGCCTACGTCCATTACGGCAATCACCGGAACCCCCGGCCATATTTTTTGCGTAACCTGTTCAACGGTTTTCATTAGTTCAGCGTCAGGAGCAGATGGAGGATTTGCAGCCGTATCGCCAATTACTTTTATTACAATCTGACTGTCTTTCAGCAATTCGTTTAATTCTTTCACGATTTGATCGTTGCTATTCCCTGGTAAAATCCGGCAGTTAACAAGGGCTTTAGCGGATTGTGGCAGGGCATTGATCGCGTGGCCGGCTTCCAGCATGGTGGCAACACAGGTGGTCCGCATCAGGGCATTATAATAAGGTGAAATGGCTAACCTGTTTATGACCTGTGGGTCGGTTGAATTTTGAGCAATGGACTTCATGTCTTCTGCAAGCTGTCCGCTTTCGAAAGAAGACATTTTATAGAAATAAGACTGGGTAATCTCACTCATTTGCACGGGAAAATCATAAGCCTGCATTTTTTCCAGGCCGCCGGCTAAATGATAAATGGCATTGTTTTTTACAGGCAGGGATCCATGTCCGCCGGGATTTTTTACTTCCAGTTCCAGGTCGAGCACGCTTTTTTCGCTAAGCTGAACCGTACGTGCGATCTTCTTCCCGTTTTTCATTTGCGGATCTCCAGCATCCATATTGATGCAAAATGCAGCATCAATTAAACTCCGGCGGTTTTTAACCAGCCACTCCACTCCGTCGTAAACGCCGCCTTCTTCTCCTGCCGTCAGTGCCAGTATAAGATCCCGGTCGGGTTTAAACCCTTCTTTTTTTAAGCGTATAAAATTGGCGGCCAGGATAGCGGAACCATCTTTAATATCCGAGGTTCCCCTGCCGTAAAAAAAACCATCTTTCTCCGTTAGCTTAAAAGGATCCATGGACCAGTCACTCCTTTTGGCTTCCACCACATCCAGGTGAGATAAAAGCAGCAGAGGCGGGCGTTTGCCTGTTCCATGATATCGTAAGATGATGTTCCGGTTTCGTGTTTCAGGTCCGGTTATCTGAATATCTTTTTCAGCAAAGCCGGCATCCAAAAATCTTTTTCTTATCGCAAGAGCGGCAACAGTTGTATTTCCGGTTGAATGGGTGGTATTGATTTCAATAAGTTCTTTAAAAATACTGCGGGCCAGTTCCTGATCGGGTGAAAGTTTTTTTGCCTGGGCAGAACTGAACTGAATCCAAACCAGCATAAAAATGAACACGCCGAAATATTTTTTAACTGTTTTCTTCATGTAATACATTTTAACTTAAAGTCTCTTTATCCGGAAGTTCCGGTATTCGATTTTCATTGGAGGGCCAACGTGCACCTGTACGCCGAGCCTTCCTGAAAATTTTTGATTGACGGTATCGTTATCGGTTACATCGCTCATTAAAACACCATTTATATAATGCAATAGCCGGTTCCCCTTAACAACTAAATGATATTCATTCCAGTCATCGCGGTTGATCGCTTTTTTCAAAGCGATCGCATTTCCTGTACTGTCTGCGACCGTTCTTTCGGTCCATGCGTTATTTATGATGTGGTCCCTTAACGGACCTGCACCAGCTGGTTTATCAATAATTACTTTTTGTCCGCGATAGGCCAGCGTGGTTCTTCCCCGTTCTTCATAGTTTTGACCGGTGAACATATTTTGTCCGTCTATATCCGCCTGGTAGCCACGCATAGCAAATGGCAGCGAATCGATTGTCTCACTCCGGTAGTTGATCCCACTATTCCCGTTGGCGGATATACGATATTCAACTTTTAAATCAAAGTCTCCGGTTACCAGCCCCTTTTTAATAATAAATGTATTCCGTTTTAACAGTGTGGAAGGCAATACTTCTCCGATCAGCTCACCGTTTTCAACGCGCCAGTAAACCGGATCATATTCCCATCCGTCCAGTGATTTTCCATCAAAAACCGGGAAGTACCCATCCTGATCAGCTGAGGTAAAAGAGTCAGGAGACTTGTTCGTCGTATTCGAAAGAAAAACTAAACAGGCCAGGCAAAAAATGGTATTTCTTACTGGTTTGATCGTATATTTTCGGTTCACTTTAAATTCACTTTTAAAACCCGGTCATCTGAAGTGATAAAAAGAACATCCTTGGTTTCATTGAAACAACAATTGGATGTCCGCTTATTAAATACCCGGATAAGTCCCAGTAATTTTCCCTCTGGTGATATAATATTTATTCCATCCGGTCCGGAGCTGTAGACATTTCCGGATTTATCCGTTTTAAATCCATCGGCTCCGGTTTTTACAGCTGCTTTCTCCAACAATGGATCGCCATCCAGGAAAATGCCCCCGCTTCTATATCCCCATTCTCATCCAAATGATATGCATACCATTTGGTGTGTTGGTCACTGCTGCCAACATATAATATCTTTTCGTCGGGAGACAAGGCGATACCATTGGGATGGGGAATGCTGTCGATCAGTAAACTTAGTTTACCAGTGTTGCTTATTTTATATACGCCCTCAAAAGCCAGTTCCCGGGAGGGATCTTTGTCCCCCTGAGGTAACCCGTAAATGGGATCCGTAAAATAAATATTATTTCTGCTGTCGGCTACCAGGTCGTTAGGACTATTGAATTTCTTACCCTGAAAATTGTTTGCCAACACGATGAACTTTGGCATCGGTGAATCCAGTGAAGCATTCATTCTGACCACCTGTCGGTTGCCGGACTGGCAAAGTAATAATTTACCGTCTTTATCCAGTGCAAGGCCATTGGATCCGTTCTCCCCGTTCCTGATCGCAGTATCCGTATATCCGGAAGGAGTAAGCCAGGCCACCGGTGTATCCTTGCCATTCCACATATAAATTTTGTTTTCCAGCACGGCAGAAAAAAGCAACATTTGTTTTGCCGGAATCCAGACGGGCCCTTCTGACCATTTATAATTCCTGCCAATAATTTCGACTACGGCATGTTCGTTAATCCCGTTCAATGCACTGCTGTCATAGATTTCCACCTTGCCAACTGTGCTGTCTGTGGAAACAGTATTTGTTTTTTTATCCGGGGTTGCACAACTGGTGAACAACAAAAAACAAACAAAATAAACCGGATTTATTATTTTTTTCATACCTGGGGTTTATACATATTCCAAAAGAAATTCGAAAGTCCCATTTTAGCATGATTGAATATTTCCCAGACCAAATATCATGGTTCTCTCCAGTTTTTGTTTTCTTCCATTATTTCCAACAGGTCTTCTTTATCAAGTTCATGCTCGTTTTCATCGAATTTATTATAGTAGGACCTGAGTTCTGCATGGGAAAATACAGGACTGACAAAGGGGGAATAATCCTCATGTTTAAGGATGATGGCATTCAATATATTTTTATATTCTCCTGATTCAAGTAAAAGCATTTCTTCTGGTCCCCGGTCACAGGACCAAAATTCGTATCTGCGGGCAAACCGGGCCTCAAGATTTGTATAAAACCAATTTCTGGCCTCAGTTTCTTCGCTCCAGGAACTGGAATGATCCCGGAAAGTCCACAAAAAACCATTTTTGAAATCGTCTACGGTTACCAGGTTGTCTTCGAATTTTGGAATTCCCCAGCTTTCCCGATACTCCTCAAATAAATCTTCCGTATTAATCCCTTTGATCTGAAGTCTTATGAAAGCTGCTCTTGCCTTTGCAGAGTTTGTATTCAGGTGCGTCAGCAGATCTGCAAATGAAAGCAGCAGTTCCGTATTGTTATTTGCCGTTGCTTCAAAAACCCTCTCCAACTCGTAGTTTACCTGCGATAAGGGGGTTGCATTTGATTTGATATTTTCGAAATAAGAAGCTCTGTTCATATGTAAGCAGTAGGGGTTTAAGGTACGGATTTTGGTGAATCCGGATATCCCGATTTGCCAATCACTGACAATATTCCTAAATACCTTCTCTAACTAATAAATTAGTTATAAACGGAATTTCTTATTTTGCAGCTTTCCTATATGCTCAAAAGTTATTTAAGGACGGCGTTCAGGAACCTGCAAAAAAATAAAGTCTACAGTAGTATTAATATACTGGGGCTGGCTATCGGTATGGCAGTCGCCATACTCATCGGGTTATGGATCCGCGATGAGATTTCCTTTAATTACTATCATAAAAATCATGCAAAACTTGGAGAAATTGCTTCCATCGAAACGTTCAATGGAATTACTACAACAGAAGAATTCAGTTCTGTTCCCATTGCCGCAGCTCTGCGGAACAATTTTTCGGATGCGATAAAAAAAGCTTCGGTAACCCGGGAGCTGAACGCGACGCTCCTGGTGGGAAATAAAAAAATCAACGCGTACGGATTCTGGGCAGAAGAGGCACTCCCGAAAATGCTTAGTTTGAATATGAAGCGGGGAACCGATGCCAGATTCCAGGATCCATCTGCCATTCTCATAAATGAATCGCTCGCCAAAACTTTGTATGGGGACAAAGACCCGATTGGAAAATCTGTTTCATTCAACCGGGAATATGAAATGAAGGTTGCGGGAGTATATGAGGACCTCCCCTTCAACACCCAATTTAATGAGGTACAGTTTTTAGCAGCATGGAATAATAAAAATAATTCTGGCAATACTCATAACGACGACTGGCTCGATCATCATTTCCAGGTATTTATTCAATTGCAGGATCAGGCTTCCTTCACAGGCATTTCTTCCAGGATAAAAAACCTGACCAAGGCCCATATTACCGGAGGCTGGGAAGAGCTAATGATCCATCCCATGGACCGATGGCATTTGTATACCAATTTTTCGGGTGAAGGCAAAGATTCGGAGGGCCGTATCCAGTTTGTAAGACTATTTGGCATCATAGGAGTCTTTGTGTTGATTCTCGCCTGTATAAATTTTATGAACCTGAGCACGGCAAGAAGCGAAAAAAGAGCAAAGGAGGTTGGCATACGGAAAACACTGGGTTCATCACGGCCGCAACTCATCGGGCAATTCCTCGGCGAGTCTTTAATACTGTCTTTTATTGCGCTGATCATGGCGGTCATCGCAGCCTGGTTATCGCTCCCTTCATTTAACCTCTTGGCAGGAAAACAATTATCCATGCCCTACGGTCAATTCCTTTTCTGGATAAGCCTGGCTGGGTTTGCTCTGCTTACCGGACTCCTGGCCGGTAGTTATCCTGCATTTTTTCTTTCCGGTTTCAAGCCCATTAAAGTTTTGAAAGGGAATTTCAGGACCGGAAATATGGCGTCCATTCCGCGTAAGATCATGGTGGTGGTGCAATTCACAGTGTGCATGGCGCTGATCATCGGAACCATCATCGTTTACCGGCAGATTCAGTTTGCCAAAAACAGGCCGGTTGGCTATTCGCTGCAGGGGCTGATCCTTAGTGAAATGAAATCCGAAACCATCAGGTCCCATTTTGAAGTGCTGCGAAATGACTTATTGAAAACAGGCCTGGTGGAGAATGTGGCAGAATCATCCAGTCCTTCTACGGAAGTCAGAAATGCCATGATGGGATATAGCTGGCCGGGAAAAGACCCAAACAAATTAGCCATCATCGGCACCTTATTCGTGAGTTATGATTTTGGGAAAACGATTAACTGGCAACTGCTCGGTGGCCGCGATTTTTCCAGGGATCATATCACGGATAGTGGTGCGTTTATACTAAATGAGGCTGCGGTGAAATATACCGGATTAAAAAATCCGGTTGGACAGTATATCCACTGGCATGATTCCGATCATCCCATTGTTGGGGTTGTCAAAAATATGATTATGGAATCCCCTTATAAGTCTGCCGATCCGGTGTTTTTTACACTCTTTAACCGGAAGATCGTCTTTGTGCTGATCCGCCTGAAAAAGACTGTTCCCGCCTCCGTTGCACTGGCCGGGGTTGAAAAAATATTTAACCGCTATGATCCGGAAACTCCTTTCGATTATACGTTTACGGCTGATGCGTATAACTGGAAATTTTCAGATGAAGAACATATCGGAAATATCTCCGCCGTCTTTTGTGTGCTGGCTATTTTTATATCCTGCCTGGGGTTATTTGGATTGTCTTCCTTTGTTGCGGAACAGCGCACCCGCGAAATAGCGGTTCGGAAAGTGCTGGGTGCTTCCATATATAATCTTTGGAACTTGTTATCCGCAGAATTTATCATCCTGGTATTACTCTCAGGCTTTATCGCTGTGCCCGTAGCCTGGTTCTATCTCCACCAGTGGCTGCAGAAATACGAATTCCGTACAAACATTTCCGGCTGGATATTTTTTTGGGTATGCGCCGGAACAATGTTCATCGCGTTGCTCACGGTTAGTATTCAGATAATCAGGGCTGCTTTTCTAAACCCGGTCCGTCAGTTAAGGTCAGAGTAGACCTGCCAATATGAACCGGGTGATAAGAATTCGGTGAGAGGTGGTTTTCAAGGGTACGGATTAACTCATCATCAAAATTCGTTCGCTTACTAACGGTGATGATCAACCGTTTATTATTGGCGCGTAATTAAATAATCCGCATATGGGAAAAATGCAGGAACTGCATACGTAGACTTACGATATGAGGCGAACCGGGCTCCCGGTTGTTTTGCCGGTTTCTCTTAGTCGATCTTCAGGTCGAAATAAGAATATACATTATCTACTTTAAATTCGCTTTTCTTCATATTGGGTACCAGCGTGGTCTTCCATTCATTGTCCGGATAAATGATAAGGGCTTTTTGATTATCCGCAGTCAATACTTTTACCGGCAACCGGAAATTGCTGACGTCGGCTTCCCATTTATATTTCAGTTCCAGGTCCTTGCCGGTCTGCTGCATGGCAATATGCAATTTCGGTATAGAAGCAAACCTCAGGTACTGATTGAATATGTAGGTCAGATCCATTCCGGAGGCCTGGTTGAAATAATCAATAATATCCCCGGTATTTACTGTCTGGTATTTATATTTCGACTGTATTCCCTTCAATATTCCAAAGAAAACCGAATCGTTACCGATCGTATTTCTCAGGGTTGAAATCATCCTTCCGCCCTTCGGGTACATATCTCCCATATGGAAATCATTTATTCCGTAAAAACCGATAATAGGTTCCTTATTGTCAGGTTTCTGTTCAAGGATATATTTACGGCCGGCCGCCGCCCCGCCAAAATATTCATAACACAATATCTCTGCGTAACTGGCAAAGGATTCATGGATCCAGAAATCAGCATAGTCACTGCAGGTCACCGCAGTTTCCCCACCATTCATGGGCACTTTCATGCCAGAGTGTCCTAAGCTGTTCCACACTATCCATGGTCTTCCCGGTAGAGGGATCGCTGTAAACGCCGATACTTACTGCACTCTGATGCTCCATCCCATAAGGTGATTCCACCAGGGCATATCCATCCTTCGGAAAAGGATAGGGTCCGAAGTCTTTTTCATATAACTGAATCATGGATTTCACTTTCCCCGGATACCACCTGGCCAGCGGCTCTTCATAGGAAAGGCAATAAAAGTTCAGGGGTAAACGACTATTTCCTCCAATGTATTCATCCGAAAAATGAACGTAGTCCCCGATGTACAATACTGTATTATAGGTATTGATCGGATACCCCACGGCCCATTGGTATTTTGTTTGTTTGCCGGGAAGATCAGATTTCCCAATCATCCGTCCATTAGAAATAGCCGTCAGGTCGGATGGAACGGTCACGCTGAGGTGCATACTGTCAGGCTTATCTGACAGATGATCCTTGCAGGGCCACCATAAACTTGCGCCTGATCCCTGCACAACGGTTTCAATCCAGGGTTTTCCATTTTTGTCTTTAGCCCAGATAAATCCTCCTGCCCATCTGGCCATTTCCGGAGTTTGGGGTTTGCCGGAATAAAAGATTTGTATTTCTTCCACCGATCCTTCCTTAACAGTTTGTGGGAACTGAATAAAAACAGCGTCGTATTTACGTGTGTACGGTAAACTGACATTCTGAAAGATGATTTTTTCAATCTTCATATTCGCAAACAGATCTACCTGCATTTCTGTAAAATCTTTCACTGATCTGAACCGGATGATATTTTTAGCACTTATGAACTGTGAATCGGGTTCTACCGTTAAATCCAGGTCATAAAACAATACATCATAACAGCTGCGCAAAGGAGAAAGACTACCCTGAAGGGTATCCGCCAGGGTGAATCCGGTCCGCTGGGTAAAACTATGTTTGGCAGAAACCACCTGGCTGTTGATATCCGAAAATTTACTGCAAACGATCGGTCCCGATTCTCTTAGTTTGAACCGGGTGATTATCCCATTCTTGTCGGGGAAAAATTCATAAACCGAGCTCAGGTCGCCCATTTTCAAAATGAAAGAATTGCCGGAAAGCGGGTAATAAGCAAGTTCTGTCTCTCCGTCGATCTGGCTGACCAGGTGACCCGAATCTGCCCTGATCTGAATCGAGTGATATGGGTTTCCCTTCGCAGTATACTTTCCTTCGTAAATACCCAGCGGCTGGTTGGATGGCTGAACCGTCGTATCACTGGCTTTTGCCCTGATCCATTCTGAAACCTGATCCTTCTTACGCAGCCAGCTGAACTGATAGGCATGCCCCTGGCTGTCAACTTTAAAAACGATCGTCAGACCAGGAATCAGTTTAGCGGAAAAACGGTTGTCGCCTTTAGGAATGATTTCCGTTTTCCCCTGGCCTACAATTTCCAGTTTCAGCTGATTACCCTCCTGATAAACATTCATCTTCCGGGCCGGGTAGAAATCCACCTGGTACTGGCCTGTATAATCCGGCGTTTTCGTGGTTTGAGCAGAGAGAGAAAAGCTGCCCAGCAGCAACACACTTGCAATCAATCCTTTCATTTTTACGTTTTTTGAAGGCACAAGTATGTTTTTTTTAAGATTGAACCCTATTCAAATCCGGATTTGAATAGGGTTTTCCATTGATTCAGGCAGATAAATCAAGTTTTGCAAGGAATTCACTGGGACTTTCACCTTCAATGGATTTAAAGGCCCTTTGAAATGTCGGCTGCGAATTGAATCCACACTCATAGGCAAGTCCGGCAATGGTGAGATTTTTATCTGTCGCTGTCCTCAGTCTTTCTTTCACGACCCGGATCCGGTATCCGTTGATGAATTCATTAAATGTTTTATGAAGATGCTGGTTCAAAACGGCAGAAATGGTTTTGGCCGGAATACCCGTATGTTTTGCCAGCAGGGAAAGACTGAGTGCCGGATCCAGAAAGTATTTTTCTTCTTCCATGGCCTTTAATAAGCGCTCCACAACCGGTCGGCTCAGACTCGCCGGAACCCTGGTCCTGTTTTTGGGAGCATTTAATATACGCTGGGAAGCGGCACTCCCGTATCCTTTGATACCCAGCCAGTAGATGAGAATAGACATTGGAATATATACCGGGTACCAGCCAACCAGATCCATTAGTCTGTCTGAATATTTTGGAATGCTATAGGGGATCAGATAAATAAGCCAGATTATCTGGAAAACAGAAAAAAGATTCAGGATCTGATTTAGCCAGGGAAATGCCAACCCGTTTTCTTTGGAACCGGTTTCAGTTTTATTTTTGATCGTATTCAGATAACGTTTTGAAAGCCATATATAACTACTCAGCGACAGCCAACGGGGAATATCTGAATAGACATTGTACTGATCAATAAAATTCCCCCAGGGTGCATCATTTTTAGGAATCCATCTGAAGATGATTCCAATTACGTAGATCAGGGCCGTTAAATGCGGAATCAGATCAATAATAACCGGATAAAAATGTACCCGGTATTTTTTACTGAACCGGAAGGAATGATCGCTGCTGGTGCGTACGTAAAAATAAATAAGTGGTCCCATGGGCATGACAATGACCATGGGAATAAAATTTAATAAAAAGCCCAGCAATGGCACCCGACTAAACCAGGATGAATCCTGGATGTAAAGATTCAAACTGGCAAGCGCCATCAGAAAAAGCAGGGCGGCCAGTAGGCGGCTGCTTTCCAGTACGGGTTTCGTGAACCGAAGCGTGCCGGAAAGAATAAATCCCTGAACTGCCCCCAAGAGAATCAGGGTTTCCAAAAAGCCGGTTAAAACTGCCATAGAATGCAAAATTAGCAAACGCCCATCTGCTTTGTTAATAATCAATAACAGAGATCATCGGTCTGCCTGTAAATTTTGATTAATTTCGGGGATCAATTTCAAGCCATTTTATTATGCAACTTACTGCAAAACTTGTTCAGCTCCTTCCCCTCCAGACCGGCACGGGTAAAAACGGCCAGTGGAAAAAACAGGATATCATCGTGGAAACAGAGGCCACTTATCCCAAGAAGATCTGCGTCTCTATATGGGGTGATAAGATTGATGCGGGCCAGTTACAACCGGGTAACCAGTTGAAAATTGATTTTGATGTGGAAAGCCGGGAATTTAATGGCCGCTGGTATACGGATGTGAAAGCCTGGAAAATTGAAGTTGCCGGCTCTGTAACTGCAGGCGGCGGGGATGAACCCCCTCCGGTCAGTTATCGATATAAAGGAAGAAGACGACCTGCCTTTTTAAGATCGTTTTTCGATTATCATCCCAGCGGGAATAAAGACCAAAATCAGCTCGCCCTTTTTCCCTGCATCAACATATTCAGGGCATGATCAAAGGATCCGGCGCGGATTACTTCTCCGGCATTCACGAAAAAGATTTCATCTGCATTCTGGATTGTATTCAGCCGATGCGCAATGATGACGCGGGTAGTCTCCGCCGGAAGTTTATTCAGGATATTCTGCAAGATTTGTTCGGTGATCGTATCAATATTTGCAGTGGCTTCATCCAGGATCAGCAGATCGGGATTTCGTAATACAGCCCGCATAAAAGCGATCAGCTGTTTTTGCCCCAGGCTGATGCTTTCCCCTCCGGCTGTTATATTGGTATCCAGTCCGTTTTCAAAAATCGGGAGCAGGCTTTGCAGATTTGCATCATGAATAACATCTTCCAGTTGTTCATTTGAAAATCCCCTGTATGATTCATTCCCGTATAAAATATTATCCCGCACGGTTCCAGTAAATAAAAATGGTTCCTGAAGTATAAATCCGATTCTTTGGGTACGTTCACCCGGATTCATAAGAGCGGATATCTTTACCATTCAGAAATACCTGACCCTCCTGTGGATCATACAATCTGGCAAGCAGGGAAGCCGTGGTGGTTTTGCCGCCGCCTGTCGGTCCGACAAGTGCATAGGTCTTCCCTCTTTCCAGACTGAAATTAATATTGTGCAAAATTTCTTTCCCGTCATCATAACCGAAGTGTACATTTCTGAATTCCAGTAGCGGCGCCGACTTGACAGGATGCTCATCTTTTACTATCGGGAAGATTGGATTCCATATTTAAAATAACCGACATCCGGTCAAAGCCAGCCATCGCTACCTGGAAACTTGTCCATAGTGCTGCAAGCTGTCGAAGCGGATTATAAAAATTTGTGGCATAGGAAAGGTAACTCACCAGCAGGCCGATGGAAAACTGACCGATCGAAATCAGGTAGATCCCGAATGTTAATACAATCAGTTGGGCGATACTGGCAAAAAAACCATAAACAGGTATAAATATATTGTTGGCAATTCCGGCAGACTTTGCCGTTTTATAGTTCTGTTCATTGACTTCGTCAAACCGTTTTCTGAAATAATCCCGGCGGTTGAAGGCAATGATGACTTTAAAATTATTGAGGCCTTCCTGTATTTCGGCACTTAGTCCACCTGTACTTTTCATGCTGGCGGCATTTTTTTTCTTTATCCAGGAAGAACTCATCCTGGTAAAAATTAAAATCAGCAGTCCGGGTATCAGCGCGGCAAGGCCAAGTGGCAGATTAATGGCCAGTAAAAAAATACCGGCACCTGTCATGGTTGCAATACTTCCGATAAACTGCATGAAGGACTGGGAAAAAAACTGGTTGATCTTATCAGTATCATTATTGATTCTGTGAAATCAGATCACCTGTCTTGTTCTGATTAAAAAATGCAACCGGCAGTTCCTGGAGTTTATTGAACAGCGTATTGCGGATCTTAAACAACATGCGCTGGGCCACGCCGCCCATCATCCTGGTCTGTGGGTACTGGCGGCAAAAGAAATGAGGGCCATCACCACCAACAGACCTGCATTCACCAGTACTCCATGATAGTCTTTATGAACAATATATTTGTCGATGGTATGCCCGACAATAAACGGGCCCAGCAAAGTGAGTCCTGAATTGGTCAGGATTGCCACCAGGGCAAGCCAGAGATTCATATGTTCCTCTTTCATCATCTGCAACAGCTTCCGCAGGATCCCCAGGTTGGAAGCTTTCTGCTGCTTACCGGAAATATCATTGAGGTTGTAATTCATTTGTGCTTTGTTGTGAATCATAAATCTGAACGTATTCCGGACTGGTGGCCATCAGCATATCATGCGTTCCCGTTGCCACAATTTCTCCTTCCATCAATACGATCACCTGATCAAATGTTGAAGCAGATGCAATTTTCTGGGTTACGGAAATCAAGGTAATTCCAGGATAATTATTCCGGACATTCTTCAATATTTTCATTTCTGTCTGTGTATCGACCCTTGCTGTAAAATCATCCAGTAATAATATTTTCGGATTTACAGCCAGTGCCCTTGCCAGCATGATCCGTTGTTTTTGACCGCCGGACAAGACTGGTTCCTCTTTCTGAAACCAAGCGTATTCAGTTTATTGGGAAGAGAATCAATAAAATCTTTTAATTCAGCTGTGTCAATGGCTTTTTCCAGTGAATCGTCGGTTACCTGATCACTAAAGGCAATATTCTCCCGGATGCTCATATTGAACATGATGCTGTCCTGGAAAACAAATCCGATCTGACTGTAAAAATTTTCTTTATTGTAATCGTCAATTTTTCTTCCGTCAAATAAAATGTTGCCTTCATTTGGTTTAATTAAACCCGTTAACAGGTAAAGCAATTGCGATTTACCTGCGGCTGTGGGACCAATAATCGCCAGCCTGGAACCGGCATCTACTGAAAAACTAATATTTTTCAGCACAGGTTTCTGACCATAGATCACCGAAACATTTTCCAATGTATATTTCACCTTTCAGGGTTTCGCTGATGGTTCCGCTCTCCGCTAATTCCGGCTGATCCAGTACCAGGTGCAGGCGCTGATAACTGGCAGAAGCCTGAACAATTACATTGCTCATAAATCCAATCATGATGATCGGGAAAATGAGCAGCGACAGATAACTGTTGAAAGCTGCAAAATCACCCAGCGTCATGGTACCGGTGATTACAAAATGACCACCGAGGGTCAGGATGGTAATTCCTGCAAAACTTGCAGTTAGCACGATAATCGGTATCAGCCAGGCAAACATGCGCAGGATGCTCAGACCTAAAGTTTTGGCTTCTGTATTTGCCTGCAGGAATTTTTCATATTCCGGTTGCTGGGCATTGATCACCCGGATTAAAGAAGCTCCCAGTATGGATTCGTTGATTACTTTATTAAGCCGGTCGATTACTTCGCGGCCTTTTATAAATATCGGCCGCCCCTTTTTTGAGAATAAATAGAAAGAAAATCCAATAATCGGTATAATGCCCACGATGGCAAAAGCCAGTCGCCAGTTAATACTGAACAGCATGATACAGGCTCCGATGATGATAATCAGGGAGGATGCAATCACCACGATGGCCTGGGAAACAAAAGTTTTTACTGAATCCACATCCGCCGTGAGGTTGGTAAGCAGTTTCGAAGGATTTGTTTTTTCGATATAGGCAAATGACTGCATGGATATTTTCGCGGCAAGCCGGGAACGGAGATCCCGGGCCACGCGTTCCGAAGTATTGGTTTGAATGATGCTTTGGAGATAGGTAAAAATGAAGATGATCACTGAGGCGGAAAGAAATTCAACCAGGATTTTATTTAAAGAATACCGGGATGGATAGTCATCAATGCCGCTGGCGATTATCCTGGGAAGTACGAGATTGATTCCATTGCTTATCAGGGCGAAAAAGATCAGCAAAAAGATCATTCCCCGATAGGGTTTCATCAGGCTCATGATGCCCGGTCCTTTCTTTTTCGGTCTATCTGGTTTTTTTTCGTTTTTTTCCATCGCTGTACTGGTCCTTTTTTCAGGCTTTTTTTGCAGGCACCATGCCGGAAACAATATACCGGTTCCTGCAAAACCACCATTCCGGCCGGAGGGCAAATTTGGAATCAAAACAATTCATAAACTAACCTTCCACCGAATTTTTACCGAAAACAGGAAAATGACCTTCTAAAAGGTATAATTTAAATAATCTAGTTTTATCGGAACAAAACTTCATCTCACCGGTCTCATCAACAACGTGAACCCAGATATCGGACATAATCCGGCAGATAAGCAACTGATTGACCGGATATTGCGCGGGGATAACCGGGCGTTTGGAATCATTATAAAAAATACCGAAAACCTGGTCGCCCAGATTGTTTTTAAGATGATCCCGGTTGGCGAGGACCGTAAGGACCTGGCCCAGGATATTTACCTCAGGGTGTTTCACAACCTGGCCGGTTTTAAATTCCAGTCCAAGCTTTCTACCTGGATCGCACAGATTGCCTATAACACCTGTCTGAGCTGGATTGATAAGAAAAAATATGTGCTTCCCGGAAACCTGCACGAAGAAGAAACGAATACCATTTCCTCTGAAACATTGTATAATAGTCCTGCTAACAGCCACTCATCTGAAACACGGCTTTTTCAAAAAGAGGTGACTGTCATACTAACGAAAGAAATCGACCTGCTGCCGGTGATGTATAAAACACTGATCACTCTTTTTCATCATGAATCCATGACCTATGAAGAACTGTCCCAGATCACCGGGTTACCTGAAGGAACCGTAAAAAGTTCCCTGTTTCGTGCGCGAAAAATGCTGAAAGAAAATTTGTTATTAAAATATCAAAAGGATGCATTATGAATTTCTACCATCCCAAAGAAGAAGACATTCAACGGTATGCCATTGCTAAAGCGGAATGTGCTTATGAGCTAATTCAACACATAGAATCCTGCAGCCATTGCATGGAAGAAGTGGAATTGTACAGAATTTTATTTTCCGGAATCCGGCAACAACAGGCTGCCGGATTTGATTTTGATGTATCCGCACTGGTACTGTCACAATTTCCGGAAACAAAATCCCGTCTTTCGACCGATAATGTCATTGCCGGTTTTCTGGTTATTTTCATTCTCTGTTGTATTGCTATTCCCTTGTATTTATTCCGGAAAAGCCTGGCTGGTATGTTTACAGATATTCCACCTTTTTTCGTCTACGCCATAATTGTCAGCACGGGTATATTTCTCCTGTATAGGATCATATCGATTTATAAAAAATATCAGGGCCAGATACGTTTAATAAATTTTAGTTCATCTTTTGGGAACTAATTTCTTTAACGGCAGTCAAATATGTAATCAATAAACAAAAATGAAAAAAATAAGCCTTACTACCACCATTTTACTGTTTTTCCTGGCCGTGCAGGCGCAACCGCAGGAAAATTTCGACCCTTTTAAAGACAGGGATTTTTTATTTGACGCCCTGCATATATGCACGATTCTTTTCGCCATTTACCTGATCTCTTCATTCCTGCTGCAGATTTTCAAAAGCGGTATGTCGTATCGTATCAAAAACCGGATGCTCGATAAAGGAACGGAAGAAAATATCGTGCGGGAGCTTTTGCTGCCTGAAAAGAAAGAAAATAAAAATTATATCCTGCAATGGTTTTTTATGCTGATCGCTCTCGGTATCGGTTTGTTGCTGGTTGGCTTTACACAGCCTTTTGGACTTCATTCCATAGCCATCCTGGCATTCAGCATTGCTGCCGGATTTGGGTCAAGCTATTATTTTATGAGGCAGAAGGACTGATTGCCTGCCTGCCGGCAGGCAGGGATGACGAGATGACAGATGACAGTTGACAGTTGACAGGAGTAAAAATTTATAATTAGATGAAACTTATTTTTTTTCTGATTGCGTTTTGTTTGTTGAGTATCCGATTTTATTTCTCCTGGTCAGGAAAGGACCGGGAAAGAAGGGGGATGTCAGAAAGTAATATGGTGATCAAATCGGACAATCTTTACGAAGAAATTAAATATTCCGGCAAATTTGGACTCTCCGACGATGAAAGCAGTTTTACCAGCATTTCACCAGGTGGCTATTTTAAATTCCGAATGAATGATATCAGGGTAAAAGCAGAAACGAATCTCCGGGGGGAAATTGATTATACAATCAACGATGGGAACCAGGATCTGCCGATGAACGGGGTAGCAAAAAAATATCTTGCCATGGCCATCAAAGAAATGATTGCCTGGGGGTATGATGCAGAGGGAAGACTGGAACGCATTTATCAGAAAGGCGGTTCCGCTGCTTTATTCAGGGAAATAGACAGCATTAAACCTGACAACATCAAAGTTCTGTACTTGCACCGCCTGCTTAAATCAGACTCCGGATTAACAGCAGATATGCCGCTGATCATGAAAAAAATCAGCAAATTGGGCAATGACCAGGATAAGATTTCGATTTTGGAAAAATTTTCGGCTGCACAGTTGCAGGACTCAGCTACTGTAACTGCCTGTTTTGAAGTTATAGCCGGATTGAATCAGACTATGAAAAAGCGCATGCTCTCGAAAATATCATTATGGTGGATACTTCTTCTGCTGCAAATGCAGAAAAAATACTGGCCCTGTCCGGAACCCTGAATTCAGATATGGATAAGGCTAACCTTTACCGCAAAATGATTGAAAAAGGAATGATCACCGGAGCACGATTTGACAGTCTGCTCATACAAATTTCTTTGATGGGATCTGATATGGATAAGACCACGCTTTACCGGGATATTGCTCATACTTACAGTCTGACAGAAAATCACTGGGTTTTATTGATTAACCAGGTTCCCATGCTAGGATCCGATATGGACAAAGCGGATTTGCTCATTGATTATGCATCAAAAATGCCTAAAGCAGATGCGGTTATAACAGCTTACAGAAAGGCCGCTAAAACGATAGGCAATGATATGGACTACGGGAAAGCTGTACGCGCTATAGAATAGACCTCCCTCACTCAGGTTACATAATTACCATTAGGGGTTACTAATACCAGCAAAGGTCTAATCAGTTGATTTACAACACATTTAGTTGATTAGACCATTTAAGAAACCCCTAAATCAGTGATTATGAAAGAGATGACCAGTTATTACCAACGCCTGACCAAAATCATGTATTTCGCAGCCGGATTTACCCTAATTCTGGGAATTTCTGCTGTTTACCTCTATCAGAGAGCGACACCTCAAAGATTGTTCAGTGAGCATTATCAGCCCTATAAACTCCATATCCTGCGGGGAGCCCCAAATGGCAATTCCATTAAAGATGCTTATGCATTCGGCAAGATGGATTCGGTAATCACGCAGTTTAGTGCTTCCCGGTCTCCGGTACCAGAGGATTATTTGCTGGCAGGTATTGCATTTCTTGAAAAAAATCAGCCCGCCAAAGCAATTGATGTCTTTAAACAGCTGATTCAAAAAAATGCTGATGATAAATCAGATTTTTTTGAAGCAGATGCTGAATATTATCTGGCCATGGGATATCTCAGCAACCAGGAACCCGATAAGGCGATGCCGATTTTTGAAAAAATACAGGCCGACCTGGAAAACCCATATAGTAGCAGCGTCAGTGAATGGTTTATGTTAAATATTAAAACTTCGATCGCAAAAAAATAGTTCCTTTAAACCAGTTTTATTTCCAAACTCCATAATTTATTATGGAGTTTTTTTTTATTCCGATTACATTTTCCCAAACAGGGATTACTCATCCAGACACCTCTCCGTCAAGAGGATTATATAAAAGGTAAAAAATTAATTATGAAAACCATCAAAATCAAAGGTCTGAAGTTCACCGCATTTTTTATATGCCTGTTCTTCCTGGCCTGTCAGAAAAGTGAACATTCATCAGGAGGAAAAGGATCATCATCAGTAAATATTTTTCTTACAGACGACCCTTCGCTGGTATTCGAACATGTTTTCCTGGACATCAGTAAAGTTGAAATAAAAGTGGAAGACGCTGAGGAATCCCGTCACGAAAGTGAACATCATGATGAAGCAGAAGATGAGGATCATCATGGAGGAACTTCAGGTGGATGGATACCGGTGGCTATACACCCCGGAATCTATGATATATTGCGGTTCCGCAATGGACTGGATACCTTGTTTGGATCAGCTTCATTCGATGCCGTTAAAGGATTGCATAAAGTACGTGTAACCCTCAGTTCTAACAACAGTGTTGTTTTAAATGGCGTAACGTCTCCTTTGGCGATTCACAACAATGATAATATTATTGTTATCAATATCGATGAATCGGTTGTTGCGGTGAATTCAGGCGGGTTAACCAATTTCTGGATTGACATAGATGCCGGTCGTTCCATTCGCCTGCACGGAAACGAATTCGAATTAAAACCCAATGTAAAAGTATTCAGCAGGGAAAAATCTGCCAGCATTGAAGGTCGCGTGCTTCCCGCTGAGGCATCAGTCGTCGTAATGGCCATCAATGGCACAGATACAGTTTCGGCAAAACCGGAAAGAGAAGGAGAATTTAAATTCATCGGATTGAAACCGGGAACGTATACCCTTTTATACCATGCAACTGCTAATAATTATGCAGATGTCCTGGTAAACCAGGTTATTGTTTCTGGTACCGAAGATGTACATGTTCCGGATCAAATTCTTCACCAGTAAATAAATTAAAATCCCTGACCGGGCATCCTCAATGTCCGGTCAGTTTTTTTACGCCAAAATAAACCAGGATCGAACACACTAAAAATATGGATACCAGGTAAAACCAGTTTACCGGGGATTCCGTTACCGGTTGGTAGTCTCCTATTAATATCAGATTCGCCCAGAAAGCCGGGGTTTTAATGCGCGCGTCAATCTCCTTGCTGGCGAGAAAATCAATTTTCGATTTTTGAAGGGCTATATCAATAGGCAGACCTTTTTGCAAATAATGGTGAAGCCGTTTTGTAATAAAGGAAATGGATATTTCATCTGCCTTCCATAAAGAAGTAACTACGCTTTTGCAGCCTGCATAAGAAAAAGCCCGCGATAAACTGATTACACCTTCTCCATTTACCATTAACCCGTTACCCGTTTCACAGGCACTTAAAATCACGAGTCGTGCGGAATTCATGTTAAACGTATAAATCTCTTTTTCAAATAAACGGTGCTTATCTTCTGCGTCATTTTTAATCCCATAAAATTCAATATAGGAACCAAGCAAATTTGAATCATTGGCGATAGCATGGGTAGCCAGATGAATAACAGGAAACTGACCGAGTAAACTGGTAAACTGGTTTTTGGTAGCCTCTGTACCAAAAAATTTCTTCCCGGGAAGATGATCAATTTCCCCGGCAGATGAGGGAAGAGCCGGTAAAATCAGGTTCGCATTTCCGGCATCTGAAAACGGGGCCATCGCCAGTACCTCATAACCTTTAGATTTTACCTGTTTTTTCGCTGTAAGAAAATTCGCGGTGTAATTGTACGATATCGCAAATTTATTCAGCATCTGGGATCCGTCATCCATTACAAGCATTTCAAATGGCACATAACTGATTTCGTTATAGGGAATAATGATCAGGCGGTTTTTGTTTTTTATTTTATCAAAAACGGGTTTGATCAATTCGGTAAATAATCTGGATCCCATTTTGTGAATAGTGGTCCTGCTGGCGGCATCCAGATCTTCAAGTGTATTTCTTAATGCTGAAATAGTTGAAATTACATTATTGGAAAATTCGTTCTTATCCAATGGTAATGCTGAATAACCTGATCCTTCCCGGGTAATATAAAAGCAGATCAGTTTGTCTCCTGTAAAATAATAAGACAGAATGGCCTCATCTGCATCAGACAGGTTTTGTTGAAGAACATTCATACCCGCGGAGCCTGCCGAAAATTTCAGGTTATGATAAGCCGGATTTTCATCGAGTTTATCCTGAACAGAAGCCAGGGAAATTTCAACATCATGCATTTCCCTTTCCATTTGTTTCCTTGCTGTGCTATCTGTGAGGTGAACTGACTGAATTTCAAGTTTGGCCAGTACGGATCGGTATCTTTTTTCGTCCGAAACCAGGTTGAGGGGTAGCCCGGGTATAGTGCTTAATTCCAGGTTGCGGAGGCCCAATTGCAGAACGGTCGCCTTATTGCCTTCTGCAAAACCAAAAGCTGTATTGATGTATTCAGGGTTTTTCGTTTCATCATATAAGCGGATTGCCACTTCAACTGCATCCTGGGTTGCCGGGTTTATTTTTGTTTTAAGAAATAGCCTGGCATCGTCAGAAGAATAGGTTCTTTCAATATGGCTGGCAAGGGATAAGGCAGACCCATAGGTATTGACAGATTGCTTCAGCCAGCTGGATGCGTGTTGGGATTTTCCCAACCCTGCCATAATTGATGCTTTGGCAATGAGTGCCTCAAATAAAAAAGAAAAATTCTGCAGTCCGGAAAATGTGCTGGGATTGGCTGATAATGAAGGATCGGAAAAAGCGGGGTCGAGATTAATGATTGCTGACTGATAGTCTGCCAAAGCTTCCATCGGTTTTCCGGCGGCTGCTTTCAGATCCCCCGAATATTTCAGGACAATTCCGTAGGCAAAGGCCGAAGTGAAGGTTTTCCTGGCGTTGTAAATATTTTTTGCTTCAGACAGGTAGAATTGTGCGGAATCATATTGTTGCAGCCGGATAAATATCTTGATCAGGCTACTGTATTTTTCAAATTCCAAATGGCTGATTTTCCTGACATATTTCAATGAAAGGGTATAGTCCGCTTCTTCGAAATAAGTATTTCCGATATTATAAAATAGCACATCGTCCGGTTGGGGATAATTGAGGAGGTCCCGGAAAATTTCCAGTGCCTGCTGGTATTTGCCCTGTTTCATTAAGGCGGTGGCTATATTATTTTTATAGTTTATTACAAAATAAATATTGACCGGTCTTTTCGACTGCACCAGGGAAAGAGCTTTTTCAAAATAACTGATACTCTTATTATAGTCCCCGGTTTCATAGTACAAAGCGCCAAATTTGTTAAACAACCGCTCGGATTCATTCAAACCCGAATATTTGTCATTTATCTTTTCTGCCTGCCTGAAAAAATAAACCGCACTGTCCAGGTTATTCAGGTTATACTGAATAGTACCTGCATAGATTAAGGGCTGGAACAGTAAGGAATCTGAAAGTTTATGACCGGCTTCCACAAGTGTAATCGCCTGACGAAAATATGCAAGTGCCGGTTCGGGTTTATCAGCAGACATCTCCAGTATCCCGGATTTTAGTAAACAATCGGCCAGTATATCATCCGCATTTTTTTCCTGCTTGAAAAGGCTGATTGCTTTCCCGTAATATATAAGGGCCATGCTGTCAGTAAAATCAGTGGCGTCGGCAGCGTGGTATAATTTTTCAGCCTGGTTATACAGGCGTATATTTTCCGGTTGGGTTTTTTTTACCTGACCGTAAGAAGGAAGGGAAAATGAAATTAAAATAAAAAATGCAAGGGGATTCCGAAACATCCGTTGGCGTTTGTATCTACCAGACTGGTAAATTACAAAAAGCCAACGGTATCAGCGGAATATAACTATCTCCCCAAGATGAAAATACAGGGCGGCCTGGGTTTGGCAGAGGTAGTCGTACGACCGTTTACCTGGGCAATTCCATTTACTGATGTATAGTGCGCAAAGGGGACTTTTATTGGACTTGCACCGAAAATAGTACCCTCCCTGGATGAAATAATATCATATGCTTCCTGGGTGACGTCATTTATGGAATTAAAATAATAAAGTTTAACCTTGATACTGTTGAGCGCTTTTCCGCTTTTATCATTAATCCGATAGTCCAATTCAAATTCATGCCGGTCATTATTTGAGGGTTCCTTTCCAAATACACCATTGCGTACGGTCTGCGCCAGGTTAATCGTCCCCGCAATCGTATTTACATCACAACCTGCCGAATTGCAACCCGATCCATCATCGAAAATGGTTCCGCTATTCAAACCCGGTACCAAAGCTCCGGAACTGCCATTGTATACCGGCCTGAGAATGGAATCTGCCGTATTCAGCCGGTAAAAACCATCCAGGTAATTAATCCCGGAGATGACAATATACGTGCTGAAGGAATCGGTGGCACCATCGGGATAAAAAGTTACCCGGTAACGAAGGCCGGTTTCACTACTATTGACCTTTATGGCTCCTGTTTTTGAATCTATATCGATGCCTTCCGGAAAGCCGACATATTGTCCTGCTTTTGGCTGAAGGGGCTGAACCGTATAATCTGAGTTTCCGCCATTTATATAAAACACTGAATCTCCGTAAGTTAGCTGATAGCCACCGGGAGGATTTCCGCTGCTGGAACTCACTGCATTATCCTTTTTACAGGAAAATGTAAAAATTAGCAGGATCAACAAAAGTGATCCGAGGGTACGGTATCGTTGTTTTGAGGTTTTCATATATATATAGTACGTACAAACGACCCTTTTGTAACCTACAATGTGGATAATTTTTTCATTATAGCCTGTTTTCCAGGAGTCGTTTTTGCGAGTTCCAGGGATTTTTGAAGATTTTCCCTTGCTTTTCCGGTATCGATTCCAGCATATAATTCCCCCAGTAAAAGAAAGTATAACAGATTATCGTCCATTTGCAGTTTTTCTGCTTCTTCGATGGCTTCTGCTTTCCCGTTGGTTTTAGAAAGGGCATAAATACGGTGAAGTGCGGCCATGGGCGAATATGCTGTCTGCAACAGCTGATCATATAGCTTTAAAATATTCTCCCATTTTTCCGGAGAATTTATTTTCCTGGTATTCCAATAGGCAATGGCCGCTTCCAGATGATATTTCGACACCTGGTTCCCGTTTGCAGCACAATGTAAATAATACCCTCCGCGACTGATCAGTTCAGCATTCCAAAGAAGTTCGTTCTGATCTTCATATAATACCGTTTCTCCATTTTCGTCTATTCGCGCCTCAAACCGGGAAGCATGAAAACACATCAGAGATAAAAGTGCATTCACCTGCGGTTTATTGGTTGAATTATTTTCAACCAGCATGATACAAAGACGCATGGCCTCAAGGCAAAGATCCTTTCGTAGGGTTTGATTTTGGCTCAGGGAATAATATCCTTCATTGAATAACAAATAAATCGTTGTAAGAACATTTTCCAGACGGGCTTCAATCTGTGCTGCATCCGGCATTTCAATTTTTATTTTTTCTTCGCGGAGTTTCTCCCTGGCCCTGGTTAACCGCTTACTGATCGTTTCCCTGCTGGTCAGGAAGGCGTCGGCAATTTCTTCAATACCAAATCCGCAAAGTATACGCAGGGATAAGCCGATCTGGGCTTCCGCGGAAATAACCGGATTACAAATCGCAAACATCATCTGCAACTGGCTGTCGTTGATGTTCGCGGGTGAAAGGTCGATTTCAGGTTCAGTCCGGTCACTCAACCCTTTTTTTAGTTCCGGAATTATTTTATTTTCAAATACCGACTCCCGCTGCAAATGATTTTTTGCTTTATTCTTCGCTACCTGATAAAGCCAGGCTACCGGATTGGCGGGCAATCCGTTCATTCCCCAGATCTGGGCCGCGGAAAGAAAGGTTTCACTGGCGATATCTTCGGCAATCTCTACCTGGTCAAAACCAAAACGTTTGCTCAGAACAGAAACGATTTTACGGTATTCTGTTCTGAACAAATGTGGTATTAATTCCTGTTGCCCCATGGTTAATGTATTCCGTCTCTTTTCGCAATCTTTCTGACTTCAACCGTATTCCCATCCCCTTGTAATACAGGACAGCCTTTTGCGAATTCCACAGCTTCTTCCACTGAATCCGCTTTTACAATAATATACCCGCCGATCGTTTCTTTGATTTCCCCAAAAGGACCGTTGGTCACTACCTGATTGTGATGCACCACCCTGGCATCCTGGAAAGGCAATCCGTTCCCGACCGACAAATTTGTTTTTAGCAGTGATGGTCGCGATCCAGTCCATCGTCTGTTTCATCCATACCTGCATTTGCTCGGGTGAAGCAATTTTACCGCCATCCTGATGCCTGAAAATTAAAATGAATTCGTCCATGGTTTTTAATTTTATCTGTTAAATAATACGGTTGCCCATCGTTTGTGTACAAAAAATAAAAATCCCGACGGCTCCCGCGACAACCAAAAACGGGATCACAATCAAAAGGATTAATAATAATTTGACCAGTTTTAAAATCTCTTTCATGTGTTCATTATTTAACCTGTCCAAATTATACCCTTATAACAAGCCAACCGACAGAAAAAGGACATTTCCGGAAATATTCAGGGAAAAGATATTTGTAACGAAACCGGACATGCCTGTATCAAAAAACGAAGCCCCTTATATAGAAGAATCAACTAATGCATTGTAAATCATATATATCTCTTTCGGCACAGGGTTGGAGGCCAGATCGTCGTCATCTAAAATTTTCGCAATGATTAAAAATCACCTGAAAATCGCCATCCGGACCCTGATGGGAAACAAGACGTTTACGGCGATCAATGTATTCGGACTGGCTATTGGAATTTCGACCTGCCTGCTGATCATGTTGTTTGTGCAGAATGAACTGAGCTTTGACCGGTACAATGAAAAAGCTGACCGGATTGTGCGGGTTGTTTTCCGTGGTTCGGTACAGGGCGAAAAAATGAAGGAAGCCAGTGTAATGCCACCGGTTGCGCAGACCCTTCAAAAAGATTTCCCGGAAGTGCAGGAAGCTACCCGCCTGAGAAAGGCCGGATACCCGCGCATTGTATCGGAGATAAAGTATTTAAGGAAAATGCCTTTGCATATGTGGATTCAAATTTTTTCCAGGTATTCACTTTGCCTTTTCTAAAAGGGGATCCAAAGACTGCACTGCTGGACCCGGGTTCCATTGTCATTTCTGAAACAGTCGCTAAAAAATATTTTGGAAACGACAGATCCCCTTGGTAAATCCCTGCATTTTAAGGACTGGAATACCGATTTGAAAATCACGGGTGTGATGCATGATATGCCGGCCAATTCTCATTTTCATTTCAGCATTTTTGGTTCAATGACGAGGTTGCCCGAATCCAGAGAACCATCCTGGATGACTTCTGAATATTATACTTACCTGGTTTTGCCTCCCGGATATGACTATAAAAAACTTCAGGCAAAAATGGGGAATGTGATGGAGAAATATGCGGGTTCGCAAGTGGAAAAAGCCTTCGGAATGAGTTACGCACAATTCAAACAGAAGGGCAATGAACTCGGACTTTTCCTGCAACCACTGACTGATATTCATCTTCATTCAGACCTTAATCTGGATTTTGAAGCCGGTGGTGATATCCGCTATGTGTATATTTTTAGTGCTGTTGCCATTTTCATGCTGATCATCGCCTGCATCAATTTCATGAATCTTTCAACCGCCGGTGCTTCTAAAAGAGCCCGGGAAGTAGGTATCCGGAAAGTACTGGGGTCAATGAAAGGTCAACTCGTCAGGCAGTTTCTACTCGAATCCATTCTGATTACCCTTTTTGCTCTGGTGATTTCGCTGGCTCTTGTGTATTGGACACTTCCTTTTTTTAATCATCTTTCCGAAAAAAATCTTTCCTTAAATCTGCTGGGGAATGGCTGGCTTTTACCTGGTCTGCTGATCTTCGGTTTGTTTACCGGTTTTATTGCCGGAAGTTATCCGGCATTCTATCTCTCTTCCTTTAATCCGGTTACGGTATTAAAAGGAAAATTTACATCCAATAAAAACAGCATTACCCTCAGGAGCGGACTGGTCGTATTCCAATTTTGCATTTCCATCATTCTGATTGTGGGCACTACGATTGTATATAAACAGCTTTCCTTCATTCAAAATGAAAAACTCGGATATGAAAAGGACCAGGTGCTGGTAATTGAAGAATCTTACTGGCTCGGAAATAACCAGGATGCCTACAAACAAAAACTCCTCCGGGATCCCCGTGTTGTTAGCCTGACCGGCTCAGGCTATCTGCCTGCAGGCTTTTCCTATAACAATAATTTCATGCTTTATCCGGATCAAAAATCAGATCAGCTGGTGAAGACACTCAGGTACGATGTGGACTATACTTATATTCCAACCCTGGGCATGCAAATGGCAGACGGAAGGAATTTTTCAAAAAGCTTCGGAACAGATTCCCTGGGCCTGATTATTAATGAAGAAGCGGCAAAGGCATTCGGTTGGGAAAAAGATGCTGTAGGTCATAGTGTAACCTATCCCGACAATGACGGAAAAAAAATTACTTTTCACGTGATTGGCGTAGTAAAGAATTTTCATTTCAAATCTTTCCACGAACGCATTTCTCCCCTGGTGATGGTACTTGCACGCAACTATGACAATATCATCGTTAAAACAAAAACCAAAGACATCCCCGGTTTAATTGCAACCATGAAAAAAGAATGGGGACCTATGTCTGAAGCACCCTTTGTATATAGCTTCCTGGATGAAAGGTTTACGAATACCTACAAGGCAGAACAAAAAATGGGGATGATCCTGGGTATTTTTGCCGGGCTCACCATTTTTGTAGCCTGCCTGGGATTGTTTGGCCTGGTTACTTTCACCGCAGAACAAAGAACCAAGGAAATCGGTATCCGCAAAGTGTTGGGGGCAACAGTAACCGGTATTGTAACCCTGTTATCTAAAGATTTTCTGAAACTCGTACTGGTGGCCTTTGTGATTGCCACACCCATTGCATGGTCCATGATGAATAAGTGGTTGCAGGATTTTGCTTACAAAGTCAAAATCAGTGCATGGGTTTTTGTGCTGGCTGCCAGTCTGGCCATTGTAATAACCCTTCTTACGGTTTGTTTCCGTGCGATAAGAGCTGCGGTGAGCAATCCTGTTGAAAGTTTAAGGTCAGAATAAGCTTGCCGAAACAAATCAACAGCTCGCAGGTGAATGGACATAGAATTTAATATTGATAAATAAAGACATGTTTAAAAATTATATCAAAATCGCCATACGCAATCTTGTCCGCAATAAAGGATTTTCAACAATCAATATCGGCGGACTGGCCATCGGAATGGCAAGCTCCATACTTATAATGTTGTGGGTGCAGAATGAAATGAGCTTCGACCGGTTCCATAAAAAAAATGACCGGTTGTATGAAGTATTCGGAAATGTCAGAATGGATGGTGCTATCCAATCACAAACGCCCAGTCCTGAATTGCTGGGCCCAGCCTTAAAAAAAGACTTATCCTGAAGTGGATGAAACGGCAAGGATCGGATGGGACCAAAACATGCTGGTTACGTATAAAGAAAAACTGCTCAAACCAACGGGAAACTGGGCTGATGCTTCATTCCTGACCATGTTTAGTTTTCCGCTACTGAAAGGGGATGCAAAAACCGCTTTAAATGACCCGCATTCCATGGTCGTTACGGAAAAGCTGGCAAAAAGCTTATTCGGATCGGAAGATCCCATCGGGAAAGTTGTAAAAGTTGATAACAGTAACGATTTTAAAATAACGGGGCTCTTAAAGGACCTCCCCAACAATACCCAGTTTGACTTTGACTACCTGATACCCTACGCATTTCTGGAATCAAAACACTACATCGATTCAGACTGGACCGATGTTTCCATCCGGACGTTCGCAACACTGAAGCCTAATACTTCATTGCAGGAAGTCAATTCCAAAATAAAAAATATCTCTGTTAAGAATTCCGGCGGAAGATCTGAAGTGACCGAGTTCCTTTATCCCGTAAGTCAGCTACGGTTGTTTTCAAAATTCGAGAATGGGACATCCGTAGGTGGTCGCATCGAAACAGTAAGATTATTTGCCGTGATTGCCGCTTTCATACTTCTGATTGCCTGTATTAATTTCATGAATCTGTCCACAGCGCGGAGTGAGAAACGGGCAAAGGAAGTCGGGATCCGGAAAGTTTCCGGTGCATTGAAGAAATCACTGGTTGCCCAGTTTCTTATCAGAATCGATTGTTATTTCTTCGATTGCCGGAGTCCTCGCACTTTTGCTAGTCGAACTATTCTTACCTGCCTTTAACCAGCTGACGGAAAAGAAATTATTTATAGACTTTCAGAATATCAGTTTCTGGACGGTCGGTGTCGGTTTCGTTTTACTGACAGGCCTGCTGGCCGGAAGTTATCCTGCTTTTTTCCTGGCTGCCTTTAAACCGGTATCCGTTTTGAAAGGAAGCTTTAAAAAAATTAACGCCCTCGTTACGCCACGTAAGATACTGGTCGTGTCCCAGTTTACCTTTGCCATAATATTGGTAATATCTACGATTGTAATTGTTCAGCAGATAAAATATGGTCAGGACCGAAAAACGGGCTATGATAAATCCAATCTGGCTTATGTTGCTATGGAAGGGAGTATCCCCAAAAATTATGATATCATTAAAAACGAATTGCTGAATTCCGGAATAGCTGTTTCCGTGAGCCAGACGATGGCCCCGCTGACACAAAGCTGGAGTTCCGGCTTTAGTTTATCCTGGCCTGGCAAGGATCCTAAAACGCATATCAGTTTCGACCGGTCATCCACTAATGGGGATCTCATCAAAACCGCCGGTCTGACCCTGGTGGAAGGCCGTGATATTGACCTCCGGAATTATCCTTCTGATTCTACCGCCTGTGTGATTAATGAATCTGCAGCAAAACTTATGAAAACAAAATCAGCGATTGGTCAGACTATTTACGACGATCCGGTTACCTGGCATGTGGTGGGTGTGATAAAGGACTTTATTTTACAGTCCCCTTATGAGCCGACCAGGCCAATCATTTTTAAAGGTCCAAAGTCTGGCAGCTATGTGATGAATATCAAATTCAACAGCCGGAATCAGACCGCTGACAATCTGAAGAAAGCCAGTGCGATCTTCGCAAAATACAATCCTTCCTTCCCTTTTGAATATCATTTTGTGGATGAAGAATATGCGAAAAAATTCAGTGACCAGGAACTGGTTGCCAAGTTAGCTGCACTCTTCGCCGGCCTGACCATCTTCATTTCATGTCTTGGTTTGTTTGGACTCGCCTCTTATATGGCCGAAAACCGGATAAAGGAAGTAGGTGTGCGGAAAATATTGGGCGCATCCGTAATAAATATTGCCGCACTATTGTCGGCGGATTTTGTAAAACTGGTTGCGATGGCGATCCTGATTTCCTCCCCCATCGCGTGGTATGCGATGAAAACCTGGCTGCAGGGTTTTGAATACCGTGTTCAGATTAACTGGTGGGTATTTGTACTCGCAGGTTTGTCGGCCATTTTCATCGCCTTATGTACGGTCAGCTTTCAGGCGATCCGGGCTGCTGTTGCGAATCCGGTGAATAGTTTGAGGTCTGAGTGAGTTGGCCGTTGGCCGTTAGCGGTTGACGGTTGGCCATTAACTTTTGAAACGTCTTAAGCTACCCGCTTCAAGCCTCATGCTTCACGCTTCACGCTTCACGCTTCAAGCCTGCACGGATTTTTTTTTGAAGTAAAAATAAAAAGGAAGTCCGGAGAACATAAGCAGTAGCCCAACCAGGGATGCGCGGGTTTCTGTGATAAGGGTATTTATGACCAGTACAATAGCGAATACAATAATGATCCAGGGTACAACCGGGTAGCCAATCACTTTTTTTGTAATTTTTTTCTGCATTTTCATTTTGATCAGACCCGCTGCGGCAAGTCCAAAGAAAAAATAACCGGAAAAGATCACCAGGTTGGTCAGCAGATCAAAAGTTCCGGTCAGGACCAGTACACAGCTCCAGATGCAGGAATACAGGATGGCATAATGGGGTGTTTTGAAAGCAGGGTGAACATAGGCCGCTTTTTTAAAAAATACATTTTCCTGGGCCATTCGAAAACTGATTCTGGGATAGGCGATGATACATCCGTTCAGCGCCCCAAACGTGCAGGTAAGAATCAGCACGACAATCAGCGTAGCTCCGGCGCGGCCGAATAAGGTTTCCGATACAACGGCCGCCGCTATTTTTTGATCCGGAATGGCGGCCAGCTGCTCTACCGAATACACTTTCATATATATAAAATTCAAAAGCACATACAAAATCATGGCGATCCCCACACCACCAATTATCGCAAAGGGAAGATTGCGTTCGGGATTTTTTATTTCGCCGGTAACAAAAGTAACGTTGGCCCATCCGTCGTAAGCCCAGGATGCACTCAGGATGGCACCAAAAAAACCACTGAATAAGGCAGCTCCCTGTAATGGATGAAATGAATTGCCATCCTGCAGCATTCGTACAGGTTCTCCTGCATAAAAAATTCCGGCGCTAATCAACAATAAAATACCCAGGATCTTGGCCGTGGTTACGACATTATTCAGGATACCGGCGTTTGTAATGCCCCGGATATTAAACAAGGTTAATCCAATGATCATACTTATCGCCAGTAACTTGACGGGCAAACCCCTGAAAGGAAATATAAATTCAGCGATAGAATAATCCTGTAAGGCCGGTAACCATACCGGGAAATGAAAAAGGGCATCTGCAGATTGCGAAAAAACATAAGCCAGTGCCGCAATGGATCCGCAGCCAACGATCGTGAAAGTATTCCAACCATAGAGAAAAGCAATTAAATCTCCATAGATAAGACGCAGGTATTCATATACGCCACCGGTCTTGTCTGTCATGGTTGACAATCCGGAATAAGTAAAAGCGCCAAAAATGGTAATAATCCCGGCGACGATCCAGGCCAGCAGTATATAAGGTTCACTCATCAGTGAGCGGGACATGGGTGCGATCTTTTTAAAGGCACCTGAACCGATCATGATTCCGGCTACTATTAAAATGCTGGTTGGAAGCCCGATGGCTCTCTTAAGTGAAATATCTTTCAGGTTCTGTTTTCCCTGCATATCGTCCATAAGTTAGCGTTAGTTTGGGAGAATGCTCAAAGCGGACCGGTGAACGTCAACTACGGTTCCTTCCGGAACCAGGAGAAGCCTTTTTCAATAAATCTTCGATACGTTCATCGGGAATAAGATCTGTTATCCTGAGCAGCCTGATTTTTTTACAGTCGGGGTGTGTTGCATTTATAACATAGTTAAAAGATTCCGGCAAAACAGCAGAAGGAACTTTCAATATCGGAATGAGTCCCTGATCATACCATTTATTTCCGACAGGCTGGCATTTCGAATAATCTGTAAACTTTCTCCAGCCTGCAGGGAGGTCCCTGGCTTGTACTTCCAGTATTTTCAATTCGTCGGGAATCTGCAGGATCGTGGTTTTAAAATCATGGTTGAATCCCACGCCCTGTCGGCGGATCATGTTTTCCAAAAATGCCAGCGCGATGGATTCAGCACAATAAATAACCTTCCTGCCAGAGCCGTTCCACCGGCCTGCAAAACCCGGAGCAATCAGCTTTTTACTGAATGATTTATGTGTAATGCGATAAGCCAGCATAAGTGGAATTAAACAGCATATCCGTGAGAAAGACGACCCATTTCATCCATCACCAGGTCAACTCCGCCGGGAGTCGTGAGCCAGTCGATCGGTCTTTCCTTTGAATTCCAGAACGGTTTTTGCAACCAGTAATTGAATTCGTCCATGTTTCCGAAAATGTATTCCCCTTTTCCATATAACGCGATCAATTTAAGCAGGTGTTCGCTTTGGACGGGGTCCAGGGGTTTCTGCAGTTCCTTGTAATTATGAATGGTTCGGGAAGAAATATTGATTAAGAGGGCCAGTTTTTTTTCTGGCATGCCGATCGAATCTGAAAATTCAAAAAACCATTTCGGTTTGATCCCTTTCCGGGCAGCAAATACAATCCCGGATGCATTTTCTATATCCAGGCTCCGGAACCGTTCGTAAATAGTGGGTGATATTTGGGTAGAACTGGCCATTGGATGATTTACTGCAATATAGTGAATATTTTCCACTTTCAAAGCGAAAATATTTCAATTATTAAAAATGGCACCCGGCAACAAAAAAAATCCCCCCCTAAGTGACGGGAGGGTACAAACCTGTTGATGCCTGGCTTTAAGCTTTACGCTTTAAGCCTTAAGCTTATCTAGGACCTGACGATTCTGCGATTCATCCTGTTTTCCTGATGGTTCAGGCGGTTCTGTTCATGTTTTGTAATATGACCATTATGACGGTAAGCCATCCTTCTTTCTTCATGACGGATCTGATGATCCCGGTGGTGCATACGATTTGCCTGGTGCCTGGTGATATCCCCATCTTTCATTTTATGATTGATCCGACGGTCCTGTTTATGCAACCGCTGGTTTACTTCATGACGGCGGGGATGGTTTTTTGCAAAGCTGCCGTCCTGGGCCATGGAAATATTCGTGATTCCAAGAAAGGCGATGAAAAGCGCGGAGAATAATAATTTCGATTTCATAGTTTTTATTTTTAGTGCCTTGGCACCTATAATAGACCCGACTATGAAAGGAAGGTTTAATTACTGTTTACCTTTAACAATTGGGCTGAAGCCTGACTGCCTGGCCATAAGCTTTACGCCTTCTGCTTTACGCTTAAGAAAAACCCATTTCATCTGCACTCGGCCCATAACTTCCGGGAATCGGCACATCCAGTAACCTCAGGAAAACACCCAGTTGGGCCCGGTGATGAATGGTTTGTGACATCGTCATGCGAATCACTTCTTCTTTGCTCACCTGTCATATAAATATCTTTCCCGTTACACATGGTCCATTCATTCTGCAGGAATTCATCTGTTGTCCTTGCCAGGGCTTCCAGCGCTTTTTTCTGATTTTCTTCAAAAACGGTCTGCAGTTCATGATTGTTTTTCACCTGGGTTGGTTTATAATCCCCGACAGCAAAATCCAGGACATCTGTATCAATGGCCAGCGGAATCCAGCTGGGCAGTTCGGCGATATGCGTGGCCAGTGCGACAAGGGACATACTTTTGGGATGGGGTTTCCAGTCATATTTGTCCTCCGGAATAATCTTCAGGAATTTCCGGGTAATTTCTGCTTCTGCCTTCACCTGGTTTTGAAAAAACGCAATAATTGTATTCATATAAATCTGTTTAATGAATTACAAAGGAAATTCAGGGGACTGACAACCCTATGGCAGGCCCCGTATTAATATTTTACGGGGAGCAGTTTCATGTATTCGTCCAGCGGAATATGTTCCCGGATCGTAAAGTCATCCCCCGTGCAGTGCAGGCGGAGGATCCGTGAAACACGGAAATCGCGATAGTCCTTCTTATTATGACACCAGCCGATCAGGTGCCAGCTCAGGGCATAAAATATCAGGCCGATGGGTTCCATTTTCCGAACCGAGACCTCTTCCTGCTTATTCGTATACCCGATCTCCAGTATTTTTCGGGAAGAGATGGCCTGCTGGATATGGGTTAGATATTCAAAATTCTGCACAAAACATGGCGGAACCTGGAGTTTTATATTGGCCGAAAGTTGTTCAACCGAATCCTTCTGGGTGGAACGCAAAACGGATTTTATTTTTGTTAGTGCCGTGGAATAATGTTGCTGGATAGATTTATCTGCAAAGGCAGAAACAATGGATTCCATGAGCAGTAGGGCATTTGCTTCCTCGGTGCTGAAAGAAACCGGCTGCAGGAAATAACCGTTCACGATAAAATATCCGCGATGCGGTTCAAAACTCACCGGAATACCCTGTTCATTCAGGGCCTTTATATCCCGGTAAACCGACCGGACACTGATATGGAACTTCTCTGCAATTTTTTCCCCGGTAACATATTTTTTGGATTGCAGTAAAGTGAGAATTCCAAATAGTCTGTCGATCCGGTTCATATTTCAAATTTACCACAATCGTGGTATTGACTCAGGTTCTGAAATGGCTTCTCTTTATCCCACGAAATCAACGTCATTTTCAAGGCAGATTTCGAAACGGTGGCTTTTCGTATACACCCCTCCCGGCAGCCTGTGGTGGGCCGGGAGAGAGGAAGGCGGATCAAAAACGGACCAGACCGTTCTGTGAAGATGAACCAAAATAATTAGTTTTTATTTACTAAAAAAATTAGTGTGCATAAAATATTTACCCTAACTTTGGAGAATCACCTACTTTAAACGACTAAAAATTACGCTATGTCAAACGCAGAAAAATTAAAGGCACTTAAGTTAACCATCGATAAAATAGACAAGGATTACGGAAAAGGCAGTGTGATGATGATGAATGAAAAAAGTACCGAACCCATGGAAGTCGTTTCCACCGGTTCCATCGGTCTCGATGTTGCCCTTGGTATCGGCGGATTACCACGTGGCCGGGTCATTGAAATATACGGACCTGAATCATCCGGTAAAACCACCATCGCCACCCATGTGATTGCTGAAGCTCAGAAAAAAGGTGGCATGTGTGCCTTTATAGATGCCGAACACGCGTTTGACAGCAATTATGCCAAGAAACTTGGTGTGGATGTGGACAATCTCCTGATCTCGCAACCTGACTATGGCGAACAGGCCCTGGAAATTGCCGACCGTCTTATTCTTTCCGGAGCGCTGGATGTAGTGGTGATTGACTCCGTTGCCGCCCTGGTTCCCAAAGGTGAACTGGAAGGAGAAATGGGAGATAGCAAAATGGGACTCCATGCCCGGTTAATGTCCCAGGCATTGAGAAAGCTGACGGCTACCATCAGCAAAACAAACACCATTTGTATTTTCATCAATCAGCTCCGCGAAAAAATCGGAGTGATGTTTGGAAATCCGGAAACCACCACCGGCGGAAACGCCTTGAAATTTTATGCTTCTGTGCGGCTGGATATCCGGCGGATGACCCAGATTAAAGATGGTGATGAAGCCATTGGTAACCATGTAAAAGTAAAAGTGGTTAAAAATAAAGTAGCTCCTCCCTTCCGCAGTGCGGAATTTGATATCATTTTCGGTGAAGGCATTTCGAAGATGGGTGAAGTCATTGATATGGGTGTAGAGTTCGGGATCGTACAGAAAAGCGGTAGCTGGTTTAGTTATGGCGCTGACAAACTCGGTCAGGGTCGCGATGCCGTGCGTCAACTACTCCTGGACAATCCTGAACTGGCTGCAGAAATAGAAGCTAAGATTCGCGCCAAAATAAAAGAAACACAGGAAGGAGTGGTCGCGGATAAATAAGAACTGATTTAAAGACCTGGGTTGGTAAGTATGGAGGCTGTCTGAAAAGACAGCCTTTTTTGTATTTTGAAGGCGCCCTGCCTTGATATCTGACGTTGGGTGTCACCCACCTTCGCTAAAGCTTCGGTGGGCGAAGAGCTTTAGGCGTTCGGCGTTAAGCGTTAAGCTTGTAAAGGGCATAAAAAAGGGGTCAGAATAAAAATTCAACCCCGTTTTAAAATCCAATATCCTATGAAAAACCGAGGTAAAGATATACGTAAACATCCATATCTGCAAGCCACAAACCAATTACACCGGAATCCCTAATTATTTTTAACCAATTGCTCTGAAATCACGGTATTGGTGGATTTATCCGTTGCTTTCAGAATATAGCTGCCTTTTTGTAAAGCCGACACATTAACGATCTGCATTCCGGCATCCACATCCTGGGTAAACCAGACTACCCCAAAAGCATCCTGCACCTGTACGCTTAATGCATGAGAAGACCGAATAATCAAAAGTTTATCCACCGGATTAGGGTAAAATCGAAAATCGGCGTCCGTTACGGAGTTCATATTGACGGTCTTTGAATAAGATTCTTTGCCGTTTTTACCGGCAATCCGGATCCGGTAGGAAATAGTACCGGTTCCCACCGCATTGTCCACCACCGAATACACCGAATCTGTTCCAACTGAAGCATCAATAGCACTCAGCATTTCAAAATGCAGGGCATCCGAACTCTTTTCTACAATAAAAAAATCTTCAGATTTAACCGGTGGTGCGGACCAGCGTAAAACCGCATGGCCATTTTGTTGGGTAACCGTAAAAAAGCTAAAAGGAAAGGAGGGATCTGCACTTGCGGCGGTTTGTTCACCGGGAGACTGGCCCATTAATATATTGCACAGGCAAACGAATGCCATCCATAACGGAAGTTTCTTCATTGGGATTGAAATGTGCATAAGCTGTGAACAAAATCTGTGCCGTTCGTAAAATGCCTGTCGGAATGCAACCGGGATAACATGGGGAATTATGAACAAGACTTATAATTCGCATTTGCTGAAAATCAATGCAGGTAAGGGTTTCCCGTTTAAACTTTGCATCAGGAATGCCGGTGAATATTTTAAAATAAAAAATCTTCAGCCTCAGGTTACCTTTCGAAATCGCGGCCTCCGTTTGAAGACAGGCATGACGTGGGTCAAGCTTTATATTAAATTGCATCAAACCCCCTGCTCATGAGCATTTATAAAATGGCCGCCAGTAAACGAATCGCCCTGGTGGCCCACGACAACAAAAAGAAAGAACTTATCGAATGGGCGGTGTATAATAAGTCTGTATTGTCCATGCATCGGCTTTTTGCTACGGGTACCACGGGAAAATTGCTTGAAAAAGCGCTCGGAGTTCCCATTACCAAGTTTATGAGCGGACCCCTTGGAGGCGATCAGCAGATCGGAGCCAGGATCGCAGAAAGGAAAATCGATGTGCTGATATTTTTCTGGGATCCCATGGAGGCACAACCCCATGATCCCGATATTAAAGCACTGCTCCGGCTCGGCGTGGTTTGGAATATCCCCTTCGCCTGCGACCGGTCAACCGCTGATTTCTTACTCACCTCCCCCCTGATGCACCAGGACTATGACGTAATTCAGCCCGACTATTCGCTTTACCTGAAAAGACCATCGGCCTAATCCAATCTTCCTACCTTTAGTTCAGTCTATAACCAGTATGAATCCCCGTTCATTTGAAAAGAGCTTTAAAAATTGGTTTACGAATACTGGCTGTGCTGCTGGCGCTGGTTCTGCTCGCCTTCATCGGTGGCTGGATCTACCTGAAACAACATAAAAAAGAACTGATCAGTTATATAGAATCCGAGGCCGGCAAAGGACTGAACGGCGGAAAACTTCATATTCACGATATCAGTATCGGTTTTAAACACACATTTCCCCGGGTTGCCTTAACGATAGATACCCTGGTTCTGCGGGATAGTCTTTGGTATCAGCATCATCATGACCTGATTTCCACAACAAGGGCCTATGCCACGCTGGATTTCTTCAAACTGGTTATCGGAAAAATCAGTGTGGGCCGGGTGCAGCTTGAAAATCCGAAATTCTATATTTATACCGACTCCACCGGATACGCCAATACCTCAGTATTCAAAAAGAATAACCCTCCCAAAAAAAATGCCCCAAAAAACCTGGATTATCCCATTCTTGAAATCCGTAACGGAACCTTTACTGTTGACAAAAGAGACAGTAACAAATACTTTGGATTTAGTATTCCGGCCCTGGAATGCCGTATTCATGGAAACAGCCAGGATCCGAACCTGGTCATCGATGCCAATCTGAACGCCCGGATTCAAAAAATGATCTTTAATGCCAAAAAGGGTCCGTTCCTGGAAGGAAAAACCGTAGTGGGTGATTTTCAGGTCCGGTTTAATAGGGATTCAAAAATTCTGCAGTTCGAAAAAATAAAACTGTCGGTGGACAAACAGCTTTTTATTTTTTCCGGTAAATTTTTCCTGGCTGAAATTCCGACACCATTTTTGCTGAGCTGGGAAACCGATAATCTTTCTTTCCGGCAGGCTGCCTCGTTCCTGTCCGTTAATATCCGGACGAAACTTGAGCCTTACGACATTTCCGAAACCATAACCCACCTGACGGGTTCTCTGGATAATTCAGAGCCGGAATACAAAACACCCCTTATTAAACTGAAACTTAAAGTAGAAAACAGAACGATCTCCACACCTGCAGTTGCTATCAGCAATGCCTCCTTTATGGCCACTTTTAATAACGAAGAGATCCGGGGCAAGGGACATGAAGACTCCAATACCGTAATGCATTTTACCACGCTCAGGGGAAGTTATGACAAACTTGATTTTCATTGCGATTCCGTAGAAATCCGGAATCTTATTCATCCCAGGATGAAAATGCATCTGATCTCCGGATTTTCGCTGGAGAATTTTAATAATTTTATGGACGAAAATACTTTGTCTTTTACAAAGGGTACCGGTAAGCTGGATTTTAGGTATAGTGGCTCCCTTGAAAAGACCTATGATAGTCTGCGTATGATTTCCGGAACTTTTAATCTGGATTCCGCCGGGCTGTTGTCTGTTCCCCGGAACCTGCAGTTCTCCAACGGAACGGGGTTGATCCGTTTTCAGAATAAGGATATCCTGGTTGAGCACCTTAGTCTGAATTCGGGCAGTACCGATCTGACGATGGATGGAAAAATAAATAGTGTATTCTACCTGATCAACCAGCAAAATAATAAACTCTCCATCGACTGGACGGTGCGGTCAAATAAATTAAACTTAAACGACTTTACCGGTTATCTGCAGCAGCCAAAGCATTCCCGGGCACCATCAAAAAAGAAGAAATCCTCCCTGGCACAGACCCTGGCCCAATTCACCTCATTACTGGAAACGGCTGATTTTAATCTTGACCTGCATGCCAGACAACTGTTATATAAAAAATTCAGCGGGACTAACCTTCAGGCAGGTATTACCCTGAATGAAAATGAGATCATACTAAACAAGATAAATCTCCAGCACGCAGGGGGCAGTGTATTCCTTTCGGGTTTTGTGCGCAATGAATCAGCTTCAAATCCATTTTCAGTTAAAACCCAGCTTAAGAATATTGATATAAGTAAGATTTTTTATGCATTTAATAATTTCGGGTTAAAGTCTCCCAGCGATAAGAACCTTGGCGGTTCACTTTCTGCAGACATAACCCTGCAGGGAAGGTTTACCAATAAAGCCGCGCTTATCCAGGACGACCTGAAAGGGTATATAAAATTTAATCTTCTGAATGGTCAGCTGGTGGATTTTGAACCGGTACAAAAGATCCAGGAAACCGTTTTTAAAAAAAGAAACTTTTCAGATATTCATTTTGCTGAACTCCACGATCTGTTGGAGGTAAACGGGCAAACCATCCGTATCAACCGGATGGAAATCCGTTCTACTGTCCTCACCATGTTTGTGGAAGGCGTTTACAATTTCAAAACCGGACCCGATTTAAGTATCCAGGTTCCGCTGAGCAATTTGAAAGCCGCCAGTGATTCAGTACTTCAGAATAAGGGGATAAACAGTAAAACCGGCGTCAGCGCCCGTTTACGGGCTCAAGAGGGGAGAAGACGGCAAACTTAAAATTTCCTGGGATCCATTTAATAAATCTGGAAAAAAGCTGAAAGCTGAAGGCAAAAAGCCTAAAGCCTGATCCTTTTTATCAGTAAGCCGGACCGGGCCGGATCCCTTCATTTTTTAAGGGGCATTCCACTCCATCGGGATGCATTTTCGTAAAATTTAGCCTTATAAAAACGTAACTTACAGATCCTAAATTTTAATAAAAATGGAGTTCAAAGTCCATTCATCATATGCTCCTGCGGGTGATCAGCCGGAAGCCATCCAACAGCTGACCGAAGGTTTACTGGAAGGGGAAAAATACCAGACTCTCCTGGGTGTAACGGGTTCGGGTAAAACATTTACCATCGCCAATGTAATACAGCAGGTACAAAGACCAACCCTGGTGCTAACCCATAACAAAACGCTGGTGGCCCAGCTTTACGGTGAGTTTAAACAGTTTTTTCCGGATAATGCCGTCGGGTATTTTGTTTCTTATTATGACTACTATCAGCCGGAAGCTTATATGCCCGTAAGTGATACTTATATTGAAAAAGATCTGTCCATCAATGAAGAACTCGATAAACTACGGCTCCAGGCAACCACACAATTGCTTAGCGGAAGACGTGATATTATTGTTGTCGCTTCGGTAAGTTGTATTTATGGTATCGGTAATCCGGAAGAATTTGAAAACGGGATTGTTCGGATTAAACAAGGGCAGACGATGTCCCGGCAGGGTTTTCTCCATTCCCTGGTGAATTCGCTGTACAGCCGTGACCAATTTGAATTTAAACGCGGGACCTTTCGTGTGAAGGGTGATACGGTTGACATCAATCTTCCTTATCTGGATTATGGATACCGGGTAACATTTTTTGGGGACACGATTGAAGAAATTGAAAGTTTTGAAATGAAATCAGGCAAGCGTATCATGCCCATGGATAACGCCGCCATATTTCCTGCTAATTTATACCTGGCACCCAAGGAAATGCTGACCCAGGTACTCTCCGAAATACAGGATGAAATGACAGCCCAGGTAAATTATTTCAAAAGTGCCGGCAAATTTATCGAAGCCCAGCGACTGAGTGAACGCGTGAATTATGATGTTGAAATGATCCGTGAGCTGGGTTATTGCAATGGCGTTGAAAATTATTCGCGGTTTTTCGACCGCAGAAAACCAGGTACCCGGCCTTTCTGCCTGCTTGATTATTTCCCCAAAGATTTTTTGTGTGTGATTGATGAAAGCCACCAGACCATCCCGCAGGTGAGTGGTATGTATGGTGGTGACAGAAGCAGGAAACTGATCCTGGTGGATTATGGATTCCGGCTTCCTTCTGCACTGGATAACCGTCCGCTCAATTTTCATGAATTTGAAACGATGACGGATCAGACCATTTATGTTTCTGCGACCCCCGGTGATTATGAACTGGAAAAATGCGGTGGTGTAGTGGTAGAACAGGTTGTGCGGCCGACCGGACTTCTGGATCCTCCAATAGAAATCCGGCCCAGTGTAAATCAGATCGATGATTTGCTGGATGAAATTGATAAACGCATAAAAAAAGGAGAGCGCGTTTTGGTAACGACCCTTACCAAACGGATGGCGGAAGAAATGGATAAATACCTGCACCGTATCAATATCAAATCCAAATATATCCACAGCGAAGTAGATACGCTGGAAAGGGTGGAAATACTCCGGCAACTGAGACTGGGTGAAATTGATGTGCTGGTGGGAGTAAACCTGCTGAGGGAAGGTCTTGATCTTCCGGAAGTTTCGCTGGTTGCTATACTCGATGCTGATAAGGAAGGATTTTTACGAAATGAAAGATCGCTGACACAAACCGCAGGAAGAGCAGCCCGTAATGTGGACGGTCTGGTCATTTTTTATGCAGATAAAATGACGGAAAGCATGCAGCGAACGATTGATGAAACCAGTCGCAGACGCGAAAAGCAAGTGAGTTATAATATGGAAAATGGAATCATTCCCAAAACCATTTTAAAATCCAGGCAGGATGTATTTGCTTCCACTTCAGTTTTAGACATCAAAGGATTCGACGAAAAAAATCCCTATGCTATTGCATCTGATCAGGATCTTCTGGTGGTAGCCACTGAAGAAGAAGCGGAATACCAGACCATACCCCAAATGGAAAAAGCGATCTCGAAAATAAAAAAGGAAATGGAAAAAGCCGCCCGCGACCTGGATTTTATGGAAGCCGCGCGACTTCGCGATAGTATGTTTACACTACAGAAGAAATTAAAGGAATTGAAAAACTAAGCTGGTTTATGCAAAAGAAATTGTTTCTGCTCGATGCCATGGCACTTATCTTTCGGGCCTATTATGCTTTGATACGTTCACCACGAATTAGTTCAACCGGTAAGAACACAAATGCCCAGTTCGGATTTACGAATACACTGGTAGAACTCATCAATAATCAGAAACCCTCCCATATGGCTGTCTGTTTCGATACTGAAGCACCAACCGAAAGGCATATTGATTTTACGGATTACAAAGCCAACCGGCAGGAGGCACCGGAAGACCTGATCATTGCAATTCCCGATATCAAGGAAATCGTGCGTGGTTTCAATATTCCCATCGTGGAACTGGACGGTTATGAAGCAGATGACGTAATCGGAACCCTTAGCCGTCAGGCTGCTGAAGCCGGCTACGAGGTATTTATGGTAACGCCGGATAAAGACTATGGTCAGCTGGTAAGTGAACAGGTAAAAATTTACAAACCGGGATACCAGGGCGGCGGGGTGGAGATTATGGGAATGAATGAAGTATTGGAGAAGTGGAATATTAAAAATATCTCGCAGGTGATCGACATTCTTGGCCTCATGGGAGATGCCGTGGATAATATTCCGGGTATTCCGGGTATAGGTGAAAAAACTGCGGCCAAATTACTGGCTGAATACGGTAGTCTCGAAAATGTATTATCCAACGCTGAAAATATCAAAGGTGCCGTAGGGGAAAAAGTGAAAGCCGGTAAGGAGCTTGCCGTCATGAGCAAGAAACTTGCTACCATCATTACGAATGTACCTGTACAATTTCATGAAGAAGATTTTAAACTGAAGGACTGGAATAAAGACGCGCTTCGTGAAATATTTACGGCACTTGAATTCAGAACAGTTGCCAAAAGAATTCTGGGAGAAGATCTGCCTGGCGCAAACGGACTCAAACCGGTTCCTGAAGGGGTTCAGCAGGATCTGTTCGGGAATGCTGTTCCCTCTCCGTCAGTAAAGGAAACAGAAGAACCGGAATCCGGCCCCATGCTGGCAGAAAAAAATATTACGAATACGGCTCACCGTTATATCTGCGCAGACACGGCAGAGAAACGGATGTCCCTCATTACAGAAATGCTGGGAGAAAAAGAAATATCCTTCGATACGGAAACCACCGGTATTGATGCCAACAACGCTGATCTCGTGGGACTCAGTTTTTCCTGGAAACCCGGAGAAGCTTTTTATGTACCCGTACCGGTGGATCGGGAGAAAGTACTGGAAATTCTTTCAGAATTTCATCCCCTTTTCGATAACCCTGACCGCACCTGGATTGGACAGAATATTAAATATGATCTTCTGGTACTGAAATGGTACGGGACCACACTGAAAGGAAAAATCTTCGATACGATGCTGGCGCATTATGTAATAGATCCGGATGGGAAAAGAAGCATGGACCTTCTGAGCGCCCAGTATCTTGGCTATGACCCGGTGCATATCGAAGAGCTGATCGGCAAAAAAGGAAAGGGCCAGGGAAATATGCGGGATGTGGCAATCGAAAAAATCACAGAGTATGCTGCTGAAGATGCAGACATAACACTGCAGCTGAGAAATAAATTTCAACCCCTGCTCGATGCAAAATTGGTACGAAAGGTTTTTGAAGAAGTGGAAAATCCACTCGTGAAAGTGCTCACCGATATGGAATTTGAAGGGATTCGGGTTGACATGGATTTTCTAAACCTCTATTCGAGGGAACTTGAAAAAGAAGCCGCACAGGCTGAAGCAAATGTTTACCGGGATGCGGGGGTACGATTCAATCTTTCTTCTCCCAAACAATTGGGTGAAGTGTTATTTGATAAATTAAATCTTGATCCCAAGGCGAAGAAAACCAAGACCGGTCAGTATGCTACGGGAGAAGATGTGCTTTTGAAACTTGCACACCAGAATAAGATCGTGGATGATATCCTGGCCTACCGGGAACTCACTAAATTAAAATCCACTTATGTAGACGCACTACCGGCAATCATCAACCGAAGATCGGGAAGGGTGCATACCAGCTATGCACAGGCGGTAGCAGTCACCGGCCGGCTGTCCAGCAATAATCCAAACCTGCAGAATATTCCCGTAAGAACAGAAAGGGGCCGCGAGATACGGAAAGCATTTATTCCACGCGATAAAAATTATCTGCTGGTATCCGCTGACTATTCCCAGATCGAGCTGCGTATTGTGGCGGCTATCAGCGGAGATCCGAATATGTGCCTTGCCTTCAAAGAAAAAAAAGATATTCATACCGCTACTGCAGCCAAAGTTTTTGGTGTGGAAGAAAAAGATGTCACCAAAGAAATGCGTTATCGAGCCAAGAGTGTGAATTTCGGAATCATTTATGGACAGGGTGCATTTGGTTTGGCCGATAACCTGGGTATTTCAAGATCAGAAGCCAAGACGATCATTGATAATTACAAAACACAGTTCGTCAATATTCAGAAATATATGGACGACACCATCCAGTTCGCCCGGGAAAACGGGTATGTGGAAACCCTGATGGGGCGGAAACGCTGGCTGCGGGATATCAATTCAGGAAATTTTACGGTTCGTGGATTTGCGGAACGAAATGCTATCAATTCTCCCATCCAGGGTACGGCAGCTGATATGATCAAACTGGCCATGATTAAGATCCACGAAACTTTTGCGAAACATGGTTTCAAATCTAAAATGTTACTCCAGGTGCATGATGAACTGGTTTTTGATGCCCATATCGACGAAGTGGAGACGATTAAGCCTATAATAATTGAATGCATGCAAACGGCGCTGCTTTTGCCGAATGGTGTTCCCGCCGAAGCAGAAATCGGCTCAGGAAGAAACTGGCTCGAAGCACATTGATGGTTGGCGGTTGGCGGTTGGTGGTGGATGGTGGATGGTGGATGGTGGATCGGAGGACCCGGTAAAAGATCGTTAAGACTTAAAACAATTCTGAAACATTATACATCTTGCGTCGTCCAAATCGTTTAGGCTTTAGGCTTTAGGCTTTAGGCTTTAGGCTTTAGGCTTTAGGCTTTAGGCTTTAGGCTTTAGGCTTTAGGCTTTAGGCTTAATTAACATTTTCTTTAGAAGAGGACGATAAACTTCAGGGCCACATCTTAGTCTTACCCTTCAGAAATCCTAACGGATGATCCTTTTGCAATCATATGAATAATAAACACTTAGATATGAAAAATTCTACACGAAGATTCTTCCTGTTCTTCCTGACCGTTCTGTCATTCAGTTTCACCAGGGCGTCGGAAGACTGGCCAAAGCTGATCAACACGGCTAATGGTACCCAAATAAAGGTATATGAGCCTGAACCTGAATCATTTAAGGGGAATACCCTGATGTTTCGATCAGCCATTTCCGTTTTGGCAAATGGAAGTAATGATCCGGTTTTCGGCGCTTTTTGGGCAACAGCCAAAGTAGAGACTGATCGCGATAACCGCACTATTCTGATTAATAGCCTGGATGTTACCTCCATCCGGATACCGGCCATTGAAGGTCAGGATACGATAGATTATATTGATGATGCGCTGGAAACCAACTTCCCTCAGGCCGCCGGACTTATGTCACTGGATGCGATTGTGGCTACACTAAACCAGAATCAGCAGGAAACAAAACTTTCGCAGAATATTTCAAATAAACCACCCAAAATATACTTTGTAACCCAGCCTACCATGCTGGTTTTAATAGATGGACAACCCAAACTGCAATACAATAAAGACCTAAAGCTGGATATGGTAGTGAATTCCCCATTTACCATAGTAAAAGAAAATGACGGGCGTTACTATTTATACGGTGGGAAAAAATGGTATGCTTCCAACGCAGCTACCGGACCATATGAATATACAAACGGTCATGTACCAGAGAGTATCCTGCATGTGCAACAGGTTCTTGCCAGTAAATCGCAAAATGGTTCTGAAAACAGTAAGCCAGACGCAAATAGTAATGTGATTCCAAGAATCATGGTGAGTACAGAGCCGGCTGAACTTATTCAGTCCAGTGGGGAACCCGCTTTCACGCCGGTTGAGGGAACGGCCCTGCTTTACGTGAGCAATTCTGACAATGATATTTTTATGGATGAAAACTCCCAAAAGTATTTCGTCCTGATATCCGGCAGATGGTACCAGACAAAAAACCTGAACTCAGATGATTGGAAATATATTCCCGCAGATCAGTTACCAGGTGATTTCGCAAAAATCCCCCCGGGATCTCCTAAGGATAATGTGTTGGCCAGTGTCGCAGGCACAGATGCAGCGAGAGATGCCGTGATGGATGCGGAAATACCCCAGACAGCTAAAGTGGATCGACATTCAACCACCACGACCGTTACTTATGATGGCCGTCCCAAGTTTACGGATATTGATGGAACCAATTTACAATATGCGGTAAACACGTCTTCAACCGTTTTACGCAATGGAGGTGATGGCCGCTTTTATGTGGTGGATAATGGGGTATGGTTTGTTTCGGATAATGCCACCGGACCCTTTGAAGTAAGTACCGTAAGACCGGTTGATGTTGACTTGATTCCTCCCAATTATCCCGTTTACAACGCAAAATATGTGAACATATATGATGTTAATCCGGACTACGCGTACATGGGATATACTCCCGGATACCTGAACAGTTATGTTTACGGACCTACCGTGGTATACGGAACAGGTTATTATTATTCACCCTGGTATGGCGCTTATTATTACCCAAGACCCTGGTCATGGGGATTCAACTTCGCCTATACACCGTATTTCGGTTGGGGTTTTGGCTGGGGATACAGCTCGGCCTGGTTCAGTATCGGATTTGGTTATGGATACGGATATGGCTATTATGGTTATGGCTATGGAGGTTGTGGATGGTGGGGTCCTTCATTTTATCATCCCGCCTGTTGGGGTGGCTGGTATGGTGGCGTAAGGCCTTATGGATTCTATGGCAATAACTTTTATGTGCATAATAATGTTCATGTGAACTATGCGAATAATGTTTACAGAAACCGGGGTGGGGTGTCCAGCCAGGGATATTATCGCACCAGCGGGATAGCGACCCGGACGATGAATTATAACCGCCCTTCTGCTGTACGCAATAATGCAGGTGGTAATTATAATCCAGGCTCAGGGTCCGGAGGTAGCAGACCAGGAACGAATGGAAATCAGGGTGGAAGACCGGCATATAACAATAACACCACAAACGGTTCATCCCGGCCATCTGTCTATTCAGACCGTCAGGGTAATGTATACCAGCGTTCTCAGCCAAACAGTAACTGGCAGCAAAGGCAGAACAGGACATGGTCTTCGGTAAATAATACAAGACCCGAAGTTCAGAACCTGAACCGTCAGCAGAATGATCGTGCCCGCGGAGAAATGCGTGCCCAAAACTTTCAAAGAATCCCTTCTAGTCCCTCATCCGGTGGTTTTAGACCCAGTTCTTCCGGTGGAGGAGGTGGTGGTTCAAGATCATCAGGAGGCGGAGGCGGAGGTGGAGGATCTCATCCTTCTTCTGGCGGAGGTGGCGGCTCCAGGTCAGGTGGTGGCGGGAGGCCCAGATAAATATATCCAGGAACTGAAAAAGTTTTTCCGGTAAATGAAAAAGACCTGGCTTGTCCAGGTCTTTTTCATTGAACGCTCCTTCAATTAGGTTTTCTTCTCAGGCGTTATTCATTTCTTCTTATACTGTTTTCCATCTTTCTTTATGCGTATTGGTTCCTCAGATTCCTGATTTCATCATGGGAATCCTTGAGTGTTTCCTGCTGTTCTTTCAACAAATCCCGCAGAAATGCAGGTAGTTTTTCTGTTTCCAATGCCTTTTTATACGCTTTTTGAGCTGCATCTTCCCCTGCTTCACAATTAGAAAGGACGGAATGTCTGTCTTCTCCTGTAAATACCGCCTTTACATCCATCCAGGCGCGGTAAATTTTACCCATTTCGGTAGTTCCCTTTTCCACATCTCCATGCAAAACCTGGATTTCATTGGCCAGTTGGGATTTTATTTTTTGGCTTTCAATGATCAGCTGATCGAACAGGGATTTCAAATCTGCATCAGCGGGATTAAGCTCCTTTATCGCCCGCTGATAGCCGGTTATACGGTCATTGTTTATCATGACCAGGTCGTTCAATACATCCACAATTTCCTTTGCTTTTTCCATAAAATAAAAATTTAGGTGTACCAAACTGCTGAAAAAACCATACCATGGAAACAAGTATGGAAGTATGGGAGTGTGGGGGTATGGGAGTTTGACAGTTTATTACTCACATAATTGATTAGTATTTTATGTTTAACTTGCACCACTTAAAAAAATCTGGTTTTTATTATGGAATATTCCAAAATCATCGCTATTACCGGACTACCGGGACTTTTCGAATTGATCAACAGCAAAACGGATGGTGGAATTGTGCGATCCCTGGATGACAAAAGCACCCGCTTCGTTTCCAGCCGGGTACACCAGTTTTCCCACCTGGAAAGTATTGAAGTATATACTACCCGTCACAATGTGAACCTGGTTGATGTATTGAAAGCGATGGAAAGCAACAAGGAAAAATTGCCTGACGAAAAAGATGCCGCCGCAATAAAGTCCTATTTCCAGAAGGTATATCCGGAACTGGATTTCGACCGCGTTTATTCCAGCGATCTGAAAAAGATGGTAAAATGGTTTTCTGTACTCGCAAAGAATAATGTTGAAATTAAATTGTCTGAACCTCCTGCTGATAATGAACCCGAAGCAGTAGAAGCAGAAGAGGAAAAACCGGCTAAAAAATCAGCGGCTATAAAGGAACAGTCTAAGGCAGAAGAGAAAAAATCCACATCAAAGACCGGGACTAAAACAGAAGAGAAAAAATCTGTCGTAAAAGCTGAATCCAAATCAGACAAAAAACCGGCAAAAAAAGCTGCGGAAGAAGAAAAACCTTCCAGGAAAGCCGCCCCTAAAAAGGCTGCTCCGGCTGCTTCCAAAGAAGATAAAAAATCTACTGCAAAACCAGCTGCAAAAAAACCGGCTGCAAAAAAGAAATAAACGATTTATTATATTCAGTTGACCAGCCCAACAGGTTGTGCTCAAAAATTCACATACTGATGAAAACCCTGTCTGCAAATATTGAAAAACCGGTCCGGAGTTTTCTTCCCGAAAACTTTGTAATTACCGACTGGAATTCCATTTCATCTTATTTTGAAGAACTTGTTGAAAGACCTTTACTCAGTTCTGCCGATATGGAAAAATGGCTGAAGGATATGAGTGAACTGGAAGCTGTAATCAGCGAAGATGTTTGCTGGCGTCATATCCGGATGACCTGTAATACAGAAGATAAAAAACTCCAGGAGAATTTTACTTTTTTTATGATGGAAATTCAGCCGCAGATTCAGCCATATGCTGACCGGTTGAATCGTAAACTTGTAGATTCACCGCTGACTGCCTCCCTGGATAAAAAGAAATATTTTACGTACCTGCGTTCCGTAAAAAAAAGTATAGAACTTTTCAGGGAAGAAAATATACCCTTACAATCCGAACTAAGTGTTTTGGCGCAGCAGTACGGAGCCATCTCCGGAAAGATGACGGTCACGGTGGGAGATCAGGAATACACTTTGCAGCAGGCCATGAAATTTCTCGAGAATGAGGACCGGAATCTTCGGGAAGATGTGTATCGCAAAGTTCAGGAACGAAGGCTGCAGGATAAAGAACCGCTGAATAATTTATTCAATGAACTCATTTCACGCCGGGATCAAATAGCACGTAATGCAGGATTCGCCAATTTCCGCGATTACAAGTTTGTGGAAATGGGTCGCTTTGATTATACAAAAGAAGATTGCTTCCGCTTCCATGATTCTGTAAAACAACACATCCTACCGCTGGTTGAACTCATTCACCAATACAAAAAAAATAAACTCGGACTGAGTGAATACAGGCCCTGGGACCTGGATGCAGAACCTGCCGGTCAGTTACCGCTTCGGCCTTTTAATACGGGCGACGAACTGCTGGAAAAAACCATGCATTGTTTTAAATTGCTCCGGCCTTTTTTTGCGGACTGTTTGCAGACAATGAAAAAAATGGATCGCTTTGACCTGGAAAGCAGGAAAGGCAAGGCTCCCGGAGGTTATAATTGCCCACTGGCCGAAACTGGTGCTCCGTTTATTTTTATGAATGCAGCCGGACAAATGCACGATGTTACCACGATGGTTCATGAAGGTGGTCATGCCGTTCATTCTTTTCTTTCCCATCATCTTGAACTGAGTGCGTTTAAGGAATATCCAATGGAAATTGCTGAAGTGGCCAGTATGGCTATGGAACTTTTCAGCATGGAAAACTGGGAAATCTTTTTCGAAAATCAAGATGATCTGCGTCGCGCAAAAATTCACCAACTGGAAAGAGTGATCACTATTTTTCCCTGGATCGCAACGATCGATAAATTTCAGCATTGGGTATACGAGAATCCGAACACACGATTCGGAACAACGAACAGAAAACTGGTTCCGGATTTACAATGAATTCAATTCAAAAACAATTGATTGGACCGGACTGGACAAATACCAAAAGAATATCTGGCAAAAACAATTGCATTTATTTGAAGTTCCTTTTTATTATATTGAATATGGAATTGCCCAGCTCGGTGCGATTGGATTGTGGATGCAGTTCAAAAAAAATAAAGATGCGGCGCTTGACAATTATATCAGTGCCCTCACACTGGGAGGAACGAAGACCCTGCCGGAATTATATGAAGCAGCCGGATTAAAATTCGATTTCTCCGGCGCTTATATCCGGGAACTGATGGATTTTGTTGAAAAAGAGATGAAGATTTTGATGGCCGATCATTGATAACAGTATGTTAACTACGGTCACCCTAGTAGAAATACCACTAAAATGGTAGGGAACTTTCTTGTATGATTGGAAACATGCCATTATATTTGCAAGAAGTCATTAATATACATTCTTTAAAATAGCTACTAATCAGAGCCTTAACCAAAAGTCCCGGTGTTTCTACATCGGGGCTTTCTTTTTTTTGGTAAATGGTTAATAATTTATGGTTTATGGGATTAACTAACCACATACCATTCACCATACACCATATACGATTTGCCAGCCTCTAATTTTCTTTCAGCAATTCTTCTATCTTAAGGTCCATTTCTGCAAGCTCCTCTTTTTTCAATCCGTCAACGATGGATCTGACCTGCCCTTGTTTATCAACGAGGGCAAAAAACTGGGTATGAATAAACTGTTCATCAATGGGAGAAATATTATTTCTTGGGTCATCCAACAAATAACTCAGCCTTGCTGCCAGGTAGAGAGAATCTTTAGGACCCGTCAGGAAAATCCAATGTTTACTGTCAACTCCCAATGAGTCCGCATAATGTTTCAGCCGCGCAACGCTATCGGTACGCGGATTCACGGTATGGGAAAGAATCAGAAAGTCAGGGCGGTTTTTATATTTTTCATATACGGGTTTAAGATTCGTATTCAGCTTCGGGCAAATACCCGGACAGGTAGTGAAGAAAAATTCTGCCAGATATACTTTCCCATTGACCTCCGCATTTCCGATACGGACACTGTCCTGATCAAGGAAGGAAAATGTTTGCACTTTATTAATTATGGATAAACCCGTTTTCCCGTAACCCGGGATTATTTTGGTCAGCATAAAATAGAATCCGATAATTAAACAGGTAAAAAACAGGATATAGAACCAGGTTTTCTTTGACATGGGGGTAAAATTACGTTGACAAGCCGGGAGCAAAAAGTTTAGCCGGATGAACTATCTTTGCAGGTCATTTGATAACCCAACCGGGGTTTTTTAGATTTTTGTCCATGAAATTGATGAATGCAGACATTATCGGAATAGGAGCGTCGATAGCCTGCGCCATACATTGTGCTGTTTTACCCCTGTTTCTGTCTGCCCTGTCCATATTTGGAGTGAATATCATCCACAATTTCTGGTTTGAAACCGGTATGATCCTGTTGGCTTTTGTGATCGGAACCCTTTCTCTCCGCCATGGATTCACCCGGCATCACCGCAGTTTTGTACCTTTTTTGCTTTTTACCGGGGGTATGATTTTCCTCTTTGCGAAGCAATATTGGCACAATTATGAGCTGTTTTTGCTCCCTTTTGCCCTTATTTTGATCATTTCTGCCCATATTTCCAATTTTCGCTTTAGCCGGAAAAGCGGGGTGAGGGCCAAGAATTTGAATATTCCCTTATCCTGTGAGAAGGTATGAAATTTACTAAATCCGATAAATTACAGGACCGGCATCCCGGAGTTAGGCGTTAGGCCTGAAAAGAGTTAAATTTGCTGCTTAATCAAGTGTTATGATAAAAACAGGTAATCCGGTCATCAGCATTTATACTGAAATGACACCCAATCCCGAAACAATGAAGTTTGTAGCCAACAAGCTGTTATATCCGGGCAAAAGCATTGATTTCCCAGATGTTGAGTCTGCCAGGCCATCTCCTGTTGCCCTCGAATTGTTTGGATTTCCCTTTATCAAGAGCATTTTCATCGCCAGCAATTTCGTCACCCTGACGAAAACTTCGGATACAGACTGGGCAGATGTTATTCCTTCTATCCGCCAGTTCCTGAAAGATTACCTGGAAGATGGCAAACCCGTGATCAATGAAGACGAAATCACGATCGCGCATACTGATGGCAACGCCATTGGAGCTGACGATGATGATGTGGTAAAAAGAATTAAGGAACTCCTGGAAAGTTATGTGAAACCTGCAGTTGAAATGGACGGTGGAGCCATCCAGTTCAAAAGTTATAACGAAGGGGTTGTAAACCTGATGTTACAGGGATCCTGTTCCGGCTGTCCATCTTCCATGATTACTTTAAAAGCGGGTATTGAAGGCATGATGAAACGGATGATTCCCGAAGTAAGGGAAGTGGTTGCCGAAGCAGAATAATGCAGCAAATCATATCACAATTCTTTAGTGAGTTGCAAAATACCGGCTGGCCGGAATTCATCGCCGTTATTACAGGCATCGCGAGTGTCATTTTTTCCCGTAAAGAAAATATACTGGTTTACCCGGTCGGAATGATCAGCACTGGAATTTTTGTGTGGTTATATATCCTTCATGGATTATATGCAGACGCCTCCGTGAATTTTTATTATACGGTGATGAGTATCATTGGCTGGTATATGTGGTCCCGGAAGACGAACGGAAAATCAGCACTGCACATTACGGCATCTTCGAAAAAAGACTGGATAAACAGTCTGGTCTTCTTTTCCATTTGCTGGACTGTTTTATACTTTCTGCTGAGCCGGTTTACGGATAGCACGGTTCCCATTGCAGACAGTTTCACTTCCGCTGCTGCCTTTACCGGAATGTGGCTGATGAACAAAAAAAAACTGGAAAACTGGACCTGGTGGATCATCACCGACCTGGCTTCCATCCCCCTCAATTTTTACAAACATCTTGTTTTTACCAGCTTCCAATACCTGGTTTTTCTCATCCTTGCCATAATGGGTTATATTACCTGGAGAAAAAAAATCCGGCATGCCATTGCCTAAAAAAATTGTTGTGATCGGACCTGAATCCACGGGAAAGAGTACACTCTGTGAACAGCTGGCCCTTCAATATCAAACCGAATGGGTTCCTGAATTTGCCAGAAATTACTTACTTGAAATCCGGCGTCCCTACACATATGAGGATCTTTTATACATCGCCGAAGGTCAAATCCGGCAGGAGGACCGGATTGTTTCGGATGTAAAATCTGATTTGGTATTTATTGATACAGATATGTACGTGATGAAAGTCTGGTGCGAATATGTATTTAAAAAATGTCATCCGTATATTCTGGATGAAATTGTAAAAAGAAAATATGATGGCTACCTCTTGTGTAATGTTGATCTCCCCTGGGTGGCAGATGAATTGCGCGAATATCCCGATCTCGAATCAAGGGAAAGATTATATCAGATGTATAAGGATATCATGATTAACCAGCATGTTCCGTGGATTGATATTACTGGAAATTATGAAGAGCGGCTGCAAAAGGCAATTAACTTTATAAATGGTGAATGAGCTTCTGCCTTAAGCCTTACGCCTTAGCTGCCTTAAGCTTTATTGAAGTAATTTAATGATGTCCGGGTCATCCTGCAGATGATGCATCTGATTCAATATCCAGGGATAGCGGATCGCCACATGTTTGGAAAGCGGCCGAATCGTAAATACCTTCGGATTCGGTAAACAGCCTGCGATCATGGCAGCCTCGCTCCGGTTAAGGTCTTTAGCCTTTTTATTAAAATAAAATTTTGCGGCCGCATCAATACCAAAAACACCTTTGCCCATTTCACTTACATTCAGGTACATCTGAAGTATTCTTTTTTTACCCCAGATTTTTTCAATCATGAAAGTGAAATACACTTCCATTGCCTTTCTGAACCAGCTCCTGCCCTGCCATAAAAAAACATTTTTAGCTACCTGTTGCGAAATCGTACTGGCCCCGTGCAGGGACTTGCTTTTCTGATTGTGTTTCATGGCCTTTTCAATGGATTTGAAATCAAATCCGTCATGGTCGGGAAAAAGCTGGTCTTCAGAAGAAATAACCGCCAGTTTTGCATAGGGAGATATGGCGTTCATGGAAACATAGTTCCTTTTCAACCCATTTCCGTGGAAAAAACTGTCTCAACTGCGTTAGGGTTACCGGCGGATTAATCCATTTCAGAATCAGCAAATAAAAAAACTGGAGAATAATTAAAAAAAGAAGGACTCTTTTGGTCCATCTCCAGATTCTCGGAACAATTCCTTTTGTTTTTATAGGCATCAGGTTACTTTGCTGGTTCAGCAGGTTTCGATGACGGGTTGTTATCGGCCGGCAAATGGTCTACATGCATGTTCAAATAGTGCAAAGTATATTTTTTACCCATATAATAGTCACTGTAACGTGCCCTTCTCAATAATAAACCGCCAATAATAAATGCACCTGCCGTTATCCATCCCGAAGTGGCAACCCAGGTACCTGCCTTATCATTCCGGTATATTCCGTTTACCACATTCAACACGAGTACACCCACTCCGGCTATGATGAGCAGGGTGCCGTCATTAACATAATTCCATTTAGTGCCTTCATTCCGGATGGCCGCAATTTCATGTACATGAAAGGGTATATTATTCAGAAAAATACTGTCATTACGCATCATCGTGATCGTTCCGCCCAGCCATTGGTCATAAATGGTTTTAAAGACAATAGTTTGCCCGATTTCGTAGGTTTTGATATTGCGTCCTTTTTTCTGAAGTAGTAAAACATCCGTTTGGGCAGAAGAAAAAAAAGGTAACAGAATATAATAATGCCGCAATGATTTTCTTCATACTGATTAAATAAAACGATACCCTTCATTTAATGTATACGGTGCATTCAGAATGATAACCCGTATAAGCAAATACAATACCAAAAGCAACCAGGATAGCGCCGGAAATTTTATTGATTATGGACGAGATTATGAACCGTTAAACTTCTTGCGCAATTTCCCGGCCATCATTACTTTCCCACGTCTGCGGCCATATTGATCAGCAGGCAAACGGAAAATATTACGATCCGTTCCTGAAGACTATGTGTTAACGCGAAGTACGGTTGCATTTCCCAGCCAGAAAATCAGTACGCCGGGATTAAGCGTATTGATAATAAAACCCGAGGCGAAATATCCGGAGGACATTTCAAAAGCACTTAAATGATCCGCATGTTCAATTCCACCAGTGGATTTCAGGTGCACCTTTTTAAAAAAGAAAAAATAAATACCCATTGCAATCAGGAAACAGCTTCCGCCATACCCAATCATTTTTTGTGTTCGGAGCAATCGGGCCACCCATTCTGTAAATACATTGCTGAGTACAACCAGGATAATATCACTTAGCCAGACTCCGGCAACAAAACTGAAGCCTCCTTTATGGCCAACTGTAATGGATTGTTTAATGATGGTGAAAATGATCGGGCCGACCGATAGTGCAAGCACAACTCCGAGCGCTAATCCTTTTAATATGGCTTCGACCATGCGATATATATTTTACCGGGGGTATGCGAAAATAGTGCAACCTGGAAAATAGAAGAATATTTCTCATTTTAATGAATAATCAGGAATGGACCTTCACTTCAGCTTTCTCCAGAAAACTTTGCCAGTCTTTTAACATTTTTCCTTTCAGCACCCTGGGAAATTTATGCTGACCGCCTTCCTTTCCGGTAGAACGCATAAATTCCATAAAGATTTCCGGAGGCAACACTTTTACGGAAATATCTTTCAGTGCACTTTTTCTTTCCACAGCATAGTCATCATTCAGCTGTTTAAGATTTTCGTCCAGCTTATCCCGTAAAATGTCAGGATCTACTGTGGAATCTGTGGCCAGATACCATTGATGGGCAAAAAACAGCCCATGCGGTACCCCGGCAACCGTGAATTCCGGAATGGAAATATTCATTTCTTCACTCAGGAATTGAATGGCCTGGTTCATATTATCAACACTCAGGTGTTCACCAACCAGGCTCAGATAATGTTTGGTGCGACCCGTAATGATGATTTCACTTTTCTCCTTATCCGTAAACCGGATCGTATCCCCGATCAGGTAGCGCCAGGCGCCGGCTGATGTACTCATCAGCAGGGCATAATCCCTTCCTTCTTCCACCTGATGTATTTCCAGGGTCTCCGGGTTTTTTACAATTTCCCCTTCTGCCGTAAAATTCTTCTTATCGAAGGGAACAAATTCAAAGAACAGGTGCTGGCTGGTCACCAGCCGCATGCCCCGTTCATCCTGACGGTCCTGGTATGCAATAAACCCTTCCGAAGCCAGATAGGTTTCAATATAAGTAATGGGCTTGCCCAACAGTTTTTCGAATCCCATTTTATACGGCTCGAAGGAAACACCCCCGTGCACAAAAAAGCCAAGGTTGGGCCAGATCTCGTGAATATTTTTCAGATTATACTTCTCTATGATTTTTTCTACACATATCTGGATCCAGGCAGGAACGCCAACAATAAATCCAATATCCCATCCGGGCGCCTGCTCTACGATCTCTTCCAGCTTTCTTGTCCAGTCCCTGGTTTTCGCAATTTTTTTTCCCGGTTTATAAAAAGGGCTGAACCAGAAAGGAACTTTTTTGGCTGAAATCCCACTGAGATCCCCTTCATAATATCCCGGTCCTTTTTGCAGATCTGTGCTTCCGCCAATCATCAGCCAGCCTTTTCCCAGGCTTTTTACCGGGATATCCTGGTAATTGCGCAGGCTGAGCAGCTGCTGGATCATCACAATCCGGTTCCCCCGAAGAAGGTCATTGGTAACCGGAATATATTTGCTGGCTGCCTCCGAAGTACCCGAACTCAGGGCATAATATTTTATTTTACCCGGCCAGCAGATATCAGATTTTCCCTCCAGGGTTTTATACCACCATTCCTTATAAATCTTACTGTAATCATAGATCGGAACATTTTCCTGGAAGCTTTTTACCAGGTGGCGGCTCAGGAGGATCCGGTCGAAATGATATGCCTGTCCGAATTCAGTAAACCGTGCTTTTTTTAATAATTTTTTGAGCACTTTCAGCTGTTGCCGTCGTGGGGATTTTTTTGGCAATCGCAAAGCCCGTGCAAGAGAATTGGGCAATTGTACATCAATTAGCGCCATTGAGAATCGGAGGAATTAGTGTATGTAAATTTAAGCTTTTTTAAACGCAACGCCTAACACAGCTCCCCGGTCATCCGTCATCCCTGCCTGCCGGCAGGCAGCCGTCATCGGTCATCTTTTACCCGACCCACCCCGTTCAATGGGTACATTAGAATCGGGTCACTTTCATTATTCGTTTTACTAATGGCAGTCACAAAAAAGCGGCTGTTCGGATTCTTCATCAGATCTCCCGGACTGAAAACCGTTTGTGCATGCGGACCATTCGGGATAAAACGGAAAACCCTTGCGGAATCTATATTAAAAGCCGTTTCTGCTTTATACACGGCAAATCCTTTAATCGAATCCGTTTTATTTCCGGTCTCAAAATTAAATAACAGGGAGTCATGGCTGGTATACATATGTACCACAGGTATGGATGGACGAACACTGTCGAGCCAGGGCATGGGCGCAATCAGGGCAGGATAATTATAATAATTGTTACGAAGTGAATCATTCCATCCGTATGGATTCCGGACGAAAGAAGTACTGCTGAAATATACTTCACCCCCGATATCCGGAAGATCCCGGATAGCACGAATCTGCCGGGGAAGCTGGTTTATATCTCTCCAGAATGTATTGGATCCCGCACGAAAAAATCCAAGTCCGATATAACAGGGCCTGTCAAAATGATTCTTGCTCCACCAGTCGAGCAGTATTCCAAAGGGTGCGTTTTTCTGTTCAAATTCCCAATACAGCTGGGGAACAACATAATCTATCCAACCATTTTTTAACCAAAGCCGGATATCTGCATACAGGTCATCATAGTTTGTCTGTCCGGCGTGGGTGTCACTTCCCAGGGAATCTTTCGACAGATTTCTCCAAACGCCAAACGGACTGATTCCGAATTTGCAGGTTTTTTTTACTTCACGTATTGCGTGATTCAACATGACAATGATGGAATCCACATTACTTCTTCTCCAGGATTCCCTGTCCATACCCTGTCCGTATTTTGCAAACGAAACGTCATCGGGAAATTCAACTCCGCCGATGCGGTATGGGTAAAAATAATCGTCAAAATGAATCGCATCGATATCATAGCGGGCCAGCATATCCCGGATCACCGAAGTCACATATGCCTGTACTTCTTTATTTCCGGGATCCAGGTATTTAGTGTCCCCGTAAGTTAAAATCCAGTCCGGGTGCTTTTTACTCACCTGTGTGTTTGCAATGGAGGAACCTTCGTGCCAGACCTGCTTTTTTCGTTTATGTTTTCCATGAACAATAGTGGTGGTTGTATAGTGACCGATTTGAAATACGGCCCGATAAGGATTACACCATGCATGAAATTCCATGCCTCTTTTGTGGGTTTCGCTGATCATGAATTCCAATGGATCATAATACGGTATCGGGGCCTTCCCCTGCTGACCCGTGAGCCACTCGCTCCAGGGTTCAATGGAGGAAGGGAAAAATGCATCACAGGCAGGTCTTACCTGTACGATCACAGCATTCATCCCATTTCGCTGATGCATATCGAGCTGGCCGGAGAATTCAGCTTTTTGCTGTATCGTGCTATAGTTTCCATGGGAGGGCCAGTCTATGTTGTCCACCGTCGCAACCCATACCGCCCTGAATTCATATTTGGGTTGTGAAAAAGCGCAGAAGGAACAGAAATACAGGCTGACAAATAAGAATAATTTCATAGCTCAGCCGGTAATGTGATTTTCAGTTTGGGTGTCTTCCTGTATTTGTTCGATCGTTCTGATTTTATCGAGCAGGAAATTTAATTGTTGTGCTTCTTCAGGACTGAGATATTTAAATATCGCTTCCATCTCTTCATTTAATCCATCCATGGTTTGCAATAATTTCTTCCCCTTTTCGGTCAGCAGTACATCTACCAGGCGGCGGTCTTCCCGGCAGATAGTTTTTTTAACCATTCCTTTTTTTACCAGCCTGTCCACAATGCGGCTGGTATCACTCATTTTATCGAGCATTCTTTGCCGGATCTGTAATGTGGATAAGGGATGACCTGCGCCACGTAATATGCGCAGGATATTAAACTGCTGTTGTGTAATATCAAAAGGACCGAAATGCCGGTTTATTTTTTCATTCACCCAGTTAAAAGTAAATATGAGATTGATAATGGCTTTCTGATATTCCGTGCGGAATGACTGCTGATGAATATCGGTCTCTAAGGTCATATGTTTACTTGAAAAATGAATTGTTCGCTCAATCTCCCCACACTTTCACCCCCTCACTGCAATTGGCACAAATATCGATCTCCCCTCTGCTTTTCAGAATTTTCCTGCGAAAATCGCGGTATTCAGGCAGATTCCAGATCTCTTTGAATGGTTTATTTTTCAGGTCCCCCATCCGGTGTTTGGCATCTTTATCAAAGCAGCAGGGCACAACCAGGCCATCCCAGGTAATGACCGGCGAATGCCAGAGCCGCCAGCAATGATTCGGCAGACTATTTTTTGTTTCATAACTGCCATCCTGCTTTTTTCTGTACCTGGAGATATTGGTATGTTGCGGGATCAACTTATTCGGATCACTGGCATAATCATAAATCTGCGCTGTTTTGTACCGGATCCCGTCAACTCCGGTTTTCGCTGCCAGCTCTTTTGCTGCCTCCATTTGGTGTTCATTGGGCTGCACAACAAGGAATTGGAAAAATATATACGGTGTTTTACTGTTCAGCTTTTTTTTCCATTTTACGATATTGGCTGCCCCCGAAATTACTTTTTCCAGATCACCCCCGATCCGGTACTGTTGGTAAACATCCTGGCTTGTGCCATCCAATGAAATGATCAGACGATCCAGTCCGCTTTCAACTGTTTTACGGGCATTTTCATCGTTGAGATAATGGGCATTGGTAGAAGTGGCCGTGTATATCCTTTTGGAAACGGCATATTTTACCATTTCCAGAAAATCCGGATTCAGGTAGGGTTCTCCCTGAAAATAAAAAGTAAGGTAAAGCAGTTCCGGTGCCAGCTGGTCAATCATTCTCCTGAAAAAACTCATTTCCAACATTCCCCTCGGGCGGGTAAATGAACGAAGTCCGCTCGGACATTCGGGGCATCTCAGGTTACAACTGGTTGTAGGTTCGAAAGAAACAGATACCGGCATACCCCATTGCACCGGTCTGCGTGTCCATTTACTGACATAATAACTTGATAATACGGAAATCCCATTCCAGGCTCTTCGAAAACTCAGCTTGGAAAAAAGATTGATGGTATCATTCCGGTTGAAATTTGACATATGCAGTGTAAAATTAGTTTTAAATACGGAAAGCGGGAAGCCGGTTCAGTATTTAGGGCCGGGGCGGTTTATATTTGCAGATTTATATATTGTAATGGCTAAAAAGCAGAGCAGGACCTGGAAGATCATTGTTTTTATATTTAGTACCGCCATTATCATCATGCTGATTGTGATGTTGTATCAGTGGGTGACTGAGAGAAGATCCGGATTTGCCGAATATCCCGAATTTGGTATACAGCTCCCGGTGAATTATTCCATTCATGGTATTGATGTTTCAAAATACCAGGACGTTATAAACTGGCAATCGGTAAAGAATATGCGTGTAAAGGATGTGCACATCAGTTTTGTATTTGTGAAAGCAACCGAAGGCTTAGGAAATGAAGACCAGATGTTCAGCCGGAACTGGAAAAAAATCAAGGAAGCGGGGCTGATCCGGGGTGCATATCACTATTTTATTCCCACTAAAAGCGGAAAAGCGCAGGCAGAAAATTTTATCAATTCGGTCACCCTGGTGCCGGGAGACCTTCCGCCGGTACTGGATGTAGAACAGACTTATGGTGTGGCACCCGATAAATTAAGGCAGCGGGTGAAGGACTGGTTACAAACCGTGCAGGCATATTATGGCACGGCTCCGATCATTTATACCAATGTGGATTTTTACCAGCATTACCTCAAGGACGATTTTGATGGCTACCTTTTATGGGCAGCCCATTATCTGCAGCCTTCCCAGCCCCGTATCTATAGAAACTGGAGTTTCTGGCAGCATAACGAAAGGGGCCGCGTAAATGGCTGTTATTCGATCGTCGATTTTGACGTCTTCAATGGGGATTCACTGGAGTTTCAAAAATTACTTTTAAATTAAATCCTTATGAAGAAAGCATATTGTGTGGGCACCTGCAGCACATGCCAGAGAATTATGAAGGAGGCCGATCTGATCAAGAAAGGATATGCCTTTCAGAATATCAAAGAAGAAAAGATCACAGCTGAACAGCTTGATGAAATGAAAAACATGATGGGCTCCTATGAAGCTTTGTTCAGCAGAAGAGCGTTAAAATTTAAATCCATGGGGCTCGGCAAAAAAACACTTACTGAGAAAGACTATCGCGATTTAATATTGAGCGAGTATACTTTTCTGAAAAGGCCGGTGGTAATCTCGGGTAAAAAAATATTTTCAGGAAGTGCGCCGAAGACGATTGCCGAAGTGGTGAAACTGAAATGAAGATGACAGATGACAGATGACAGATGACAGGCTTTTTCTACAACTTATCCTCCAGGTATTTTATTAGCCCGTTGATAATTTTAATGGTCTCTCCGACTTTCTTATTTAAACATTCAAATGCATTTTGATCTATAATACTTAGAATCAGAGCTACATTTAAAAGGGTTTCCACTTCATAAGCTGAACCTCTGGATATATGGAGAAAATGTATTGCTTCCTTATAGGAACTTCTTCCCATTCCCTCTGCAATATTAGTTGGAATAGATACTATTGCTCTATTCGTTTGCGACACCAGTCCGTATCTTTCCTCTGATGGATATGATTTGGTTAGGGTATAACCGTCTTTTACGATTTCCATGGACAAAGTCCATGCTTTTAGCTTTTTATAATTTGTCATAGCAAATTTTTATGCTACAACCACCTCCCTTAACTTATTTAATTTACCCTGTTATCTGTCATCTGTTATCTGCTATCTAATCTTTGATTATTCTGAGTTTCGCATAATTAAGCATAATCTTCTTCTCTCCCCCCAATTTGAAATTCACGGTGGCAATCGGATTATGGGCCGATCCTTCCATTTTGGTTACTTCGCCAAATCCGAATTTCTGGTGTTCCACCCTGTCTCCGGCGGCGAGATTACTGGTATCGCTGGCCGCAAAATCAGCAGAAGGAATATGAACGACTGCCGGCGCTTTCGCCTGGGAAGAAATATAGGTGGGCTTGGATGCTTCGCGGCTTTTTGTCCCGGATTCATTTGAGCCGCCATAACCCCGGTTGAGCCGGTCATAAGCCGGGCGATTGCTGTAATTACCGATTTGATTTTTAATTCCTCCACCCGCATAACTGCGGTCCAGCTGATCTTCCGGTATTTCTTCGATAAAGCGGCTGGGATCATTTTGGATAACACTGCCGAAACGGTACCGGCTGTTTGCATAGGTAATCCAGAGTTTGTGTTTGGCCCGGGTGATCACCACATAAAAAAGCCTTCTCTCTTCTTCCAGTTCTTCCCTGGTATTGATCGACATCGCATTGGGAAAAAGGGATTCTTCCAAACCGGCGGCAAATACACAACTGAACTCGAGGCCTTTTGCCGCATGAATCGTCATCAGCTTTACGGTATCGGCTTCCGGATCTTTCTGGTCTGTGTCTGTCAGCAACGTAATCTGTTGTAAGTATCCGGAAAGACCAGCCTGTCCTTTTTGCGTTTCCTGTGTGTTGATATTGTCAATAAGAATCCCGTCTTCATCAATAAGACTGCGATTCTGCTGGTCATCCACCCACTCTTTAATACTATTCAGCAATTCCTGGATATTTTCATACCGGGCTAGACCTTCGGTGGTTTTATCATTGAATAATTCCTTTACGATATTGGTTTGTTTGCCAACATGCACGGCAACCTCGTAAGCATTTTTCGTATTCAGCATGCTCGCAAAGCTTTTTATCATCAGCACAAATCCGTCGATGGATTCCAGCGTTCCCCCTTTATACCCGATGGTGGAGGCATTACAAAGCACCTCCCACATGGAAATATTTTTTTCATTGGCGATCAGGATCGCCTTGTCCAGGGATGTTTTCCCAATTCCGCGTGCAGGAAAATTAATAATACGTTTTAACGATTCTTCGTCGTTTGGATTAACAATCACACGCAGATAAGCGATAAAATCCTTAATTTCTTTGCGCTGGTAAAAACTTACTCCGCCATATATCGTATAAGCAATGGCCATCCGTCGCAGACTTTCTTCAAAGGCACGGCTCTGTGAATTCGTCCGGTATAAAATAGCGAAATCCCGGTTATTAAAATGATTGCGGAGTTTTTGTTCCTGTATGGTGTCGGCGACAAATTTTCCCTCATCGTTGTCGGTCATCGTGCGCACCAGCCGGATTTTTTCACCTTCGATATTTTCGGTCCAGAGATTTTTAGGGATTTGCCCCTTATTTCTCTTGATTACTTCATTTGCAGCATTGATGATACTTTGTGTGCTCCGGTAATTCTGTTCCAGCTTCACTACTTTCACATCGTCATAATCCTTCTGAAACTGTAAAATATTTTCAATGGTCGCTCCGCGAAAACTGTAAATACTCTGCGCATCATCGCCCACCACACAAACATTTTCATATACCGCACCCAGTAATTTTATGATTTCGTATTGGGCCGGGTTGGTATCCTGGAATTCGTCGATCAGGATATATTTAAACTTGTGCTGGTATTTATGCAGGCTTTCCGGAAAATGTTTCAGCAGTTCATAAAACTTCAGCAACAGATCGTCAAAATCCATCGATCCGTTTTTAAAACAACGTTTGGCATACGCTTCGTAAATCTGGGCGATAGCGGGCCGGTTACTCCGCGTATCTTCCTGCTGGATATAATAGTCCGTTGCATATTCCGCCGGGGTGATCAGTCCGTTTTTCGCCTGGGAAATGCGGTTGTAAACAATATTCGGTTTATAGTGTTTGTCGTCCAGGTTTAATTCATTCACGACTGTTTTAACCACGCTCTTGGCATCATCGGTATCATAGATGGTGAAATGATGCGGATAGCCCAGCTTTGGTGCCTCTGCACGTAAAATCCTTGCAAAAACACTATGAAATGTTCCGATATACAGGTTTCTCGCTTCATTAGTACCCAGGATCTTTTCGATCCGTTCCTTCATTTCCTTTGCCGCTTTATTGGTAAAGGTTAGTGCCAGGATATTAAACGCGTCAACTCCCGTAGAGAGCAGGTGGGCAATTCGGGTGGTTAATACTTTGGTTTTCCCGCTGCCCGCGCCAGCAATGATCATCAGCGGTCCGTTGATATGTAGTACAGCCTCTTTCTGCGGTTCATTCAATCCAATAAGATAGTCCTGCATGGTTGCAATTTACGAAGGGCTGGCGGCAGAACAACCGGTTAAATTATCCCCGTTTCGTTTTAATGACCCTTCTTAATTACGGAATAAAATGTGGGAAAACTTTTAAAGCGGGGCTGGCTTTGTCGTTTTTTTTGCCTGAGGGTTTTTCCGGGTCCAGCGGGAAACTTCAATTTCCCCGACCAGCAGCACCAGCATACCTTTTCGGAATTTATAGGTTTCTACCCGCAACAGGTTTTGGAGAAAAGGGGATTCACTATACCCGGCACAATACATTCTGGTCGTGATCATTTTATCACTAAACTGCAGGATACTGTCGGTGGCAACATAGGTGCCGGACATTCGGTTGCAGCCGGTATTTCCACTGAACTTACTCGTTTTCACATCGAAACTGATGTCCGGAACACGGCCGGTGGCCGTATCACTGTCCGAGGCCGGAATCAGATACCATTTCCCGTTTAGTTTGATATTAGCCGTTGTTTTTTTAGGAGCAGGAATTTGAGATGAATCCACCTGGCCACATACGCCGGATACCAGGGCAAATAATAAGGCTGTCAGAATAAAAGATTTTAACTTTGTACGCATATTTAATAAATATACATCCATAATCATACCCAACCATGCCTGGATTTGAATTTTTTGGTGAAGAAGAAAGAAAAGAAGTAAACGATGTTTTATCTACCGGAATTCTCATGCGCTACGGATTTGATGCAGCGCGAAAAGGTATATGGAAATCCCGGGAGCTCGAACAGGCGATCTGTGATAAATTCCATTGTGGTTTTGCACAGCTTACTTCCAGTGGCACATCCGCACTGACGACTGCACTCGTGGCACTGGGTATTGGTGCCGGTGATGAAGTGATAATGCCATCCTTCACTTTCGTGGCAAGTTTCGAAGCGGTACTTAGTGTGGGCGCCGTTCCGGTGATCGTGGATATTAATGATTCCCTGACTATGGATCCGGTTGCCATACGCAAAGCGCTGACGCCGGCTACGCGTTGCATCATGCCGGTTCATATGTGTGGCAGTATGGCTGACCTGGATGCAATACTGGAAATCTGCCGTGACCATAAACTGATATTACTGGAAGATGCCTGCCAGAGTATCGGTGCTTCATACAAAGGAAAATTCCTGGGTACCATTGGTGATGCCGGCACTTTTTCATTCGACTTCGTCAAAACCGTTACCTGTGCTGAAGGTGGCGCTGTGCTGACCAATAATAAATCCACCTATATAAAATGTGACGGGTATACCGATCATGGTCACGATCATACCGGTAACGACCGCGGTGCAGAACTGCATCCATTTATCGGTTATAATTTCCGGATTTCCGAATTACATGCCGCAGTGGGACTCGCTCAGTTCCGGAAACTGGATCAGTTTCTTTCCATACAGAAAAAAAATCATCAATGGCTCCATGCTGAACTGGCAAAGATTCCGGGTCTGAAATTCAGAACCATCCCGGATCCGGCGGGAGACAGCCATACTTTTCTAAGCTGGTTCATGCCCAGCCGCGAGTTGACAGATGCCATAGTGGAAGAACTCAGGGCCCAACAGATTTTTGCCGGAAATTTTTACTGGTTTGAGCATAACTGGCACTACATACGCAAATGGGATCATCTCAGAACAGAAAAAACCCTCAATAAGTTAACACCTGCGCAATCTGTAGCGCTCAAAAAACTGGAAACCCAGGATTTTAGTATGAGCGATGCGGTGATGGGTTGTTGTATCAGTACTGCAATCGGACTTTCCTGGACGGAAGATCAGCTGAAAGAAAAAGCGTCAAAGTTGTCTGCTGCGATTAAAAAAGTATTGGCTAAACATGTTTCTACTTCGTCCGCCAGGGAATTGGATCCGGTAAGCTGATCCTGTTAGTGCTTTCCTTCCATTGTATTACAATCCGCCAGTGAACCCAGCCTGAACCGGAACGGGATATGGGTCACTTTTTCTAGTTCCCACTCCCGCTTACAGAAAAAACCGGATTGTATATAATAGAGATCAGCCGGCAGATTATAGCCCTCTGTGGTGTTATGGGTAAATGAGGTTAAAATGATTTTTGACTCCAAAAAAGCCGGATCTGATTGATAAATGCCATCATTTTTACTGCTTTTAACCGGATCCGGGCCTGTTCTGTCTGCTGCCCGCCCGGGGTATTTTAGTTGCAAAAAGTCAATTTTTGAGCCCTTTTTAAAAGAATTCTGGGCCTGGGTATAAATGCAGGAAAACATTGTCAACCAGACAACAAGAAAGAAAAATAGACGTTCAGCCCAATTAATCATAATTAAATGTAAATTTACGGCGCGATTTTTGTGGATTGGCCGAATTTTTTGAAAATTCGCCCCTTTCGCATTAACCCCTGAAAATGGCATTAAGTCAATCATTACAACAGAAGTTACTACAAAAACTGTCTCCCCAGCAGATTCAGCTTATGAAACTGTTGCAGGTTCCTACAGCCAACCTGGAAGAGCGGATAAAGGAAGAACTGGAAGAAAACCCGGCATTGGAAGTGGCGGAAGAAGACCATGATGATGGCTTAACCGATGATACCAAGGATGAATTTGAATCGGCGGATGAAGAATTTGAACCCGAAGGCACTCAGGATGAATATGACAATATTGATATCAGCGACTATGTGAATGATCATGATGATGAGGTGGGAGATTACAAACTCAGAGACGATAATTATCCGGATGCCGAAGAAAAGCAGTCAGTGACGCACAAGCTGGAAACGAGTTTTTATGAACTGCTTGTGGATCAGCTGGGCATGCTGAAACTCGATGACCGCACACGGAAAATTGCCGAACAGATCGTAGGCAGTATTGATGACGACGGATACCTGCGCCGCGAAACGGCTTCTATTGTTGATGACCTGGCATTCCGCCAGAATATAGAAAGTACAGACGCGGAAGTGGAATCCATTATCAAACGGATTCAGCAATTTGATCCGGCAGGGGTGGCGCCCGGGATTTACAGGAATGTTTATTACTTCAGCTGGAGAGAAAAAAGAACGAAGCGAAAAGTGTGTCGCTGGCCATCAGCGTTTTGTCAGAATATTTCGACGAGTTCACCAAAAAACATTACGACAAAATACAGCGCGGCCTGAATATTACGGAAGAAGAATTCAGGGATGTAATCCATCAGATCATCAAGCTGAATCCAAAACCAGGAGGCAATCTTGGAGGAACCGGAAAAGGCGAAGGATATGTGGTGCCTGATTTTTTTATTCTCAACAACGGAGGCAAGCTGGAACTGACGCTGAATTCCCGCAATGCTCCGGATCTGCGCATCAGCGACGGGTACCGGGATATGCTGAAGGATTATGACCGGGGATCGAAAAAAGATAAAAGACAAAAAGAAGCCGTTCTTTTTATCAAACAAAAAATTGATGCTGCCAAATGGTTTATTGATGCCATCAAGCAACGGCAGCAAACCCTGCTCAATACCATGCAGACGATCATGAATTATCAGCATGACTTCTTTCTCACCGGAGACGAAACCTCTCTCAAGCCGATGATCCTGAAAGATATTGCAGAGCGAACGGCATTGGATATTTCCACGGTGAGCCGGGTGGCCAACAGCAAATTTGTACAAACGGAATTCGGTACCTATCGTCTGAAATTTTTCTTCAGCGAATCTCTAAGTACAGATAGCGGGGAAGAAGTTTCTACCCGTGAAGTGAAAAAAATCCTGAGTGACCTGATTGAAGATGAATCTAAAAAGAAACCGCTCAGCGACGAAAGGTTAACTGAACTACTGCAGGAAAAAGGATATAATATTGCCCGGCGCACGGTTGCAAAATACCGCGAGCAACTGAATATTCCCGTTGCCCGCTTACGAAGAGAGTTATAGTATCCGTTATACCGCCATCAGGGCATTCCTGTCATCTGTTATCTGTCATCTGTCAACTAACCCGCATGGCCACTTACGAATACACAGAAACTGTTACAATCGAACAACACCCTTCCCGCTTACTGCGTATTGTTGCACAATTCTTTTCCATAGTATTTCATCCGCTGTTGATCAGTTCGTATGTTTTTGCATTTCTGATTTATGTCCATCCTTCCGCATTTGAAGGAATGGATAAACATACAAAAGACCTGCGCATGATCAGTGTGATCCTATATACTGTGTTTTTCCCGGCTTTTAGTTTGTTTCTTGCCAGGCGACTTAAATTAATAAAAAGTCTTTCACTGGACAGCCGTCAGGACCGGCTGGTCGGATTTATCGTAACGATGTTTTTCTATTTCTGGACCAGTTATGTTTTCAGAAATCTGCCGGATACCCCTTCAGTCGCTGCTCATTTCGTACTCGGAACTTTCCTGGTTGTATGTGCCACCTGGATGTGTACGATATTTTATAAAGTCAGCCTGCATGCAGCCGCCATGGGCGGACTGATCTGTTTTTTTATTTTATATGGTCAGGCGGATCCATATGTTTCGGGATTATACATTGTCATTCCCATATTCATTGCGGGGATCGTTTGTTCATCCCGGTTAATCCTGGGTTCTCACAACCGGTTTGAAATGATTTCCGGCTTTATTGCGGGAATACTGGCACAGTGTGCCGGCTGGTTATTTTAGGGTGGTCATAAAAAAAGAAAAGCCCAATCATAGGGTACGAACCTAAATTGGGACTTTTTCACCTTCAAACCATCGGAGTTTATGCCCGATTAACCGTTAAGTATTTTTGAACCGGTAAGGTATTTTTTTGTCGGATGATAAATAAAAAAGCAGGATCCTCCCTTCATATCTTCGATCACTTCTTTTACGTCTTCATTGGGAACGGCCGGACAACCAAAACTTCTTCCATTAAACTTATTCGTTTGTAAAAACCCGTCACCCACATATTTGGAACCGTGGATCACAATATTTCTTCTGTCGGCTTTGTCGTTGAATCCTTTTTCCAAACCGTGAATCTTCATGGCATATCCGTGTTTTCCGGTATACGTCATTTCCGTAACATAAAAGCCAAGACTGCTTTTGTGCGAGCTCCATTTGTTTGAAAAGGAATTTGCATATTCTCCTCCGGAACGCCGGCCATGGGCTACATAGGTATTGATCAGGATCCTGCGGGTTTCCAGATCCACAACATATAGACGCTTATGTCTTGACGACTGGCTGAAATCACAAATGGTGATCACATTGCTTTTGCTGATCCTGTGCTGTTCCAGCAGACGCAGATAACCTTTATATGCATATTCAAACACTTCCCGGTGAAGTCCGGATTCTTCCAGGTTGGCTTCACAATATAAATTGCTTACTTCAGCTTCAAAAAGTTCGTTTTTGGAAAGTGTAAACGTAGCAGGGGATTTTTTTATCGGATTCGCCATCAATCCATTCCTGAATTGAATAATGGGAGAGAAGGATAAAAACAGAACTACGGCTAACACACGATATTTGTTTCGCATGGGTTGGGTTTTCAAGGGTATTTTCTTAAACGGGTCAGGTACTAAAATATTATTAGATTTTTGGATTAACAATCATTTAAGGCATGTTTTTTATTGTATAACTAATAAAAGAAAAAACCAAACCGGCATTTCGTAAAAGCCCACGAAGAATTGCGATAATGACCCGATTTTTTACTTTATAATAATATGGGAAGCGCGTAATTTCACGGACTGAAGATCGAAATGAAATAAAATCAACTGGTTATGCCATATTTTATAAAATGAAATCCGGAAAATTGTACTTTATAAATAAAGATGGAAAATGAAAACCTTATTATTGGTGCGGCATGCGAAAAGTTCTCATTCAGCAGGTTTGTCATCAGATTTTGACAGACCCCTGAATGACCGTGGATTTAGGGAAGCTTCTGAAATGGGTAAGAAACTCTTTAAAAATAGAACACCGATTGATCAGTTTGTATCTAGTCCTGCGCTGCGGGCAAAAACAACCGCTGAATTATTCGCTGATGAGTACCACGGTAAAATGAAAGAAATAAATTTTATTCCTTCTTTATATGATGCAGCTCCGGAAGATTTTATAGAGGCTATCCGCGACATCCAGGATAATTTTCAAAGTATTGCCTTATTTTCCCATAATCCGGGCATTACGGAGTTTGCTTCCTCCCTTACCAATACCCATATTACGCAAATGCCCACCTGCAGCGTGTTTGCTGTGTCTGCAGCGGTTGACTCCTGGAAAGATTTTGCTAGGCTCCGAAAAGAAGTTTTTATTTTTTTACAGGCCCGAGTAATGGATCATTCCATTAAATAATATTTTTAACCTCAGTTAATACTTCCTGTATTGCGCTGTTTAAAAGACCGACCTGTACTTCAGGTATTTTTAAATTCTGCTGCCGAAAATCCTCCAATGCTTTTTCCAGATTGAATTCATTCTGCGAAACCGTGAACATCCATTCTTTACCATGAAGATATTGCCCAAGATATTCCTGTTCGGTTTGACCGGGAGTGGGAATCAGGATCGCATTCCTTTTCAACTTCACCAGATCCATTATCGTACTGTAACCGCATCGGGCGATAATAAATTCCGATGACTGTATGATTTCATTCAGTTTATCAGAAGGAAGATGATTGAAAATGCTGACTCCGTCAATCGCAGGGGGAGGACTATCCATACCGGGTAAGCCGCGTACCACTACTGTTTTCAATGTTATGCCAGCAAGCTGGTTGTAAATAATTTGTTCCAGCTGCGTCCGCTGTGGCTCTGGCCCGGAAAGCAGGATAAGAAGGGTGTTCTTTTCAACGGGTATTTCCTTCCGCTTGAACCGGGACAGAATACCAATATATTTCATGGGCAGAGGAGCTGGGTCAGGCGGGTGGGAGAGTATTCCGGCAAGGGAAAAAGTTCCATCCTGATCCGGTACCCAGCATTCCGAGAATTTTGAAATGAACCTGTAGTTCCATTTTAATATTTTTCTGTCGACCCAGCTATGCTTCTTCCGTTTCATTCCGGGTTGAGCTTCTGTATTTTTTAAAAAGCCCATTCCCGATTGTATAAATAGTTGATGGGTGATGAACACACAGACCGGTTTTTTGTGATATAGTCCATACCGATTATCGGAAATGACGAGATCAATCGGATATTCATTCAGACATTGCTCAAGCCAGGCATGTTCTCTCCGGATCTGTCTTAAAATGGACGGGATCCTGAAAATCAGGGCCCATTTCAATAAAAACCCTTTTTTATACCGGATTTCATATCCTGGAATGTTAAAAAACTCCAGCCCCGGAAATTCCTGCTCCAATAAAACCCGCTGGAGTCCGGAAACGGCAACCAAAACCCGGGCTCCCTGGGCAATTAGCTCATTAATTATTGGAATACAACGAGTTGCATGCCCAAGACCCCAGTCCAGCGGCGCCAGGAGCACAGAAACGGGCCTTTTTTGATGCATGTTAATATTTCTAAATAAGGAGGGAAAAACCTGCAAATAATCGCAATTTTTTATAAATTAGTGGATTGAAATCTATGAAAAATCCGCTTACCCTATTGATCTTTTTATTAATTATGATTACCATTGTAAGCGCGAGTTGCAGTTCTAACAATCACATTGGCGGCAGTAGCAAGAAATGCGGTTGTGGACTCAACAAGGGTATGGTCGGATACTAAAATCTAATTGCAATGAAAACACCGGATAGAGATTTGCTTGTCCTCATGAAAGATGAATTCGTTACTGAGCAGTTCATGGCCTATGAACTTGAAAAATTAAACGATCTTCTTTTCCAGTACGAAACACTTGAAACATTCTGCGTTGCGCACGAAGTTTTTGATCTCAACAGTTACAAAATTTTAAGAGGAACCCGTTATATTCAGCGTGTTGTCAGACAACAGGAATTAAAGCCTTTTCAATTTTTGTGTAATAAAAATTAAGGTTTCTATCCCTTTAGCTGTTCAGCATTAAAGGCATTACCAGCATCAGGAGATCTTCTGCTTTGTCCTGTTCTACAGGTTTAATAATTCCCGCTTTTGTAGGCGTGGACAATTCAATTCGTATTTCTTCAGAAGCCGTTGCATTCAGCATTTCAATCAGGAACCGTGCATTGAAAGCAATTGACATATCTTCTCCGGTATACTGACATTTCATTCTTTCATTTCCTTCAAAAGAAAAATCAATATCCTGTGCAGCGAGTTGCAGTTCACTTCCATGAATGCTCAGTACAATCTGATTGGTGCTTTTATTACTGAAAACACTTACCCGGCGAAGGGCACTTTGAAAGTCACTGCGGTTCACCGTTAGTTTGTACGGATTGTCGGCCGGAATAACCACTTTATAATCGGGGAAACGGGCATCAATCAGGCGACAGCTCATTTGAACACCGCCGAATCTTGCAAACAAATGATTGCTGTTATAGGTGAGTTTTACATTTTCATCTGTAGAGGGCAGCGCAGACTTCAATAGGTTCAACGGCTTTTTCGGAACGATCAGGGATTCTGTTTTTGAACCGGAAATATCTGATCTTTTGTACCGTATCAAACGGTGCGCATCCGTTGCCACAAACTGAATGGATCCGGAACTCATTTCTACCAAAACCCCGGTCATGGCCGGACGCAGATCATCATTACTGACGGCGAAGAGACTCTTGTTGATGGCGGTTGCCAGAACAGATGCCGGAATTTCGAATGAAGTGGTTTCATCGGCCGAAGGATCTTTCGGGAAATTGTCCGGATTCTCTCCCATCACCTTGTATTTACCGTTATCACTGGTGATTTCAACCGAAAACTGCTTGTCGATCGTAAATGCCAGGGGCTGATCGGCAATATTTTTAAGGGAATCCAGCAGGATTTTCGCCGGGATACAAACCTTGCCGGTTTCTTTGGCCTCTACATCCAAATGCACTTTCATCACCGTTTCCAGGTCAGTCGCAACAATGGTAAGTTTGTTTTTTTCCACTTCAAACAAGAAAATCTTCCAGAATGGGTAGAACGGTATTGGCGCTGATTACACCGCTGATCTGCTGCAGATGTTTTAGTAAAGCAGAGGACGAAACAATAAACTTCATGAATCGGGACTTTGGGACGAAACTACTGATTTTTTTGGTAGAGCCGGAATGGAATATCGGAGGGTGAATATCCTTATAATAACTTGTGCATTTTTTTATATTTGGCACCATGACTTCAATGGGTTCCCCATATTCCCGCGGCAGGATCTCCCCTGAAAAGGCACTGCAAAAATTAAAACATTATTGCGGTTACCAGGAACGCAGTCATCAGGAGGTGAAACAAAAGTTATATTCCCTGGGGTTGATGAAAAAAGAAGTGGAAGAACTCATTTCCCGCTTAATTGAAGAAGGATATCTGAATGAAGAAAGATTTGCCATTCTCTTTGCTTCCGGGAAATTGCGTATCAAAGGCTGGGGAAAACAAAAAATCCGTTTTGAGCTCCGTCAGAAGGGTATTAGCGAATTTTGCATTACAAAAGCATTGAAATCCCTGGACGAATCGGAATATATCACCGGTTTTAATCGCCAGGCGGAAAAAAAATGGCATTCGCTCCAGTCTGAAAAGAATATTTTTGTAAAGAAAAATAAATGGCAGCAATACCTTCTGCAAAAAGGTTTTGAACCAGCCCTTATCAAAACCTGGTCTTTTCCGGATAATCACGAAGCCGGCCCTTTGGCGGATTAATTTAATTATATGCCCAATCTCCATATTTCCCTGATACAGACTTCACTTCATTGGGAAAATAAAACGGCGAACCTGGAAATGCTTGGGAAAAAAATTGAAAGCATTCCGGGTAAAACTGAATTGATCGTTCTTCCGGAAATGTTTAGTACAGGATTTAGTATGGAAAAAGAATCCCTGGCCGAAACCATGTCGGGTCCAACCCTGGAGTGGATGAAAAAAACGGCTGCCGGAAAAGGGGCGATCATTACCGGCAGCATCATCGCCCGGGAAGAGGATGGTCGAGGAATCCAAATTTTATAACCGGCTGATCTGGATGCTGCCAACCGGGGAATTTGGCTTTTATGATAAACGTCATTTATTCGCTTATGGAAAAGAAGACCAGCATTATAGTCCGGGAAAAAAAAGACTCATCGCTTCTGTGAACGGATGGAAGATCAATCTGCAGATTTGTTATGACCTTCGTTTTCCGGTCTGGTTGCGCCAGTCTCCGGCTGGAAACCAGGCAACCGGAATACGATCTGCTGATCTATGTTGCGAACTGGCCTTCTGCGCGAAGTCATGCCTGGAGAACCCTGCTGCAGGCAAGGGCAATAGAAAATCAATGTTATGTTATCGGTGTAAACCGGACGGGCATTGACGGCAGGGGTTTGCAATACCCCGGCGAATCGATGATCGTGGATCCATTGGGAACACCATTACAGGTGCTGGGTGCCGGTGAAGAGATATATTCGCATATCCTTGACCGTGAGAAACTGGAAGAAATTCGTATAAAATTTCCATTCCTGCGGGATGCAGATTCCTTTCACATTCAACCATAAATTATGAAACAGGCTTTTCTCGCAGATGAAATTTTCACGGGTACGGAATGGCATACCGGGCAGGCTATACTTACAGAAAATAATATAATTACCGGAATATTTCCGACGGAATCATTTCCTTCAGAATATACAATTCAGTCTTATCCGGGCTGTATGATCGCTCCGGCCTTTATAGATCTTCAGTTGTATGGCGGGAATGGAAAATTATTTTCGCATTCCCTGGATATGGAATCCCTGGAAGCTACTTATGCATATTGTGTTTCCGGAGGCTGTTCCCATTTTATAATTACCATGGCCACCAATTCCATGGAAAATTTTTTTAAAGGAATCGCCACCGTGAAGGAATATATTGATTCCGGAAAAAAAGGATTACTCGGGCTTCATCTGGAAGGACCCTGGATAAGCCGGGAAAAAAAGGGGCACATATCGAAGCATTCATTAAAAAGCCAACGCGGGATGAAGTGATGTTATTAATCGAAAAGGGAAAGGGCATAATAAAAATGATTACGCTGGCTCCGGAACAATGTGATGAAGCACTGGTTCAGCTGCTAATGGACAATGGCATTATTGTTTCCGCCGGCCATAGCAATGCCACCTATGCAGAGGCAAAACGCGCTTTTGATATGGGTGTTCCGGCAGCCACTCATCTGTTCAATGCCATGTCTCCCCTGCAGGGCAGGGAACCGGGTATGGTGGGTGCCATTTATGATGATCCCAATGTGATGTCCAGTATTATTTGCGACGGGGTACATGTTGATTTTGCTTCCGTGCGTATCAGCAAAAAAATAATGGGTGAACGCTTGTTTTTTATTACAGACGCCGTTACTTCTATTGATGAAGGATATTACCAGCATGTATTTCAGGGCAACCGTTATACCTTACCGGACGGAACACTTTCGGGATCCTGTATGACCATGATGTCAACCTTTAAAAATGCAGTTGAAAAAGCCGGAATCTCCATTGAAGAATCATTAAAAATGTGCTCGGCCTATCCGGCAGGATTGTTGAAAGATCCCTTTCTCGGGAAAATTAAAGTCGGTCAGCATGCCGATTTTAATATCATTCACAAAAAAACACTGGAACTGGTTTCTTCAGTTTTTTAAGGATAAAAGTTTTTGGATTAAATAATTTTCTGAACCGGAAGTCCATCCGGACTGCTCATAAATAATTTCATTTTTATAAACAATCATACTCTGCGGAAGGTTATTGGAATGCAGGGCCCTGCGCAAATCTCCATAGAGATCCGCATAGGCTTCAAAGGTCCATCCATTCATATTGTATAATGGTCGCATTTTATTTGCTTCTTTCCCTTCATCTACCGAAACGGCCAGGAAACGGAAAGGTTTCATTTTCTGCCAGTTTTCCAGATTCGCATTAATGGAATTCAGTTCAGTGATACTTTCTTCGGAGGAGGCAGACCAGAAACAGATCAGGAACAATGAATCTTTTTTTGCAAAGGAAGAAAAGGGTAGAATTTTACCCTGCAGTGATTTAAGTCTTGCCAGCTGAAGCGAATCCTGACTTAATGCATTCAGCGAAAACAAAATCCAACAAAAAATAAATATACTTTTCATTTTTGTTTTTTTTCTGAACTGGAAAAGGCGCTCCTGCTGGGCAATGAGCTCTTTTACTTTCATCGCTTTAAAATCAATTCCTTCGCGAATGGCATCTGAAGTATGGAAATGCCCATACATCCGGCATAATTCCCTGTCCGTTTTTAATCCGGTCTTTATTGATCACCATTCTGAAACGCGGCAGACGAAAGCGAAGACCCGTATTCGGCAGTGTGACATCCGGAATTATCCAGGCCGTGTTTCCATAATAACCGCCGCCTGTTTCTTCTCCGACCAGCGTTACATTTTTCTGCCCTTTCAGGTCGCCTGCAAAAAGCGTGGTGGCAGAGAAAGAATTGCCGCCGATCAGAATAAAAACCTGTCCCGTCGTAATGATTATTTTTCTTTGGAGAATAATAATGCTTTTCAAAATATCTGAAATGATATTTGCCATCCTTTTCCTTTCGTCGTCACCAGGCTGACCAGTAATCCGTTCCAAAAACTTTTGCTGCATATATTTTTTGTACTCAGAAGGCGGCTTAATGGTATACAGGGAATCGGCCAGTTTAAATTTATGATCAATCATATATCGGGTAAGTAAGGTCGAAAGTCCGGCATCACCGCCTCCGTTGGACCTGACATCAATAATGAGGTTATTGATATGGTTTTTCTGGATGGTTTTAAATGATTTCTTAAAAAATTTCCTCAGGTGATTTGACCGGTCAAAAGTTGCAACTGTCATAAATCCGGTTTTCATTACCGTATCCAGCTGAAGGTTTACCGAGGAAAAAACAAATACGGGTTTTCTTTCTTTTTACCGGGTTCCCTTTCGACGGCGGCCCCTGGTTCAGGGTTTTTTATTCAAGGTATCTGCTTTGAAATCATAAGGTTTTACCCAGGCCTGGCTTTCAAATCCATATCTGTCAATATAATGGATGTCGAAGGAATCGGTTAGACCGATAACATTTTTATACAGATTGGCAAATGCAAATCCCGTACTGAGGCTTTGGTATTTCCCATTCATGCTGATATCCGTCTGTCGTTATATAATTAAACAGGGTATCGGTTAATGCGCGCGCGGTATATCCATTGATCGATTGTTACAATCGTACCTCTTTGCAGAATCGGGTCGTTTCTTCGGAGATTGGCTGTTATCACCATCGTGTCTGACCAGAATTTCATAGCAAATGGAAATGCAAGGGAAGAATGCCGTATCCATATATTGGCTGAATGCTTTCGATCCTTTCATAGCTGGTATGACCGCAGTCGATTTTTGAAATCACATAGGCCAGCTGATCCCGGAACTGTGATTTCAGTCATGGAATCGTATCCAGCGATTTATACACCTGGTCAAAATAATAATCCATGCTGTCTTTGCAGGTATACCAGTAAATGCTGGGATGTGATGTTTCCAGAATTCTGCGGAACAGGGAATAATCCGCCTGCAGGGCTGCGGGCGAATATTTTTTCTGCGGATCATATGGTTTCGCGGGAGGATGCACAGGAAGCTAACAGGCATATATGCCCGTATACAGGATCATATTTGTTTTCAGTTCCGGATCTTATTCTTCAGGTCCAAAATTCTCATTTTGTAAATGCGTTCCAGCCCTGGGCTGTGATGTCAAATTTATTTCCTCCTTTGGTAAGGATTTTTTTTCCTTCCTCCGGATCGGTCATATAGCCAATCACGCTGATATTTTCATTTAATACCAGTTTTTCATAGTCTTCCTGGCCGGATCGTAAAAAGCAGTTCATAATCTTCTCCGCCGCTCAGTGCACAGGCGGTGGGATCCAGTTCGAATTTATACGCCGCATTTCGGGTTTCTTCCGCAATCGGAATTTTTTCTTCATACAACACACAACCCAGATTACTTTGTTTGCAGATATGCAGGATTTCAGAACTCAGTCCGTCACTGATATCCATCATGGCTGTAGGAATGATTTCCTGCTCTTCAAAAAATTCAATCGTTTTTTTGGAAGCTTCCGGTTTGAGCATCCGGCCAATCACATATTTTTCTCCTTCCAGATCCGGACGGACATTCGGGTTTTCCAGAAAAATCTTTTTCTCCCTTTCCAGAAAAACCAGTCCGAGATAGGCCGCACCCAGGTCTCCGCTGCAGCAAAGCAGGTCGCCTTTTTTTGCGGTTGAACGTTGCACAAATTTATCGGGCGCCACTTCGCCGATGGCGGTGACGGAAATAATAAATCCCTTCTGGGATGAAGTAGAGGTATCACCACCGACCAGGTCAACTCCATATTTTTCACAGGCTGCATAAACCCCTTCATAAAATTCATCCAGCGCTTCCAGGCTAAACCGGTTGCTGAATGCCAGCGAAATGCAGGATTTGTGTAGGTGTGGCATTCATGGCATAGATATCACTCAGGTTGGCGATCACGCTTTTATACCCCAGGTGCATGAGCGGCGTATAGATCAGGTCAAAATGAATATTTTCTATCAGCAGATCTGTGGTAAGAACGGTTTGTTTGCCGAAATGATCAATCACGGCAGCATCATCGCCCACACCGAGGATAGTGGATGCATTTTTTATTTCAATATTTTTGGTGAGGTGTTCGATCAGACCAAATTCACCCAGGGAAGATATTTCTGTACGGGGTTCCATTGTTTATAATGTATTTATTCATTTGAGCCGGCTTTATTTCGGCAGACTACCCGATATCCACTGACAGCAATTCTTCATGTATTTTACCATTGGTTGCAACAATCTGCGGCTGATAGGGCGAATACGGTGCTCCCGCTAAAATCCGTAACTTTTCCTCCTGCTTCCTGTACAATTAAAAAACCGGCAGCGCTGTCCCAGGCATTTAATTTATGTTCATAAAATCCTTCAAACCTTCCGGCCGCAACCCAGCAAAGATCCATGGCAGCAGATCCCAGCCGCCTTACCGGAACTCCTTTTCGGATCAGCCTGGAAAAGACTTCCAGTGGTCCGTTGGGTTCATCCAGGTAGGTATAGGGAAATCCGGTGACCAGGCAGGATTTCTCCACCTGGGTTTCTGCGGAAACATGGATGATCTGATTATTCAGTGTGGCGCCATATCCTTTCTGCGCAAAATAAAATTCATTGAAAAAAGGATTGTATACGGCGCCCATGATCATTTCTCCATCCTGTTCCAGTCCGATGGAAACACAACAAAGCGGAAGTCCGTGGGCAAAATTTACGGTTCCGTCCAGTGGATCGATGATCCATTTATATGCGGAATCCGTTGGCATATCGCCGGATTCTTCGCTCAGGATATAATGATCGGGATAATCGTTCCGGATAATTTCCATAATGGCTTTTTCTGCAGCATGATCCGCTTCTGTAACCAGGTTATTTACTCCTTCTTTATTAGAAATCTGAAACTTGCTGCCGTAATATTGCTTAAGAATTCCGCCTGCCCTTTCGGCGGCCTTGATCAGGGTGGTTTTTAACATCCTGCAAAGATAATAAAGCCCCGGCTGCGGAAGAGGGTAACCACGATCAACATTTTGCCGGGTACCTGAAAAAATCGTACTTCGTATCAATGTAAACCCAGATGATTCTTTCTGTTGTCATCGTCAGTTACAATGTTAAATTTTTCCTGGAACAGTGTCTTTCTTCCCTGAAAAAGGCGGTTGAAGGGAGTGCCGTGCTCCGATGGAGCAGACCGAAGTATTTGTCGTTGACAATGCCTCAACCGACGGAAGCCTGGAATTCCTGATTCCACTTTATCCCTGATTTTCACTTTATCCAAAACAAAGAAAACACCGGTTTTGCAAAAGCCAATAATCAGGCGATTTCTTATTGTACCGGTGAGTTTATTTTATTTTTGAATCCGGATACCATTCTGGCAGAAGACAGTCTTTCATGCCTGCAGTTTCCTTTTTCCGGTCAAACGCCGGATGCCGGTGCGCTGGGTGTTCACATGGTAGATGGAACCGGCAATTTTTTAAAGGAATCCAAACGCGGATTTCCCGATCCCGCTGCTTCTTTTTTCAAAATGACCGGACTCTCTCGTTTATTTCCCCGTTCGAAAATTTTTTCATCTTATTATATGGGACATCTGGATGAAGCAAGATCCGCATGCCGTGGATGTATTATCGGGCGCTTTTATGATGGTTAAAAAAAGCGTGCTTGATAAGACCGGTGGATTTGATGAACAGATTTTTTATGTATGCCGAAGATATTGACCTGAGTTACCGGATCCGTCAAGCGGGTTATCAGAATTATTATTTTGCAGATACCACCATTATTCATTTCAAAGGAGAAAGCACACCAAGGGATTTCCGGTATCTAAAAATGTTTTATTCTGCGATGATCCTTTTTATGAAAAAACATTTTAAGGGACCGGGATCCTCCCTTCGTCTGTTTTTATTAATGATTGCGGTGCGCATCGCACCAGTTCGACTGCCTACTTTTTCAAACTGGGATACTGACAAAGGACACGCTGTCCATTCCGGAAAGAATCTTTGATAAAAGGAGAACCGGCCGACCAGGAAAAATGGAAACAGAAACTGGCTGCAGAAAATACGGACCGCATTGCAAAAGGAGGGCAGGAACGGAAGAAATTATATTTTGTGAAGGTCCCCTGCTGTCCTGGAAAAAGATCATCAAAGAAATTTCAGAACAAACCGGGTCATTCTCTTTACTGATTCCAGGGTTCGGGTACCCATGCTGCCGTGGGCAGTCACTCCAGCCGTTACCGGGGTGAGGTTTTTGAATTATAAAATTTCTTCAGAAAATTCCATTTCAAAATTCAGAACTTTACCTATCAATTCTAGCAATGCCGAATTTAAATGACATTAAAAATCTGCTGCAGAACAACCGGATTACGGAGTTTGTAAAGCTGAATAAACTTTCTTCCCGGGATATCATCGAATTTACAAACCGGTATACAAACTGGGCAGGAAAACTTTTCCAGCATATTGATATCAAACATGCGGCGCGGGTTTTTAAATTTCTAAGAAAGAAAAAGCAGGAGATCATCATCAAATCACTGCCGGATGAAAAAGCTGCAGAACTGCTCAATGCCCTGCAACCGGATGACAGAACCGCTTTCCTGGGACTGTTGCCGGGAAATGCAGTCAAGGAACTTTTGAAAATTCTCTCTCCCGAAACCCGGGCCGAAACACTTAAACTGCTTGGATATCCTGAAGGTTCCGTGGGCCGTCTGATGACACCGGATTATCTGGCCATTAAAGCAGAAGATACCGTACAGCATGTGCTGGACATCATACGCCAGCGGGGACAGATCGCCGAAACGCTGAACTTTCTGTTTGTAGTAGATGATAACGGAGTACTGATTGACGATATCAATATCAAAGAATTTCTGATTGTTGATCCTTCCACGCCGGTTGAAAAACTAATGGATCATCAATACATTGCCCTTTCTGCCAATGATGCCCAAACGGAAACCATTTCGCTGTTTAAAAACAACAGCCGGTTTGCTCTTCCGGTCATGAATGAAACCGGTGTGTTGCTGGGCATTGTTACTTCGGATGATGTATTGCGACTGGCGGAAAAAGAAAATACGCGTGAAATACAAAGAATCGGGGGTTCCGAAGCACTGGAAGAACCGTATACCACCATTTCCTTTGGTCACCTCGTGAAAAAAAGGGCCGGCTGGCTCGTCATTCTTTTTCTGGGCGAAATGCTAACGGCCACGGCTATGGGCTTTTTTGAAGGTGAGATCAGTAAGGCGGTGGTTCTTGCTTTATTTATCCCATTGATCATTTCCAGCGGGGGCAACTCCGGTTCACAGGCTTCTTCCATTATTATCCGCGCCATGGCACTGGGAGAAATCAAATTCCGCGACTGGTTCTATGTAATGCGGAAAGAAATTTTCTCCGGTCTCGTGCTGGGATCGATACTTGGACTGGTCGGTTTTCTGCGCATTTTTATCTGGCAGCATTTCCATTTTTACAATTATGGGGAACATTGGCTGCTGGTTGGGCTTACCGTTGGCTTTTCCCTGTTGGGAGTGGTTCTATGGGGAACCATTTCCGGTTCCATGTTGCCGATCCTGCTTAAAAAATTAGGCGCTGATCCGGCTGCCTCTTCTGCACCCTTTGTTGCCACACTGGTGGATGTAACCGGACTGGTTATTTATTTTTCGGTTGCCACCCTGATTCTGAGAGGGCACTGCTTTAAGCAAGTGTGAAGCAAGTGTGGAAATATGGAAGTATGAAAGTGAAATGGCGTCATGGAAATTAACTATCAGGCTTCAGGAGTTGACGTGGGGCTTTGTAAACCGGAACAGTACTGCAGGGTTCTCCATACATAATGGATTTGGCAACCGGCCTGAGCAGTTTGGTAATTTCCAGGTAAGCAAAATCACCAATCTGTTTATCCCCGCATCCTTTCACCACGATTCGTTTGTCTTTATAATCTTCCGGATGAATTGCCTGGATCCGGCTTGTAATCAGCTGACGCAACACCGCCGGTTCATCTCCCATGATTACTTCTTTTGCAAAAGGCTGCAGGTAACTGGTGACCAGCATATAGGCCCAAACCGGAATTACTGCATCTGCAGAACAATAAATACCAACAATTTCATCTTTATATTCTCCCAGTCCGTCGACAATAATGCAGCCCGAAAATCTTTTTCTTTCAGGATCAGTTCCATAAAAAGAAAAGGTTTCAGATCAAAGATGCGGATTTTTTCTTCCGGATAAAACTGCTCCAGGTCCAGCGTAAGTAAGCGCTCTGACTTACTTTATTTATTATTTCTTCCGCCATAAATTACTTGTTAAGTTACTTATTTCTGCATCGGTATTTGCATTTCACTCCCGGATACAAAAAAAGCGGGCCAGGCCCGCTTTAATAATGTTTTAAAGATGAAATTGTTTACAGAAACTTTACCGCGGTCATCTTCAATTTTTGCTTTCTTCTTCAATGCATCGGTTCCCGCACGCTGAATAATGGATTCCTGTGATTGCAGCATGGTCTGTCGGGCCTGTTCCACATCCACATTATAATTTGCCTTTGCACTTACATTTTCCACTTTCAAAACAAAAACCCCTTCATTTCCGCCAACCGGTGAAGAAACTGGCTTTTCCGATTAACTGTTTATCAAAAGAATAACCCACCACTTTCGGTTCAAGACCAAAATTCGGAATATAAGGAGAAGAAAACTGAAGGCTGTCCACATGGCTAACCGGCTGACCCGTAGCGGAAGCAACGGCTTCCAGGCTGGTGGCTGATCCAATTTTTGCCGAAATCAGTTCTGCTTTTTTCTGATTTCTTAAAATGGGTTCAATCATTGGTCTTGCTTTGGCCAGGTTCATGGTTCCCTTTGTATTTATTTCGGTAAGCATGGCTACAATATATTTATCTCCGACGGGAAAGGATTCAGATACTTCACCCAGTTTTGCGCCATAAATCCAGCGTACCAGGGAACGGCTGGATCCCAGACCCTGGATATTAAAATCTGTCGGTTGAATTTCCACACTGGCAATGGATTTCAGATTTCCTTTTTTAGCAGCTGCATCATAGGCGGCTTTGTCCCGGTTTTCACCGGCAAACTGGCTCGCAAGACCGGATGCGTTCTGATCTGTTTCCTGACTGGGTTCAATCCGGCGGGCAAAATAGGCAACTTTATATGCCGGTTCAAAATTCTTCTGGTCCATGATTTCAATCAGATGATATCCAAACTGGGTTTTTACCATTTTCATTTCTCCTTTTTTGCCATTGAAGGCAAAATCACCAAATTCTTTCACCATCTGTCCCTGTCCGAAATAACCCAGGTCACCGCCCTTGATGCGGCTTCCTTCATCGTCAGAAAAATGAAGGGCCAGGCTGTCAAAATGTTTTCCGTTATCAACCAGGGTTTTTATACTGTCTATTTTATGTTTGGCCGTGCTGTCGTCCATTTTTGGCTGGTTTGTTTTCGGATCAACAGTAGCCACCAGGATATGACGGGCACGTACAGAATCCGGCAGCGTTTTAATGTCCATGATCCTGGCCAGCACAAAATTCTGTTCCGTCCAGGTAAGGACCTACCACCGCTCCTTTTGGCAAAGCAATAATGGAATCTTTTCTGGCCCCGGTTATTTTGGATTTCGGAATATACGCGTCGAGAAAATTTATTTCTGTGCCATTTTTTGCCAGGAAAGATTCTACGTCTGTAGTGGTAGTAAATTCCGGTTTCAATACCTGAACCTGTTGGAAAATATTCGCGCTGTCGCCGGAGGTGGGTGCTGCACTGAAACTGATATAACTGATGCTGCGGGATTCTTCCTGCGCATACTGGTTCCTATGATTATCCAGGTAGGTCTGAATTTCCGCATCAGAAATGATAATGGTACTGTCCGGAATGGTCTGGTAAGGAACTTTTACAAAATTAACCGATGCGATCTGGCTGTTGTCGGCATTTGTCTTTTCAATCATCCATTTCGGAACATAGGTGCTCTGTGCAATCAGGGAAATATATTTTTCTCTTTCCCGCATTTTTACAAATTGTGGAAGTGCCTGTTCGAAAAAACTCTGGGCCATCGCATAATTCTGATCTGTTTTCCGGTTGGCTTTATAAATCGTCCGGAGCTGGTTGATTCTGGCAGCTGCCTGCTGTGCATCAAACAGACCCGTGTTCGGATCGGTAAATGCCCGTTTGATTTCGGGAACGGCATTCGGGCCGACCAGCATATCATTCAATTCCTTGTCACTCACATCAATTCCCAGTTTCTGATATTCGGTTGCCAGGACGGCGTTTTCTTCAAACTGTTTCCAGACTTCTTCCCGGATATTCTGGGATAACATATCATTCATCGGATAGCCCTGACTCTTGTACTGATCTTCGCGTTCTGAAACCTGTTTTTGAAAATCGGCATAATCCAGTTTTTCACCGTTTACGGTACCAATGGCTCCGGAAGCGGATGATCCCGCCCGGTTTCCGATAGAACGGGCATCCATTAGAAGAAATCCAATCAGACTCACTGCAATCAGCCCAAAAACGAGCCAGGCTGCTTTATCTCTTATTTTCTGAATGATAGACATATATATATAGTCGGTTTTTTGAAAAGATGGCAAAAATAGCTGAAAAATGGTTATGAACAAATTGTGCAAAACAAGCAAACACGCCCGGGTGCTCATTAAGATGGCATTTCTTTGACCGCAGACAGGACTCCGGTGATATCCCGTTGAATTCTCCGTGAAACAACCCGGGTTAGTGGAACATTTCTGCACAGAGTTAGGGGTATAACCGGTTTTTTTGGTGGAAAAACACCCTTTTCCGTCCCGGGTTTATGTGAGGGGAATGGGAGAAGATTTAATTCCGCGTCTCCTTAATTTATTTACCGTGAACAAACCGGTAGTTGTCCGGTTTTTAAGAATAAAAATGTTATTAAGAATTTGTCCAGATCCGGTTTCGGGCTGATGGAATGTGGAATTCGCTCAAAGCCAGTAGCAGCGCGAAAAACAGCCTGTGGAGAATATGTTCATATCCGTGGACAATAAAAAACATTCCGGATATTGTGTCCCGTAACACCTGTTTATCCACATAACCAGCCTTATAATAGTAATAGATCTATTTATATAAATAATATATTATTAAATACTATGGCAGTTATAAACATTGAAAAAGCAAAAATGGAAGTTGACCGGAAGGGGTGGCTGGATTTGCCCGTGGATCCTTCCCTGGATCTTTTTCAGGAGATTGAAAAACTGAAGAAAGAAAAAAATGCCGTTCTGCTGGCCCACTACTACCAGGATGCCGATATCCAGGATGTGGCTGATTTTATCGGGGACAGTCTGGGACTCGCCCAGGAAGCTGCCCGTACAAAGGCAGATATGATTGTTTTTGCAGGAGTTCATTTTATGGCTGAAACGGCTAAAATACTGAATCCCGGAAAAAAGGTTTTACTTCCCGATCTGAAAGCAGGATGTTCACTGGCAGACTCTGCTCCCGCTGATTTGTTTCAAAAATTTCGTGAAGAATCATCCGGATCATCTGGTTATTTCCTATATCAACTGCTCGGCAGAAATAAAAGCGCTGAGTGATATCATCTGTACTTCTTCCAATGCAGAAAAAATTATTGAAAGTCTTCCGAAAGATCAGAAAATTATTTTTGCACCGGATAAAAATCTGGGCGCATACCTTTCCAGGAAAACCGGCCGGGATATGGTGTTGTGGAATGGCGCCTGTATCGTGCATGAAATATTCAGTGTGAAAAAAATAACTGAATTGAAAATGCGGAATCCGAATGCGGTTTTCATCGCTCATCCGGAATGTGAAGAACCCGTTTTGCGTATGGCTGATTTTATTGGTTCCACCACGGCATTGCTGAAATACACGGAAACCAGCAAAGCAAAGGAATTCATTGTGGGAACAGAATCCGGAATACTGCATCAGATGAAAAAATCATCGCCGGAAAAATTATTTATTCCTGCTCCGCCTGAAACCAATTGTGCCTGCAATGATTGTCCGTATATGAAGTTGAATACACTGGAGAAACTTTATCTCTGCATGGAATATGAAACGCCGGAAATAAACATGTCGGAAGAGCTTTTGAAGAAAGGACGCATACCGATTGAACGTATGCTGGATATCAGCCGTCAATATGGATTATAATTTTCGACTGAAATAAAATTAATTATTGATTTGCTTTAAGCCTTACGCTTTACGCTTTATGCCTATCGCCCCATATACACCATCAGTATCTGAATATCGGTAGGATTTACACCACTGATCCGGCTGGCCTGACCCAGGGTTCTGGGTTTTATTTTTTTGAATTTGATCAGGGCTTCCATGGAAAGGGCGGAGAGACGATCATAATCAAATGTTTCCGGAATATTCAGTTGTTCCAGCTGCGAAATACGGGTAACCAGTTCTTTTTCTTTTTTGATATAGACATCATACTTCAGCTGGATCTCTGCCTGCTCGAGGGCATGGGAACTGAAATGCCGGAGTTTTTCATTCAAATCAGGAATACCTGCGCATAAAGTCAAAAGGTCAAGGTTGGGCCTTAAAAGCAGGGTTGCCGCTTTTTGCTTTTGTAACAGGGGAGACATTTTTTTTTCACTGAGTAATTCTTCTGCCTCCCTGGGTTCAATGGAATAATGCTGAAGGATTCCGGTGATTTCCAAAATCTCAATTTTCTTGCGATTTACGGCTTCCAGCCTGGTTTCAGAAGCCAGACCCAGGGCGTGACTTTTTGCGGTAAGACGGAGGTCGGCGTTGTCCTGCCGGAGTAAAGTACGGAATTCTGCCCGGGAAGTGAACATTCTGTACGGTTCTTCCGTGCCTTTGCTGATCAGATCATCAATGAGCACCCCGATATAGGCTTCACTTCTTCCCAAAATTACCGGCTCAAGAAAATTGACTTTTTGATGCGCATTGATTCCGGCCATCAGTCCCTGGCAGGCCGCTTCTTCATATCCGGTGGTTCCGTTAATTTGCCCGGCCAGAAAAAGATTACGGATAATTTTGGTTTCCAGGCTATGCGTCAGCTGGGTTGGCGGGAAATAATCATATTCGATGGCATATCCCGGACGGAACGCCTTAAAATGTGCAAAACCGGGTATATTACGAAGAGCTTCGTATTGAACTTCTTCCGGAAGGGAGGTGCTGAATCCGTTTACATAAATTTCCACGGTATTCCATCCTTCCGGCTCAATAAAAAGCTGATGCCTGTCTCTTTCGGCAAAGCGGTTCAGTTTGTCTTCAATACTTGGACAATATCGGGGACCGATTCCGTCAATTCTTCCGGCAAACATCGGGCTTCGGTCAAATCCGGTTTTCAGTATATCATGAACCGTTGGATTGGTATAGGTTATCCAGCAGCTTCTTTGTTGTTTGGGTAAGGGAATATCGAGGTAAGAAAATCCAACCGGATGCTCATCTCCTTTCTGTTCTTCCATTTTACTGTAGTCCAGACTTCGGCCATCAATTCTGGGTGGAGTTCCTGTTTTCAGGCGATTGGATTCAAATCCTTCCCGAACCAGCTGTTCGGTAATTCCGGTTGCTGCTTTTTCTGCCATCCGTCCGCCGCCAAACTGTTTTTCTCCAATATGAATGATTCCATTTAGAAATGTACCATTCGTCAAGACGACGGCTTTTGCCCTGATCCGGTTTCCCATGCCGGTGACAACCCCTGTAACAGCTCCTTTTTCGATGATCAGTCCGTTTACCATATCCTGGTAGAAATCAACATTCGGGGTCTTCTCCAGCATTTCCCTCCAGGTAGCGGCAAATAACATTCGGTCACTTTGTGCCCTCGGGCTCCACATCGCGGGCCCCTTGGACTTATTCAGCATGCGAAACTGGATCATGGTTTTATCCGTGACAATCCCTGAATAACCACCCATCGCATCAATTTCCCGCACAATCTGACCCTTGGCGACCCCGCCCATGGCCGGATTACAGCTCATTTGGGCAATGGTTTGCAGATTCATGGTGATCAGGAGAACCCGCGAGCCCATATTAGCTGCAGCCGCAGCCGCTTCACAGCCTGCATGCCCCGCACCCACCACTATCACATCATATTCTGAAAACATGGTGCAAAATTACTTTTAATAAGTAGAACAGAAGGAGCATTCCCCCAAAGTCGGAAACAGGGAGATTAGGGACAGGGTGTTCCACGTGGAACACAAGCAATCGCTTAAGATTTAGAGGCCAGTCATGCCAGTTAGACCCAGAAAAGGTACAAACAGGGTGTTCCACGTGGAACAGTTTAGGATTCTGGGAGGAATAACGGGGTCTCGTTTTAGTTCTTTAAAGTACTTCCGCGGGATTTTTCTGAAATAACTCCTCAGGCATTTGTCTTCCATTGCCCGCATGGTATTTATTTCCCTGGTGGTTTTGTCCTTAAAGCCACAGAAATGTAAAACTCCATGAAATATCACCCGGTGGAGTTCTTCCCGGAGGGTTGATTCCAGGTTTTTAGCATTGTCCCGCACACGATCCACGCTGATATATATTTCTGCGTTAAGGGGTTGGCCGGATTTCGAGAGCGGAAAACTGAGGATATCTGTGTAGAAGTCATGTTTAAGGAACTGCTTGTTCAGGCCCAGGAGGTAGTCATCACTACAAAAAATGATATTGAGTCCCTCCAGTTTGTGCTTTTCCTTTTTAAAGATGGAAGCGAGAAACTGTCGGAGTAACCCGCGATGAGGCAGGGTACAGGGAACCAGGAAGTGAAACTGAATTGGTGGTCCGGGCTTGCTTCGCATTTCCGAAAATCGTAAGGGTGATTGATCCAACAAAACTACTTTTGTTCTTACAATGAAAAGACTTTCTGAGTTAAGAACCGGTACCCGGGCAAGAATCCACTCCTTTGAGAAAAACGATGTCTTTCTAAAGTTAATGGAAATGGGATGTGTACCGGGAGAAATAATCAAAGTGGAAAAAATAGCCCCCCTGGGAGATCCGATTTCTATTGCTGTAGCCGGGTATTCACTGAGCCTCCGGCTGGATGAAGCTGAAAATATTTTTGTAGACCCACTGCCGGTTTAGGATCTACAAACTATTGATTTACAATACTTTACATGAAGATCGGACTGTATTTTGGTTCCTTTAACCCGGTTCATCACGGGCATTTGATCATTGCGAACCATGTGGTTCAGTCTACCTCCCTGGACCAGGTCTGGTTTGTCGTTTCACCCCAGAATCCTTTAAAACCAGCCCAGGGACTGTTAAACGAATACCACCGCCTCTTCCTGATCCAGGCAGCGATTGACGGAGAAAATCAGCTGAGGGTGACCGATATCGAATTCAAACTGCCCAGGCCTTCTTATACCATTGATACCCTCACCTATATCCGGGAGAAATATCCGCAATATGAATTTTCCATCATCATGGGAAGTGACAGTTATCAGAATCTTCCCCGCTGGAAAAACTATGAGAACCTGATAAAAAATACGGAATTATATATTTATGTACGTGCCGGATTTGAAAACATTCCTTCCTATCCCAATGCCCGCACCCATATCCTGAAAGCCCCGCTGCTCCAGATTTCGGCTACCCATATCCGCAATATTCTGAAAGAAGGAAAGTCAATCCGGTACCTGGTTCCGGAGGTGGTGAAAGAAGAGATTGAACGGAATCACTATTACCTGTAAGCCTATAAAAATTTTTTCCTTTCTTTCAGCGGGAAGGGACTGCACAACAAGATCATAGGAATCATCGATCCATTCCCGGATTAATTTGGAGGGAACATGTCCGTCCAGAATAACTGTATTCCAGTGTTTTTTATTCATGTGAAAAGCCGGGATAACCGAACTAAATGTTTCCCGAAGTTCTTCGGCTTTATCCGGATCGCATTTTACATTGAACTGAAGCGGATGATCATCCAGCCCGATCAGCAAAAACATTTTTCCGCTTACTTTAAATACCAGGGTTGATTCTCCAAAAGGAAAAGATTCTGAACTGTATTTTTTTTCAAGACAATATTTTCGGATGGTCTCCAGATCCATATCCCCGAAAGTTTTACATTTAGCGAACTGATACGAAAATCAAAAATATGCGGTATTTCCTGATTTGTCTGATCCTGCTCACTGAGTTTTCTTTTGGCGCAGTCGGCGGAAAAAATTCATTTTGATGCGATCCTGGTGGATACGCACAATGATTTTTTAAGTAAGGCAGTAGATGAGCATGTGGTTTTTGATACCGATCTACAGGGGATTACCCAGTCTGATCTTGCCCGCATGCGGACCGGCGGCGTGGATGTGCAGGTGTGGTCAATTTTTTGCGATGAACATTATGGCAAGGGGTCTGCGTTTAAATATGCCAACCGGGAACTGGATTCTCTCTATGCCATTGCCGGGAGAAATCCCAAAACCATGCAGATTGTTTATTCTTACAAAGAACTCATGAAGGCAGTTAAAGAACACAAACTGGCCTGTCTGTCGGGTGTGGAAGGCGGTCATATGATCGAAGATAACCTGGATTACCTGGATAGTTTTTATAACCGGGGTGTGCGGTATATGACGCTCTCCTGGAACAATAGTACCTCCTGGTCCACTTCAGCGATGGATGAAAAACATCAGTCATTTAAAGTTACGCCCTATGGACTGAATGATTTTGGAAAGCAGGTTGTAAAAAAAATGAATCAGCTGGGCATGATGGTGGATGTTTCCCATGTTGGAGAAAAAACTTTCTGGGACGTGATGTCAGTAACTACCAAACCGGTTATTGCGTCTCACAGTTCCGTATATGCGCTTTGCCCGGTTTTCCGAAATCTGAAAGATGACCAGATCAAAGCCATTGCAAAAAACGGGGGTGTGATCCAGGTGAATTTTTATTCCGGATTTTTAGACTCCACCTATCTTAATAAGTATGAATCTTTTTTAAAAACTCACCAGGCGGAATATGATTCCATCGCCCGGCTGGAAAAATCCGGCCTGATGGCCGGCGATTATTTTTCGAAAAAGTATAAGGATGAATTCGAAAAAATGCGCCCTCCCTTTTCCTGCTCCTGGATCATATAGATTATATCGTAAAACTGGTCGGTATAGATTATGTCGGACTGGGATCAGATTTTGACGGAATTGATTCCGCACCCGTCGGACTGGACGGTGTGCAGGATTATCCAAAAATTACACAGGGACTACTGAAAAGAGGGTACAGCGAAAAAGACATCAAAAAAATTCTGGGCGGAAATTTCCTCCGCGTTTTCAAAGCAAACGAATAGCAGGTGTAGTAACCGGAGCCAGAATAGGTAAAAGTTGGGATGGAGAATCAGTAAACCAGTAATTTCTCCAGGGTTTGTAAAAGCCTGCTGTTGGCCAGGAAGTTTTTTTCCAGTTCAATATTAAACGGAATCGCCGTATCCAGGGAAGCACAACGCATAACCGGTGCATCGAGTAATTCAAAACAGTGTTCCCCGATCCAGGCGCTGATTTCACCTCCGATGCCACCGGTAAGGGTGTCTTCATGAAGTATAATCACTTTGCCGGTTTTTGCAACCGCTTCGCGGATCGCTTCATAGTCCAGTGGCAGTAGGGTCCGGAGATCCAGGATATGAAAAGAAATATCCGGTTTTTCTGCGGCCAGGGACAGGGCCCAGTGAACCCCTGCACCATAGGTGATGATGGTGATATCCGTTCCGGTGGTCACCAGGTTTGCTTTCCCGATTTCAATACTATAGTAATGTTCGGGCAGCGGCCCGCTGATACTGCGGTATAATACCTTATGCTCAAAAAATAAAACCGGATTCGGGTCCAGGATGGCTGCAATCAGCAGTCCTTTTGCATCTGCAGGGGTAGAAGGATAAACCACTTTCAAACCGGGCACATGGGTAAACCAGGCTTCATTGCTTTGGGAATGAAAAGGACCTGCACCAACACCGGCACCGGTTGGCATGCGTATAACCACATCCGCCGGCTGACCCCAGCGATAATGGATTTTAGCCAGGTTATTTACGATCTGATTAAAACCCACGGCAGCAAAATCGGCAAACTGCATTTCCATGACCGATTTAAATCCTTCCAGCGCCAGTCCCAGCGCAGCACCGACAATGGCGCTTTCACAGAGCGGGGTATTGCGAACCCGGTCATTACCGAATTTTTCCAGAAATCCTTCCGTGATTTTAAAGGCACCGCCATATTCAGCAATATCCTGCCCCATGAGGATCAGGTTTTCATGTTCTTCCATACTCTGCCACAAGCCATCCCGGATTCCATCAATAAATCTTTTTACAGGCGCTGCTTCCGTATCGACGGAGGCAGTATAGACTTTTCCGGGATGTTGCGGCGCACTGGCATACATATCCTCTGTTTCTTTCTCTGTATCTGCAATAACCGGATGTTGCGGCACAGCTATCGCGTTTTCAATAACGGCGCGGAATTCCGCCCGGATCTCATTCACACGTCGCGTCATCCAGCATTCCTTCTTCTTTCAGCCAGTTTTCATAGCTGACCACCGGATCCTTTTTCCCCCATACTTCAAATAATTCTGCGGGAATATATTTGGTGCCGCTGGCTTCTTCATGTCCGCGCATGCGAAAGGTCATGCATTCGATCAGGTAGGGTTTTTGTTCCCGGATACAAAATTCACGCACTCCTTTAATGGTATCGTATACATCCAGGATATTATTTCCGTCTATCTGCACAGATTCCATTCCATAGCCAATCCCTTTATCAGCCAGGCGCTTGCAGCGATACTGTTCTGCCGCCGGGGTGCTTAAACCATATCCGTTGTTTTCAATGATAAAAATAACCGGCAGGTCCCAGACGGCCGCAAGGTTCAGGGCTTCATGAAAATCGCCTTCGCTGGTTCCGCCTTCTCCGGTAAATGCCAGCGCTACTTTTTGTTCTTTTCTGAGTTTATAGGCCAGGGCGGCTCCGTCGGCCAGGGCCAGCTGGGGTCCGAGATGAGAAATCATTCCGCAGATATGATATTCCCTGGAACCGAAATGAAAACTTCTTTCCCTGCCCTTGCTGAATCCTTCTTCACTTCCCTGCCATTGTAAAAAAAGTTTCTGTAAAGGCATATCCCTGCCTGTAAAAACGCCGAGATTCCGGTGCAGGGGCATGATCCATTCTTCGGGCGCCAGTGCGCTCACCACCCCGGCGGAAATGGCTTCCTGTCCGATGCCGCTAAACCATTTGCTGATCCTTCCCTGACGCAGCAGGACCAGCATTTTTTCTTCAATCATTCTCGGGAAAAGAATGGTCCGGTAGAGATCCAGCAATATCTGATCAGAATAATCTTTACGGTCAAAAAACATAGAACCAGTATTATAGAATGGATGCAGGAGGTTCCGTTATTTAGCTTCCGGCGTTGATCTCTTATATAAAAACGAAGTCAGGACGGATAACAGGAGACTAAAAAGCAGCGCCCACCAGAATCCGTCTACCCGGAAACCATTTACAAATTTGGCAGCCAGCAGTATGATCAGTGCATTGATAACAAACAGGAATAAGCCAAACGTAAATATGGTAATGGGTAAGGTAAGAATGATCAGGATGGGTTTCACCAGTATATTCAGCAGACCCAGAACAACAGCCAGGATCAGGGCACTGACAAATGATTGTATATGTACACCGGATAAAATATAGGATAACCCAAAGGCGACAACGGCAGAAATGATGATTCGCAAAATAATATTCATAACTGCAAATTTTAATAAGTGAAAATACAGAATCCACCCGGCTAAAATACCGCCAGCTCGTAAAAATCGGCCGGCTTCAGGTATTTATTGGCAAGCTCCTGCAATTCAACAGGCTGGATATTTTTAATGATGTCAATACTCCGGTAAAAATATTCCTCGGTAAAACCATTTAGAATCAGGCTTTTCCACCGTCCGGCTACCTGGAAAGGACCATCCAGATCCCCGAGCAGGGTACCGATCATAAAATTTTTGGAAGTCTTCAATTCTTCTTCAGGAATCGGTTCTTCACAAAGGCGTTTCATTTCGAGGTAGACTTCCTTCATGGTGGCCTCGGTAACTTCTTTGCCCGCTTCCGTAGAAATCATCAGGGCACTTTCCTGGACGAGATTGACCAGGTAACTGTGGATGCCGTAGGTATATCCTTTGTCTTCCCGGATATTCGCCATCAGTCTGGAACCAAAATAGCCGCCGAAAATATTATTCAGTACCTGCATTTTCTGAAAATCCGGATGATGCCGGTTCGGAAAATTCCGGGCTATCCGAATGGCCCCCTGCACACTGTCCGGATCATTGGTTACCCGGTATTTTTTTTCTTCTACCGGAACAATGGGTGCATCCGGCTGAGCCGGTTTCTCCGATCCGGTAAGCGGCAGACTTCCAAAATGGGTCTCGATGAGTGCGTTAATATCCGAAGGCAATGGCCCGGCAACGAAAATCACACAGCGGCCATGGAGATAGTATTGATTATAAAAATCTTTGGTAACCTGAATATTGAGGGCAGTATAATCTTCCATGGAACTGTATTTTCCATACGGATGCGCGGATCCAAAAAGATAGGTATCGATCAGGCGCCCTGCAATAAAATCATTTTTACGCAGGTTCACCTGCAGCCGCTGCTGCATATTTTTTTTATAAATCTCCAGTTCTTCCTCCGGAAATACAGATTCGGCAATGAGTTCGGAGACCACGGGCAAGAGTTCCGCGAAATTTTTTTTCATGCAATGCAGGGTGAGCTCGGCGGTTTCATGAGCGGCCTGGCGGTTCAGGTAAGCACCATAATATTCAAAATATTCATTTATCTGGTAGGCAGTTTTTGTACGTGTGCCATTTTTGAGCATGAAGTTCGTTGCAGGAGCCACCAGGTTCTGGGTTTCAAAACAATTGCCCGCATAAAAAACAATATTCATCATCAGGGTATCTACCGTACCCAGGTTCACGAGGTAAACATCCACGCCGTTGCGGAGGGAAATTTTTTCATACGGCGGGAGGGTTAATTTAAAATTTACTGCATCGGTAATTGCCGGTGCATTTTTGCGATTCAGCATATAGGAAAATTCAATAGTTAGTTATTGCTATAATAAAACAGGCTGCTGCTGTTTTTTTCGTCTAAAATGGAAGTGCTCAGATCCCGGATATCTCCGGCGGTGACTTCCAGATATTTGTCCAGTTCCGTATTCATGAAGGCGGCATCTCCCATCAATTCATACATGGCGAGGTTGGATGCCCGGTTCATCAGGCTCATATCTTCAAATAAAATAGCAGATTCTGTTTTGTTTTTCACTTTCATCAATTCTTTTTCATCAATGGTGGACGAACATAATTTATCCAGTTCCTCACGGATGGCTTCATCGGCGATTTTCATCGGGGTTCCCTTGATCAGTTTGCCTTCGATCATTAAAAGGCCCGGATCCGATGAACCGAAATGGTAACATTCTATATTGCTGAATAGTTTTTTTTCTTTGACCAGGGTTTGAAACAAGCGGGAAGATCCGCCTCCGCCGAGCAGTTCACCGATCAGATCCATGGCATAATAGGATTTATCCGTTCTGGATCCCACATGGAAAGCTTTGTACAGCGCGTCCAGCGGCACATCTGCTTTTACTTCCATGATCCGGGCAACTTCCTGTTTGGGTTCTGCCGGAAGCTGCCGGATATATTTCTCTCCGGCGGGAATATTGCCAAACCATTTTTCCGCGAGCGCGAGGGCCTGGTCTGTTTGAATATTTCCCGCCATCACCAGAATGGCATTTGCCGGACAATAATGTTTATTGAAAAAGGCTTTCACATCGTTGAGTTTTGCATTTTCAATATGTGAAAGTTCCTGACCAATGGTCATCCACCGATACGGATGCTCCTTATAAGCGAGTTCCCGCATTTTAAAAGCCACATCACCATAAGGCCGGTTGATATAGTGTTCTTTAAATTCTTCGCAAACCACTTTGCGTTGTACATCCAGGCTTTTCTCACTGAAAGCCAGGGAAATCATGCGGTCACTTTCCAGCCAGCAGGCGGTTTCAATATTTTCTGCCGGCAGCTGGATATAATAATTGGTGAGGTCGTTGGTCGTAAATGCGTTATTTTCACCGCCGGCCATCAGCAGCGGGCCTTCAAAATCTTTAATATTCACGGATCCGCCAAACATCAGGTGTTCAAATAAATGGGCAAAACCGGTTTTACCCGGATTTTCGTCTCTTGCACCTACGTCATACAGCACATTCAGCACAGCCATAGGCGTGGAGTGGTCTTCGTGCACGATAAACCGGAGTCCATTACTGAGCGTAAATTTTTTATAGTCAATCTGCATGGATAAAAACTTTCAATTCTTTTAAAAGAAGTGCAAGGTAATAAGACTTCAATAACCGGAAAGGAAAGAGTTCAGAGTATGCTTTTAACTTTCATACTCAGTTCTACGGTGCCATCGGGGCGGCTGACGAGGACTCTTATCTTGTCCCCTGTATTTTGCAGCATGGATTTATACAGGTCGAGGTTTTGGGACATATTATTATTGATACCGATCACCACATCATCCACTTTAAAGCCTGCTTTATCTGCCGGTGAGTCTTTCATCACATCTCCAACCCGGATTTCACCGTCTTCCCAGTATAATCCCAGTCCGGTGTACGAATAATCAAAAGGATCGCGGAAATGGGAATTCGGCGTTAAATGAAATATTTTCTTTTCATAATTCAGTATGATATTGAACCGGCGAAAAATATCGTTTCCAATCAATCCGGCCAGCGAAGGGTATGAGGTTATATTGTATTCGTCTTCGAAAAGATAAGTAGGAATATTTTTAAACCGGTAGGGCCCGAAACGTAATTCTTTAATTACGGTGAGTTGCATATTCGCCTTTCCTCCCATGCCCTGCGCCTGTGCCGGAAGGGGTTTTCTTTCCGGATCGAGAATAGCACTGTCCCTGACAAAGTCAAAATTCAGCAGTATGCATAGTCCGGCCCCGGTGTCAAAATAGAAACGGTCGTTGGATACCCTGCCGTCCCGCAGAATCGCCACTTAGCACCGGAATACTCACCAGGCCTGGTTTTAAAGTAAATCCGCCTTTTGGATATTTAATATTTCCTTTGGAATAGATATACATCTGATTGCTGTCATAATCGATTTTTACGATAAACCTGGAGAAAAAACTATACCCGATAATACCGTCAATCCGGTTTCCATAAACACTGCTTAATATATCGTAGTCACCCACATGAAAATTGAGACTGTCTACCCTCAGTGTTCCAAATAACAGGGACCGGTTACTCACATATTTTAGCTGCCGTACGCCGCCAATTCCCATGATCAGTCTATCTGTGAGTGCGGGCTGGATATTCAGCCGTACACAGGTGGTGGAATCCAGTGAAATGCCTCCGCTGCCGGTATCCATGATAAAATTCAGGGTATCGGGAAAACCAACCACCTGGGCTCTTACAAGTGCAACACCGCCTGTAAATGTGGTAAAAGGAACCTGTGTAATTAATTTAGAAACCTGGGCGTTTGAAGCTTTTTGTGCATAGGCACCCGAAATCAAATGCAGGGCAAAAAGAAGGCCGATGCATAAACGCGTAACCATATCCGAAAAAACTTTAGTCGTTTTTTTGCCTGTATGCATGATTCTAAAGCAGGTCGTTAGTTTGGCTTAGGTTAATGGGTTAACCCTACTCTCAAATCTACAATATTTAATGCAGCTTTTGAGTACCCGTTTATATAAAATATGGAATTGAAAATGGGCTGACCTAAATTTGCATGTTGTAAGCCGGAAGCTTAAAGCCTAAAGCCGAATGCCAATACACTGAGATCACCTCTTCATGCTTTTATAAATATATTTTTGGAATGGATTTGTCGAAACTGTATGCGAAAGCGCTTCAATTTGAGTTTCTTTCTGTGGAAGAAGGGGTGATGCTTTTCAATGAGGCCCCTTTAACGGAACTCATGAATATCGCGGATACCCTTCGGCAAAAACAGGTAAAACACGGGCAGGTTACCTGGCAGATTGACCGGAATGTAAATACGACCAATGTTTGTATCGCGAATTGCAAGTTTTGTAATTTTTACAGAATACCCGGTCATCCGGATGCCTATATAACGGATATCAATACTTATATTAAAAAAATTGAAGAAACCTTTCGCTGGGGAGGAGACCAGTTACTATTGCAGGGAGGTCATCATCCAAAGCTCGGCCTGAGTTTTTATACAGATTTATTCAGGGAACTTAAGTCCCGATATCCGAATCTGAAACTGCATACCCTCGGACCACCGGAAATTGCCCATATCTGTAAACTCGAAAAAAAATCGCATAAGGAAGTCATTATGGCACTGCGGGAGGCCGGTATGGATTCCCTTCCGGGCGCCGGGGCGGAAATCCTGGTTGACCGGGTGCGGCGGCTGGTGAGCAAAGGAAAATGCGGCGCGCAGGAATGGCTGGATATCATGCGGGAAGCTCATCAGCAGCATATTACCACTTCAGCTACCATGATGTTCGGGCATGTGGAAACGATTGAAGAAAGATTTGAGCACCTGGTTAAAATCAGGGAAGTGCAGGCGGCGAAACCCAGGGATGCCAAAGGATTCCTGGCTTTTATTCCCTGGACATTCCAGGATGCTGATACCCTGCTGGCCAGGATACGGGGTGTTCATAATCTCACCACGCCGGAAGAATATATCCGAATGATTTCAATGAGCCGGATAATGCTTCCCAACGTGAAAAATATACAGGCATCCTGGCTGACAGTGGGCAAAGAAACGGCCCAGATCTGCCTTCATGCCGGTGCCAATGATTTTGGCAGTATTATGCTGGAAGAAAATGTGGTGAGCGCTGCCGGCGCCCCCCACCGGTTTACCAGCAAAACGATTCAGGCTGCCATCCGCGAAGCAGGTTTTAAACCCCAGCTGAGGAACCAGCAATATGAATTCCGGGAACTGCCGGTCTCCATGGAGGAGCAGGTTATTGATTATTGAGTTGATGAACCGAACGCTTAACGTCGAACGCCTAACGCCTAACGCCCAACGCCTAACGCCCAACGGCTAACCGCCAACCGACAACGATTTCCAGGGCGTTCTAACCAAATAATTTATCCCCTTTCCATAAGTTAAAAACCTGTTTTCTGCGTTAAAAGGTTAATCCTTTACTATGCAGAGCCCGTTTCGCAAATTAGTACGCATTTCCATAGTCCTTTTCTCCATCGTTTTATTGTGTAATTTCTTTGCCTATTACCTGGTAAATAAGAAATCTGCCGAAAATGAGGACCTTTTCACCGCCCGGTCCCTGGCCGGACGCCAGCAGACGCTAAGCCAGGTTATTGCGAAGCAGTCTGCCGTCATTACCGGAAATCTGTACGGTGAAGCGGAAACCCGTAAATTTAAAGACAGCCTTGCGGTAACACTTCTGGCTTTCAGGACCCAGCAGGAACAGCTTCAAAAATGGGTTCAGCAATTCAAAACCCCGTTACCGGCACATGTATTCAATATCCGGATTCTTTTTTCCTATATCAATCCATACTACAACAGTATGGAAAGTATTGGCCAGGAATTGTTACAGGAAGATTCGGTGATCCTTCGCATTAACAAACGCATGTATTTACAGCGGATGATGGAAAGTGAAAACAAATACCTGCCGCTGATGCGGGAGATTACCGCCCAGTTTACCCTCTATCTCAAAGAAAAAACGGATGAATCTTCCGCCATTGAGGTAGGAAAATTCGTATCCCTGGTCATTGCCATTATCTGCCTGATCATACTGGTGCTGGAACCGGCATTTAAAAAAGGGGAAACCAATTTCAGGGATCTTCAGAAAGCCAAGAATGAATTGCAAATTGAAAAACAACACCTGGATTCCCTGCTGCAATCCCAAACCAATTACCTGATCCGGATAAACCGGAAAGGAAATTTCAGTTATGCCAATCAGGCTTTCCTCAAAGCATTTGGATATGAAGAATCAGATGTTCTGAATAAACTTTTTCTCGGAACGATTTTTCCAAACGATGCCGACCGGTGCAAAGAAGTGGCCAGGGACTGCTGGAATAATCCGGGAAAAATTGTAAAACTTCTGATCCGCAAACCATTTAATAATTCAACAGCATTTGTCTGGACAGACTGGGAATTTCTCGCACTCAGGGACGAACGGGGTGAAGTAAAGGAAATTCAGGGTATCGGATTGAATGTGACAGATAAAGTAATGGCCCAGGAAATTAAAGAAGAAGCCATCCAGACACTTTCTTATGCGATGACCTATGCGCGTATGGGATCCTGGAAAATGGATTTTGAAACCCGGGAAATTGTTCTGGGAAATGAATTCAGGGAACTGCTGGTCATGGAAGGAAATTTTACTGAAAAATTACTGTTAAATGAATTCATTGAGGAATTTGTAGTACCGGAAGATATTGCTACCGCCAAAGAAGAATTCGGAGAGATTTTTCTTAACCGGGACAATGTTGGTTTCGAAAGTTCATTTTCCTTTCGTGTCATTACCCGGGAGGGCTGGATGCGGTATTTGTTTATCAAAGGGAAAGTGGTGGACGTCAATGGCTGTTTTGGAATTGCACAGGACATAACTGCCCAGAAAGAATCTGAGAATGCATTGGTGAACAGTGAACAAAAATTCCGGCTACTGGCAGAAAATTCTGAAGATATTATCAGTGTACATGCAGCCGACGGAACTACCTGGTATCTCTCCCCTTCCTTAACCCATGTGCTGGGTTATGAAGTGGAAGAAGTAATCGGGATGTCCATCCTGGATTATGTGCATCCCGACGACAGGTATAAATTTTATAAACCCGAAAGAGGACCACATCTTCAGGACAAAGAATCATTGATCATCCGCTACCGGATTCGTAAAAAAGACAACAGTTATTTATGGCTGGAGACCATTATTAAACCTGTTGTGGATCACAATGAAGTAATCAAACTGGTTTGTACTTCCCGAAATATTACCGGGCAGCGGATCGCCCAGGACAAACTGAAGAAAAAGGATCAGCTGCTTTACGCTGTTTCACAGGCCACTCATTTGCTGTTGAGTAATACAGATCTCAATCAGGCCATTGCATCCGGTATTGAAATACTGGGAGCCAAAACCCAGGTGGACCGGGTGTATGTTTTTAAAAATGAAATTCGAAGAGGAGACGGGCAAATGGTTTACGTCCATCATTAATGAATGGAATGCCGACAAACTGGAATCAAGGCTGAATAATCCGGCCATGGCCCATCTGAGTTTCGAAACCATCGAGCCCATTGTAAAACCCCTGATGGATTACCGTCCTTTTGTAAGTTATCGCTGGAAGGAAACGGACAAAAAGTTACTGGAGATTTTTGAAAGACATCAGGTAGAAGCCACCTTATCCATTCCGATTTTTGTAAATGATTATTTCTGGGGTTTTGTTGGTTTTGATGAATTCAGCAGGGAAAAAGAGTGGACGGAAGGGGAATTTTCCATTCTGCAGTCTTTCGCATCTTCGCTGAGTGCGGCAATCCAGCGTAAGAAAATTGAAGATGAACTTGTGCAGTCAAAAGTACTGGCTGAAACGGCCAGCCGCACCAAAAGTGAATTTCTGGCGAATATGAGCCATGAATTGCGCACACCGATGAACGGCATTATCGGATTTACCGACCTGGTTCTGACCACCGAACTACAAAAAACGCAGCGCGATTACCTGAAGAATGTAAAAAAATCGGCCTATGGTTTATTGGAAATTATCAATGATATCCTGGATTTCTCCCGGATAGAAGCAGGCAAACTGATTATAGACAATACCTTGTTTAAGCTGGATGAACTCGTGGAAGAAACCATGGATATCCTCACACTGAAAGCTTTTGAGAAAAAACTGGAAATGTTATACCGGGTTGATCATGATATTCCTTCCCAGCTGATGGGAGATCCTGTTCGTATCCGTCAGATCATCGTTAACCTGCTGGGTAATGCCATTAAGTTTACAAAAGAAGGAGAGATCTATGTCTCGATCCGGAAAATGGGAGAAATGTACATGCAGGGCGAAAAAAAGTTCCTGAATTTCAATATACAGGTAAAAGATACCGGGATCGGAATTCCGAAGGACAAGCTGCAAAAAATCTTTGAAAGCTTTACACAGGCAGATAATTCGACCACCAGGAAATATGGAGGCACAGGGCTCGGACTGGCTATTTCAAAAAGTCTGGCGGAACTGATGCAGGGTGAACTTACCGTGGAAAGTGAAGCCGGTAAAGGAAGTTCATTTTCGCTTTGTCTTCCTTTGGAAGTAACCAACGATCAGCCGGAAATTCAGCTAATCCCCAAACCCACACTTAATAAAGTGCTGGTGGTGGATGACAATCTGACCAACCTGCAACTGATGGAAGAAACACTCGGATATTTCCAGATCTATTGTGAAACCTGCAATAACGGCCAGGACGCATTGTTGAAAATAGAGTCGGCCGCATTATCCGGTCAGCCATTTGATCTGATCATTACCGATCATCATATGCCGGGGATGGATGGAATTCACCTGGTTAAGAAAATCAAGGAATCCTTTCCCGGTTTCAATCAGCCGGTTATCCTGATGCTTTCATCCCTGGAAAAAAATCTTTACCAGCATGAAGCAGATAAAACAGGGATCAATAAATTTATTTCCAAACCGGTGAAGCTGCATGAACTGAACAGTACCCTGCTGTCTTTATTTGAAAAAAATATGCAGAATGATTCCCTGCATCCTTCTTTTGATGCCATTGAAAAAATCACCCAGGCTGCCAGTATCATGGTGGTCGATGACGATCCGATTAATATGATGTTGATTTCAGAAGTGCTGAGGCGAATGGGGTTTGAAGTGATTCAGATGCAAAACGGGAAAGAAGTGATCGAATCCCTGCCACATTATGATCCGGTACTGATATTTATGGATGTAAACATGCCGGAAATGGATGGATATACTACAACCCGGATTATCCGGAAAATGCAATCGGCACAGTCAAGAATTCCGATCATTGCCCTTACTGCCGATGCCATGAAAGGAGATAAGGAACGCTGCCTGGATGCAGGGATGAACAATTACATATCGAAGCCTTTTAAGATTGAAGATATTGAAGCCGTGCTGAGGGAATATGTGCTGCTGGTATAATACTGGTGGTGAAATGGTGCTGCCGGGATGTTTGAACAACTATCGGATAGACATTAAAAAAGTCCTTTGTTCATGCAAAGGACTTTTCTATTAAAACCAACACTATTATTTTACCGGCTACTCCGGCGTAGTTATTATTGTATCGCTGCAGTTACGCCGCTCAGCGGACGGGTGCCTTCATATACATTCAGTTTTACCTTCCAGATATTCGATTCTTTTTCAAGACTCAGGTCAATCTTCAGATTCTTCATTTCGTCTGTCTGGGGAAGCAATTCAAAAGTGATTGAATTCATATTATGAAGCTCCGTAGGCGTATGGTACTGTGCACTCAGGATAAAAGGTTTTTGGCCTTCCACTTTTATAATGGTGTTTTCTATCTGATCGTACACTTCCTTAAACTTGCACGGGCCTGCATAAAATTGGGAGAATTGAATGTGGTGCAATTCCAGTTGTAGATTTCGTTATTGGAAATGCTGTATTTCCAGATACTGCAATAGCTGGCACCGGGAACGGAAATGGTACTTTTATATTCAACCGTCTGGGCATGCTGGGAGATCATGTCTCCACGGATATTATGAAAGCGGTTGGGATAGTCACGGATCACTTTTTCCAGCGCAACATTGGTCTTGTTGGAAAAAACATCGTCCTGGGAGAAAAGCCATGCAGCATTCAACAGCAGGGCAAAGGTTAAAAACATGCTTCTCATAGCAGTGGATTTGGGATCTAAATTAATACAAAAACCAGCCAGTTGCAATAGGGAAAATACGGTTGCGTTCCAACCTTTAGCTGAACAGGTATTCCACATCTTCCCTGGAAAGGCTCTTCACGAATCCATCATCGTCGGCGATCAGGTCTTTGGCCAGGATCCGTTTCCTGTCCTGCAATTGAAGGATTTTATCTTCAATGCTGTCTTTACAGATCATCCGGTAGGCAAAAATATTTTTCGTTTGTCCGATACGATGGGTCCGGTCAATGGCCTGTTGTTCCACGGCCGGGTTCCACCAGGGATCCACGATATATACATAATCGGCAGCCGTCAGGTTGAGCCCCACGCCACCGGCTTTCAGCGAAATCAGGAATACGCGGCAGCTGTCATTGTCCTGGAAATCCCGAATGGCTTTTTCCCGGTCAATGGCCGAGGTGCTTCCGTCAAAATATTCATATGGAATGTTCAGTTCGTTCAGTTTTTCCCTGATCAGGGCCAGCATGCCGAGGAACTGGGAAAAAATCAGGGCTTTATGATTACCGATATTTTCTGAAATTTCCCTGGCCAGTTCATCCAGTTTGATGGAATGATTCGGATATTTTTCCGTTTCATTCAGGATGGCCGGGGAATCACAGATCTGGCGCAGTTTCATCAGGCCCTGCAAAATGGTCAGCTGGGATTTCTGAATACCCTGCGATTCAATGGTTCCCAGGATTTTATCCCGGTAGTCGTTCCGGTAGGCATCATATACTTTGCGTTGTTCTTCTTCCATTTCACAAAACAGGATGGTTTCTGTTTTTTCCGGAAGGTCTTTGGCCACCTGTTCCTTGGTTCTGCGCAGAATGAAAGGGATATAATAATTTCCGCAGATGATCTTTTCGGTCCGGTTCTCCAAACTTATCGATCGGAATGGCAAATTCCTGCCGGAAAAATTCAATGCTGCCCAGCATGCCCGGATTCAGAAAATTCATCTGCGCAAAAATGTCGAAGGTATTGTTCTGAAGCGGGGTACCGCTCATGCATAACCGATGTTTGGCACGCAGCAGACAGGCTGCCTTGGTTACTTTGCTGGCCGGATTCTTAATGGCCTGCGATTCATCCAGTACCACATAATCCAACGGTATATCCATCAGCAATTTGATATCGCTGCGCAAAGTGCCATAGGTGGTGATGATAACATCATAACTCATTCAGCGCCTCTTTATTCCGCAGACGTTCGCCACCATGATGTATACGGTAGGTAAGTTCCGGGGTGAATTTTTTGATTTCATTTTCCCAGTTGAAGATCAGCGTGGTGGGACAAACCACCAGTGCGCGCAGCTGGCCGTACTGCTGCCTGTAATGATGCAGGAAAGAGAGGGCCTGTATGGTTTTACCCAAACCCATATCATCGGCCAGAATTCCTCCCCAGTTTACTTCGTGCAGATAATTGAGCCAGTGAAATCCGTGAACCTGGTAGGGCCGGAGAATATGGGCCAGATGGGCCGGCGGATCAATCTCCTTGATTTTTTTAAATTCCCTCAGCTGTTCATATTTTTTTTCCAGGTGAATGATCAGTTCTTCTTCATTCCTGTTTTCATACAACTCATCGATCACGCTCAGGTGATATCGGGACAGGCGCAGCTCATTGCTTTTTCCTTCTCCTACCCGGAAAAGCAGGGAATATCTTTTTACCCATTCATCCGGCAACACGCCCAGCGTGCCATCATTCAGGGGAACAAATTGCTGTTTGTTGGCCAGCGCCTTTTTTACATCGGCAATGGTTACTTTCTGGTCGCCAAAAATAATATCCACCCGGGCATCGAACCAGTCGGTACTGCTGCTGATATGGATTTTTGTCTGCGGCCGGGAAGTATTGAACCGGAAATTTTTCAGTGCCTCAAAACCATACACCGGTCACTTTCATTTCCTGCATGGCATCCACGAAAAGGAAAAACCAGTTATTCTTCAGCACATCCGTTCCGCGCAGGGCCAGACCTACCGAGCCCTGGGGCTGGATAAACTGGGAATGCAGGGATTGCAGCTGATTGATGAAAGCCGATTCCTTCTCTTTGTTGCGCTGAATGAGCAGCACTTTATCTCCATCCGGCACAACGATCTGATCTTTTCCACCGGAAGTCGTTTCAAATCCCTTATAGGAGAAAACGGGCTGGAATAATAAGTAATCTCCTTTTTCCTGCAGAAGAATTTTTCTTTCCGGATCCCCGCTTTTTACTTCCCTGATCAGGTCATTCTCGAATTCAACATGATATTCTTTCTGCAGGGGAATTACAAAGCTGCGCAGCTGTTCGGGCCAGTCTGCTTTGGGAATCACCATCCGGCCATCTTTAAACCTGGCCAGTACGGCAATATCTTCCGGTTTATTCCAGAGGTATAGACTGTTATTCAAAAATAAAATGACCTGGCTATTGCATTTATTCTGCGTAAGATCGATCGACTGACCGGTGATCCGCGTAAATGCCTTTATCTCAATATTATTTTTTTGGGTTGAAACTTTAAACGAAGGACTAACCGGATCGGGCGAAAGATTTACCGATTGCAGGTTTGCTGTTTTAAAAGGCTTATGTCCGTTCAGAAAAAAGATAAAAGGATTTTCATTCAGTTCAGCTGAACAGTTTTCGGTAACTTGGGATGCAAATATTCAATGATCAGCGCCTTGGTATCTTCGGGCAGATCTTCTCCTTCCGTATGAATGATATTTTCCCACATGCCGCTGAAAGGCGAATTGCGGTTCAGGTATTTATTTACTTCCTGCTCCTGCGTTTTGCGCAGGGAAAAAACCAGTTGCCGGTCAGGCTCATTGAATTTTTCTGTATTGACGAATTTGGCCAGTTCCAGTTTTTCAACCTTACCCACATAGGCAGTTTGCTGTTCATTGCTTTCACCACTGATGGCGTCCAGCAGAAAACCCGGATAAGCTTCATGATTGAAATTAAATACAACGCCCAGCCGCTGAACCGTATCCCGCTTTTTGTTCGGGTTCCATTACTTCCGCCACGGCTTCATGTTCAAGTTCCGGTTTCGGTCTTGATAAAGCAGCAGGATTCACCCGTTTGATGGAAATATCCAGTACCCGCAGAAACGGTTTGCCGTCTTTATAGGAGAATTCAAATTTTCCTTTCAGGTCATCAGACAGGGAATAGCCATAGGCTTCCAGCAGTTTATTTTTTTCCTTATCCCAGTTGCGGATGCTGTCGAAATAATAAGCGCCATGCGCCTGGAACAGCTGAAGAAATAAAATCACTTTGGGTAAGCAAAGCGGATGGTCCGTATCGGGATAAGTAGAACTGGTATCAAAATTTCTTTCTTCGTTTTTCCGGATCAGTACCGGGTATTTCATGCCGTCCAGTTCAACGGTGGCTTTTACCGTTTCGTCTGCTGCCAGTTCAATATTTGCTTTTTGGGACTGTAAAAATTTTCCCGCTTCTTCATAAACTTCGCGGGAGCAGAGCAGGCGGATGGTTTTCAGATCAATCAACTTCATCTTAACCACCGTATGCGACTGATCATATCGGATTTCTTCTGCCTTCAGCATATTCCTGTCCAGCAGTTCCTGCAGCTGGATCAGGGCGGCTGCTTCATGACGGCAGATATCGCCCAGGTTATAGGGACAGCTGCAGCGGACCGAAAGTGATTTTGCATCCCTGAATTTCTGAACAAATACTTTATAGTAGGTGGAATAGCTGTCGTCCTTTACCCGAAAGGTTACGGTTTCAAACAGCTCATCATATTCAATGAGTTCAACATATCCGATCGCATGGATTTTTTTTCCCCGGCGGATTACTTCATCGGTTCCATTCGTGTAAACGTATTTAATAAGGTGCGGTAGGGCCATTCAACTTTTCTGTTTTCATTAGCCTGATACCTGTCTAATTCAGTTCGGAAAAGGCTAATCTGCAAAAGTAAAGGAAAAATTTTATGACTTGAAAGTTTTGAAGGTTTATCCTTTTACCTGACCTGATCTTTTAATAGAATCATCCCGTTTTTCGGCTTTTTTCCGGCTGTTCTAAGGAATACCAGGAGGATAAGGGCGAGACCAGGACGCCAGGCCCAGGAATAAGCCATTTTTTCGGCTGCGCAACCTGATTTATCTGGAGTATCGGGTGCTTTTTCCGGATACTCCCGGGCACCAATATCCGCTGATTTACCCGTCGGGCGCGGAACGCCATCAATATCCGTGGGAATGAAAGAATAAGTAATGGCCCGGTCAATGGCCGGACCGGAAGGGTTTAACTTACATTCAATGGTATCCAGCAAGGATCCCGTCTGCAATGGGATTTGCTGGAATATAGATTATTACTGGTATCCGGGAGTGGATTCCCCTGTATTTTGTTTGACTAATCTGATCATAATCCGGTGGCAACGGTATTGAAAGCAAGGTTATTTCTGACTTCCAGCCGGTATCCGGCTGAGGCACCAAAAGTGCCGGCTAATCACCAGCTGGGAAACATAATTGATCGTCCGTTTATTGCCACATGGTATTGTTGAGCACATGCATACTGGCTCCGCGTATAAAAGGAATCGTATTACCGGTTGTTGTATCTGCCGGGTTCCATCCGGGTATCAATCGTTCCATAGTTATCTGTGTTCAGGTCAATGCAGTTAATATAAATAACTGTCTGCCCGGCCATTGAGCGCCAGGTTCCAGCTACGCCAGATATATCCCCAGCCATCTTTACGGTACATATTGCAAACCGTTCCATTTCCCGCAGTTTGAAATATTCCGGCATCATGTTTTCCATTCGGGCAGGGTCCGGTAATCCTCCAGTGATCTGCCAACATGCGGTAAATGGAATGTCCGAGTACCTGGCAAACATCACTGCTGGTGGAATCCACGATGATATGAAGGAAGGCGATGGACTGTCACAACATTCTGGAAAAGATTGTTGGCGGCCCAGCTGCCGACAAATAATGGTCCGGAATGCACCAGTTTCTGATAAGAAAAAGTTGTTTTATACAGGGCAAAGGTGGAACTGTCGCCGGTATAGGTTGTAAAAAACTGACTGGCATTAAAAGCGATTCCATCGAGGTTACGGTATTCGCAGAATGAAATGGACAGGGACCGGCAGGGTGCTTCCAGCAGGAATGCGGATCCCCTTGAAATTCCGGAAACGGAATCCATACATTTCTTCCTTAGATCCGGAACCGGAAATAGAAACCTTTTTGAGATTTCCCAAGGTAAATCGTATTTCCAAAATCAACGATACCCTGATAATTGATAATGGTAATGCCGTTGAGGTTCGAAAATTATCCGCCTTTTTCATAGATATCCTGCGCGAATGGCCAGTGTATCTCCGGGTTTCAATCCCCTCATGTCTGTCTGACTGACAGAACCCTTTCCTGATCCGGTAATGATCAGTGTGCGGAATAAGCGTGCAGATAAAAAATCAACAGACAAAAAGAAAAAACAATTTTCATGTATGCAGGATATATTGTAAAGTAACGTAATTTCATATCATTTAGAAAATGATCATACCGCTATAACTTTGTACCCGGTACTTCGTAAACCGATCTTCATGACGCGAAGCATTTTACTTTTTCTCTTTTTTTCCCAGTCTCTTTTCCATTTGCCATTTCGCAGAAACTTCGTAAAGCAGATAAAGAAATCATTGCAGAACTTCAAACGGATATCAGTTATTTATCCAATGATAAACTGGAGGGCAGGAGATCGGGAACCCCCGGAGAAACACTGGCATCAGATTATATTATTGCAGGATTTATTAAAACGCGGATTCAAGCCACTGGGCGATAGCGGAACTTATCTTCAGCGTTTTGAAATTTATGATGGCAGGGACATCAGCCTTGCCGTTTTACCATCAACAATAAAACCGTTTTACTGAATACGGAATTTATTCCACTGCCTTTCAGTGCGTCTGGAAAAGTGACGGGATCTCCTGCCATTGCATTACAGGAAAGCGGGTCACCCTGGTTTTATGATCTGAAGGAAATGCTGGAAGCAGCACAGGGCAATCCGCATTTTGATATCAGTAAACAACTGCGGGAAAAAACCCGCTTGTTTGCAGATAAGGGTGCCAGCGCGGTTATTTTTTATAACAGTTCGAAACTGGACGATGGGATAGTATTTGATCCGGCAGAAGGAATTCAGCCGGAAAAAATTCCTGCACTTATATGTTACCAAAGCAGGCAGAAAAAAATATCTGAAAGATATTTCCCAGTCACTCGATGTGGAAATCGATGTGGAAATGGAGGAAAAAAAGAGATGGGGTCATAATGTAATCGGGTATCTGGATATGGGAGCACCTTATACAGCCGTTATCGGGGCGCATTATGATCATCTCGGATTTGGTGAAGATGGAAATTCATTATACCGGGGTACGGAAAAAATGATTCATCCCGGCGCCGATGATAATGCCAGCGGAACTGCAGCCCTGATGGAACTGGCACGATTGCTGAAAAAAACAAAGGGACTCAGAACGAATTATTTATTTGTTGCTTTTTCGGGTGAGGAATCCGGATTGATCGGATCAAAATATTTTACGGAACATCCACCGGTATTCCTGTCAAAAATCAGTTATATGCTGAATATGGATATGATCGGCCGGCTGAACGACAGTACACATATGCTTACCATCGGGGGTTATGGAACTTCACCACAGTGGGCGGATCTGATCAGCAGCACACTGAATAAAAAGATATTTGTTTTGAATATAGATTCAAGCGGAACCGGTCCCAGTGATCACACTTCTTTTTATTTGAAAAATATTCCGGTTTTATTTTTCTTTACGGGAATTCATCCGGATTATCATAAACCCACCGATCAGGCAGATAAAATAAATTATACCGGAGAATTGCAGGTGATTCATTTGATTTATGCCATTACGCAAAAGATGGATGGAATGAACAAACCTCCATTTGCCAAAACAAGGGATAAACAATTTGGGGTGTCGCCGGCATTTAATGTTACCCTGGGCATTATGCCGGATTATAGTTTTCCGGAAGCGGATTGCGTATTGATGCCATCAGCGATGGAAGGCCGGCAGAAAAAGCAGGATTAAAAACCGGCGATGTCATTATCAAACTGGGAGATTATTCCGTGATCTCCCTGCAAACTTATATGGAAGCACTGTCAAAATTTAACCGGGGTGATCAGACGACGGTTGAATTTTTAAGAGGTAAGGATGAAATGAAAGCAGCAGTACAATTTAATAATTCCAGAAGTTAATTAATACCATGAAGTCGTTGAAGCTGGATATGGACAATATGGAAGGCGACTTTTTTGACGGCTCCCGTCTGATGGGAATTGTGGCACCATTAAAAGGATATCGTTTTTGCTGGCAGCTGAACCGGCAGATGCGGCTGGACTTCAGAATTACCAATCAGATTGAGATTCCCATGATCAGAAAAAAAAGGCAGTATTATTTTACGGTATATGAATGTCCGGAGCCACATAAAACTATTGTTCATTATTTATATAACAATCAGTTTGACGGAGAATTTCTGTTGCCGGAATTCAGGCACCTTGATTTTTTCTGGCTGCTGAAAGGAGATAGCAGTATCTGATGAGATGATGGCGGAAATGATGGAATCCATCAAATCCATCACCGGTGTTCAGCTGGTAACGGAATTAACCCATACGAAGATTAAACACCGGGAGCACCTGATCTTTTAATTATCAATTGTTAATTGATTAATTATGGACTGTATCGGAACTGCCAATTAATAATTAATCATTGATAATTATAATCTAGCTATTCATGCTGGCCAGAAATTCTTCATTGCTTTTTGTTCCGCGCATGCGTTTCAGCAATTCATTCATCGCTTCTTCCGTATTCATATCATTGAGATAAACACGCAGCAGGTTCATGCGTTGCAGTACTTCTCTTTCCAGCAACAGATCATCGCGGCGGGTGGAAGAGGCAACCAGGTCAATGGCAGGGAAAATCCGGCTGTTGGCCAGTCGGCTGTCCAGCTGCAATTCCATATTACCGGTTCCTTTGAATTCTTCAAAGATCACTTCATCCATTTTGGAACCGGTATCGATCAGGGCAGTTGCGAGTATGGTTAGCGAACCGCCATTTTCAATTTTACGGGCAGCGCCAAAAAATTGTTTTGGTTTTTGCATGGCATTTGCTTCCACACCACCGCTCAATACTTTACCGGATGCAGGTGCAACTGTATTGTGTGCACGGGCAAGACGGGTAATGGAATCCAGCAGGATCACCACATCATGTCCGCATTCTACCAGGCGTTTTGCTTTTTGCAATGCGATGGTAGAAACTTTTACGTGTTTTTCTGCAGGTTCATCAAAAGTGGAAGCAATTACTTCTGCTCGTACGCTGCGTTCCATATCGGTAACTTCTTCCGGACGTTCATCCACCAGCACGATCATCAGGTAACATTCCGGATGATTGACGGCAATGGCATTGGCCACTGCTTTCAGCAACATGGTTTTACCTGTTTTCGGCTGCGATACAATCAATCCACGCTGTCCTTTACCAATCGGGGTAAACAGATCCATGATACGGGTTGAAAAATCTGACGGACGTAGCAAAAAGATTCAATTTTTCAAATGGGAAAAGCGGTGTCAGGTAATCAAACGGAACCCGGTCCCGCACTTCTTCAGGACTTTTGCTATTGATGGTTTCCACTTTCAGCAGGGCAAAATATTTTTCACCTTCTTTTGGCGGACGAACAGATCCATAAACAGTATCACCGGTTTTTAATCCGAATAATTTTATCTGTGAAGGAGAAACATAAACATCATCGGGAGAAGACAGATAATTATAATCGCTGCTGCGCAGAAATCCATATCCATCGGGCATCATTTCCAATACACCTTCGGCCTGTATTACTCCATCAAATTCAATATTGAAATTTTCATTGCGGCGTTGCGGATAAACTTTTTGTTGCTGGTCACCATTTCCCGGACGGTTTTGTTCCGGGGACGGATCCATTTTCTTCATTGCCGTTTTCCTGGTTTTCGTTCTGCTTCGCTATTGTCTCCTTCGGAGTCGGTTTCATCAATGTTCTGCTTCATGCTGATTTGAATGTTCCGGTCTTGGATGTGGTTGCGGTTTGTGAAACTCAACCGGAGCCTGATCTTCATTTTCAACTTCATCTTCCTTCTTTCGCATTTTTTTAACGATGGGTTTTTCTTCTTTCTTCTTAAGATCTTTTTTTGGTTCCGGCTTTTTTAATTTCGGAGCAGGGTCACCACTTTCCACAAAAGCTTCTTCACTGGAATTGGCGGTGGTCGTTTTTACAATGCGTTTGCGTTTGGTTGCATCGTCATCTGCACCATCTGTTTTTTCACTGGGCGCAAGGGCCTGTTTATCTAATATTTTATAGACGAGTTCCTGTTTATCGAGTTTTTTGGCATTGGGGATTTTCAACTGCTCAGCAATATCGAGCAGTTCAGGAACGAGCATGTCGTTTAATTGAAGTATGTCGTACATAGAAAAGCTTGAGAATTACAGCAGTTAAAGCACTGACCTGTAGAAAAAGGATTTGTGAATGTATTTTGATTAAGGACGAGCGGAATGACTAAAACTGACGTTTGCGAGCAAAGGATAAGAACGAATCAGCCTGATTCCGCTGCAATGATAATATAAAAACGGAAAATCTAAAAAAATATTTCAAGGATTATCTTTGCCCTCTTTATTCATCGGCAAGCCTAAAATAACTGCATGTTTAACAAGCGAGTCAAAATCAAAGAGGTCCTCGGGATGCCGCCGGGACAGGAGGAAATAACGGTAATGGGATGGGTCAGAACCTTTCGCAATAACCAGTTTATTGCCTTAAATGACGGATCATCCAATGAAAACCTGCAGATTGTGCTGGAACTGGGCTCATTTGATGAAAGCCTTTTAAAGAAAATCACGACGGGAGCCTCAGTCAGGGTCATCGGGACAGCTGGTGGCTTCCCTGGGAAAGGGCCAGAAAGTGGAACTAAAAGCGAGATCAATGGAAATCCTTGGGACTGAGTGATGCGGAGAAATTTCCCCTTCAGCCTAAAAAACATAGTCTTGAATTTTTACGGGAGATTGCCCATCTGCGATTCCGGACCAATACTTTTGGATCCGTTTTCCGGGTACGTCATGCACTTGCCTTTGCCGTTCACCAGTTTTTTAATGAACGTGGATTTGTTTATCTGCATACACCCATCATTACGGCTTCGGATGCAGAAGGTGCCGGAGAAATGTTTAAGGTAACTACCCTGCCTTTTGACCAGACACCCCGAAATGAATACAGGCGAAGTGAATTTTAAAGAAGATTTTTTCGGACGAGCAACCAATCTCACCGTGAGCGGACAACTGGAAGGTGAACTGGCTGCTATGGGCTTTGCTGAGATATATACATTCGGACCAACTTTCCGGGCAGAAAACTCCAATACGACCCGACATCTGGCTGAATTCTGGATGATTGAACCGGAAGTGGCTTTTTATGACCTGGAAGACAATATGAATCTGGCAGAAGCATTTATTCGTTATCTCATCAGTTATGTATTGAAAAATAACCGGGATGACCTGGAATTCCTGGACCAGCGTCTGGCAGAAGAAGAAAAACAAAAACCACAGGCAGAACGCAGCGAAATGGGACTGATTGAAAAACTGGAATCTGTGGCCAGTCAGGATTTCGAGCGGATTACCTATACCGAGGCCATTGATATCCTGTTGCAGTCCCCTGCCTACAAAAAGAAAAAATTCAAATATGATCTTTCCTGGGGCATCGACCTGCAAAGCGAACATGAACGCTAGCTGGTGGAAAAACATTTTAAGAAACCGGTTATTGTTACCGATTATCCAAAGGAAATCAAGGCATTTTATATGCGGCAGAATGAGGATGGCAAAACCGTTGCCGCCATGGATATTCTTGCTCCCGGTATCGGCGAAATTGTCGGCGGATCACAAAGAGAAGAAAGACTGGATATTCTGGAAAGCCGAATGCGTGAAATGCATATTCCTGTTGAACAGATGTGGTGGTATCTCGATACCCGCCGTTTCGGAACCGTTCCCCATGCAGGCTTCGGACTGGGTTTTGAACGAATGGTTCAGTTTGTAACCGGCATGACCAATATCCGGGATGTGATTCCCTTTCCCGCGGACTCCGAAAAATGCGGAATTTTAAGTTAAAGCTCAAAGCGTGAACTGAGTCTTAAAGTCGTCTAATGTACAAAGCCTTGAACCGGATTTGTTCGAATTGCCTTCGGGATGGGTTCGGATTGCCTACCCGAAATCCGGGTAGCCATCCCGAAGGAATCCCCTTATCATTTCGAAGGATGTCTGATTCACTGTCTCACGATAAAGCTTTAAGCTTCAAGCCTCAGGCCTAATTTGCCGCTTATCCCTTTTTTTACAATTTTTTAAAAATTATTTTATTTTGATAAATAATTGATAGTCAATATTTTATTACCCTATACTCTCCATAGCTATAAAAAGTATTGACTTTTCCATGGTACTTTGTTTTGCATAGTACTAAACTTCTCCCTATATTTGTATTGCAAGCAGGAATTAATCAATTAAAAGGCAAGCATATGAACATAGAAAACACACAGAGCCAGATGCGAAAGGGAATTCTGGAATTCTGTATTCTTTCCGTCATCCGTCGTGGAGAGGCTTATCCTTCCGATATCGTGGAAGAAATGAGATCTGCCAATCTGCAGATCCTGGAAGGAACCCTATACCCTTTACTTACCCGGTTGAAAAATGCAGACATGCTTACCTACCGTTGGGTGGAAAGTAATTCCGGACCCCCTCGTAAATATTTTTCCCTTACAGAAAAGGGACTGGCGTTTTACCGGGAACTGGAAACAACCTGGAAAGAACTTGCCAACGCAGTGGATGCCCTTGCAAACAAAAGCTGAAATAATATCCGAAAATCCATAAATCAAACCTTAACATCTCCAAATAAGCAAACAATGAAAAAGATCATCAACATAAACTTTCACAGCCGGGTAATTCCGATTGAAGAAACGGCTTATGATATTTTGCGCAAATACGTTGAGAGTTTGAAAAAACATTTTGCAGGTGAAGAAGGTGGCGATGAAATCGTCAATGATATAGAAAACCGGTTTGCAGAACTTTTTTCTGACCGTCTTAAAAAAGGCGCTACCTGTATTACGGATGCCGATGTGAATGAAATCATCACCAGCATGGGTCGTCCGGAAGATTTCGACCAGGATGAAAATACCGGCACAACCGGAAATACCGGAACCGGCAGTTCTTCTTCTTTTGCCGAAGAATCAGCCGCCGATGAACCCCGTCGTTTATATCCGTTCAGAAAACGATAAAATGCTCGGCGGTGTCTGCGGCGGTCTCGCAGCCTATCTTAAGAATTGATCCTTCCGTGATGCGTATTATTTATGCCGTGCTGATTCTGGCCAGTTTTGGAACAGCCCTGCTGGTGTATGTCATTTTATGGATTGCACTTCCACCCAAATCTATTGCCACCAATATCAAAAAAAGACTTTTCCGTGATCCCGATCACCGCGTTATCGGTGGGGTGGCCAGCGGACTGGCCGCTTATTTCAATATGGAAGTCTGGATACCCCGGGTTATATTTTGCCTGCCACTGATTGCTGGTGCGCTGGCTTCCATCTTCCGCCATGCCTGGTTTGATTTCGACGGTCCGGTATTTTTTACCGGAGGTTTCGGTGGAACCCTGTTTGTTACTTATATCATTCTCTGGATCGTTTTACCGGAAGCCAGTACCGCTTCTGAAAAACTGGAAATGCGCGGTGAAAAGATTGACCTCGGATTCGATCAAGAACACCATCAAAAGTGATCTGGAAGGATTTCGTCAAAAAGCCAGCGTAGTGGGTGCGGAAATGAAACAGAAAGCCGAACAGTTCGGCGGTACGGTAAGAGACAGATCCGGAAATATCAGAAAGGAATTCTCCAATGTGAACATACCCCGTCAGGGAATCGGTCATGCCATCGGGGTGTTATTTAAAGCCTTTTTCTTATTCATCTCCGTGATCATCACTTTTGCAATGGTTGTGGCCCTGATCGGCGTCACATTTACCGGGCCGGTGTGCTGCCCTTAAAAAATTATTTCATTCAGGGATTCTGGCAGAATATCATGGTCTGGGGTGCACTGGTTCTTTTTCTGATCTTACCGGTTATTGCCATGCTTACCTGGCTGATCCGCCGCATCATTGGGGCAAGAAGCCGGAGCAATTACCTGGGATATACTTTTGGAAGCCTTTGGGTAATCGGACTGATCTGTTTTATTTTCCTTCTGGCGAGTATCAGCAGAAAATTTACCGCCCGTAATGGTGTCAGCAATGAAATCAATATATCAGCTCCTGCAAACGGAAAACTGATTGTGAAAATGGCTGATGCAAAACCGGAATTTTATGAATCCGACTGGGTGGGCGATAACTGGCATCACAACGGACCTTTCTTTGACATATCCTATGACAGTGTGATGATGAGTACCGTGCGCATTGATGTGGTAAAAAGCGATGACAGCGCCTGGCATATGAACCTTCAGAAAGTGAGCCGGGGTAACACCACAGCGGAAGCGCTGAAAACAGCAGAGGAGATCAATTTCGATGTTGAGCAGAACGACAGTCTTCTCACGCTTGCCCGTGGATTTGCCATCACACCCAAACAACAGTTCCGCAATCAGCAGGTGCTTGGTACAAATTAAAGTACCGGTGGGAAAGAAAATATTCATGGGCAGCAATCTGGATGAATATCATTGGTTCACCATAAACCGGAACTGGAAAAGAAATAATGGGATCAATGTGGAATGGGATGTATCGGGGGATCATGATTCAAACTGGGATGCCGGTGTGGAATATATCATGACCGAACATGGACTGGAAAGATCCAGCAAAAACATACCGGATCATGATGGGGACGAAAACGGAGATCAGAACAAACCATCAGTATCCGATAGCAGCAAAAAGAAAAACGACAACCCGAACGGAGACTTCCGCTATCATAAACCGAAACCGGCCAATCTGCCGCTGCACTGATTCCGGACCATATCATTCCGGATGAAGAAGGGAAGACAGGATCCAACGAAGCCCTGTTACTTCTTACCCGGCTGAGCTAGATTATCCGGTATAAAATAATGGTCCCTTCAGCCCCGGGCTGCGAGGGACCTTTTTTATTTATTGGCTGCCTGAACCGCAAGTTTTAATTTCGCCCCCGGGTTTAGCAAACGGAATGGTATATGAAAAAAACACCTTTTACAGATAAACATATCGGGCTTGGTGCAAAAATGGCGGAATTTGCCGGGTATAATATGCCGATCAGTTATTCGGGGATCAACGATGAACACCTGGCGGTGCGGAAAAATGCCGGCATCTTTGATGTGAGCCATATGGGAGAATTTATTCTGAAAGGACCGGGATCACTGGACCTGATTCAAAAAGTTACTTCCAATGATGCATCCAAATTAACTGATGGCCAGGCCCAATACAGTTGCCTTCCCAATGAAACGGGGGGAATTGTAGATGATCTGCTGGTTTATTGCATCCGCGAAAAGGAAGTGTATATGCTGGTGGTAAATGCTGCCAATATTGAAAAAGACTGGAAATGGATCAGCAGCTATAATAACGAAAAAGTATCCATGGAGGATATTTCTTCCAAAACCTGCCTGCTCGCGGTTCAGGGACCCAATGCCACCCGGATCCTGCAACCCCTCACTTCCATGGATCTGATGAACCTGAAGTATTATCATTTTGTAAAAGGAAAATTTGCCGGAGTTGACAATGTACTGATCAGCGCTACGGGATATACCGGAGCCGGCGGGGTTGAAATTTATTTCGAGGACAAAAATGATTCAGCCAATATAATCTGGGATGCCATTTTCGGTGCAGGGGATAAGCTGGGACTAAAACCTGCAGGTCTAGCCGCACGGGATACACTGCGCCTGGAAATGGGATATTGTTTATATGGCAATGATATTGATGATACCACTTCTCCGATGGAAGCCGGACTGGGCTGGATCACCAAATTTTCAAAACCTTTCAATGGCCGTGAAATCATTGAGCAGAAAAAGAAACAGGGCATCCAAAAAAAACTGGTGGGCTTTGAATTGGTGGATAAAGGAATTCCAAGACATGGTTATGAGATTAAGGATTTTTCAGGGGCAACCATTGGAGAAGTTACTTCCGGTACCCAGTCACCTTCCTTGAATAAAGCCATTGGGCTCGGATATGTACGGGATACTTTTTCCAATACCGACGCAAAAATTTATATTAAAGTAAGGGATAAACTTTTGCAGGCCCGGGTTGTCAAACTTCCGTTTTTGTCATAAAAGTCCCCAGACTTCCCATACGGGCAAGATTTTTTATATCATTTATTCAGGAATGCCGAATACCAAACCATTTTTATACACTTCCATGTCGCCTGCCCTGTTGCATTTGTACAATGCTTCCCAGGCAACGGTTGTTATTATAGATGTGCTTCGTGCCACTTCCACCATTGCAACTGCTTTATTTAATGGTGCCCGTTATATTGTTCCGGTAGACAGTGTGGCAAAATGTATCGAACTGGGCCGTCAGATCAATTGTATTACTGCGGGTGAACGTGACGGTAAGATTGCGGAAGGACTTAGTTACGGAAATTCTCCTTTTGAATATCACCGGGAGTTTATCAGTGGCAAAATTCTGGTTCTTACCACCACCAATGGAACCCGGCTTCTGCATATGGCGCTCGAAAAAGGGGCAAGGGAAATCGTAACCGGTTCATTTGCCAATCTCGATGCTGTAACAGAATATCTGATCGGGCAGAAAAATAATGTTATCCTGGCCTGCGCTGCCTGGAAAGACAGGATGAATATTGAGGATACCTTATTTGCCGGAGCGGTAATTGAAAGAATCCGGGAACATTTCACCATTGACTGTGATGCATCGCATATAGCCGCTACATTGTATAATAAGGCTTCGGGAGATCTTTTCAGTTTTATGAAAAACAATAACGCTTCACACTTTAACCGGTTAATGACGTACGGTCTGGAGAAAGATATCCGTTATTGCCTGGAACCCAACCAGGCCAATGTGCTTCCCATTTATGAGGACGGGAAATTAAAAATTTATTGAGCCATTTCCCAGGATTCCATTTTTCTTTCCAAAACATCCAGCGGCATACTGCCGTCTTTTAAAACTTCATCATGGAATGCGGCAATTTTAAATTTCTCTCCCAGTTCGTTTGAAAAACGGGTTCGCAGTTCCCTGATTACCATCGATCCGGTTTTGTAACTCAGTGCCTGTGCCGGGTATGCTGATATATCTTTCTATTTCCGCAATGGTGCCTTCTTCACTCAGGGCTTCGTTTTCCATCATGTACCGGATAGCTTCTTCCCTTGTCATTTTTTTCTCGTGCATGGCAACGTCGACCACCAGCCTTATGGCCCGGTGCATCTCATCCCCTAAGGCTCCCGCATACTGATAGGGGTCAGTATATAGTCCCAGTTCTTTTCCCAGGGATTCCGAGTACAGGGCCCATCCTTCCACATAGGCTCCATACGATCCGAATCTTCTGAAACCGGGAAGCAGACTGTCTTCCATCTGAATGGAAAGCTGGTAGTGATGACCCGGAATCGCTTCATGCAGGAACAGTGATTCCATCCCCGACGTGGTATTGAATTTAGACGGATCGGTGATGGGGACATAAAATATTCCCGGCCGGGTTCCCCCGGGGTCTCCCTGGATATATTCAGCACTGGCACTGGCTGCCCGGAACGCTTCAGTCTGACGGATTTCAAATTTCATTTTCGGAGTATGGCCGAAATAAAGGGGCAGGTGGGGATCAATGGTCGCCTGAATTTTCTTAAAGGCATTCAGTACCTCTTCTGGTGTTTTATAGGGCATAAAACGGGGATCCGTCTTCATGAAAGTGTAAAAAGCCTGGCAGGTCGCCCCGGAAGCCCGTTTTTACTTTGACTTCTTCCAGTTCTGCCCGGATTCTTTTCACTTCCGACAGACCGGTTTGATAAATTTCTTCAGCAGATTTATCGGTTGTGGTCCAGTAGCGGATCAGGAAATTATACAGATTTTTCCCATTGGGTAAGGCGTCAAACCCAATACTGCTGCGGCTTTTAGGCAGGTATTCGTTTTGCAGAAAATCTGCCAGTTTTTTGTAGGAAGGGATCAGGGATACCGCAATTACTTTTGACAGATCATAGGTAATTCTTGCTTTATCCGAATCGCTGAACTGGGGAGGCATTTGTATAACCGGGGTATAAAAAATGTTCTTCTGGAGATCCGGTTCAGCCAGGCTTTGCATTTCAGGAATCATTTTTTCTACCAGGCACCGGGGAAGAATGTACCCGTTTGCAAGCCCCTTTCTGAAATAAACAATTGCACTGTCTGCCCAGGCCTGAAATTTACCGGCCCTTGTTATCCAATGCTGATAATCTAACGGTGTATTAAATGGCTGTATCCCGCTTCCACTGCCCATTTGGCCCAGGAAGAGGGGTATTCCTTCAAACTGGTTAAAAGGCGTATACTGCAGACCGGGCATCGTTACATTATCGATGGTAAGGTGCAGATCCAGCCCTTCGAGGTTAATTTTCATTTCCCTCAAAAAAATATCATAACTGATCTGGTCATTCTGGTTGAGCTTATCCCGGTCAAAAACAAGGATTTTATGCAGGTATTCATTGTAGAATATTCGCATAGTATCCATATAACTATCCGTGAAATCCACCGGAAGGAGATCATTATAAAGGGTAATCCCGTTTTGGGTGGCTTCCAGCGGAATAAGTTTCATCCGGTCGTCGTAGTAATCCTTTAAAACCGAGGCCATTTCTTTATTATCCGGCACGGACCGGTCAGGGTGCATGAGTTTACATGAAGTAAAGGCGCAACAAATCAGTATTAATACGTATAAAGAAAATTTCATGAAGGCAATTTGGGAACTAAAGCTAAGCAATTCAGCAATTAAGGAAGGATGCTCCAAATAATTTTCGGTACAGAAATGCCATGTGATTTATTTTTTCACATATCTTCGCCAAGCTAAAGCTGCTTACCCGGCAATCCGCCGACCTTATGCATCCCGATATCGTATTCAGCAAAACCTTATTTATTTATATAAAAACCAGTACCGATAAGGATTGGTACAACAATTGCTGTCTGCCTTATATATTTTAATACTTTAATCGCATAATCGATTATTCTTTAACTTTCTTAAAATGATTCTTATGAAGCTTAGGTACATTCTACTTTTTGCAGTTTCGTCACTGGTTACTTTTCTCCTGCGTGAGCAACAAAAAATTTAAAGAAATGCAGGCCACCATGCAGGCCCGCTTTGACTCACTGAGTGCAGAATACTCAAAACTCCAGGGCGAGCTGAAGACCTGTAACGATCAGACAGCATCGCTGACTTCCCAGAAAGCAGGCTTACAGTCACAGGTAGACGAATTAAACAAACAAATTGCTTTCCTCAGAGACAACAATACACAGGCCCTGAAACAACTGGAAGATATGTCAGTTATCTCCGGTGCACAGGCTGAAAGTATTAAGAAATCACTGGAGAACATCGGGGCTAAAGACGCTTATATCCGCGATCTGCAGTCTGCTATGGCTCACAAGGATTCTCTGAATATGGCCCTGGTGATGAACCTGAAAGGCGCCGTTGGAAACGCAAATGATTCTGACGTCAATATCAAAATTGAAAAAGGCGTTGTATTTATCGACATTTCCGACAAAATGCTTTTCAACAGCGGAAGTTATACCGTATCCAAGAATGCCAAGAACGTTCTGGCCAAGGTTGCTGCAGTGCTGAAGAACCAGCCTGATGTTGAATTCATGGTAGAAGGAAATACGGATAACAAACCTTACAAGGGCGGTGTCCTGGTTGATAACTGGGATCTGAGTGTTAAACGTGCAACTTCTGTTGTTCGCATCCTGGAGAAAACATATGGTATTCCACCGGCAAAAATGACTGCTGCAGGTCGTGGAGAATATGTTCCTTTAATGGCTAATGATACAAAAGAAGGCCGTGCTGCTAACCGCCGCACAAGAATCGTGATCCTGCCACTGTTGGATCAGTTCTTCAATCTTCTTGAAACCAAGCACTAATCTCATTTCATACGAAATCATTTTAGAGGTTCTCCCTTTGGGAGAACCTTTTTTTTGTTGTTTCACTTCCATATTTCAACTAAACTATTCTCGCCGATTTAATAATCTGGTAATGTGAAATTGTAATCTTGTAGTAATGAGAGAATGAAATTTGAAATTAAATTCAAAATTTCTTTTTCACATTTCCACAAAATAATTGCGAAGCAATTATTTACAGTTGCATATTTGCCACATTATGGATAAAGGGAAATTGCCAATGGAGGGTTGTCGGAATATCAATATCCGCGCACATTTTTTCCTTCCATATAGTTGATGAAGGCGCGGTTAACAACCTGTTGCCGCCGGGAGTGGGATAGTTTCCCGTAAAATACCAGTCACCGGTATTTGTGGGACAGGCTTCGTGAAGGGATTCAATGGTTTGATAGATCACCTGAACCGGGGTTTTGACTTCCGGCGGGGTGATCAGTTGTGCTATTTTATCGGAAATTTCCTGGGTGGTAAATGGTTTATATACCTGGCGCACGATATTCTCTGTATGCAGCTGTCCGGTACGTTCAAGTTCCTTGCATAGCTCATACATTTCGGTGAGACAGTTTTCCTTTCCGCGTTCATGCATGAGCGTTATAGCTGCTTTGAAAGCGATAAAATCACCCAGTTTACTCATATCAATGCCATAACAATCCGGGTAACGGATCTGGGGTGCGGAAGAAACGATGATAATTTTTTTTGGTTCAAGTCTGGCCAGCATTCTTACAATGCTTTCGCGCAGGGTGGTTCCGCGTACGATGGAATCATCAATCACAACCAGCGTATCCAGCCCCTTCTGTACTGTGCCGTAAGTAATATCATAAACATGCTGAACCATTTCATTCCGGCTGGCATCAGCCGTAATAAAGGTTCGCATCTTAACGTCTTTGGTTGCAATTTTTTCAATCCGTATTTTACGGTTGATCATCTGCGAAAGTTTTTCTTCCGTCAGGTCATTTCCCCAGGAGAGGATACGCTCAATCATGATTTTTTTCAGATAGTCATCCAGGCCTTTCCACATGCCATAGAAAGCGACTTCGGCCGTATTGGGAATAAAAGAAAAAATACTGTTTTTGAGATCGTGGTTTACGGAATTGAGGATCTGTTCACTCAGGTTATATCCCAGTGCAATGCGCTCGCGGTAAATTTTTTCGTCGCTGCCTCTTGAAAAATAAATGCGTTCAAAACTGCAGGCCCTGCGTTCTTTCGCCGGTATGATTTGTTCAACCGAAAACCGGCCATCAGATTTTGCAATAAGCGCACTACCGGGCATCAGTTCCAGCACTTCATTTTCCCCAACATTGAAAACCGTGCGTATCGCAGAGCGTTCCGAAGCAGCAATGATGATTTCATCATTGGCAAAATAATATGCCGGCCGGATACCATGGGCATCACGGAAAACAAATCCATCACCGTTCCCGATTAGTCCGCCAACCGTGAATCCGCCATCGAAAAGCGGAAGTGCTTTTTGCAATACCTGTTTTACATTTAATTCTTCCGGCATTTCCTCATCTGCCTGCACAATGAAATGATGAATCACTTCCATCATGGCAGCCAGGTCACTTTGTTTCTGGAATTCTCCGGGTTCAATATTAATCAGGGCAAAAAGCTCATCGGTATTTACCAGGTTGAAATTTCCGGCCAGGGCAAGATTTCGGGCAGGAATGGTATCTCTTTTAATAAAAGGATGGCAAAATTCAACATTGTTTTTGCCCTGTGTGCCATACCGGAGATGACCCAGTAAAAGTTCACCCAAAACAGATATATGTCCCTTTAAAAGCCCGGGATGTTTGATGATATCGGGCTGATATTTTTCCAGGTCTTTAATTTCTTCATTGATTCTGGAAAATATATCTGCGATTGGCTGGTTATTGTTACTCCGTATCCGATGGAGGAATGGATGACCGGGTTCGATATTCAGTTTAACGGAGGCAACTCCGGCGCCGTCCTGGCCACGGTTATGTTGTTTTTCCATGAGCAGGTACAGCTTATTTAAGCCATACAATGCCGTGCCATATTTCTGGAGATAAAAGGAGAAAGGTTTGCGAAGTCTGATGAATGCCAAACCGCATTCATGTTTAATTTCGTCGCTCAAATTTTTCTTTTTAAGAACATCAGATCCTTTCGGAACCCGTGTTCAATTTTTCGTTTTTGAGCCTTCCACCTGCCGGTAAAAGGCGTATAAGCGAAAGTGAAGCGCAAAGGTAATTCATTTTGGAATAAAAAGAAGCGTGGAGGAGTTAAGAGTATAAGAGTATAGGAGTATAAGAGTATAAGAGTGAAGTGATGGGATTAGGCGGGGGAGTTTTATATGAGTCTAAAGATCAGGATTTTACCCGTTAAATTAACCGCACTGAATCCTTTAATCTTTATGCTATAAGCGTTATGCGTTAAGCTTTTGTTTAAATGCTCATTGAGCTGGCGTACATAAAATGTATCAGGGCAGCGGCATTTTTCAGCTTTAATTTCTTCAGAATATTATGGCGGTGTACTTCAACCGTTTTAATGGAAATTTGAAGTTTTACGGAAATGTCTTTGGATGAATTTCCGTTTTTAATCAGGTTAATCACATCCATTTCCCTTTCTGTAAGTGTATTCACCGCTTCAACCATGGCAGGGTCTTCGCTGGCTTCTGAAAGGAGCTCTTTAATTTCTTCACAAATAAATTTATTGCCCTCCGATACCTGCAGGATGGCGTTGACCATTTCTTCCTTGGAAGAATTCTTTGTCACATAACCCGATGCACCCAATTGCAGCATCTTTTTAGCGTAGGCAGGCTGGGAATGCATGGTGACACCAATGATACGGGTATCCGGTGAAATTTCCCTGATCTGACGGGTGGCTTCAATCCCGGAAAAGGGAAGCATATTGATATCCATGAGCACCACATCGGGATGTAAATCTCCGGTCATTTTTACGGCATCCTCTGAATTGGAACAGGATCCGATTACTTTAAAACGGGAATCCCTGTTCAGAATGATTGTCCAGGTTTCTCTTATCAGTTTGTGATCGTCCGCAATTAAAATACTAATCATAGCCGCTATTTTCAAATCCTACTGAAATGCACGCAGTAACGCAGTGTCTTTCGTTGTAATATACTATAACTGTTTGGAAATTATAACAGACCCGCTCACTTTTTGATTTTTGGCAACGATTCAGACTAATTATTGGTCATGAACTGAGCGCCATGCCATTTGGTGAGACTATTACAATTACGGTAATCTCCGTCTATCATAATATAATAGGTGCCTATTCTGGCCTGAAACCAGTTTTGCAGGGCAAGGCTCTTCTTCTGTTCCAGGGCCCGCTGGGCGATACGGTTATAATCGTCCTTCAGGTTTTCCCGATGCGGATCTGTTTTGGAAATTATATAAACCAGGCGAACCCCTTTTTTACCGCGTTCGTCTGTGAAAACGACTGGTTGGGAAAACTGTCCTGCACTCAGATTGGATTTTTTAAGCAAGAGTACCATTTCCTTATCCAGCTCATCAATTTTTAAATAAGTTGAACCGTCGCGGCCCATGAGGATACCTGCGGTAAATTTCGCATTTTCATCTTCACTGTATTTCAGAACTGCTTCTCCAAATCCAATGGATTTTGAAACCAGGAGCTGACGAACAGAATCAAGTTTTGTATTTGCAATCGCTATTTCAGGTTCCGTAATCTGGGGGATTCGTAGTATATGGCGGATGATCGCGTCATCTCCGTTGCGGCTTTCCATATAAATGATATGGTATCCGAATTTGGTTTTAATCACCGGGGAAATCTGACCCTCCTTTAAACGGAATGCGGCAGCCAGAAAAACGGGATCCCATTGTTTTTCCTGACGGTTGATCGCGTATTGACCGCCCTTGTCCTTACTTCCCGGATCATCTGAGTACAGGGAGGCCAGGGTTTTAAATTGTTTTGCTCCGCTTTCAACCTGTTGCTTGTATTCATTCAGTTCATCAATGGCAAGCAGTTCAATATCCCGGCTGGCTTTGGGATACACGACAATCGTTCCAATCTGCAGTTCAGATTCATAAAAAAACAGACTGTCTTTTGGAATCTTATCATAGTATTCCTTTACTTCCGTAGGCGTTATCCGGATTCCTTCCACAATTTTTGCCCGCATTCCCGATGCCATACGCTGTTCCTTGATGGGCTGATGAAACTCTTCCCGCATCTGGTAAACCGAACGGCCGGCGATTTGCTCCAGGGCTTCTTTGCTTCCGTACTGTTGAATGAAATACCGCATTTTCTGATCGATTTCCGCGTCGATTTCTTCCTCGGTTACCGGAATGGAGTCTTTTTCAGCCTGGAGTACAAGGGCCTTCGTAACCAGCATGTTATCCAGGATACTGCAGGGATCCTGTTCCTGGCCGCCATTTCTTTTGATGTCTTCGTTGGCGATGAAGATCTCGGATTTCAGGATGATTTTATCTCCTACAATACCAACAATTTTATCAGCAACTACTTTTTGCTGGGCCAGAGCGCCTAGTGCCAACAGCATTGAAAAAGCAGCAAACAGTAATTTCTTCATAATCGGGAATCTGTAACTTTCAAAAATACACTCATTCATTCTTCCGATACCCGGGAAAGGGGATTTAACAAAACATTGCTTCTTAAGCTAGTCTAATGGTTTATAGTGGATGGTCAATGGTAATGTCCTCATAAACCATCCACTATCCTCCATCTCACCTTTAAAGCGTGCGCTTAACTTCCTCTTCCTCGTAGGCTTCAACGATATCACCTACATGGTAATCACTGAAATTTTTAATGGTGAGTCCGCATTCCATGCTGGAAGGCACTTCTTTGGCATCATCCTTAAATCTTTTCAGTGAAGCGAGTTCGGCTGTTGCCCCTTCTCCGACAGGATAAACCACGATTCCGTCGCGGACCAGCCTGATCTTTGAATTGCGGTATATTTTTCCATCGAGTACATAACAACCGGCAACGGTAGCTTTGTCGAATTTGAATACATTCCGGATTTCGACATTGGCCACCACTTTTTCCTGGATTTTGGGTTCCAGCATGCCTTCCATGGCACTCTTCACTTCTTCAATCGCATTATAGATAATGGAATAGGTCTTGATCTGAACGCCTTCATTTTCTGCGAGTCTTGCGGCCTGCACAGAAGGTCTCACATTGAACCCGACTACTACCGCATCGGATGCGGTGGCGAGCAATACATCACTTTCTGTAATGGCACCAACTGCTTTATGAACCACTTTAACCGCAATTTCTTCGGTTGAGAGTTTCTGAAGGGAATCACTCAGGGCTTCAACGGAACCATCCACATCTCCTTTCATGATCAGGTTCAGTTCCTTAAAATTACCCAGGGCGAGACGACGGCCGATTTCATCCAGCGTAATATGTTTCTTGGTCCGGATACCCTGTTCACGGGCAAGCTGACCCCGCCTGTTGGCGGTTTCTTTGGCTTCACCTTCATCGGCGAATACCTTGAATTTTTCCCCCGCCTGCGGAGCTCCGTTCAACCCCAGCAATAAAACAGGGGAAGAAGGAGGGGCATCCTCAATTTTTTTATTTCTTTCGTTGAACATGGCTTTGATACGGCCAAAATACTGACCGGATACCACCAGATCACCGCTTTTCAGGGTTCCGCCCTGTACCAGTACGGTGGCTACATATCCACGTCCCTTATCCAGGGATGCTTCAATTACGGTTCCTGTAGCTTCCCGGTTTGGATTGGATTTCAGATCCAGAATTTCTGCTTCGAGCAGGATTTTTTCCAGCAGCAGGTCCACATTCTGGCCTTTTTTGGCTGAAATTTCCTGGCTCTGGAACTTACCGCCCCAGTCTTCCACCAGGATATTCATTCCTGCCAGCTGTTCTTTTATTTTTTCAGGATTTGCACCTTCCTTATCAATTTTGTTGATGGCAAATACCATGGGCAGGTTTGCTGCCTGGGCATGGGAGATGGCTTCCTTGGTCTGCGGCATGATGGCATCATCTGCGGCGATTACAATAATGGCGATATCCGCTGCTTTGGCACCACGGGCACGCATGGCTGTAAACGCTTCATGACCCGGCGTATCCAGGAAAGTTATTTTTTTGCCATTGGCGGTGGTTACCTGGTAGGCACCGATATGCTGGGTGATTCCCCCGGCTTCGCCGGCTACCACATTGGCTTCGCGAATAAAATCCAAAAGAGAGGTTTTACCATGATCCACATGACCCATGATGGTTACCACGGGCGAACGCGGAACCATATCCTCCGGGTCCGTCAATAATTTCTTCTTCTTCCAGTTCCAGGGCATCATCAATACCGATGAATTCTACGGTGTATCCGAATTCACCGGCCACCAGTTCGATTACATCGGCTTCCAGGCGCTGGTTGATGGAAACCATCATTCCCAGGCTCATACATTTACTGATGATATCGGCATAACTCACATCGATCAGGTTCGACAGTTCGCTCACGCTGATAAATTCTGTAACCTGGAGTTTGTTGCTTTCCTGCTGCTCGTTTCCGCTCTGTTCTGCATTTTCTTCACGGCGGGCACGACGGTATTTTGCCTTGCTTCCCCTTCCGCGACCACCTGTTCCGGCCAGTTTAGCCTGTGTTTCCCGGATTTTTTCCTGAATTTCTTTCTTATCGATCTCTTTCTGGTCACGCGGACTGGCTGTACCGCGATTGTTACTACCGGCCGGGGAACGCAGATCACGACGCAAAATGGGTTTCGCCCCGCTGCTGGGACGGGTCGGATCACGCTGAACCGGTGTTCCGGTACCGGAAGGTTTTCCATTATTGCTGGCACCGCCTTCCCTTTTCTCGATGGGAATGCGTTTCCTTTTTCTCTTTTCGTCGGCTTGTTTGGGTTTTTCGGTTTCTACCGGAAGGTCTATTTTCCCCAGGATCCGGGGACCTTCAATCTTATCCACCTGAATATTTTCAATGGTGGTTTCTTCAGCTTTTTCAACCTCAGGCACTTCAGTTTCTACAACAATAATTTCCGGTTCTGAAACAACGGGAAGTATAACTTCTTCCGCCACCACCGGTTTTTCTTCCGGCTCTTTTTTCTTGGCTGTTTTTTTCGGTCTTGTGGAAGAATCAATCAGGGAGAGGTCGATCTTATCCAGGATTTTCGGCATCTCAATATCAGGTGCCTCGATCTTTATAATTTCAGGTTCTTTCTTTGGTTCTTCGATCTTCACTACCGGCTTCACTTCTTCTATAACAACCACCGGTTCTTCCTTAACTACTTTCTTGGGATCTTTCCGGAAAAGGACCGTTTCGTCTTCTTTCTTGCGTTTCGCTTCCACGCTGCCCTTGGGAAGATCAATCTGATTACTCTTGATCTTGGCAACTTTATCTCCCTGGAACTCCTGCTGAAGGGAGCGGTACATTTCGTCAGATAGTTTGGCTGTAGGTTTCAGGTCATCCTTATGAAATCCTTTTCCAACCAGGAAATCCACCAGCGTTTCCTTGCCGATGTTGAATTCCTTGGCTGCTGCCATTAAACGTGGTGTTGTCGTTTCTGCCATATGTATTTAGTCCATGAACCAACGGCCCGTCCATGGACCGTCGTCATGTTGTTATAAATGATTTATAATGAAGAATACCCGTAATCATAAAATCATGATTCAGGATTATTCTTTTTCGAATTCTTCTTTCAGAACGCGACGAACTTCTTCAATCGTTTCTTTTTCCAGGTCGGTTCTGCGTTCCAGCTCTTCAACAGATAAATCAAGTACACTATGGGCTGTATCGCAACCAATTCTCTTCAGTTCATCAATGATCCAGGTTTCGATTTCATCGCTGAATTCATCCAGGTCGATATCAAATTCGTTGTTTCACCTTCATTATCCCGGAACACATCAATGGAATATCCTGTCAACTCCTGGGCCAACTTTATATTCACACCCTTTCTTCCAATCGCCAGCGAAACCTGGTCTGGTTTTAAGTAGACATTTACATGCAGCTTTTCGCTGTCTATGTCCATGCTGGTAATTTTGGAAGGCGTCAGTGAACGCTGAATCAGCAACTGGATATTGGCCGTCCAGTTGATAACGTCGATATTTTCATTTTTCAGTTCACGAACGATACCATGAATCCGGCTTCCTTTCATTCCCACACAGGCACCTACCGGGTCAATCCGGTCGTCGTAAGATTCCACGGCAACTTTTGCTCTTTCTCCCGGTTCACGAACGATTTTTTTAATCACGATCAGGCCGTCGAAAATTTCAGGTACTTCAATTTCCAGCAATTTGGCCAGAAACAGACGGGCTGGTACGGGAAAGGATAATCACCGGTGAATTGTTCTTCATATCTACTTTCTTCACCACCGCACGGATGCTTTCCCCTTTTTTAAAATAATCCTGGGGTATTTGTTCGGACTTGGGAAGAATCAGTTCATTGCCTTCTTCATCCAGCAGCAGGATTTCTTTTTTCCATACCTGGTATACTTCGGCATTGATGATTTCACCAATCCGGTCACTGTATTTCTTTACCAGTACATTTTTTTTCAGGTCGCCGATACGGCTGGCCAGGGTTTGTTTGGCAGCCAGGATTGCCCGGCGGCCAAAATCGAGTATTTCAATTTCTTCGTAGAGTTCTTCGCCCACTTCATAATCCGGTTCAAGTTTTACAGCGTCGCTGTAAGCAATCTCGGCCAGCGGATCTTCCACAGCGCCATTTTCCACAATCGTTCGCCTGCGCATGATTTCAAGGTCACCCTTTTCTGCATTCACGATTACGTCAAAATTTTCATCGCTGCCGTATTTTTTACGGAGCAGGGTTTTAAAAACGTCTTCCACCACTTTCATCATGGTAGGACGGTCAATATTTTCGGCTTCCTTGAAGTCCTGGAAAGCTTCGATTAAATTGATACTTGCCATGGCGTACTTTTTATTTGTCCAGTTAAAAAACGATCTGGATCTTGGTTGATTTTATATTGTTGAATAAATAAATATGATAACTGATTTCCTTTTTCTTCGGAGGAAGTTTTCCCATGGAAGGCTTGGCTGTGGCTTCTTCCAGCACCACGCCCTCTTCCGAAACCTCCTTCAGCAAACCTTCTTTTACCGAACCGTCCAGCAGGGATATCTCCACCGGGCGGCCAATATTCTTTTTATACTGACGGAAGGATTTCAGGGGTTCATCCAGGCCGGCGGAAGAAACTTCGAGTGAAAAATCACCTTCCGGATATAAAGCCGCTTCTTCCAGCTTTTTATATAATGTGCGGTTCACCCGCACACATTTTTCAATCGTAATTCCTGTATCGCCATCCAGAAAAACCTTGATATTATTTGTTGGTTTAATCCGAAGATCCACCAAAAAATAGGCCGGTTCATCACGGAGGATTTCCTCAATCATCTCCCGGATACTTTCAATTTGGGTTTCCTTATCCATACGAAAAGAAGAAGGGAACGATTGCGTTCCCTTCCTGTTGTTTCACTATACCGGCTGCAAATTTAACGTATTTATTCGATTCGCCCCAAATCTGGTATTTAATATTGGATCATGTTTTAACAGGATTTTTACCGGGTCTATAGTAAATTTGTATCCCATGAATATTTTTCTCCTGGCTTTACTGGTATACATGCTTTACCGTTTTATCGCGGGCTTCCTTGATTCCTGTGTTTCGGACCACCCGGCATATGCACCAGCAGTTCCATAATATGAACGGAAGAACGAATAATGCTCCAGGATAATCACCCACGCCCCGGGTCAGGATTCAAACGGCTCCCCGAACGAACCAAAGACCGAAACCTCCAAAGTAGGGGAATACATTGATTTTGAGGAAATCAAGTAATTTTTGACCCCGTGGGTCAAAAATTAAGTATGGGAGTATGAGAGTATGGGAGTATGAGAAGTATGCACGAACTATAGACCATCAAACGTAACGGCCAACGGTCAACCGTCAACGGTCAACCGCCAACCGTCAACGGCCAACATCTCACCAGCGTATATCCGTAATATAAAATCCCGGCGGTAGATAGAGGCCTTTTAACCCGGCTTTGATCGCTCCTTCCACATTCATCAGGGCATCATCCACAAAAAGCGTTTCCTGCGGATTCAGGCCATTTTCGGCAATAATCTGCTTAAAACCGCCCAATTCGGGCTTTCTTTGGCCCAAAACATGTGAAAAATAGGTTTTTTCAAAAAGCTCCTCCAGCGGATATCCGAAGGCTTTTATGAACATTTCACTGAATTTCAGGTAATGAATTCCATTCGTATTACTGTATAAAAAGAGCCGGTACCTGCCTTTCAGTGCTTTCAGCTGCTCAATCCGCTGCTGCCGGGAAATGAAGTAACAGGGCGTTCCAGGCGTCTACAATGGCTTCTTCTTCCACCTCGCCGGTCAGCAACTGCTTTATTTTCTGCAGAAACTCATCGTCTGAGATCTTCCCCGCTTCGTGATCACTGAAAAAAGAAGCCGCGAAACCATGCCCGAAGTATTGTTCAATATTCTGAATGCCCAGTCCGGAAAAAGCCTTCATGGTCTGTTTCACATCGATTTCCATGATCACACCGCCCAGGTCGAAGATGATATTTTTGATATTGTCCATTTTGTAAGCTTAAGGCTTAAAGCGTAAAGCGTAAAGCGTGGCTTGAGGCCGTGTAAGCCTAAATCAATCCTTTGTTATGCAGGTATAAAAAATTAATCAACTGACTATTTCTTTTAACTCCCAAGCTCTCATGCTTTCAAAGCCACGCCTTAGCCTTAAGCTTTATGCTTTCAGCCTAATTCTTCGGCGCCTTCATAGTACTCACGGCATCGCCTACACCCATAAGTCGGCCTCCACCACATCGCGGGAATTTCCCCCAACAAATACTTTAAACGCGCCGGGTTCATAAACCCATTTCAGATCGCTGTTCACATATTTCAAATCGTTTGTATTCAGTGTAAAACTGATTTCCCGGCTTTCTCCTTTCTTCAGGTATACTTTCTGGAATTTTTTCAACTCCTTTACCGGCTGGGTTACTTTGGCCACCATATCGCGGATATACAGCTGCACGGTTTCCTCCCCGTCAAAATTTCCGGTATTGGTCACCGTTAGTTTCACGGTTACCGGGGCTGCGGATGAAATATTCGCAGAACCCAGCGTAATCGGACTATAGGAGAACTTCGTATAACTCAACCCATAACCAAAGGGATATAAGGGATCATTGGAAATGTCCAGGTAGTCTGATTTGAATTTCGAATTTCCGTCGTTCATATACGGACGACCGGTATTCTTGGCATTGTAATAAATGGGAATCTGACCGGCATGTGCAGGAAATGTCATCGATAATTTTCCGGAAGGATTGTATTCACCGAACAAAACATCCGCAATGGCATTCCCGGCTTCGGTTCCTCCGAACCAGGCATCCAGTATGGCGCCCACATTTTTATTCTCCCAGTTCAAAATCAGGGGCCTTCCGTTGAATAGCACCAGCACAACGGGTTTACCGGTTTTTACCAGGGCCTTCAATAAATTTTCCTGACTTTCCGGAATGGTGATATCAGCGCGGCTGGAAGATTCCCCACTCATGTCGGCTGCTTCACCAAGTACGGCTACCACCACATCTGCTTTCGATGCGGCTGTCACGGCTTCGTCCAGCATGTTCTCAGCGGTACGGGTTTCCGGTTCTATCTCAATACCCAAGGTATTGGTTCTTTTCACCAGCATGGAATCATCTGAAATATTGGCTCCCTTGGCATAAATAATATTCAGGCCGGAACCGGCAACATTTTTTATTCCTTCCATTACGGTTACTGATTTTGAAGGATCTCCCGACACACTCCAGGTACCCAGCATATTGCGGTGATTATCGGCCAGCGGACCGATCAGGGCAATGGTTCCGGTTTTCTTCAAAGGCAGAATCTGATCATTATTTTTCAGCAATACGAATGAATGCGCTGCCAGTTCGCGGGCAAATTTCCGGTTATCACCGGATAACAATTCTTTGGCGGCCCTTTCGGCATTCATCCTGGAATAAGGATCTGAAAATAATCCGAGTTTATATTTTGCTTCCAGCACCCGCCGGCAGGCCTGGTCGATTTCTTTCTGGGTTACTGTGCCGTCCTTTAAACACTGTTTCAGTTTTGTCAGGAATCCTTCGGCAACCATATCCATGTCCAGACCGGCATGCAGGGCCAGGGCAGATACTTCTGCCAGATCACCCATGCCATGGGCAGACATTTCACTGAGTGAGGTATAATCCGAAACGACCATCCCGTTAAATTTCCACTGATTGCGCAGCAGATCGGTGAGCAGCCAGCGGTTACCCGTGGCCGGTACGCCATCAATTTCATTAAAGGAACTCATCATGGATCCTGCTCCGGCATCGATAGCCGCTTTATACGGAGGAAGGTAATACTGCATCATTTTTATACGGCTCATGTCTACCGTATTGTATTCACGCCCTGCTTCCGCACCACCATATAAAGCAAAATGTTTTACACAGGCCATAACCGTTTCCGAATTGCTCAGGTCCTTTCCCTGGTAACCCCTTACAACAGCAGCGGCAATGGCCGAACCCAGGTAGGGATCCTCACCTGATCCTTCTGAAACCCTGCCCCAGCGGGGATCACGGGCAATGTCCACCATGGGCGAAAAAGCCCAGGCCAGTCCGTCGGCGCTGGCTTCGCGTGCAGCAATCCGGGCACTTTTTTCAATCATTACGGTATCCCAGGAACAGGAGAGTCCGAGCGGAATCGGAAATATCGTGCGGTGACCATGAATAACATCCAGACCAAAAATCAGGGGAATATGTAAACGCGGTTTCTTTTACGGCAATATCCTGGGCCTGTCTCACTTTATCCGGACCGGTAATTCCAAATAGTCCGCCCACATTCCCGGCACGTATTTTATTATCTACATCCTTGCTCACAACCGAACCGGTAACGGCTCCGCCCGGAATAACCAGGTTGAGCTGGCCTATTTTTTCTTCGACGGTCATTTTGCTCATCAGGTTACTGACGTAGGCATTCATTTTAGCATCCTGTGCCAGCATGATATTCGTACATATCATGGCCAGCACAATCGTTAGCATTCTTTTCATGGTTGTCTATTTTGATAAATATGGTTCAATCGCTTTTTGCCAGATCGCATAACCCTTCGCATTCATGTGCAGATTGTCTTCAATAAAAATATCCGTCATCACTGATCCGTCGGGATTCAGCATTTTATGAAAAACATCCACAAAAGCTGCATGGTTATTTATGGAGAGATAGGTTTGTATCAGCAGGTTGGCCTGTTCCATCTTTTGCCTGAGCCTGGCGCGGCTCGGACTGGGTTTGATGGAAACATAGACAATATTTTCACCCGGCAGTCCGGCCCGGATCGCTTCAAATAAAACTTTGAATCGTTCAAATACAGAGTCGGCGGTTATATTATCTGAAGAAGCCAGGTCATTGTCACCGCAATATATCACCACCTGTTTGGGATGATAGGGGATGATGATATCGTTGGTGTAGCGAATGACGTCGGGTAAGGTGGAACCGCCAAACCCGCGATTGATAATCGTGTAACCGGGAAAATAACTGCTGACATCTTTCCACTTGGTAAAGGATGAACTGCCCACAAAAAGGATGGCATTTGCCGGGGGTGGATTCAGGGCATCCTGTTTCTTGAATGCCTGGATGTCTTCCACGAAAGGCTGTGCAGCGCAATCGGCCGCAACAATCAGTAAGCCGAAGACACAGGAATGATTTTAATAATTTCATCATGAAACTTGCATTACAGGTTTAATAATTCCAGCGCGAACAACGAATTTAAATTCTTACTCGGAAACCGGTTTATTAAATTCCGGCGCGAATAACGAATTTAATTTCTTACATGGATCCGGCTATTAAATTCCTGCCGGTGTAAACATGAAAATACGACGAATCAGCGGGCCTTATCAAATGCTTTTACTTCAACCGGTTTTATTTTTTCGGAAATTCCGTTTTCATTGAATGCTTCAATGGAAAAATAATAGGTGCGGCCCTTATCCATCGGCTTAAAATAATATTGATTGTCGTTATAGATCATCACATTGTTGTACAGTTTGTCCGGAGCTATTCCCCAGTAAATATTATATCCGGTGGCATTATTTACTGCAAACCATTTGATGAGTGCATTCCGGGAATCATTTTCACTGCGTAGTACGATAAATTGTTTTACAGTATCCGGTTTGGCACCGCTGCCTTTTCCAAAGGCCCGCAAACCGCTGATGGCAAATTTACCGGTGGGCATATGGATGTTTTCCAGTTTCAGGTAACGCGTGTGTACGGGTTTGGTAATTCGATATATTCATTCGGCACATCCGTTTTATTCTGACTTTTATCCACCAGGCGGTTCCAGTTTTTTCCGTCTGTGGATTCCCAGAGAATGTACTGGTGGTAGATTCCGTTTATTTTTCCGAGAAAAGAAGAGTCCACATCCTGGTCACCATAATTTATCTGCACGGCATTCACAGTACTTAGCGCACCGAGGTCCGATTGAATCCACTCGTGGGCATTGCCGCGTGGCAGCGCTCCAGTAGGTCCGGATATTTTCATCTACGGCATTGTTGGCTGAATACGCACCAAGGGTGGAAGAAACCAGCACCGGTTTATTATAATTCAACAACATCCATCCGGAAAAATTTCCCGTGAGGTGATCTTTTTTTTCTGCCGGAAGAAACTGCGGGTAGTCGCCGAAAGCCGTATTGGCAAATAGAATATCATCACTGTCAAATCCCGCGGGCCAGATGCCGACCCTTCTTTCAAAATTATTTTTCACGTTCACCACCATCGTGGAGATATGCCACCATTTTCCGAACGGATCCTGCCAGGTGGAACCATGACCCGCACCCCGGGCAAAGCCACCGGGTTTGTAGGAAAATGGATTCGCGGCCTGGTAGGTAAAGGGACCCATCGGATGATCCGATGTATATACACCATCGCCATACCCACTCATCTCGGTACCCGGACCTCCATACTGCAGGTAATATTTTCCATTGTGTTTATTCATCCAGGAACCTTCAATAAAAGGGTTCAGGAAATTATTGTCGTTGTATTCACCGAATCTTTCCCATCCGTGCAGACTGTCATTTAATTTAATCAGTTCCTTATGTTCTCCTGTGGGCTGCAATGTTTTCCGGTCTATTTCCCATCCATATAACGGAAAGGTATTGCTGGACCCGTGATAAAGAAAAATCCTTCCGTCATCATCCAGGAATAAAGCGGGATCCCAGGCTCCGGCCTGAAAAGAATCCACGGCTTCTTTCCATTGATCCTGTTTTGGATTCGTACTCATCCAGAGCGGGAAATTTTTTGTGTAGGTGGAACCGATCACCAGCAGGGTATCTCCGAGCACCAGGGTTGCCGGTGCACAGAGATCATCATATACATGATGCCAGGGTTTTAAAAAGGAACGCTTCACAAAATGCCAGTTCAGCATATCGCTGCTCCACCAGTATCCCCATTGATTCGTGGAGAATAAATAATAATCTCCTTTATACATCGTCATTACCGGATCTGCGGTGGACCGGTGCCTTCCCGATTCGGAGAAATTCGGGATGGGCGTATAACCATAGTCGAGATTAAGCGGGTTACAATAGGTTTTCTGCTGTGCTTCTGTTTTCAAACCGAGCATAAGGCCAATGACCAGCAATATATTTTTTATCATACCGGATAGTTCAATTAGTGCAAACTTAAACACTACATCATCGGCCAGGGGAACTTGCTTTGCAACTCCACCCGTTTTCCGGTTGCAGAAGATGTCCTGGCAGCCTCAATAATTTCCAATACATGTAATGCATGTTCAACGTTTATTTTAGGTGTGGTACCCATCACGATACTTTCTCCTGTTACCCTTGCACCTTCCTGCCACTCGTAGCCATTGCTTTCGGTGGCAACTAATTTGGGCAATTCTGTTGGCGAATTATCCAGAACCACTCCGCTGGTTTCCCAATCGTAGCCAATCAGGCGCATATTTCCTGCACTCCCGAATATCTGAATGGAATGCAAAGATTGTCCTTTCGCTTCATGGCCATGCGTATCAAAATAGTTAAACCCGCACATCACATGACTTAAAATATTTTTATCATGCTGTAATAATATTTGCGCGTTATCTTCTGCTTCCACTTTTATTTTCCCTTTGTCGTCAACGACTCTTTCCGGAGTTACAATACTCAGCATGGCCATAACGGATTTGGCCGGTCCCAGCAAACCGGTAAGCGTGGCGATATTGTACACGCCTAAATCGGGCATACTTCCACCGCCTTTTTCATAAAAAAATGCACTCCAGGTCGGCCCTGTATGTCCATATTGCCCGTGTGCACAGGATATCCTGCCCAGTTTTCCTTCCTAATAAAGTTTTGTTCATAAAAGCAAACTGCGGACTGTCAACTACTGCGGGAGCACCCCATAGATGAAGTTTCTTGCTGGTTGCAATATCCAACAATGCCTTGCCTTCTGCATAAGTATTGGCCATGGGTTTTTCACTCCATACATGTTTGCCAGCCATCAGGGCTTTTTTGTTGAGCTCTCCATGCACCTGCATATCAGTTAATGTAACCATCATATCAAAGGGCACTCCTGCCAGCATCGCCTCAATATTCGGATAGGTGGATGCATTTACATTATACTGTTTGTTTTGAGCCAGGGCCCGGTCATATTTAATATCACAAAGACTTACCACTTCAATCATGGACGAGGATTTCAATTGCGGAAGGTAACGGTTGCTTACACTGCCGCAACCAATTACGGCAACCTTTAATTTTTTATCCGGAAGGGTTATGGCCCAACCTTCCAGGGAACAAACCAACAGGGCTGCACTGGCCATAACCGTACGCTGTAAAAAATTCAGACGGTTTATGTTTTCCATAACTTTCGTTTTAAAGTTTTTAAATGATTTATTTTTTCATGTACGGCATCGGATCATTTCGCCATCTGTGGATTTTCAAATCCCAGTTTTTTCAATCCGGTTTGAATTTCCGGACAGCTCATAAATAATTTCCAGAGCAACCCGCTTCTGTAATTTTCAATCATCACCACAATCGGGCCTTCATCAATGGCCAGGTAACTTTTTGCATACCAGTTTTTGCTTTCATTGAACGCATCTACAAATCCATAGTCTCCCCAGATTTTATCACCCAGATCATAATAAAAATGTTTCAGTGCTTTCATGGAATATTCCGGTGTATAGGGAAAGGAGGATAGGGCTGCGGTGGGTGAAATGGTTCCAAGATCATTGTCAGGTGAATGCGCATTGTATCCATTGTAGGTATCACTGGCCGTAAGTCCCCAGCAATTTTCACCATAGCCTTTGAAATGATTTGGATTGAGCACACAGTGTTTGTAGTTGATCAGGGTATGATTCAGATTTTGTTCCCAGTAATCGGCATATTCATCTTTCAGTCCATGCGGATTCAATCCCATAAAACTATAATGGGCAAAGAAAAGCGGACCGCCGTATGGAAATCCCAGGGGCAGTTTTATTCCATAGTATTCCCTTCCATTTATAAAATGATTGCTTTCTGCCCAGCATTTCCGGTAAACGTCTGTCTGTAATGGGATAGGTTGGCGAAGATGCACTGAGTATATAGGTGATCAGGCATTCATTCCAGCCACGGAGTTCGAAATTCATCGTCCAGCCATTATTGGGACTCCAGTGCCAGTAAAAGGAATTTCCCATATCCCGCTGGTGCCAGCTCCATTCGGCTCCGGTCCAGAGCCAGTTTATCCTGTTTCTCAATTCTTTTTCCAGCGGGGTATTGCTGATTGAAATATTGTCGCGCACAAAGAAGTCCTTCAAAAAGGTAGGAGGTCTCCACCACATCTGCACCGTCATCCTTCCTGGAAAAAGGAATCGTAATGCCCGTTGCTCCATTCATCCAGTGCGGAAAAATGCCGTGATAGCTATTGGCTTTTAAAAGGAAATTGACTGATTTCAAAAGATGTTTCACCGCCGAATCCCGCGTGATCCAGTGGCGTTCGGTAGCGACAATGATCGCCATGAAACCAAATCCGCTTCCTCCAATGGTCACCACTTCATCTCCATAGTCATATGACACATTACTCCGTTCCCGGGCCAGTCCCTGAAACCGGATGGGCAAAATCCCAGAAATATTTGAATGTTTGTTGCTGAACCAGATCCAGCAGGGCACTGTCCGAAAGGGTGTTTAGCAGACTTATGTTGCTGAGCGGTTACCGGAACCTGCGCATTTCCAAAAACAACGCAGGTCAGTAGAAAACAAACAGGATCCCTTTTTTTGCAAATAGATATTTCATATGAACATGCTTCCCGGACTATACCGGAATATTTTTAACCGGGGATCGCTCACACCCGGAGAGCAAAAGTAATATTAACTTTTCTTTGGGGGTTTTTGCAGATTTTGTTGTCCTTATAAAACCAACCGGAACTTATGGCTGAGGACATTATCTGGAATCTGATCGCAAAAAAACTCTCCGGCGAAGCCAATGAAGGGGAATTGAAGGAACTTGAGAACCTGCTCAGGGAAAATCCCGATTTGCATTATCCGGTGCAGACGATTATCGATTTATGGAAATCAAATACCCATTTTGACCAGGAGGAAGCTCACCAGGCTTTCAACCGGCATATTGAAAGAATGGGAGAACTGGAATGGATTATGCGAACGAACGGGAAACCGAAACCTCTGATGGCACACCGGTAATCGTACGAAAGATTGTTCTCTGGCCTGCGCTTATTAGCGGTTTTGGTGATCGGCGCGTTTTTTATTGCATTCAGGATCACCGGTTTCAGTCGCCCTGAATTGCAAAACTCAGTCAGGGAACCGGAAAAATCCGTCAGCCGGATCATTACCAAGAACGGTTCAAAAACCAATCTTTTACTACCCGACGGAACAAAAGTCTGGCTCAATGCCGGCAGCAGCATTATCTATGATTCTTCCTATGGCAAGACGGTACGGGAAGTGGCTTTGACGGGAGAAGGATATTTTGATGTGGTTAAAAATAAGGATAAGCCATTCATCATACATGCTTCTAAAATCAATATCAAGGTGCTCGGCACTCAGTTTAACGTGAGGTCTTATCCCACAGACAATACCACGGAAGCTTCTCTGATCAGGGGAAGTATTGAAGTGACTTTCAAGGACAAGCCCAATAAGAAAGTCATTTTGAAACCCAATGAGAAAATTGTGGTGGACAACAACCGGAACACCAATGATATTTACTCAGCGATTCAACAAAACAATACGAGAAAAATCCGCGAGATTCCGGGAGTAGATATAAAAAAATTGACATACGAATACAAAACCGGAACCATTATAGAAACTTCCTGGGTTGAGAATAAACTTATTTTCCAGGATGAACCCTTTGATGAGATCGCCCGTCAGCTGGAAAGATGGTATGGCGTATCCATTATTTTTAAAACCAATCATTTAAAGGAAGAACGCCTGACCGGCAGTTTCAAAAACGAAACCGTTCTGCAGGCTTTGGAGGCCCTGAAATTCACCGCATCATTTAATTACAGTATAGATAATAATAATGTGACTATTTATTAAAAGTCAAACCCCAGACTCATGATCAAAAAAAACAGCACATAAATAATTAAAAAGGGAAATGCTACTAGCATTTCCCTAACAGGTTAAAAATCAAACCGTTAATGCCGGAAAGCACTAAGTTTAATTATTGATAACCCATAATGCGATAAAAGTATGAAGAAATATCTAACAAGTGAAAGCCCCTGTTTTCACGCGGTTAAAAAAGCTCTTTTGTATATGAAGCTGACCTTTGTTTTCTTATTCGTGGGTTTTTTACATGTATCGGCAAAAGTGAGCGGACAGAACAATCTCTCATTGAAGCTCAATCATGTGGAAATTTCAAAAGCTCTGAAAAATATTGAAAACCAGGGTGACTATCGTTTTTTATACAATAATAACCTTAAGAGCATCAGCTCGAGGATTAATATTGAGGTGAACAACGTAGGAATCCGGGAGGTTTTGGATAAGTTGTTTGTCGGTACCGACCTTACGTACAAAATGCTGGAAAACAACCTGATCGTGGTGCTTTCCAAATCCCTTGCGCTTCAGGATATAAAAATTACCGGAAAGATAACCGGCCCTCAGGGAGAGGCCCTTCCAGGAGTATCCGTCAGCGTAAAAGGATCTGCTATTGGAACGACTACCGATAACAGCGGGAATTTTACCCTGACCGTACCGGAAAAAGCAACCCTCCTGATTTCTTATATAGGATACCAGGACCAGGAAATATCTGTCAACAGTCAGTCCGTTATCAATATTAAACTTGCTGCCTCCACCAAGTCTATGGATGAAGTCGTTGTAATCGGTTATGGAACAGCCAGGTCAAGGGATCTTACCGGATCCATTGTAAAGATTGATGGCAAAGTGGTGGCTGATAAGCCAAACTCCAACGCTGTATCCTCTTTACAAAGCAGGGTAACCGGTTTATATGTTGTAAATGATGGAACTCCCGGCTCAACCCCCGATGTGAGAATTCGTGGAACAGTAAGTATTGGCCAGGTGCATCCCCTTTATGTGGTTGATGGAGTATTCAGTCCGAATATCGATTACCTCAATCCGAATGATATAGAATCTATGGAAGTATTGAAAGACGCCTCCTCACTGGCGATATTTGGAGTAAAGGGCGGTACCGGTGTAATTACAGTCACTACTAAAAGAGCAAAAGCCGGGCACACGGTTATTAATTTCAATACAAGCTACGGGTTTAAAAAACTGGTGAGCAAAATCAAGATGGCCAATGCCGCCCAGTTTGATACACTTTTTAATCAGGAAAATGCAAATAATAATGTAGCTACCCCTGATTATTCATTTTTAACCGGAAATACCGACTGGGTCGACGCCGTAACCCGGACGGGAATTTACTCGGCAACAAACCTGAGTGTTTCCGGAAGTTCTGAAAATAATAAATTCAATATGGGACTGGGTTACCTGGTCGATCAGGGAATCATCAAGAACCAGGAATTGCAGAGGATGTCCATCTCTTTGAATGATGAATTCAAAGTGAACCGGAATATCAAGGTTGGCTTTAACCTGATTGCGTCCAGGAATCATAATCCGTATGATGTAACCAGTACGGTACGGATGTTTTGAACAACGCCAGAAAAGTAATGCCCCAGATTTTGCCAGGCACCAAATCCTTCAGGGTACCAAACCCCTACAATAATTCTGACACGATCAACTCTAATTTATATTCCACAACGGATGCGGCTTTGCAAAATTCCGGGGTTCAAAACCCACTGATTCAGTTAGAAAATGAGTGGAATAAGGATATCGATTACACAAACTTTTATACCGGAAGCGTTTTTGCAGAAATCAATTTCGCCAGGCATTTCACGTTCAGGTCCTCCTTTTATGCGAATCTGAGTTACCAGGATCAGCGAATATATAAACCGCTGTACAATGCCTATAACCCGGTAAATGACTCTGCGCGAACTTCAAAGTCAGGTTACCTCGGTAACTCAAAACACCAATAATAACAAGGTCTATCAGCAGGATCAGATCCTGACCTACATGAATACTTTTGGTAACAACAACCTGACCGTAACGGGAGGGTTTACTACCTACTATAACGGTGTTTTCAATATACAGGGTATTTCAAGACCCTTTACCAACGGGCTAGCACTTCCGATACCGGATGATTCCAGGTTCTGGTATATGACAAACGGATTTGAAAACCCCGCCCAATCCACTACCACCTCGGCCCAGTATGAGAATACTACGGTTTCCTGGCTGGGAAGGGTATTGTATAACTATAAACAAAAATATTACCTGAATGCTTCTATCCGTAGTGATGGCTCTTCCCAGATCCCAGTCAAAAACCGCTACCAGACCTTTTGGGCAGTGGGTGGTGCCTGGGAAATTTCCAGGGAGGATTTTATGAATGGTCAGAAAATATTTGACTATTTAAAGTTGAAAGGATCTGTAGGTGTTCTGGGGAATCAGTCCACACCGAATAGTCCGGTAACCAATACACCGATAAATTATGTGGAATATCCACAACTGAATACCGGGGTAGGAACCGTGTTTGGTACAACACCGTATAGTGCAGCCCAAAATTCATGGGTGCCCAATCCGGAATTAAAATGGGAAACCGTGGCGTCACAGGAAATCGGGGTTGAATTAAACGCATTCTCCAATCGCCTGCATTTCGAAGGCACGTATTTCAATAAAACGACCAATGATTTAATGACCTTTGTAAACAGGGCAGTGTTAGGTCTGCCAAACGAGTTGATTAATGGGGGCAGTATCAGAAACTGGGGCGAGGAATTGGCAGCTTCCTGGAATCAGAACCTGAACCGTGACTGGACTATAAATATCGGAGGCAATATCACATTCCTGAATAATGAGGTTAAGAGCCTGGCAGCGGATCTGCCGACAGGTTATCTGGATGAAACCTTCCAGAATAACGGAAGCGCAGAAAGCCGGACAGAACCGGGGCATCCCATTGGCTCTTTCTTCGGATATAAGGTTGCAGGACTTTACCAGAGCAATGTAGATATTTTAAAATCCCCACCGGCTTCGTCACTGGGTACATACCGGCCCGGAGATTTCAAATTTGAAGACGTGAATGGTGACGGCCAAATCAACTCCAGCGACAGGACTTTTATTGGAAATCCTTCTCCTAAATTTTACTATGGGATGCAATTCAACGTAAACTATAAAGGATTTGGACTGGGTGTTGATGTGGGCGGTGTTTATGGAAATGTGATTTTCCGTACCTGGGGATCCCTGGAATCTCCTTTCCAGAGGGTTAACTATCCGGAATTCAAAACCAACAGCTGGCATGGCGCGGGTACTTCCAACTGGGATCCCATCATCAGCCAGGCGAGACCGGTTCAACTACAACGGATCTACGTATAATATACAGGATGGTTCTTATTTCAGGATCAGAAATATGCAGTTGTTTTATACGTTTCCCCAGTTAGTGGCAAAAAATTCCTGGTGTAAGGCGCTGAAAGTATATATCAACGTGCAGAACCTGAAGACCTGGAAGAACAGCTATGGATATACGACAGAATTTGGTGGTGATGCACTGGCTTTCGGTTATGATAATGCCGGTGGAGCAATTCCCGTTGTATCCACTGCAGGATTAAACATAACTTTTTAAGTAATTATTAAAAATCAATCGGGTTATGAAAACATACAAAAATATTAAATGGATTTTCGCGGTAGCCGCACTGTTAATAATAACAGCAGTGGGCTGTACAAAATTCCTGGACCGTAAACCGTTGCAGGCTACCCTCACAGATTTGAATCAGGGAGCTTTGGAAGCTCAGAGTTTTGGGTTATACAGTACCCTCCGGAGTTATGCCGGTTTTTCTACACTGCCCTGGCTGGATTTCAACAGCATCCGGGATGATGATGCTCAAAAAGGCAGCAGCACAACGGATGGTGCAGAAATCAATACAGAATTTGAAACTTTTCAATATACAAAAGATGACTGGGCTACCGATACCTACTGGAACGATCATTATGCCATGATCAACCAGGCAAACCAGGAATTGTATGTTGCGGATTCCCTGAAAGTAACCGATGAAGCCTCAAAGCGCAATGTAGGGGAAGCCTGTTTTTTCCGGGCCTATGCTTATTTCGAACTGGTAAAGGCTTATGGAGAAGTGCCACTGCTTAATTTCTATTCATTAAATGCAAAAGACTATGTCAAACCCAAGTCTCCCGTTGCTGCCATATATCAGCTGATCGATTCGGATCTGAATGTCGCAGCCAATTATCTGCCTATAAACTGGCAGGATATCAACGGCAATAATAAATATCCGGGTCGCTTAACCAAGGGCGCTGCATATTCTCTGCATGCACAAACCCATTTGTTCCGGTCAGACTGGGCAGAGGTCGTAAGTTTTTGTAATCAGGTGATCGCTTTGAATCAGTATTCTCTGGCACCCAAGTTTTCCGGATATCTGGAAGGACGGATTAAATGGAGCGGGTAAGAACGGACCAGAATCCATATTTGAAATGCAGGCAAATATCGGTGAAAACGGGACTTCAAATTATGGCGTTCAGTGGGGTACATGTCAAAACGTGCGGAAGGGCGGAGCCAGCAATACCTGGAATCTGGGCTGGGGATGGAATACACCTACCCAGGTTTTGCAAAATGCCTGGGATTCTTTAGATCCAAGAAAAGGGCGAAACCATATTGTATTCAGGTCGTTTCGATGGTGGGCCGGCCCAGGGTGGTTATGGTGCCACGCTCCCGGCTTATAATCCGGGCGTATCGCTCGACCAGCCATACTGGAATAAAAAAGTGTATTCAGACCCGGCAATGCGAAGTTTTACCGGACAGGTCGGGTGCGAGCGGCGGGGCAGATTGGATAAATCACAGAATCATCCGGTATGCTGATATTTTGCTGATGCTTGCCGAAGCTTCGAATGAACTGGGTGATGGAGCCACGGCAGCAGTCTAATCTGGAACTGGTCCGAGCCCAGAGCACGGAGTGGCAGTACCACCGGCATTGCCTCCTATACCCTTTACCAGCCAGGCACAAATGCGAACAGCTATAAAAAATGAAAGAAGATGGGAATTTGCCATGGAAGGATTAAGATTCTACGATTTGGTGAGATGGACACCTGCAACTGACGGGATTGATGCCCCTTCCAGGCTGGGAACCCTGGGTTATACACTTCGGAATGCGTTATACCCGATCCCGCAACCGGCCATTGATTTGTCCGGAGGTGTTTTAGTTCAAAACCCAAATTATTAGTAACTAAGTTTAAAAAATTAAATATGAATCCTAAAAATAAATTGATCAAAAATATAGCGCTTGGGATCGCTTTCTGTGTGGCATCTTACAGCTGTCAGAAGATGACGACGCCGACTTTACCGGCTGATTACCCAACGGATGTCATCGTTACACCCACTACCCCCCTGCGCTTCTATGTTCCCTTCGATTCTACATCTGAAGCCGCGAAGCAGATTAATGTACGTTTTGCCGACAGCATTTCATACATATCCTTCATTTTTCCCTGATCCTTCGACAACCGCAGTGCCTGGTGTTACGGGCACAGCTTATCAGGGTTCTCATAGCACATTCCTACATTACCTGAACGCCAATGATTTTGGAAAATCAACGAATTTTACCGTTTCATTGTGGCTGAATATAACGCTGGATCAGAAAGACCATACTAACGCTGATGGAATTTTGGCAGTATCCAGTACCACAAATTTCTGGAGCAACGTTTGCATTTTCGCCGATCATGAAACCAGCACATCAGATTCCATGCAATTAAAATTCGTCTTCGCTAATGGTGGAGGGAATAACTGGGATTTTGCAGGTTATACGTGACGATAAAAGATGGCCCAAAATGTATGATGGCAACTGGCATAATGTGGTGTTTGTTTATGATGCAACCACAAAGACGGCTACGCTCTATCGTGATGGGGTTCAATTTGATCAGAAGACAAACGAAACCATTTTATTTGACGGGAATGATGACCAGGTGATTGTCGGGGGATTTCCAGGAAGCAGTGGACATCGTTGATACTTATACCAATCCAAATAATAGCTGGATGTCTGGTTTCCCCGGCGCGATCGATCAGCTAAGATTATACAATGAGGCACTGTCTGCAGCAGATGTGCAGGCTTTATATTCCGGCAGGCAATAAAGTATTTTTCTTTTTTGGTTTAGCAGAGGACGTATAAAAGGGCTGAATTTCTGGTTCAGCCCTTACTTTTTCTTTTATTTTCCGATCGGTTTTAGTAAGTAATTTGTACTTAATTAACTCAAAATGCTCAAGGGAATCCGTCTTAACCGGACTGTGCTGGTTTGTACCGGTATGATGCTGAGTGTTCTTTTATTTGTGAAATGCATCGATCGGGAATCAAAGCAGCCTGACAGTGTTAATACCGCTAACTGCAGCGGAATTTGCCGGATCTGCAGCCTGCGCCGGTTGTCATAAAAATATTTACGACAGCCATATTCATACGGCCCATTACCTGACCACAAGACCGGCATCAGCAGAATATATTAAAGGAAATTTTGAACCAGGGAAAAACAGTTATGCCTATGATTCTAATACCATCGTGATGATGGAAAAAAGGGATAGCGGTTTTTACCAGGTGGGATATTATAAGGGAAACAGCAGATCATCAAACGGTTTGATATTGTGGTGGGTTCAGGTTCCAAGGGGCAGACCTATATAACCCGTTTTCAAAACCGGATGTATCAGCTGCCGGTGTCTTATTTTACGGCAGCCGACCAATGGGCAAACAGTCCGCAATATCCAACACATCCGGTTCTTTTTAACAGGCCCATCACATCGCGCTGCCTGGAATGCCATACCACTTTTGCCCATCGGATTTCAGCACCAAACCACAGGCCGGAGGATTTCGATCCAAAAATCATTTTTGGGGTGGATTGTGAAAAATGTCATGGACCCGGCGCCCGGCATGTTGCATTTCAAACACAAAACCCAAAAGATACCCAGGCAAAATATATCCTGAATCCGGCAACATTTTCAAGACAGCAAAATCTGGATTTATGTGGTTTATGTCATGGAGGCAAGATCCAGAATACCAAGCCTTCTTTTGAATTTGTTTCCGGCGATAATTTATCGGACTATTTTAAAAAGGATTCATCAGCGCCAGATCCGGAGAATATTGATATGCATGGAAATCAACTGGGACTGCTCAGCGCCAGTAAATGTTTCAGAATGAGCCAGACCATGACCTGCACAACCTGCCATAACCCGCATGAAAATGAGAGAGGGAAAATTGCTTTGTTTTCCCAGCGTTGCATCACCTGCCACAGTGAAGGGCATAATAAAACCTGTAAAATGACCGCGTCGATCGGGCCTTCCATCAATCAGGATTGTATTGACTGCCATATGCCCCGGAAGCCGTCCAAAATTATCACGGAGTTGTTACCCGGCGACAAGAAACCGACTGCGGCCCTGGTTCGTTCCCACCTGATCGCCATTTATAATGATGAGTCAACCCGGTATAAAAATAGTTTGCATAAATAAAATCTAAGAAAATCACATGCAGAGGACAAGATTTTCAGTTCTTTTATTATTCATTCTTTCAGCAACATTCATTTCCTGTCATCAGGAAGAAAAGTTTTTCACTGACCTGCCGGCTTCAAAAACGAATATTCATTTTACCAACACACTGGAAAAACATAAGGCTTTTGGCATTTTGTATTATCTCTATTATTACAATGGTGGTGGTGTTTCCATTGGTGACATCAACAATGACGGACTGCCTGATATTTTTTTCACCGCGAATATCAAAGGGGGCAATAAACTTTACCTGAATAAAGGAAATTTTGAATTTGAAGATATAACGGATAAAGCCGGTGTGGCCGGTCATTCAGATTGGAGCACCGGCGTTACCATGGCTGATGTAAATGGTGACGGTTTGCTGGACATTTATGTTTGTGCTGTGCAGGGTGAACATGGTTTGCAGGGGCGAAATGAACTGTATATGAATAACGGTAACGGCACCTTTACAGAAAGTGCTGAAAAATATGGACTTGCATTATCTGCGTATTCAACGCAGGCTGTTTTTTTTGACTATGACCATGACGGGGACCTGGATTGTTTTGTGCTGAATCAATCTCATCACCCCAATGAAAATATTGTGGACACGATCAACAGAAGAAGATTTGATCCCAATGGAGGCAGCCGGATGTATAGAAATGACCTGAATACCACCGGAAAATTTACAGATGTCTCTGCCCAGGCCGGCATTTATCAAAGCAGTTTAGGTTATGGACTGGGCATTTCCGTTGCTGATCTGAACAATGACGGATGGGATGATATTTATGTCGGTAATGATTTTCATGAAAACGATTATTATTATATCAACAATGGTAACGGCACGTTTACAGAAAGCAGCGCGAAACATTTTGGTCATTATTCAAGATTTAGCATGGGTAATGATATTGCAGATTATAATAACGACGGACAACCGGATATCATAACGGTAGATATGCTACCGCCGGATGAAAAAACATTAAAGACTTACGGCAGCGATGAACACTATGATATTTATAATTTCAAGATTTTACGCAATGGATTCCAGAACCAGGTTTCAAGGAATTGCCTGCAGCGTCAATAACGGAGATGGCAGGAGTTTTAGCGATGTGGCATTGATGTCCGGTGTTTCTGCAACCGACTGGAGCTGGTGCCCTCTCTTCGCCGACTTTGATAACGACGGGTATAAGGATTTATTTATTTCCAGCGGAATCGTAAAACGACCGGTTGACCTGGACTATGTTCGTTTTATTTCAGATCTAGCTGCAAAAACAAACCGGAACGGATCAGACGAATATGATGAAATGTCGGTAAAAAAAATGCCGGATGGTGCTTCGCATCCTTTTTTATTCAGGAATACAGGCGTCAATGGATTTAAAGATGTAAGCAATGAATGGGGAACGGGAGACATGAAAGGTTATTTTAATGGCGCAGCTTATGCGGATCTGGATAATGACGGTAACCTGGATCTGGTGATCAGCAGATAAATGCACCGGCTGTCGTCTTGAAAAATAATGCGCCAAAGAAAAATTTTCTTTCTATTTCTTTTAAGGGAACGGCATGAACAGATTTGGCATCGGCGCAAAGGCCTAGCTGTGGGAGCACGGGAATAATTCAAATGGTACTGAATTGCAATACCAGGAACTGATGCTTACCCGTGGCTTTCAGTCCTCCTCCGATACCCGACTGCATTTTGGCCTGGACAGTGCGAGCAGTATAGACAGTCTACTCATCGTATGGCCGGATCAGAAATTTCAGGTTCTTAAAAATGTAGTCCTGAATAAGGATCTGACCGTTTTCCAAAAAGATGCAGCGGCATTTTTAATTATCATGCATTCTTTCCTGAAAAGAAAGAAGTGCTGGAAGATATTACCAGCCAGATAAAATGCAACTGGAAACATAAAGAAAATGATTTCAATGATTTTCATGTTCAGTACCTGATCCCTCATAAAGAAAGTACAAGAGGTCCGAAGATTGCGGTTGGTGATGTAAATAAAGACGGCCTGGATGATTTTTATGCCTGTGGTGCCAAAGGTCAGCCCGGTGCTTTGATGATCCAGCAAAAAGATGGATCCTTCAAAGAAACAGATACGGCTCTCTTTGCCAAATATGCACTTTGCGAAGATGTGGATGCTGTTTTCTTTGATGCCAACGGCGATGGATATCCTGATTTATTGGTGATCAGCGGGGGAAATGAGCCTCAGGGGAATTCACCGTTTTTATTACAGGACAGACTTTTTCTTAACGACGGCAAGGGCCATTTTACGATCAAGAATGATTTTTATGTGCAGAAGTTATATAACAAATCCTGTGTTGCTGTTGCCGATATTGATCATGATGGCGATTCCGATATTTTTATAGGAACCTGGCAAATACACTGGCGAATGAATTTGGCATGCCGGTAACTTCTTATCTCCTGTTAAATGATGGTTCAGGAAAATTTGATGTAGCGACCTTTAATACGATTCAGCTTTCGGATATCGGAACCGTTACTTCAGCAAGGTTTACTGATTTAAATAATGATGGCTGGCCCGACCTGGTTGTAACCGGTGAATGGATGCCGGTAAAAATATTTATGAATAATCACGGAAAGTTTACCGAAACGGATATACCAAATTCAACCGGCTTGTGGCAGACATTGCAGATAGCGGATATCAACGGCGACGGGTTTCCGGATATTCTTGCAGGCAACTGGGGCCATAATTCAAAACTATGGTCAGGAAAAAACGGTCCTTTAAAATTATATGTAAAAGATTTCGATAACAATGGCACGAAGGAACAAATCATGTGTTACACCATCAATGGTCAGGAATATACATTTCTGGCAAAAGATGAATTGGAACGTGCATTGCCGGTTTTGAAAAAAGCCTATGAAAGATATGATGAAGTGGCTGGTAAAACCGTACAGTACATGTTTTACGATTTATTCAAAGGCTATACAGAACTGAAGGCGGAAGTTTTAGGCTCTTCCTGTTTTCTGAATGATGGCAAAGGGAATTTTACAAGAATGGATTTACCGGATGAACTTCAGCTGGCACCCATATTTTCTTTTGCTCCCCTGCCTGATGGTCAGAAAGCGAATTATCTGGCTGCAGGTAATTTTTATGGCGTATTACCTTATGAAGGAAGATATGATGCTTTGTATCCTACGCTTTTCTCATGACAATCCGGCACTAGCACAATTTAATGCGTCTCTGATTCTTCCGGATGTTAAAGGGGAAGTGAGGGATATGAAATGGTTGAAGCACTCCAGGTGGTAATAAGGTTTTATTAATGGCGAGGAATAATGACAGTCTGCTTTTTTTTAAAGTCAGCAGATAATTATTTTATGAAGAAAATTTTGATACTGGTAATAGCGTCAGCCTGTTTTGCAGCCTGTAAGAAAAGTGGCAATTCCAACCCGCGCCGCCTTCTTCATTTACTATGAAATTTACTGTGGATGGTGTAAATAATGGAAGCTATAATTATGATAATGTAAGATCAACACCGGTTATCAGATTTAAATTTTCCTCACCGGTTCAGTCATCCGGGATTGCGTTCCCATTTTTCTTTGTCAGACAATGCTACGCCCGGTTCCAATTACTGCACAATTACAGGATCAGGACAGCATTGTTAATCATTTCACCAACAAATCCGTTAAGCGGTTTTAAGAAATATACACTGGTCGTGTCGTCCGATTTAAAATCATCGGCAAATGGAAATCTTGCAAACGCGGTGACTTTGCAGATTACAACAGGCATTGATTCGACAGATAAATTTCCCCAGATCACCGACAGTGCATTGCTCACCCTTGTGGAGCAGCAGACCTTTAAATATTTCTGGGATTTCGGTCATCCGGTTTCCGGTCTGGCCAGGGAGCGCACTTCATCCAGCGATGTGGTGACCACAGGAGGCAGCGGTTTTGGCATCATGGCGATGCTGGTGGCAGTTCAAAGAAATTTTATAACCCGCGCGGATGCATTAACCCGCATGGATACGATCGTGAGTTTTCTTACAAAAAAAGTTATCTCGATATCATGGCGCATTCCCGCATTGGATCAATGGCGCAACGGGCGCCACGGTTCCTTTTGGTCAGCAGGATAACGGCGGTGATATTGTGGAAACCGCTTACATGATGCAGGGACTTCTCTGCGCAAGGCAATATTTCAATAGTACAACCGATGCCAATGAAATCAACCTGCGTGCCGCCATTAATAGTTTGTACAATGGGGTGGAATGGAACTGGTATCGGCAAAATAATCAGAATGTACTCACCTGGAACTGGAGCCCGGATTACAATTGGGCGATCAATGTGCAGGTGAGTGGATGGGATGAAGCCCTGATTACCTATGTGCTTGCTGCATCATCCAATGTAGCTGGCAAACAGGATTCCGAAAATAGTTTATGATGATGGCTGGGCGAATAATGGCGGTGAGAAGAATGGCCATGCGTTTTTATGGTATCCAGCTTCCGTTGGGTCCTGATTATGGTGGACCGTTATTTTTTGCCCATTATTCTTTTCTGGGCATTAACCCGCACAACTTAACGGATGCCTACGCAAATTACTGGCAGCAGGATACGGCGCATGCCATGATCAATTATTCCTATTGTGTAAACAATCCAAAACACTATTACGGTTACAGCAATCTGTGCTGGGGACTTACTGCCAGCGATATTTCAGGAGGATATGATGCCAGTTCACCAACAAATGATCTCGGAGTGATAGCGCCGACTGCTGCCATTTCATCGTTGCCCTATACACCTGTTCAATCCATGAACGCGATTCGTTTTTTTTATTATAAACTCGGTGATAAGGTTTGGGGACAATATGGTTTTATTGATGCATTTAATCTTTCCGGTGTCTGGTTTGATTCGGACTGCCTGGCGATTGACCAGGGACCCGAAATCGTAATGATCGAAAATTACCGAACCGGGTTGCTATGGAATTTATTCATGAGCTGTCCGGAAATAAAAACAGGCATGATGAGCCTGGGATTTACAAGCCCAAATTTCTGAGCTGCAACCTTTGCAGGATTTTCAGAATAAAATGCCATCCGAATTTTGAACGGAGTAGAAAAAACTATTAGGAATTAATTTCCTGTTCCTAAAGTAACACGAAGAGTTCTGGACAGATCGAAGTTGATGGATGTGCTGATTTTTTTTAGGGCAATCGCCAGCTGATTTTCAACGGTCTTAGTCGAAATGTTCATGATTTCGGCGACCTCTTTATATTTGAAATCGTTTTCCTTGATCAGGGTAAAGATCATTTTGCATCGGGCGGGCAGTGAGTCGACGGCCAGGTTGATACGGTCAGCCATTTCTGAAGTAATCATAAGCTGTTCAGGATCAATGTAGAGTTCGGACAGTGAATCGGAAAAATCTTCAATATTCAGTGTTTTTGTCCGTCTTTGTTTTTCCAGGAAATTCAAAGAAAGGTTCTTGGCTATCACAAAACAATATACATTCAGATTTACAACCAGTTCCAGGTCTTTGCGTTTCTCCCACACTTTAATGAATACGTCAGAAATAATTTCTTCAGCAACTGGTTTTGATTTGACGATTCCCGAGATAAACCTGAAAAGAGGTGGATATAGCGTTACAAACAATTCTTTGTAAGCCTTTTGATCTTCAAACCTGGCAATACGGGTTTGCAAGAAGCGAATTCTGATGGAAGCAATCGTAGACATCGTAAGTCCTGTTTTCTCCTTACGGGGCAGTAAGCAATATTAACAATTAATTCTCTTCAATACTCAATAATCTGACAGCAAAACAGATGTATAAGCTGCATGTGAGCCGTTTATTTGTAGGGGATTATATTTTACTGCTGGCTCCGAATTCTATATTTTTGCAGCGTTTTCAAAATCACCGGCCGAAGGTTCGGAAGGGTTTTGAAGGACCCTTAGCTCAGTTGGTTAGAGCATCTGACTCATAATCAGAGGGTCGCTGGTTCAAGCCCAGCAGGGTCCACTGATAATCAAGCACTTGGGATATTATAATTCCAGGTGCTTTTTTATTTACAAGGCTACGTGCCATCGTCTTTTAAGGAACTGTTGATCAGCGGAAGAACCGATCCTCCCGCGTCCCCATAATTAATTAAGCAGATCCTGTTTTTCAGTAGAAAACAGAATACCCAATAGGGCGGATAGCTTTATGCCGGTTGACTGGCAATTCCTCCTAAGCATTATCCGGATCCAATACCTTTGCAACAAATTCAATTGTCAAACAGAGCGCTTTTACAAGATCCCGGCTGGTAGGCCTGAAGACCATAAGAAAAAGATTTCACTGACGAAAAAATCAAGAATGAAAAAGGTCGGTTTAACAGGTACTCTTTTAATTATTTTCCGGATGCTTGCTTTTACACAGGGAACACTGGGTGAAATTAATACCTCACTTCTTCCTTCCGTGAACATGCATTACGAGGCGGAATATACTTTTGATACATCCGTCAATAAACAGGCATGGGTAGATCAAAAGAGCGGGTTACATGTTTCATTTGGCTCAACGGACAGAGCCTATTTCAGAACTGAAGTTCCGGAACAAAAGGAGGCACTAAAGTATGAAGGAACCGGCTGGAGGGGTGAAAGACTGAATGCCCAGCTACTGATATGGTCTTTGGATAGTTTGCAGCAGGTAAGGGTGTCTGTAGAAGATCTGGTCAGTGCTAATGGAAAACGACTAAGCGCGAAGAATATTACTTTAAATCTGGTTCGGTATGTACTATCCAACTATCCCTATGGCGCTAAAGACGCAACGTGCGGAGAATCGCCTTATAAAAATGCATACTCGATGCCCGACCGGTTTGAAACATTTGAACGGTTTGATCTGCCAGGACAAACCGTGCGACCAGTATGGTTGACTGTTGATATTCCGGCGGCCACTGATCCGGGTTGGTATACCGGAAATATTATTGTAAGTACAACTAAATCCAGTGTATCGCTGCAGTTAAAGATACATGTTCAAAAACAGGTATTGCCGTCGCCGAAAGATTGGAAATACAGACTGGACCTATGGCAGAATCCATGGGTGATTGCCTGGCGAAACCACCTCAAACCCTGGTCTGAGGAACACAAGGCCATGCTTAAAAAACATCTGCAGCTTTATGCTGATGCAGGGGGTAAATATATTACCACTTACGCCGTACATTCTCCCTGGGCTGATAATTCTTATATGATAGAAGGTGGGATGATTGATTGGATAAAAACGAAAAATGGTTCCTGGAAATTTGACTATACTATTTTTGATACTTATGTGGAGCTGGCCATGGAGGTAGGAATCACAAAAGCCATCACCATCTATACGGCGATTCCCTGGGGCGACAGATTCCGGTATAAAGAGGAAACGACCGGCAACTATATCTATGAAACATGGGCGCCGGATTCGAAATCCTATACCGATCACTGGAACATATTTCTCACCGACCTGAAAATACATTTGCAGAAGAAGGGATGGCTTGAAAAAACCTATATCGGTATTAATGAAAACGAGATGAAGCAGACACTGGCTGCCATTCAGGTGATCAAAAAGCATTCGAAAAGCTGGAAAATTACTTATGCAGGCAACTGGCATAAGGAACTGGATAGCCTACTGAATGATTATTCTTTCCTGTATGGCTACGAGCCCAGCGTGGAGGAACAGCAGCAACGGTCTGAAAGAGGGGCTAGTTCTACTTTCTATGTTTGCTGCAATCCCGCAAAACCAAACAACTTTGTTTTTTCTCCTCCTATAGAAGGCACCTGGATTAGTTGGTATTCGGCAGCCTATGGGTATAATGGATTCTTACGCTGGGCTTATGACGCATGGCCTGAAGATCCCATAAGGGATGCACGTTTTGGAAGCTGGCCCGCCGGCGACTGCTTTATCGTGTATCCGGGTGCAAACAGTTGTATTCGCTATGAAAAGCTGAGAGAGGGGATCGTGGATTTTGAAAAAATCAGGATATTAAAAGATCAGGCGGCCAAATCAACGAATAAAAATGTCAGTCAGCTTTGGCAGAAATTTGAAGAACACCTGAAAGTATTTACCACTGAACATGATTTCGCCGAGAAGAAAATTACCGATGAGGTAAATACGGGTAAGGCGATGGTCAACGAGCTGAGCGATAAAATGGGCCAATAGGGAATTTTTAAAATGGCACTATGAGAATCCGGTTTTTATTATTGATGCTGGGTAATATTTTCATGTTCAGTTGCCTGGGAACAGCTATTCCGGATAAAGTTACTTACACAGAATTTGATGATTATCTACTCACTGATTTACTAACCCCTTATGGTCCGATCCCCACGGCCCTGGATCCAAATGGTGTGTATCCTTATGAAAGTTATGCTGAAACATCTAACCGGCCGGTCTTAAAGAAATACCGGTTTGTCGTGCTTGAAAATGATCTGATCAAAGCAACCATTTGCCCGGACCTGGGAGGCAAGGTTGTCTCCATGATTCACAAACCCTCCGGGAAGCAAGTATTGTACGCACCGGAAATTGTCCGTTATACCCGGATATTGCCCAGGTTTTATTTTGTCGCGGGCGGAATTGAAGTGAGCTTCCCGATTTCACATTCTCCCAGTCAGAATGAAAAACTGCTGTACCGGATTGAGAAATCTACAGACAGGGTATATATAACCTGCGGAGAAAGGGAATTGCGATTTGGAATGCAATGGTCAGTGGAATATTCTTTAGGTGAGGGAGACAACTTTTTAACGGAAAGAGTAAAATTCTACAATCCGGGAAATAAGGCATATCCCTGGATGTCATGGTCAAATGCGGCGATTCCTGCTGCGCCCGATACAAAATATGATTTTCCGAAAGGTAAAGTTTTATCCCACTCTTCAAAGATCGACACGATAGATTGGGCAAGCCAGGGTCCCAAAACAGAACAGGATATCAGGGAAATGACCGGTTATTTCTGGAAAACAAAAGATGCCAATGCCTTTGGTGCCTATACGCCTTCTTTCGGAACAGGGTTATATCATGTAGCCGATGAAAAAATAGCCTCCGGTATGAAGTTGTGGAGTTATGGAAGAGGAGATGACAGCGACTGGGCAATGCTCAGTACAGCAAGACACCAGACTTACGCAGAACTTCAGGGCGGGCCGATCGGAGACCAATCCATTAAACTGGAATTGAAACCCGGGGAAACAAGATGGCACTGCGAATACTGGATTCCTTCTGATAAGGAACTGAATATTTATGATCTCAGGATACCAACGGCTAATCTCAGACCGGTTGAAGCCATTCCACTTTTTGAATGGGCCAGGAAAAAGGAAGTGAAACCCTGGGAAGACCTGGTTACCGCATATAAAATAAAAAGCAAACAACAGATTCAGGCTCCGCCAATAGATCAAAACTGCTGGCCACCATCAGGTATGGAAAACCTGGACCATCCATTTCAATGGGTCATCGCCAATACGAATGGAAATCAGCAGGATCTGTGGAGATTTTATTATGGGACCTGGCTTGCCGGCAGGGACAGGAACGAAGAGGCTATACAAATACTTTCTGTGGCAAAAACCGGGATAGCAAAAGCCATGTTAGCGAGAATACTGAAGTTAAATGGAGATATGAAAGGTTCGGCAAAAGCGCTGGAAGAAATTAACGAAAAGTGGTTGCAATTACACCCTCAGATAGTTGTTGAGCGGGATAAAGTGTTGCGTAATCTTGGATCCCAAACAATACCCGAGCGCGAAAAATGGTTATCTGAAGTCGCTGTATTGCCCGATGAATGGATAGTAGAAAGAAAGGTTCAACTGTTAATTGATAAAGGAATGATTTCCGATGCAAAAGATCTTTTATTGTCAACCCAATTTCAGAAAGTACATCAATCCTATACGCGAACGGCTTTATGGGAACAGATATGTAAAAAATCAAACCTGCCGTTCCTGCCTGTTCCGCGGCAGTTGGGAGAAGATCAGTTAGCCCGGTTTGGCGCATATCGTGAATATGAATAAGATATAATTAACGTCCCTAATTAAAACAAGATGATATTTTCTTTTTCCGGAAGGAATCTTTCCTTCGGCATTGGCATGCCAAAATGAAATTTCCAGTCTTCGTCAATATTCATTTTCTTGCGAACGATTTCCAGGAACTGGTTTACCGGCGCAGTATATATATGAAATAAATATTATTTGTATAGCGGGAACACGTATTGCTTTAACCTTTTATTAACCTGAAGGCCAATACATTTGTCACTCAATTGAAAATATGAAGAAGCTCGTTAGCTTGGCATTGTTGATATGTTTGGGTCATGTTGTTTTTGCACAGATAGATTCCACTTCAATCAAAATAAAAAAGAGCATTTCCGGTGTTGACACCACGGTAACGGTGAAAAAAACCACTTATGGATCCCTGAATCTGGCAAACCGGCCAAACGATCATTTTATGATTGAATTCAGTTATGATAACTGGATCGGGAAAACGGATTCCATGAATACCTCCGGATTTTCGAGGGGTTTTGCGATGTATTTCATGTATGATTTCCCTTTTAAAAGTGATCCTCATTTCAGCGTGGCTGCGGGAATAGGCATAGATGCCAGTAATATCTTTTTCCATGAAACGGATGTGGGTGTGGCGCTTCCGAATAACCAGACCCTGGCTTTTACGAGCACGGTAAATACAGATCATTACAAGAAATATAAACTGGTGCTGACTAACCTGGAAGTACCGCTGGAATTGCGGTATGCGTTCAATCCGGAGAATACCAATAAGAGCTGGAAAATTGCCCTGGGTATTAAAGCAGGACTGCTGCTGAGTGCCTACACCAAGGGTAAGGACCTGCAAAATCAAAACGACCAGATCATTAATGCCTATATTGAAAAGAAGAGCTCCACTAATTTCTTCAATAGCGGCCGTGTGGTGGGAACTGCGCGGGTTAGCTGGGGATTTATCGGGGTTTTTGGTCAGTTGCAACTGACCCCATTGATCCGGAACGGAGCCGGACCTACGGTGAATCCATACTCACTCGGAATTGTTCTTAGCGGACTTTAAAAGCTTGAGGCGTGAAGCGTGAGGCTTGAGGCTGCTTCACGCTTCGAGCTTCACGCCTCACGCTTAAAAACTATCTTTAGCGAAATTTATCGATTTGGCAGTAGAGCGACATATCATACAGCAGGAAGAAAAGGCTGTTTTAGTGGCGGTGATGCAGCAGGACCAGACCGAACAGCAGGTAACCGAATATCTTGATGAGCTGGCCTTTCTGGCCGAAACAGCCGGTGCCATTACCCAACGCAAATTTGTACAGAAACTCGCGCACCCCGACAGCAAGACCTTTATCGGGAAGGGTAAGCTGGAGGAGATCAAAACCTATATACAGGGTAAGGATATCCGGATCGTGATATTTGATGATGAACTCTCCGGCTCCCAGATCACCAATATTGAAAAAGTACTGGATTGTAAGACCATCGACCGGAGTGATCTGATCCTGGATATTTTCGCCCGCAGGGCAAAAACAGCCCAGGCAAGATTGCAGGTGGAACTGGCCCAGTACCAGTATTTACTGCCCCGACTACGGGGGATGTGGAAACATCTGGAAAGACTCGGGGGCGGTATCGGTACCAGGGGTCCGGGGGAAACGGAAATCGAAACGGACAGACGTATTGTGCGGGATAAAATCACCCTGCTTCGCAAGAAACTCCGCGAAATTGACAAGCAGGCATTTACCCAGCGAAAGGAAAGGGGGGAGCTGGTACGTGTTGCCCTGGTAGGATATACGAATGTGGGCAAATCGACCCTGATGAATGTGCTGAGCAAAAGTGATGTTTTTGCTGAAAATAAATTATTCGCCACCCTGGATACCACCACGCGGAAACTGGTATATGAGAATCTGCCTTTTTTAATGAGCGATACCGTCGGGTTTATCCGAAAACTGCCGCATCACCTGGTGGAGAGTTTTAAAAGCACGCTCGATGAAGTGCGCGAATCCGATCTGCTGCTGCATGTGGTGGATATCTCCCATCCGCGCTATGAAGAGCAGATCGGGGTGGTCAATAAAGACCCTGCAGGAAATCAATGCCTTCGACAAGCCGGTGATTTATATTTTCAATAAGATGGACCGGTACGGGGAATTGAATTTTGATGCCTGGCTGGAAGAAGGCACCCGGGAGGAGTTGCTGAAAGAACTGAAAGAGCGCTGGGAGTCCGAGACCCAGTCTGTCTGCGTGTTTATGTCCGCCACCGAAAGGTCCAATATCGACGGTTTGCGGGAGTCGCTGATCAGCCGGGTAAAAGAGATTTATAAGGAGCGGTATCCCTATCGTTCGGAGCATTTCTTCTGACCGGTATACTGGCTGAAAGGGATCAAGTCCCCGATTCATCTCGGTTAGAAGAGCTTTTTAGTCCAACTGTAATCCGACTCTTGGTAATACCTAAAGCGCATTTCACCCTTAAAATATTGCTGCGTCCGGAAAAAAGGATTAGGGGGAAAATTAACCTGATTCTGATTTTGCCAGACCCCAAAAAATCGTATTTTTGCAGCCCTTTCCGGAAAACGGGAAGGGAGATTCCCCTTTAGCTCAGCTGGTTAGAGCATCTGACTGTTAATCAGAGGGTCGCTGGTTCAAGTCCAGCAGGGGGAGCTGAAAATTAAGCACTTGCAGAGTAAAATTTGCAGGTGCTTTTTTATTTTCTTGGCATTAGATAGCTACGCAATTGTAATGAGTTAATCATCACTGACGAAAGATGGTTTTTGAGGTACCTTCACTCGATGAAGAGATTGTTCTATTTCTTTTCGTTTTATATTCTGATACTGACAGCGACCCCCTGCAGGCCGCAGGATAATTGTTGTGATGAAGAGATCAATGCTTCTTCAAGATCTGGTTTGCCTACCAACAACAAGCCTGAGTTTCCGTGTTCTCCCTTTTTTGCCTGTGGTGCAAATCATGGAGTAGTAATTCCTGAAGTTGAACTCCAGGTTTGTCAGTCTGCACCTCACACTGAAATAAGAATTACTTATAATACTGAAAGACCCGATCCCATTTTCCTCTCCGCCGTCTGGCAGCCTCCTAGAATCTGTTGACCCGTTCTATTTTCCTGAATGTTTGCCATCGGCATTTATAATTCTGTATTTAAATAAACTGATTTGAAACGGACAATCGGCAGCCTGCTGATGATGTGTATTATGCATACATGTTTATCCCAGCATACACTAATGGTAATGGTAAAGGACGCGGAATCACAGGCGCCGCTACCCGGGGCGAGTGTGTTTATTACCGGAACCACAAATGGCAAAATAACCGATTCTGCCGGATCCGCTGAATTTGGGAATATTAAGGATAGTATGCTCTCCCTGACGATCAATTTCATCGGGTATTTGGAAAAAAGAGAAGTTGTTCATATTCCTCAAAAAAATGATTCACTTGTCATTTTTCTGGATCCGGATGAGGATGAATTAGGTGAAGTGGTTATTACATCCACTCGCAGTAACAGAACCTTCCGTAATTTACCTACGCGGGTGGAATATTTAGGAATAGAAGAATTGGAGGAAAAAGGAAATATGCGGCCGGGCGATATCCGGATGATGCTTAACGAAAGTACAGGAATACAAACCCAACAGATATCGGCCACCTCTGCAAATTCAAGTATCCGGATTCAGGGTTTGGATGGCCGGTATACACAAATTCTAAAAGATGGATTTCCCCTGTTTGGCGGATTTTCAGGAGGTCTGGGTTTACTTCAAACACCACCCCTGGATCTCAGGCAGGTGGAGATCATCAAAGGTTCCAGCTCCACGCTATTCGGAGGCGGGGCCATTGCCGGAATGGTCAACCTGATTTCAAAATCACCCAAGGCCGGAAAAAGAATTGCAATTCCTGGTTAATGTAACTTCTGCCGGCGGACTTGATCTAAACGGCTTTTACACCGAACAGTTTAAAAATATGGGTTTGACGCTTTACGCGGGATACAGCGGAAATAAGGCCTATGATCCGTCGGATATTGGTTTTAGCGCCATCCCAAAATATAATCGGTTCACCCTGAATCCAAAATTGTTTTTCTCACTCAGCAAAACAACGACCTTAAGCGTTGGATTAAATATCGGAGTCGAGAACAGGATAGGTGGTGACATGCAATATCTGGAGGGGCATGGCGATAGTTTGCACAGTTATTTCGAAGAGAATAAAACTGAACGAATTTCAAGTCAGCTTAGCCTGAATCACCAGCTGACAAAAACGACCAGCCTGACTTTTAAAAATTCCATCAGTCATTTTCAGAGAAAAATATCCATACCGGGGTATGCTTTCGATGGGAAGCAGCTCTCCAGCTATTCGGAACTGGATTATAATTTTCAAACACCCAATACAGAATGGGTCGCCGGTATGAATATATATACCGATGATTTTAAAGAATATCCGGCGGATAGTTTTCCCAAAAGAAATTATCATCAAAACACGGCAGGGGTATTTATTCAAAATACCTGGAACCTTAACAAGTGGATACAAAGCGAAGCAGGTCTCAGGGGTGACTATGTGTTTAATTATGGCTTTGCATTTTTGCCCAGGATATCGGTGCTCTTTAAAATTTCTCCCAGGTTTACATCCCGTGCAGGCGGAGGACTGGGCTATAAAACCCCGACTATTTTCACTGAAGAAACGGAGCGAATACAATATCAATATGTGCTCCCCATTTCTCCGGATAGCAACAAACTGGAAAAATCCTATGGAGTAAACTGGGACTTCAATTACTCATCCCGCATTTTTGAAGGATTGAGTTTTAGTGCGAACCAGTTATTCTTCTATACAAGAATTCGTGATCCCCTTGTCGTAGATACTTTGACCGGTCCGCTGTATAAACTGGTTAACAGCAGTGGATACCTGGAGTCCAGGGGCTTTGAAACCAACTTAAAATTTGGCTATCGCAATTTTAAACTTTATATCGGTTACACTTTTGTGGATGCACATTTGAGAGAATATGGTATCACCCGGGAAAACCCACTGACCGTGAGACACAGACTAAATAATATACTGATGTATGAAAATAATGGCAAATTGAAGTTAGGATTTGAAGCATACTATTATAGTTCGCAACCACTGAGTGATGGAACTACCGGTAAACCATTTTGGGTGTTGGGGTTTATGGCGGAAAAAATAATTAAAAACGTTTCGCTGTTTATCAATTTTGAAAACCTGACGGATACCAGACAAACCCGCTTTGACACGATATATTCCGGAACAATAACACATCCTGTTTTCAGAGACGTCTATGCCCCACTGGACGGTTTTGTGGTTAACGGGGGCTTAAAATTGCGATTATAACAGCGGGCCAGTTAGCCGACAGGATAGATAAATTGTATTTTAAGAATTCACCCATAGGGATATCATAATTAGCCCGAAACAATGCACGACGGGCTTCGTCTGTCGGCTCATCAGAAAAACGAATCGTTAAAAAGGAGCCTGAATAGTTCCAGAATTAACATGTATTCAACCCTCATGGTATATGTTTTGAATTCATATAATAGTTCAGTAAATATTTAGACCTTCTTATGAAGCGCACAACCAATGCAAACAAAAACTTAAAACCCACTCGTTAACAAAAAAACAAAGGTGGTAAAATCAACCACTTCGTTTTATTACGCAACTGGCCTGTACTTCCTGCCGTACGATCATTTAGAGGCGTTGTGATCAACAAATATTGATTTCAAATATTAATTACTAAAAATAAAGTTTATGAAAACGAAAATATTTTATTCCGGAGCGCTGGCCATCGTGCTTGCCGCTATTTTATTTGTATCCTGCAGTAAAAGTTATAATTCGGGTAGTAACAATGCAACGACCCCCGCATCCATAACTATTAAGAATATGGCATTTAATCCTGCCAGCCTGTCCGTATCTGCGGGTACGACCGTAATATGGACTAACAGTGATACAACCATGCATACCGTCACTGCGGATGATGCCAGTTTTAACAGTGGTAATATTGCTATTGGCGCAACCTATTCGAGGGCCTTTAACTCAGCAGGAACTTTCTCCTATCATTGTACGCTACATCCGGAAATGACCGGAAAAATCGTTGTTACCGGAACGATGGGGGGAGGGTATTAGGCCGCAACCAGATTTTTAGTTTTTTACATTCGGGGAGGCGAGCCAGATAAATCAGACCGCTGGTTGTTCTGGTTCGCAGCTTCGGCTTTTCCGGTGCTTCCGGTTCATTAATGGGAGATTCCGAAACTGTTCTGCGTGTTTGTAAAAGAGGATCAGAAGCTGGCGACGAAAAATATTTGGCTGCCGACTGACCTTCTATGATTTTCTGAAGCAAAAGGGAACGGCGTATTCTTGTTATTTTTCTGATTCCTGAAGGCATTTGAGGATAGGCAGTGAAGTCGGCTATGCCCTTAACGCGGTCTCTTGTTAATGATTCTTTTGTCACCGTGGTTTCGGAGCCCTTGTTTGCTGCTTCCAGACGCGGGTCGATGTATTTTTTCCTGAGGTTTTCTGTAATCACGGTTGCTTCCAGTCCTTCTTTCAGCATTTTGATCGCTTCACCCGTTAATGTTCTGTAGAGCGCGTACTCTTTTAGCTGTGCAGGCAACAGTTTATACAGCGAAGCGGCGATTGGAGAAGCCTGCTTCAACCGGCTGCTGCTTTGGCGAAACCCTTTAAAGGCCGGGTCTTTTTTGGTTCGTTCACCGGTAAGCGAAGAGGCCCGGCGCACTATATTCTGATCGAAATAAGGCGAATAATAAAAATACAACCCGAGGCGGGGATCGTAGCCTGTTATAATATTATCTGTTAATCGTGTAGCCATGTGCTATCGGGAACAACGGAGCCACGGGTTTTATAGTATATGGCTGAAGGAAAAAATGTTTTGTCGCCATCTGGTATTCACCTGAAATGCATTTCGACATCCTGTTGGAAGAGGAACATAAAGCGCAGTTGGCAAACCACGCAGTTCGAAAAACGCAGATCTGCGGCGCTGGTTGGTTTTGTAAATTATTGAATACCAGTCGCCGGCAGAACCAGCACCCGATCGGGTGGCATCAGGGCCAATAACCTGCCCTAAAGTTTCGCCTGGATTTTTTAAAATAAAATATTGATACGATAATTATTCCAATTCCCACAGTTAAACCGATGTAGGTTAAAAGATAGTGTCCCTTATATTCATCAGAAGCTTTGGAAACTGTTTTTTGCGAGAAGAGATCTTTAATACGAACGGTAACTTTGCCTTTTGCCAATTCTTCCTTTACGTTCAACACGGCGACTTCATCGAACTGATGCCAGTAATACAGGTAAATAATGCCGTTGGTTAAGTCATAAATATTGGAATACAGTGTATTGCTTAATGGTCCCTCAACATGGGTATCATCAAGAATTGATTTAAAATAACTGACCGTCAGGTCATTTTCTGTATTTATCCTTTGTAACATTCCGGAGGCTTTGACATACCGTTTGCATGGATAGTCAAAAGCATTTTCAGGATTTGCCCTGTTAAAATTGGTTGAAGCTAAATACTTATCTGTTTTTTTCTTTCTTGTAAATGCAAGCTCTCCATTTTTGTCAACACTTATAACCACCGCATCCCCTTTTGCATCAGCTAAGTTTATCTGATAGCTCAATGAACCGGATTTGCTGTACCAATTGCTTCTCTGATATTTCCCGGCGATTTTTATAGCTTCTTCAACAGTAGCAGCCTTTCTGAGGATGAGTACCGGAGTCCATATTGCATATTTTTCATAGGGCGGCGCATACGCAGGCGGTGCATTGAGTTCATCATGTGGATTTATCCTGGAGCCGGGAAGAGCATTGGCATCAAAACAGAGTCCTTTTTCGTTAATTCCTCCCTGGTATGAATAGTTTTCAAATCCCAGGTATATTGCTCCAAAATTTTCCTTATCGGCAGGTTCGGTCCAATAATAGGTATTGGGATTTGTATAGTCCTCATTATTTCCAAAGAAAACACGATCGCCAATTGATGCCGAGAAAATCGTGCAGGACCCGGGCACCGGATCAATTGTATTTTTTCTGCTTGTGAATTCATGAAAAATTGTCAACGCTGAAATCACAAGCAGCATTCCAATTGAAATGTAGAGTTTGGTTTTCATCTTTTGAGTTAGCGACTACCTCTCATTGGTCCGAGGGTGGAGCATTTCTTTGTTAATACTTCAATTCAATATTCCTCATAATATGTCCGGCCTCGTCGGTCTTAACAACGCGGGAAACGGTGTCCCCGTTCTTCACTACCGTGTTAAAATACCGGGCATGCGAAACAAGTACCTTGTTATCCAAATCATCAGAGGTAAAAACTGAGTCAGTATAGGAATTGCAGATATCCTGGTAGTACTGATGAAGATCCACGATATACGGATCGGTGGTATTGTAGACGTCGACACCCGGGGATGCATACAACCCATAAATGCCGGTCACATACTGACATGCCTGCTCCCAATAGATGGCATCCGGAATACCGGTAACACTATATATAGAATAGAGTCCGGGCTGCTGACTAAGATATGTGTAGTCAAACTTTCTCTGGTAATAAACCCAAAACCTGGATGTGGGTATTGGTCCAGTCGGCGGATCATTGTGCGTGCCTACGATATCCATCGCCATCGTGGTTAACAAATGATCTTTGTTGAAAATGTAAATTCCCTGCTCATCGCTATTCGTCAGTTGGGTGGTTGGCACCTGGTCCTGAAAATTGTAGAAAAGGGAATAGGAATAATCATTGGACCTGTTCTTCAGCTCAAAGGAACTATCCGTAAACTGCTGGAGGAAACAACATCCTGCGGTCAGTTCCTTCAGCGGAGTTCTTTGTGGTAAGGAATCTTTCCAATTTAATAAATTACCAAGTCCCGCGGCATAACCCCAGTTGATAACCGGATTTGACACATCTTGATCTTCCCGGTCATTAATTACGGTAGCCGCCACATCCGCATAAACGGTGATCGTAATGTGGCTGGGTGTGTATCCGTCATCATTGTACTGATATTCGAAGTCATAACTATTTTGTGTTTGAACCGGCGCATTCTGTGTGATCTGACTCGTTCTGCGCACACTGATTTTGGTGACACGCCGGGGCATTGTTGGTGTCAGATAATAAACCTTCGAGGTCCAGATACGCGACCAGGCTCCATCGTAGATGGTTGTTGAATCCAGTATGTTAATTGTAATGGTGTTGGCGACCGAATCGTGCTGAAAATTATAAAACAGCATTTCATTTGGATTATAGAAAGGATAGGTGACCACACAGGATTTGACCGGTGGCGAAACCGGATTTTGCTGGTTCGCCGAAGTCTGGTCACCTGTTTTTGTACAGGCTGGTAAAATCAGCATCCAGAGAAGCTGCAGTGAAAGGAATTTACAATCGCCCCGGTTTAAATTGGTCATGGTCGTTCTTAAGGAGAGTCGGACAAAAATACCATTCATTCAGCAGGTATCCTACAGGTAATACTCGTCCAACGTAACCTCAGCAAACTACTATTCCGATCTCAAATTCTGCGACGGGTTTGAAAGTGCCGCCTTTGCCGAATGAAAGGTTGCTGTAAGTATGGCTGTTACAATGATCACCAGGGCCGAAAAAATAAACGGTATGACCGATATGCCCGGACTATAGGAAAATGCTTTCATCCAGTTACTCATGAAATACCAGGCAACGGGGAAAGCAATGGCAGCAGCAATCAGGGAAAGCCAGAAATAATTCCTGGTAATTAATGTAATGATTTGTCCGACACTCGCACCCAGCACCCTGCGCACGCTGATTTCTTTTTGTTTTTGTTGCGTGGTGTAAGCCGTCAGTCCCAGCAAACCCAGGCAGGTAATAATGATCGTCAGGACAGCCAGCGAAGCGAAAATTTTTCCGCGTTTCTGATCAGCCACGTATTGCGAATTCAATCCTTCATCCAGAAATTTAAATTCGAAGGGCAATGCGGGGAAATATTTTTTCCAGACACCCTCCACCTGTGCGATCGTATTACTTGAATTTCCCGGCTTCAGCTTCATGATATAGGTATTATTCAACGGACCATAAAAAAACAAAAGTGGCTGTATTGGATTGTACAGGGAATTTTGATTAAAATCCTTTACAACACCAACCACTTCGAGATAGTCTTTAACAGCCGTATCACCGGGGAAAGTAATGCGCTGACCAATCGGCTGATCCCATCCAAAATGTTTTACAAAACTTTCGTTTACCATGATACCATGTGAAGTATCTGCCGGCTCAAAATTTCGTCCTGCAACAACCTTGATTCCGAGAGCTGAAAAATAATGGGCATCAACACCATAACATTCGACTGCTTTGTCCAGATGCCCGGTTTTAGTCTGAACCCTGAAAAGATTCAAATTGGTATTACCTGATCCGGGATAGGAACCTCCAACGCCAACATCAGCCACCGACGACAATCTGCGAAAATCATTACCCATCGCAATGATTTTGTCCGGTTCGTATTTACCCGTATTGACCACCACCGTCATAATCTGGTTCTTGTCAAATCCCAGGTCTTTATTTCTCATGTATTCGAGCTGCGCGTAAACGATCCATGTACAAATCAGCATGACCATGGAAATGGAGAATTGTAATACAACCAGCGTCCTGCGAAGATTGATATTACCGGATGCTTTTGACAGCGCACCTTTTAATATGCTTACCGGCTGAAATGCCGACAAATAAAAAGCAGGATAACTTCCACCGATGAGGCCGGTAAATAAACCAATGCCGAGCATCAGGAAAATATTGGAAGGCTGTAACAGGTTCGTAATCGAAAACGATTTTCCGGAGATCGAATTGAAGACGGGAAATAATAGTACGATCAATATGAAACTGAGCACCACAGCGGCCATCGCAGTAAGTACGGATTCTCCTAAAAACTGTGCGATCAGTTGTCCCCGTCTTGAACCGGTAACTTTTCTGATGCCAATTTCTTTTGCCCTTCGCGCAGACCTTGCCGTAGTGAGATTCATATAGTTGATACAGGCGATGAGCAGCATAAAAAACGCCACCGCGGAAAAAGTCCATATGTATGACATGCTTCCCAGTTCTTCCGGTTCTCTTTCCAGATCTGAATGAAGGTGAATGTCAACAATAGGCTGTGCATAAAAACGCATTTTCACGCCAAAGGGATCAAATACGGGCTTTACAAATTTTTCAACCGTCTGATCTATTTTTTTCTGAAATGCCTGCCTGGATCGCTCCGGGCTTCAATAAGGCGTACGTGAAATAATTAAAACTACCCCAGTTCTGATTATAGTTGTTTGAATCAGACGACATGGAGATGAGCATATTGTAGCGGATATGGGTGTTTTCAGGAATGTCTTCAAAAACACCGGTCACTTTATACAGGTCATACACCGTGTGTAGTGTCTTGCCAACAGCCGGTACATTTTTACCGAAATATTTTTCGGCAGTCGTTCTGTTTATGACAATGCTGTGCGGTTCAACCAATGCGGTATTCGGATTGCCCTCCAGAAACTTTGCAGTAAATATTTTAAAAATATTGCTGTCGGCGTAGTAGATTTTTGTTTCAAAGAAACTGTTATCACCTACTTTAAAAAGCGTCCTTTCCCTGTTTGCCATACGGGCAGCTTCCTGCACTTCAGGGTAGTCTTTTTTCATTTGAAAAGCCAGGGGCGCTTCGGTAATGGTGAAATTTGTATTCTTATCTTTTTCTGTGACGTAGGTAACGATACGGTATATGCGATCCGCATTGGTGTTAAACCGGTCGTAACTGAGTTCGTCTCTTACATAAAAGATTAAAAACAGGCTGAACGTGATTCCGATGGTGAGGCCCAGAATATTTATCAGGCTGTACCATTTGTCTTTTCTAAAATTGCGCAGGGCAATTCGCAATACATTTTTGATCATATGGAGGTATTTGAACCGGGAAACAATAGGTTGGACGCTCAGGCCGGGCAATTTGTTTCAATAAAAGCTCCAATATTCCAAATATTTGATATTCACTGGAATATTGATTCGCACAACCGCAAAAACTGTTCGTTTTCAGTACAGGAGATGTGCGGTAATCTGTTTTAGCCTACGATGGAGGGTTCTTAGATGGAATTGCAATAACTCCATAACATGGCCTCTTTGGTGCTATAAAATGAAGAATGAGCAACTTTAGATAGGTATTCCTGGAGATTTAATTTTCAATTCAACGACCGGTAATCATTTGGAGTATGTCCTACCCGTTGCTTAAAGAGACGGGTGAAATGCTGGGGGTATTTAAATCCCAGTTCAAAAGAGATTTGATTGACAGATTTGCTTCGGTCAAATATTTTTTCCTTTGCTACTTCAATCACTTTTGATTGTATATATTCCTGGGCTGTTTTTCCGGTTTCTTTTTTTATCAGGTCCCCAAAATAACCGGACGATAAATGCAGTTTGTCTGCGCAATAGGCCACAGAGGGTAAACCAATGGTTTGCGGTTGGTCTGAGTGATAATAATCATTTAAAAGTGTTTCAAATCTTTCTAAAATGCCGGTGTGCACTTTCTCCCGGGTAAGAAACTGGCGATCATAAAAACGAACACAATAGTCCAGGAACAATTCAATATTGGAAACAATCAGTCTTTTACTGTGTTTATCAATCGCACGCTCCAGTTCATATCTGATCTTAGAAAAACAATCCATCACCATTTGCCTTTCCTGTTCTGAAACATGCAGTGCTTCTTTCGACTGGTAGCTAAAGAAACTATAATCCTGGATATGCTTTCCGAGTGCGGTGCCGTGAATCAAATCCGCGTGAAAGATCAGCGCATAACCCTTGGGCTGATAGGTTTCGCCATTACTATTCATACCGGCTACCTGACCAGGCGCCAGAAATACCAATGTGCCTTCCTGGTAATCATATGTCTCGCGGCCATACACCAGGTCACCGCATTTCACATCCTTTAAGAATATGGTATAAAAACCGAAATACATTTTGGAACCCTGCCTTGGCGCCGCCTTTGACAAATCGACAACACTCACCAGTGGATGCAGCGTTGGATTGTTGTTAAAAACATTGTAGTCATTAATCGTTTCAAAGCGCCTTATTTCATTGTCCATATATCGATCGTTTTGCCTGTATTAAAATTACCATATTATTCTTCTCCTGATCATGGCGAACCGGCAAATCAGCAATATTGGTAGATAATACCGCAATCTGTATACCATGGAATCTAAAAAATGGTGACAGATTACATTGTCAAAACGTACTACATGAATAAAATCAGAAAAAACTTTAAACTATAAGGAATGCAAAAACGAATATTAGGTAAAAGCGGCCTGGAAGTTTCTGCTTTGGGTTTGGGTTGTATGGGACTCAGTTTTGGTTATGGACCGGCAACGGATAGAAAGGATGCTATCAATCTAATCCGCGCCGCTTATAATAAAGGCGTCACATTTTTCGACACTGCTGAAGCATACGGCCCATATACAAATGAGGAAGTTTTGGGTGAAGCGCTACAGCCTTTTCGTAAAAATGTGGTGATTGCAACAAAATTTGGATTCAAAGGAGGTATTCCCTCCGCAGGTCTGGACAGTCATCCTGTAAATATCAGGGCTGTCGCCGTAGAATCTCTTAAAAGATTAAAGACGGATGTTATTGACCTGTTTTATCAACATCGCGTTGATCCCAATATTCCGATTGAAGATGTAGCCGGAACGATAAAGGATTTAATTAAAGAAGGGAAAGTGAAACATTTCGGTTTGTCCGAAGCGGGTGTGGCAACTATACGGAAGGCCCATGCCGTTCAACCGGTAACGGCGTTACAAAGCGAATACTCACTTTGGTGGCGGGAACCGGAAAAAGATATACTCCCAACGCTCGAAGAATTGGGGATAGGATTCGTTCCTTTTAGTCCTCTTGGAAAAGGCTTCTTAACCGGAGCCATTAATGAAAATACAGGTTTCGATAAAAGTGATTTCCGGAATACCGTTCCTCGTTTTTCGGAAGATAACCGGAAGGCTAACCAGGGACTGATTGATCTGCTGGGAAATATTGCTAAGGAAAAAACAGCAACTCCTGCACAGATTGCTTTGTCATGGCTGCTTGCACAAAAGCCATGGATCGTTCCTATACCGGGCACAACGAAGTTGCACCGCCTGGAAGAAAATTTAGGCGCTGCTGAAATTGTGTTATCAGAAAATGATCTTAAAAAGATCAATGAGGCCCTTTCTCAAATTGAGGTGCATGGCAATCGTTATTCGGAGCAGGCGCAAAAAATGGTGAACCGCTAGTACTTTTTATCTCAAAACAAAAAATTATAGGAATGAAAAAAATATTTATTCTGGCGACAATTGTTAGTGTTCTGGCGACTCGTGCATTCGGACAAACCGAAGCAATTATTCCAAAAGGTGAAATCTCTGTCACCGATAATCATACCGGAACTATTTGGCTAAATGAATTGAGCAAACCGGATAGTATTCTGAATTACAGCATCGCTGTTGCAACCTATGCGCCCGGAGCGAAATTAGACTGGCATATTCACCCGGCAGGACAGGTTTTGGTTATTACGGAAGGCACAGGCTATTACCAGGAGAGAGGGAAACCAAAACAAATCGTACACAAAGGTGATGTCGTCAAATGTTTGCCCGGTGTTCAGCATTGGCATGGGGCATCTCCCGAAAGCAGCTTTGCCTATTTTGCCGTTACTCCCGCTCAAAATGGTAAAACCATTTGGCTGAAGAGAGTAACCGACCAGGAATATCATGCAGCTCAATAAACCATTTAATTAATTTGTAAACGAAAATAACATGACGATCAAGAATCTTCGGATTGATATTAGTGATGCTGAGCGCTCAATATTCCCAGGCACAACAACCGACAACTGTTACACCTGAACAACGGGAATTAATCAATCTTTCCAAAACCAAATGGCTTTGGATGTCTGATAAAAGTGTAGATACGTTAAATTCCCTATTCGATGACAGAGCTATGTTTGTTCATATGGGAGGAAGCTGGGGAAAAACCCGTGAATTGGATGTAATTAAATCGGGCATGATTTGGTATAAAAAAGCCGAGATCTACTCGGCGTCAGTAAATATTTTTGGTGACATGGCCATCCTGTTAACTGACATCGACCTGGTGGCGGTAGTCGGCGGAAATGAAGTGACCAATCCTTTTATGGTAACTGAAGTTTATCTCAAAGAAAACGGCAAATGGAAGATGGGTTCACTTACGTTTTCCCATTTAATGAGGCCAGTCAAAATGACTAAGCAACCTTAATCTGCGGTGTGAACCCATTCTGTCGGCAAGCTCAATACTGTATGTCCCTGATCAACTATGGTTTCAGGTTTGTCATAAAAGTCAATGTGTCAAAGTAAAGTGTCAGTGATTGCAGTTTGCCGTTTTTTACTGTCCAGTTTTCAGAGACATTGCCATTTATTTTAAATCCGTTTGGGAATTGGAAATCATAGTTGCCAATAACACTTGCTTTATCACCTTCAACGATCATCTGCTTCACGCTCATGGCTTCGAAGCGTTGTGAAAACCGCTTGATGATTTCAATGTATGCCTGTTTGCCAACAACAGGCTTTAGTATTGTTCATATCTCCGCCAACATACTCAAAGTCGTCAGCAATTACCATTTCCCAATTAGCTTTTGCTGCAAAGCCTTTATAATAGGTTTCAAGAACTTGTCTTGTTGTTGTTTGATTGTCCATATTATTAAATTTTTGTCTTTACATTTGTTATTGCAAAATGCAAGTACAAATATAAAAGATATTGCAAAACGCAACAACTTTATTTTATGGATAAAAAAAGGTCAGATTGCCCGATAAGTTGTTCTCTTGACGTTTTCGGGGATAGATGGTCGCTCTTGATAATCAGGGATATCATGTTGAGGGGGAAATTGTCATACAGTGAGTTTTTGAATTCCGAAGAAAAGATTGCTTCAAATATTCTTGTCAACAGGTTAAGCGTTCTTGAGGCAGAAAATATTGTCGTCAAAGAAGTGTCTCCCGCAAATAAATCAAAATTTGTTTATAGCCTTACTCAAAAAGGGGCTGATTTACTACCCATCGTTATTGAGATAATGGATTGGGGCGCAAAGTATAACGCAAACTGTCCACAGGAAGGAACTTGGCAAAAAAATCAAAAAAGACAAAGCAGCAGTCATTAAGGAATTAAGCCAGTTGTTAAAAGCAAGAGTTAAATAGTTTTCAATGGCAGGGTGAACTGAAAAAAAGCACCCGCAATTTGCAGGTGCTTTATTATTTGCATACTTGTTAAACTGCTACGGCTTCTGCTACAACCTGCTTTACCAGCTGCACTTCACTGTGTATTTTCACTTCGTCGGCCAGCATAGCACCGCCGGCTTCCAGCAGACCGAACTTAATGCCCCAGTCGCTTCTTTTGATTTTACCAGTTACGGTAAAACCCGCTCTTTCATTACCCCAGGGATCCTTGGTGACTCCGCCAAACTCCACATTCAGGGTAACCGGATGACTCACATTTTTCAAAGTCAGGTTTCCGTTTAAACGGAAGTTTTCGCCATCGATTTTTTCAACAGAGCTGGATTCAAAGACCATTTTCGGATGCTGTTCCGTTTCGAAGAAATCGGCATTCCGCAGATGGGCATCGCGCTGCTCATTATTGGTATGAATGGAGTCCATATCGGCCGTGAGTTTAATCTTTGCTGTGGTGAAGTCTTCGCCCTTTGTTTCCCCTTCTACCTCAAACTTGTTGAAAGATCCGGATACATTGCTGATCATCAGGTGTTTAATCTTGAAATCCCAGTTCACTATGTGTTGGATCAAGTGACCATTTTGTAGTTGCCATTTTGATTATTTTTTATTTGTGAGACCACAAAACTACCGTACATTTGCTATACAAAGTATAGTACTATACTTTAGTATAGTTAAAATCTGATTTTAAACATGGACCTTGAACCGATGAAAGAACATACTCCATCTACCTGTACCGGTATGCTGAAACCGGTCAGGGATGCTTTGGACGTCCTCAACGGGAAATGGAAACTTCCCATCATCGTTGCCCTGAGTTTTGGGGAGAAAAGGTTTAAGGAAATCAGCCAGGAAGTACCTGAAATTACGGATCGTATGTTGTCAAAGGAACTGCGGGATCTGGAACTGAACGGATTGGTAAAGAGAAATATCCAGGATAGCTATCCGGTAAAAGTTACCTATGCACTCACCGAACATAGCAAGAGCCTCAACCCCGTAATCGAAGCGCTGAAAAACTGGGGCATTCTGCATAAAAAAACATTGCAGGATGAATGCCGGGAACATAAATCAGCCGGGACGAAAAAAGCTACAACCTGTTCAGGTCCTCGATAAATTGGCTCAATAAAATTATACCTTGCAATCTTAGGATTCAAACATGTCAGGGCCGCCATGGTGGCCTTTTCATTTTATATTGATATTCAATTCGTATTCTCTCTGCAATAATTTGCAAAAACTTCAATGGCTTCATACAGTTCCCATCCGATACCCTGAGTAAGTTGTTTTGGATCGGTCATACTATGGGTTAAAAATATGGAAACGGATTTTTTTACGGGATCTGCTGACCACCAGCCACCATAGGCGCCCGGCCAGCCAACAGAACCAACGGAGCCCGCACAGGGAATAGATAAATACGGACTTTCATTCATTACAACAGCTACTCCTAATCCAAAACCAAAATTATCCTTGAACATTGTTGTGCCAAATAATCTGGACTGTTGTCTTTGAGCCGGCGTCAAATGGTTGGAACAGATCAGATCCAAAGTTTCCTTTTTTAAGATCCGGATACCATCCGGACACCCGTTTTCTACAAATATTCTGGCAAATTTTAAATAGTCACCAATGGTTGACCAGAGTCCGCCACTGCCCGCTTCAAATTCCAAATCCCTGGGACGTTCTTTGAAAGCCATTTTTTCCGGAACGGTTTCCAGATTGACAATGTTACCGGATTCATCGAAACCCATATTTGAAGCGCACCTGTTTTTTTTGTTCTCCGGAATATCAAAAAAACTGTCCGTCATGCCTAACGGATCGAATATTTTTTCTTCCATTACTCTACCCAGTGATTTTCCTTCGATGGTTGAAATGAGAATACCCAGTAAGTCGGTAGATTTTCCATAGTTAAATATTTCTCCAGGCTGACTGACCAATGGCAGGCCCGCCAGTCCATTCACCCATTGTTCAAGTGTACGTTCTGAATCAATATCACCTCCTAAAAATTTGAGGTAGTCGTCTTTCAGTTTTCCGTGCTGGAATCCACTATACGTGAAACCCGCTCTTTGTGTGAGTAAGTCAAGAATGGTAATGATACGGCTTGCATCTTCGTATTCATCGGATTTATTTTTCACGACTTTCATATTTCCAAACTGTGGAAACCATTTCGTAATGGGGTCGTTGAGATCCAGTTTCTTTTCTTCGTATAACATCATGGCAAGTACGGAAGTAATCGGTTTTGTCATGGAAGCAATTCGGAAAATGGTATCCATGGTCAATGGTTCATGGGTCTCCAGATTTTTATATCCTTCAGATTCCTGATATAAAATTTGTCCCATTCTGCCATAATATGCAGTTAACCCCACCGAGCTTTTTGTTTTCTATAAATTTTTCAAACATTTCTTTTCTTTCTCTGAAATTCTTTGGGCGATATCGTCACCGGACTAAGAAACAATTTCCCAATCCTCCCTTTCACCTTCAATAATATTAAACAGGGGATGTGGGTCAAAAGACAATAGCTTCTTTAAGTCTTTATATCTTTTCGGATCCCTTGTTTTAACCTTACTTAGAAAATGAAGTGATTCATATTTTAACTGACCGTTGGTAACCGGCAGGGAAGCCGGAAGAAAGTTCCAATCCAGTTTTTGTTTATCAAAATTATATTGCCGGGACAGCGCCTCCTGATACACGACGGCTAAATAATTATTAATGGCATCAAGTGGTTTTTTGGATTTCTTAAATCTGTTAAGCTGGGGATGATTTTTATATCCTTTTGTTTTTCCTTCCAAAACATGTTTGGCTAAAAGGGATTCCCGCCATAAGGCGACAAGTCCTTTGGAGTCGAGGTATTTTGGATGAATGGACCATAATCTCATCTGCGTCGAAATTGTTTGATGTTCAATACTATCATCGGCCATCACTTTAGAAAAGCCTATCTTTTAATGATCCTTCTTTATTTCATACCATAGTTCCACCATACCGCTTTTGTAGGCGGTTACATCTTTCAGGTGTAATGCTTGTTCCAGACCTGTATAGTTAAAAAACGGGGTTCCATCACCCAGGATAATGGGCAAAATGGAAATCCTGATGTCATCGGCTAATTTTAACCGAATGAATTCTCTGGCAAGATTCGCACCGCCGACAAGCCAGACATTCTTATAGTTTGGTTTCAGTTCTTCTTCCACAAATTGGACCAGGTCACCCGAATGAATGCTAATATTCTCTCTTTCAACCGGCAGGTTTCGATGACTGAGCACAATCGTCGGCTTGTCTCCATACACCCAGCCATACGATTTCGAAAGTTCCAGCGCGAGTTCATAGGTCCGGGATCCCATGATGTAACAGTCAATCGTTTTAAGAAATGCCGCTACATCTGGTTCATCGGCTCCTTTGTCATAGTAGTCCGTGGTTTCAAACCAGGAAACACTATTGTCTTTTTTGGCAATAAAGCCATCCAGACTGGAAACCATATGAATGGTCAGTTTAAAATTCTGTTGTCATGTCTCGTCATCGATAAATGATGTTGCTGTTAAGAACGTTATCAGCTTGTCTTCCTGTAATTAAAAATTGCACAGCCATTCAGCAGCAGCGCGAAACCAATCAGGTAATACATTTCCTTCCTGACCTGCCAAAGCCCGCTTCCTTTCAACACGATCAGCCTGACGACCGTTATAAAATGAGTGACAGGTGTGAGGTTGGACATTTGCCTGGCCCAGTTGGGCATGCTGTCGATGCTGGTGAAAAAGCCACTCATCAGCATAAAGATCATCATAAAAAAGAAAGCGACGAACATGGCCTGTAACTGGGAATTGCTGAAGGTAGAGATCAGCAAACCAAATCCCAAAAGTGCAACCAGGTAAACCGCAGCAAAAAGATAGAGCACCGGAATACTTCCTTTGGGAAAAATGCCGTACACAACATACATAACCGTAAGTCCGATCGTAAAGACAATCATACCCACGATCCAGAAAGGAATCAGCTTTCCGAGAATAAACTGCCATTTCTTCATCGGCGTCACATTGATCTGTTCAATGGTGCCGATTTCTTTTTCCCGTGACAATATTCAGTGCCGCCATAAATCCGCCGATCAGTGTAAGGAGTAATACCAGTATGCCGGGCACCATATAGTATTTGTATTCCCTGCGGGGATTGAACCAGTCTGAATAGGTGATATCTATAATGGTTGACGGTTGACGGTTGACGGTTGACCGTTGGCCGTTGGCTGATTTGATATTCACATCCAGTGAACGATTGAAATCCGTCAGAACGGCTGTAAGATAACCACTGCCGATGGCTGATTTTGTTCCGTTAATGGCATCGACCGACATATTGAGTTGCTGACTGCCTTCACGTACCAGGTTGCGTTCAAATCCCTGCGGTATTTCCAGCATGATGTCTGCATCGTTTTTTTCAATCAGTTTCAGGGCATCCTGGTAAGAAATGGTATTGCCAACAATCCGGAAATAACCGGAGGAGGCAATTTTGTTGATCAGCTTTTGTGAATAACTGCTGCGATCATAATCTACAACAGCAACATTCACATTTTTTACTTCAAAATTCGCTGCGAGCGGTAAAATGATCAGCTGGATAATGGGTAAGGCAAACATCATGGCGAGAATCGTCTTATCCCTGAATATTTGCCGGAACTCCTTTTGTAATATAAAACCCAGGACTTTCATGACAGTCTGATTTTAAAGTTTTTCAGGGCAATGGTCAGAAGAAAAACAGCCATGCCGGTTAAGATCAGGGTTTCTTTCCACACATAACTGAATCCAAGTCCCTTGAGCATGACCGCCTTAATGATGATATAATAGTAACTGGAAGGAATAATGTGGGATATGACCTGGAATATCCACGGGCATATTTTCAATGGGGAACATAAAACCGGTGAACAGGATGGTCGGCAACATCATACCCATCATGGAAATCAGCATGGCGGTTTGCTGGTTATTGGTAACATTTGAGATGAGCAGTCCCAGGGATAAACAGGTGATAATAAAAATAATGCTTTCGAAAAAAATCAGCACGAGACTACCCTTGATATGCACGTCCAGCAGGTAAACGGATAGCGCCAGGATAATGATAAAATTGATAATGGAAAGAACCAGGTAAGGAACAGCCTTGGCAATAAGTACCATGATGGGCTTCAGGGGAGATACCAGGAGTATTTCCATGGTTCCCAATTCTTTTTCCTTCACGATGGATACGGATGTCAGTGCTGTGGATACGATCATGAATATGAGCGCGATCACGCCCGGAATAAAATTGAGTGAACCATTTTGTTCCACATTATATAATTGCCTGATCTGGGGAATGATCTGATAAGATAACTGCGGAGCAGGTTTAAGTTGTTGCTGGTAACTGGAAATAATGGCGCTAAGATAATTGACCAGAATCGTTGCGGTATTGGGATCGGAGCCATCGGTAATGATCTGGATCTCCGCTTTTCCAAAATGACTCAGGTCGTTGCCAAAGTTAGCCGGGAAAATTACGGCACATTTAATACTGCCTTCTTTAAACCGTTCTTCTATTTCATTATAATTCAGAACAGGATCTTTAATCAGAAAGTAAGAACTTGTTTTTATCCGGTTAATGATTTGTTCTGAATTATTATCATGCGCATTGTCGAATATAGCTGATGCCAATATTTTTTACTTCACTGCTCAATGCAAAACCAAACAATACGATCTGTACAACAGGCAGGCCGAATAAAATAAGCAGCGTCCGTTTATCCCTGAACACGTGATAAAATTCTTTTCGTATAAAAGCGAGTAGTTGCTTCATGTTAATCTGCGGTTCTTTGGGCACGACGTGCCAGTTGATAAAATACTTCATCCATGGAATGCGTATTATATTCTTTCTTGAGGTTGGCTGGCGTATCCAGTGCTTCCACTCTTCCGTCCACCATCACGGAAATACGCTTGCAATACTCTGCTTCATCCATATAATGCGTCGTAACAAATACGGTGATTCCGGTAGCAGCAGCTTCATAAATAAGATCCCAGAACTGACGCCGGGTAATCGGATCAACTCCACCCGTGGGTTCATCCAGGAAAACAATTTTAGGGCGGTGAAAAATGGCTACCGAAAAAGCCAGTTTTTGTTTCCATCCCAGCGGCAATTCGCCAACCAGTTTTTTTGCTTCATTTTTTAATCCGAGCGTGGAAACCATTTCTTCGCCTCGTTTGCTTAATCTCTGATCTGGACAAGCCATATACCCCGCCATAAAATTGTATATTCTCAAACACGGTAAGATTTTCATAGAGGGAAAACTTCTGGCTCATATAGCCAATACTGGCTTTAATTTTTTCCTGTTGCCTGAATACATCAAAGCCTGCCACGGTTGCACTGCCGGAACTGGGGAATGAAAGTCCGCATAACATACGCATGGCAGTAGTCTTTCCTGCTCCGTTGGCACCCAGGAAACCAAAAATTTCTCCCTGCTCTACATCAAAGCTGATATGGTCAACCGCTTTAAAGTCGCCAAATTTTTTGGTCAGGTCCTTACAGATGATGGCTTTATTATTCATGATTATTTTTCAATTGTTTCCGCTTTTCTGTTTCTCCTGCATTAAGCGAATGAAACTGTCTTCGATTGAGGGTTTGATAAGTCTTAGCTTCAAAATCTTCTGCCTGGTATTGGGCTGCAAGCCTGTCAGGAATTCCATTGCCGTTTTGATCATCTCTAAGGGTGAGGTGCAGGTACTCACCAAATGCATAACAGGTTTCAACAGCAGGGTCCGAACGAAAGTCTTTTAACAGCCGGTACATATCTTTTGACTTCACCGCATAGAGTTGGGCGGGAAAGCCATCGATGATTTTTTGCGGCGTATCCAGCGACATAATATTTCCGTTTTGAATCAGGGCAATCCGGTCGCACAAAGAAGCTTCATCCATATAGGGCGTGGAGACCAGTATACTGATGCCCTGCTGCTTCAGGCGTTTGAGCATTTCCCAGAATTCTTTTCTGGAAACGACATCAACACCTGTTGTGGGTTCATCTAAAAAAAGAACTTCCGGTTTATGAATGAGTGCACAGCAGAGTGCTAATTTCTGTTTCATACCACCGGACAATTTACCGGCCGGCCGGTTTTTGAATGGTTCGATCTGTTCATAGATATCTTTGATCAGATCGTAATTTTCTTTGATGGTGGTTTTGAAGATGGTGGCAAAAAAATTCAGGTTCTCGGCTACCGTAAGATCCTGGTAAAGGGAAAACCTTCCGGGCATATAACCCACTTTGTTGCGAATGGCCCGGTAATCTTTTACAACATCCAGTCCCCCTACTGTTGCCTGCTCCTTTATCCGCCAGGAGAACGGTGGTCAGGATTCTGAAAATAGAAGTCTTGCCTGCTCCGTCGGGTCCGATGAGTCCAAACAATTCACCTTGCTCCACTTCAAATGAAACATCATTAACGGCTTTCACTTTTCCGTTATCATAGGTCTTACTGATATTTTTTAATGTTACAGCAGCCATAGATTAATGATTGTTCCAGGTGATCTCGCCATACATACCCAGCTTCAGGTAGCCGTCATTTTTAACGCTTACCTTGATGGCATATACCAGGTTGGCTCTTTCATTTTTTGTTTGAATGGTTTTCGGTGTAAACTCCGATTTATCACTGATCCAGGTAATGATACCTTCTGTTTCTTTATATCCTCCTTTGCCATCATCTGTAAATACTTTTACTTTTTCGTCCGATCTTAACCTGGTGCAATTGATCACCTGTAATGTAGGCACGCAGAATAATGGTGGAGATGTCCGCAATTTTATACAGGGGTTTACCCAGAGCAGCCATTTCATATTGCTCTGCATATTTGGTTAATACGGTTCCCTTAACCGGGTTGATGATCACCGATTTTTTCAGCTGGTCATTAATCTCCCGCATCTGCGCATCCACCGTGCTGCCCTGTTCGGTTATGGATGATGTTGTGGTTTGCAGAGAACTTTCCTGTGCGGCAATTCTGGATTGCAGGGTGGTAATTTTTGCATCGGCGTCGTCCAGTTGTTTCTGTGAAGCCACACCACTTGCAACAAGCCTTGCGGTTCTGTCCCGGTCCAGCTTTGCATTGGCCAGTTCATTTTTTAAAGCTTCCACCTGAACATTCGCCTCTGGCCTGCCGCTGAGTATGGCTTTTTTACTTTGCACCAGTTGCAGTTTGGTTAAATGCAGTTGTGTACTGTCAATAAACCCGATCAGTCTGCCCTGAATCCAGCTGCTGTCCTTCTTCAATATTCAATTGTAATATCTTCCCGCCGGCTTCGGCGGCAATAATGGTTTCTTTGGCTTCAAAGGAACCGGAAGCATCATAGTTATTGGTTTTCTCTTTGCAGGATATAATGCTGAACAGAAGCAGAAGTAATAATGTAATCTTCGTATTTTTCATTGCATGCGATTAATTTCCGGAAATGGTTTTATAGTCATATAGTGTCATGATGAGTTGCATTTCATGCAGGGCTTTTTGTGCGCGTGCTTCACTTTCTTTTTCCGTTGCATTCAGAAAATCAAACAGAGGACTTACGCCCGTATTATATTTTTCCTGGTAGCCTTCCCGGATGGTTTTTCTCAGGTTTACAATTTCTTCATCTTCCGACAAGAACCGCTTTTTGTTTTTCGATATTGGCGGATGTCTGGGTCAGTTGCAACCGGGTGTTGAACAGAAATGTTTCTTCCTGAACATTAATTTTATTCAGTGACAGCTGCGTGAGTTGTTTTTCGTTTGAGTTTTTATACAACCCACTTATATTCCAGGATGCGCTTAATCCGGCAACACCAAGCGTTGACGTCTTGCTGTTTCCAAAACTAACGCCCGGTGTAATCAGTACAGCGGCGCCCAGCAAACCCAGTTTCGGCATCAGGTTTACCTTTTGCATCTCCGACTGTGCATTTATCAGGTTGCGCTGGCTTTTATATAAGGAAAGCTCCGGGCGGATGATCTGCAGGTCAGAAAGCTGGGTGCTCAGCAGCGGCTTTTGCAAAATGGTCTGCTCATTGATCTTTTGGCCAATTAAGAGCGAGAGCATCATAACATAACCGTTCCGGGTATAATTAAATTCAATCCTTTGCTGATTTAATTTTAATTGTTCGACTTTTATTTCGTCGATATCTGTTTTATACGCCAGACCATTATCCCTGAGTTGTTTGATGCGGTTGACATTGTTGCTGAGGATGGTATTCTGTATTTCCAGTTGCTTCAGCTGTTCGTCTATCAGCAGTATGCCGAAGTAGAGCTGGTTTACCCTTGATTTCAGGTCGTTCAATGCTACGTCAACACTGGCTTTATCCGTTTCGGATTCGTGCGCTGATGATGTTTCTTTTGTGTTTTCGTTGCTCCTCCGTCCCAGAGGGTTTGGTTTACCTGTCCCAGTCCGATAAACTTCAGGTTGCTGCTGCTTTCATTACTGCCAAATTTGGGTAATTCACCAAAAATATATCCTTCAATGGCCGTCACGCTAACCTGGGGCAGCCAGGCTTTCCCGGCATTGCTCAGTGTATATTCCTTTGTTTTTTCGATCAGCTCATATTGCTTAATTAAAGGATAGTTTCTGGTAGCGAGTGCATAACAGCTGTCGATATAGAGCGTTTGGGCAGTTACTGAACCGGCAGCGGCCAGTAAACACATAACAGTGATAAGGAATGACTTTATCATATTCAATGCGTTGATTTTTTCATTTGATCATTCATCAGGACTATTTCGCTTTGAGCATGGCTTTCATCCAGACCGGGATCAGTTTTTTCCGTTCCTGCATCAGTTTATCAAATTGTCTGTCACTCAGTTTACCCACTTTTTTGATCAACGGGCTGCCGATAAACGGAAAGACGATCAGACCCAGCATATTCATTAGAAAGTGCAGCGGATTCGGTTCTGTAATTTTTCCCTTCTTAGCGGCTTCCCTGTATTGCTTAATAAAAGTTGATTGCAGGATCATGTTAACAACGGGTAGCTTTTCCAAAATGGCAGCTCCATGACTTCTTACTTCGCTCATGATAAAAAGCGGTATTTCCGGTTCTGCGGTAATCAGGTCGATATATTTTTCGGCCACCAATTCTATTTTCTTTTCCAAAGTGGTTGTTTCATCATTGAACACCATTCCCATGGTTTGAAAAAAAGATACCAGTGTTTCCAGCATGACCAGCTCAAAAAGTTTTTCCTTGCTTTTGAAATAATAATTGAGTAGGGCAAGATTCATATTTGCCTCTTTGGCGATATCCCTTGTTCGCGTGGCGGCAAATCCTTTCTTATGAAATACAATCCGTGCGGCCGCTTTTATCTTTGCTTCCGCATTGGGTTCCGGTGGTTTCCTGGCTTTTTTTGCCGGCATGGATGCTCTGTTGACTATAAAGTTAGTAATCCTTTTTAATTTAATCAAATGATTAAATAAATTGGTGAAGCGTCCATGGACTAATAAACTCGAAGCGCTACGGATTTAAAGCAAACTACTTTCCTTATTCTACAATAGTGACTACCTTAGAAAAGCGGTTTTGTTGGAAGGGGTTCAAACAGAACTATTTCCCTGGTGGAGCCAATGCCGGGATTTGACTTAATAGCAAAAGGGTAAATCGTATTTAGAAGGGAGTCAATTTGAAATTTTTCTTATTTCTTTCGAATGAAATATTTTCAATTAGTCTTCTTTTATTTGCTTTCCTGTTTGTCTGCATTTTCTCAAAAGAGTGGATACGATTCTGTAGTAGCATTCCCTGTTTCCGAATCCATTAATTTGGATGGTCATCTGGATGAGCCGATCTGGGAAACGGCACCACATATATCAAACTTTACGCAAAGGGAACCTGAATTCGGCAAACCCGGTACGGAAAGAACTGAAGTTGCTGTACTTTATAATAAATCTGCCCTCTATATCGGTATTTGGTGTTATCAGAAAAATGCAAATAGGCTCGTCGCAAAATATATGCAAAGGGATTTCCTCTTTGATGAGGATGACAATTTCAAAATAGCACTTTCACCTTATAGCGATCGCAGAAATGGCTATCTCTATATCATCAATCCAAACGGAGCAAGGGCCGACCTGTTGATATCAGAAAATGACCAGGGGAACGAAGACTGGAACGGGGTCTGGGATGTCCGGACTACGATTACAAGCGAAGGCTGGTTTGCAGAAGTTGAAATCCCATTCAACAGTTTGCAGTTCAGAGACGATTTACTTTACAACTGGTCGATTAATTTTGAACGCAATATCCGTAGCAAACAGGAACAGGTATTATGGAAGGGTTGGTCGAGGGATTGCTCTATTTTTTGTTTGGTAAATGCCGGTTCGCTAAGTGGATTGAAAAATATTGCCTACGCTAAAAGATTTGAATTGAAACCATATCTGCTCGGTGGTTTTGACGACTCAACCGGACAATCCACCAATTACCCATTTAAAATAGGCGGAGACCTAAACGTTAATCTCTCGCCTTCATTAAAACTTAACCTGACTGTAAATACCGATTTTGCCCAGGTGGAAGTAGACAGAATCGCAGTAAACCTTACGCCTTTTAATCTCTATTATCCCGAAAAAAGAGAGTTTTTCCTGGAGGCATATCAAAATTATCAGTTCAATATCAGCGGGAACAATGAAATATTTTACACCAGGCAAATTGGGATAGAAAATTTCAGGCAGGTTCCCATCATTGCCGGTGCCCGTTTATTTGGAAAGATCGGATCAAATAATATCGGCATTTTAAATATCCAGACGGCAGCCACAGACAGCACACTAACCACCAACAACACCGTCATCAGGTATAAAAAAGATATCGGCGTGCAATCTTATATTGGGGGGATTTTGACGTCCAAAATTAATGGCAACATCAGTAACCAGGTTGCGGGAATTGACGGAGCGTACTCGACTACCAAATTCTTAAAAAACAAAAACCTGGTTATTGGCGCTGTGGCATCTAAAAGTTTCGATAAAAATCAAAGCGCCATAGGCACTTATGCCTGGAGAGTTTTCGTAGACTATCCGAATGATCTTATTGATCATTTTATTGGCGTCGGAAGCATTCAGCAAAATTATAATCCGGATCTGGGTTTTTTAGAAAGAAGTAATTTTGACAACCTGACCTGGCATTTTTATTTTTCGCCACGCTGGCTCACTAAATGGGGATTTCGACGGCTGATTTTCGAACCCTGGTCACTCAATCTCTATAATACCCACACAACCGGCAAGACGGAATCATTTTATAACGAATCCAAAGTATTTGGATTTATTACAAAATCGGGGGAACAAGTCATATATGGCCTTCAACAGGAATATGAACGACTGGATCAGCCTTTTGTGTTCTCCTCGAGCCTGACCATTCCTTATGGCAAGTACTGGATGTACAGACAGGAAATTTATGTGTCCACATTTCAAGGCAGGCAAATCTGGGTCAGCGGACTATACGTGTGGGGAGGATATTATTCAGGTACGATTAAAAGCTTCACGGGGTCATTGGGAATTAACGCAGGCGTTCATTTCAATTTCAGGACCGATTATAATTATAATGATATTAGAACGCCATGGGGTAACGTTTCAACCAACGAACTTGCTGAATATGCTGATTTTGCACTAAATCCCCGGCTTGATTTATCAATATTTGTTCAATGGAACTCACTGGAGGAATTAGTATTCGGCAATTGGCGCCTTCACTGGATTCCAAAAATAGGTTCAGATATTTATTTCGTGTATGACAGAGGGTATAATAATTTACAACCCTTTAAATTTAACCAGCCTAACTATACATCGGGAGTGGCTAAGCTGGTTTGGAGATTTACTTTTTAACAGGAATGGCATCAAAAACCCGGAGAACCTGCCAACATCCTGTATTTTTGGTAAATTTTACTTCAGTAGGGTGGAATGACTTAATTTCTAAAAACATAAAATGAAAAGCTTCTTCATACCTGCAATAATTTGTTTGCTGTTTTTTACAAACAAGCTGTCATGCGCAATCCATCCGCTTTGACAAAAACAATATAGAAACAGTTAATGTGTACGCATCTGTTGAAAAGCAAGAGGGCAGGGAAGTGATCAGGGTGGTCAAGGATTCAACCGTGAAAGAATCTGATGAGCCTACTTATATAAGGATTAGGGGAATCCATTTTAAAAACGGGACAATCGAAGTAAAGGTCCTGAGCAGACTATTGAAAAATGCGCCGGAATTTGCAAGAGGTTTTATCGGGGTTGCTTTTCGGATCAATGACAACAATACAAAATTTGAAGGTATTTATATCCGACCTACCAACGGAAGAGTGGAAGACCAGATACGACGAAATCATTCTATTCAGTATTTTTCTTATCCTGATTATGATTTCGACCGCCTGAGGAAGGAATCACCCGAAAAATATGAATCCTACGCAGATATGGGGTTGAATGAGTGGATTACATTGAGGATAGTTGTGTTAAACGCTCAGGCAAAGCTTTATATCAACAATAATGTACAGCCATCATTGATCGTAAATGACCTGAAACTTGGTTCGGATCCGACGGGAGGCATTGGCCTTTGGGTCGAGACCGGTACTGAAGGCTTTTTTTCTGATTTGAAAATACAATGAGACTTATATTAACTTTATAGTTATGAAACCCAATAAGAAAATACTCATCATTACGGGCGATGCCGGGGAAAGTTTTGAAATACTTTACGCTGCACATCGTTTCCGGGAAGCAGGGTATGAACCGGTGATTGCCGCACCTGCAGTGAAAACCATGAACCTGGTGATCCATGATTTTGAGCCGGGATGGGATACCTATGTGGAACGTAAGGGTTACCTGGTGGATTCCCAGATTTCATTTGACGATGTGGATCCCGACCAATACCGGGCCGTGCTATTTCCCGGGGGACGTGCTCCCGAATATTTACGTAATGACCCCAGGGTAATTCGTATCGCGAAGAAATTTTATGATGATGGTAAATATGTTTTTGCCATTTGTCATGGCGTGCAGATTCTGGTGACTGCGGGTTTGGTGAACAAAAGAAAAATCACCTGTTATGAACACGTGCAGGTTTGAAGTGGAAAGTTGCGGTGGCATTTATGTTGAACCTGACGAAGCCATACAGGATGGAAAGATAGTTACCGGGAAAACCTGGCAATCCCATCCTGAATTTTACAGGATTGTTTTCAACTGCCTGGTAGAATCGGAAAAACCTGCCATGGTGCTGAATGAAAGCTAGCCGGTATCGGGACAAATATTTTTAATGCCGGTATATAAACAATTCGATCAGGCCGCGCTCAACAGCCAATATAATCTCCGGTCGCATGTTCCTGATTTTGGGGTCTACCTGGAAAGATGGGATTTGCTCAGCAGACAAACGGAAAAAGAATTATACGCCGTTAAGGATTTATCCTATGGTTTATTGCCACGTGAAAAACTGGATATCTATCCTTCCGGAAATCCATCCTCCAAAACATTGGTTTTTATTCACGGCGGATATTGGCAAAGATTTGGAAAAAGAGATTTTCAGTTTATAGCCAAAGCATTCCGGGACTATGGTGTTACTACGGTCCTGATTGAATATCCGCTGGCACCTGAATTTTCAATGGATCAGATTGTAGCCTCCTGCCGGCAGGCTGTTGACTGGATATATCATAACATAGCAGAATATCATGGTGATCCCGGGCAAATATATGTTGCCGGACATAGTGCCGGCGCCCACCTGTCCGCTATGTTACTGACTACAGATTGGAAACCATTTAATCTGAACAATGATTTGATCAAAGGCGTTTGTCTGATCAGCGGTTTATTTAATTTAATTCCCATCCGCCTTTCCAATATTAATGAGGTTCTGCATCTGAATAAGGAAGAAGCTATTCGAAACAGTCCGGTTCAACTCACGCCTGCGACTCATTCTCCGGTCTCCATTATTGTGGGCGGCGATGAAACTCCTGAATTCCTGGATCAGAGCCGGGAATTATATGACTGCTGGAAAGAAACATGTCCCTGCTGAAATCTTAGAACCCGAAGGATTAAATCATTATTCAATAATGGAAACCATACTGGATCCCGGAATCGCGACTTCACCAGGCGATTCTCAGGGTGATGAGAATTGTGGAAGATTTCTAAGCTTTCAGAGAGTAAATCAGACTGGCAGGAGATCTCTGAAAAAATAACCTAATACATCGTTACAGTCAATTTCGGCAGAGTTGGGTATGGAGCCAGAATCATTTGCATATACGGGCGAAATGGTCGAAGTTTATCCTATGCGGTTAAAATTTATTTCCCAGTCCATTCTGATTTCGGTTTTTTTTCTTAGCTCTGGTTGTACTAAAAGGAATTCAGTCGAGTTTTACAGTAAATATTTCATGAGTGCAGAGGTGAATGGTATACCCTGGAAAACGACAGAACCTGGAAAAGCGTATTTTTTAGCTTATAAAGGAGGCCGGCCCAGGTGGGAGCTTTTAATCGGAGGCTCGCAGGTTTACACGGACACAGTTGCCAATCAGATCAACATCAGTTTTGAATTCGCGCCTAAGCCCGGCAGGTATTTTTTCAATAATCAACTATATATTACCCTGGATTCCGGAATCTCCGCCCAGTATAGCTACTACAGGCAATATAGTCCTTCAAACAAGTGGAGTACGGGCGGATTTGTTGACATAGAATCCATTTCAAAAGATGAAATAACGGGAAGTTTTAATTTTACTGCCAAAGGTGATATAACGGATTCCACAACATCCTTTATTAAAAACGGGAAATTTGATGTTTTGTATGAAGGAGGAGATTCAGAATGGACCGGTCCTTAATTGATGGAACGAAAGCAGTATTAAATCCGCGGTGCTTTTATTCTGTTAAAATGGATTTATGAAATAAATCCTACCGGAAAATACCGGTATATTTTCCAAACTTTTGGAATGAAGTTTTTTTCGATTCTCATCCTTTTTATTGTATCCACTTCAACAGCATTCAGCCAGACCCCAAATGACAAGGATCATCCGGCGCCATATAAAACCGGGTATCGGAATATACTGGCTATCGATTCGGGCAGAACATATAAACCCAATTCAGGGGCCGGTCATTCGCTTCATTTCCGACCCGTTGAAATAGACTTCTGGTATCCGGCCGATGATCCGGGATCGGCATCACCCATTTCCTATGGCTATTTTTTAGACCTCCTGCAGCAGCGGTCGAACCGCTTTCAGGATGATACTGTTTACAAACAAATGGGTTCGGAGCTGGTAGCTTATTTAAGTGTAAATCTCAAAATAAAGGATACAACTAAACTTTCGGGATTTCCGACCCGCAGTTATTTCAATCCCAGACCAGCACCACATCAGTTTCCCCTGATTTTGTATTTGTGTTCCTACAATGGAATGAGTTACGAAAACATAGCGCTCTTTGAATTTCTCGCATCACAGGGTTACCTGGTTGCCTGCATCACTTCGGTTGGCCGCTATCCGGGAAATATGAGTACACAGGTGCCGGACCTGATGGAACAGGTAAGGGATGGAGAATTCACGCTTCGGTATTTAAAAAAAGAACAGAACCTGGATACCGCAAAGACCGGTGTATTGGGCTACAGCTGGGGCGGACTGGCAGCCATGATCCTGGCAATGAGCAATAGCCAGGTAAAATGCCTTTTGTCACTGGACGGATCTGAAATGCATTATTACGGAGATTCAAAAGAGGAAGATTCGGATTTCGATCAGCTCAGAAATTCACCTGATTTCAATTTGAAGAAAATTGAATATTCCCTATGCTTATCTCGAAAGCGGATTTAAACAAGCTGATCAGGATGCGGATTCGGTTTTCAATATTGTCAAATCATACGGTGATCAAAAATTATATGTTCATTTTCCCAAAGCTGTTCATGAAGATTTTTCGGGTCTGCCTTCCCTGGGGAATAAAATCAATGGAACAGGCGCGGCTGTTTCCCCACTCTACTCCCAATTTCAGCAATTTGCGACTTTATTATTTCGACAGGTATTTGAAAGGAGGAGATAATCTGTTACCAATATGGTTACATTCTGTTTTTCAAAGTGGTATGGGCGATTCCGTTTATCCCGTGGTCAAAACCAGAAAAGGCGGAATCCGGCTCACGGGGAGGATAGTGGATGATAAAAACAGGGAAGGAGTGGCCTATGTAAATGTTGGAATCCGGAACAAAAACTCGGGGACGGTATCTGCACCTGATGGCCGGTTTCAGTTGAACATCGACTCTGTATTACTGGATGACAGTCTTCATTTTTCCATGGCAGGATACCAATCCTGTACGGTCAGTGTCGCCGAATTCCTGAAAATTTCGAAACCCCTTATCATTCCGCTGAAAGAAAATGTATCGGGATTGAAAGAAGTTGTGATTACCGCGAAGGCGATGAAAACGGAGATCAGGGGAAATACCACTACTTCAAACCTGGTGAATATCGGACTGCCCCTGAGATTCCTGGGTTCAGAAACCGGCATCAGGCTGGCCCTGGGGAAAAAGCCGGTTGTATTGAAGAGTTTCAGTTTTAATATCTCGGATAACCGGGTGGATACCGCCGTTTTCCGGTTAAACATTTATAATTTTAAGAACGGAAAGCCGCATGAAAATATACTGCATCAGAATATCCTGGTTCACCTTGGAAAACAAACCGGCAGGTACACGCTTAACTTAACGGATTACAAGCTGGTGCTTAGCGGCGATGTGCTGATTTCCCTGGAATGGATTGAGGGATCCTATTCCAAATCAGCTCATGGCGCCCTTTTTTTATCAGCTGGTTTTCTGAATTCAGCAACCTGGCACCGGCTGACCAGTCAGGCAGAGTGGAAAAAAGCCAGCGGACTTGGTGTTGGATTTAATGTGGTTATACAGAAACCAACCAATTAAACTGTACAGGAAAATGCTTACCCATATCATTAAAAGACCTGATGAACTTGCCGAAAGTGAAATACAAATCATTCTCACGAACTGGGAAGTGGATGAATGGAAGCAGCTTACACCGGAGGAGTTCCGGAAAAGATTTGAAGACTCTGAATTTCACCTGCTGAATGGGGAAGACTCCAGTTTGTTAAGTGTAGCGAGAATCAATTTCAGATTTAAGGTAAGCATTCATGAATCCGTTTATGATATCGCTGAGCTGGTTGGTTTTATCACGGTGGAGGTGCTCAAAGGATATGGCAAAATACTGCTCGGGCTTATTTCGGATAATTTAAAGGAAAGGAATATCGAGGCCATTGGATTTTGCCGGCGAAGAACCGCACCCTATTATGAAAGTGCGGGTTTTAAAGTTCTCCGGGATAAAGTGAAACACCTGCGTGAGAAAAAAGGAGATGTATGGTTTACGCCTGCAGAAGATGATGATATCATTGCCATTAATCTGTCGGAACACAGAATTGAACTGTTTGAAAATATCAGTGATGAACGGCCGGCTTTCCTGCTTTTTTGACTCAGGTCACGTCCTCGCCCGTAAAGTAAGGGGTTTACACGGGTGGAAAGTTTGTTACCCGGATAAATTAATTGAATGAATCTCACTTCATCATGCGGAGGGTATACCCTGAATGAACAATCCCCGCTGTATCTCCGATTGTCTGTTGAACGGTCTGGATCCGGAAATGGCCAACATCCAGGATGCTGTGTCCATGTACATCTGCAATGAGTGTTTTAAGCTGCATGGTTCCGGATGATTTGATTTCGTCTGCCATTTCAAAGACCACTTCGGAACTGTCCCGTTGTGAAATCAACAGGGAATCGAAATCCGATTTGTAACTCTCGACTTCTACCCTGGATCTGCCGGCGGTCTGAATGATTATAGCCCCCTGATTCAGACGGTTAATATCAAGGTTTGTATTCAGCGCATTTACAGAAAGAAGTTCGGGGCATGTAATGGTGATCAGGATATGGTTTTTCATCCAGTCCTTAACACTTAAAGACTCATTCCTGTTTTCCACTTTCAGGAACAAAGTATCATTCGTAATTTCTGTTTTAATCCTTCCATCTACGCGATCTTCCCAATAACTCAATACGCCAATCGATGCATGCGGACTCGGAATAAAAGCAATTCGGGTAACGTTTCCACCGGTAAGTTTTAGATGATGGAATGAACCTTTCTTCAGTTTAGTATAATTCCAGAAAGGATCGGTTTTATCGATCCGGTTGTATTCCGCTTTAAGAATCAAATTTGTTCCTATCAGGCAAAGGGTAAAAATTCCCAGCAAAATGATCAGCAAGAGGGATGATTTTTTCATATTTTATTTTTTTGAACGGATTTCTGATACCGGCTAAAAAGCAATTCTATTTCCTGTATATCCATTTTTAGCAAATGCAGGGTTTTAAAAAATACAGGCAGATCCCGGGTCACGAACTCTGCTTTTTTATATTTCAGGATTTTTTCAATGGCATCTTTTTCAACAAAAAAACCGATACCGCGCTGATTCGAAATAATATCCATATTCTGAATATAATCGTAAGACCGCTGGACCGTATTCGGCGTAACCTGTAATACAATTGCCAGGTCCCGGATGCTCAGGATCTTTTCTTCCGTTTTCCAGTTTTTCAGCAATATCTGTTCACAGACATAGTCAACGATTTGTAAATAAACAGCCTGGTCGTCCCTGAATTCCATGGATATAAATTAAACCTCTTTTTCTTTAAGACGGATATATGAAATCAACAGAAATATGGTTGGGGTGGCGAAGATAACTATCCAGTCAAATATCCGACTCAGGTATCCGGGTATCCCTACGATGCCCTGTTCCGTGCCCGTTTGAATGATTACAGTATGGAACGGATACGAGTGTAAGGCATCTTTGAAAAGAACTGCGGTGATCAGATAATTTAACAACACGGTGAAAAAATATAAGCCACAAATGATCAGGGCAACTTTAATGAAACTAATCTTATTAAAATATAGTGACCCGATTAACATGGCACAGGCAGTATTATAAAAGAAAACAATGAGTGGGAGTGCGTCGTAAAGGGTAAATAAATAAACAGCATTAAATTGTGCCTGATACCTCGGATCCTGTTTGTTCAGACCTGCGTGATACATATGCACGAAAAATGTATCCAGTCCCCGGAAAAACAGGAGAAAGCTTACCGGATAAATGATCACAACCATCAAGGCACCGCAAAGCCATTTTTCAAGCGTGGAGGCTGGTAATGTGAGATAGGAGGCGCTGCTTGCCCCGTCAGAAAAATATCCAAACACCAGAGAAGCCAGTAAAGAACCACCACCAATCAGACCGATGGAAAAACTGAATAGCTGGGCGATCTCAAAATTGGCAATGCTTTTCAGTAAAAAATATACAAGAAGGACCACAGAAAAAGAAAGCGCAAAAATTCCCAGTATTTGTACGGGCCTTTCAACTATGGACTTTATGAATACCCGTTTAAATCTTTTCAGGTTGAAGACATCATTCATGATTTTGATTTTATGACAGGAAAATTTTCCTGATTTCTTCAGGATTTTGAGTTACGGCATTAAAAAGGTATTCGAGGTTAATTTGGTTATCGTTACCATCCCGGTTTTCCATTACTACCGTGACTCCGCCGAATGTCGGTTCTGAAAATAGCACTGTTTCATTTTCGGGAATTTTTGTCAGGGTTTTAAATTCAAGTTTATGGCTAATTAATTCCATTGAAGCATTTAAAAGAAGGGTTCCGTTATCGATGATAAGTACTGAATCGATCAGGTTTTCCAGATCACGGGTCTGATGCGTTGAGATTAAGATAAGGCGTTCTTCATTCATGATGCCGGCGATCAGGCGGCGGAACTGGGCCTTTGAAGGAATATCGAGTCCGTTTGTCGGTTCGTCCAATAACAATACATCCGTATTGCAGGCGAGGGCAAAAGCAATAACGAATTTCTTTTGCTGACCGAATGACAAGGATTTTAATCCGACCCCGGGATCTACTTCCAGTTCTTTCAGGTATTGTTGCAATTGTTCCTGATTAAACCTGGGATAAAAAGGCGCGAATATCTTTATATACTGGCTTATGGATATACCCGGAACGTATACCTCCTCCGGAATCAGATAAATATTCTGTAAGAAGGATGGTTTTCGTTTGCCCGGATCGGCACCGGATACTGAAATGCTGCCCTTACTGGGGAAAAGGAGGCCGCTGAGATTTTTCAGAAAAGTAGATTTCCCTGCACCGTTCTTTCCCAACAAACCATAAATCCTTCCTTTGTCAATCGACAAGGTCAGATCATTATACAATAGGTGCTTTTTAGAATAGCCAAAGCACAGGTTTTTGATATGTATCATAGTGTATTAGTTATGTAATACACTACAAATATAATATGGATTATTTAAAATGCGTAAATATTTTTTTCAGATCAGTTTTTGTCTTCCAGCCAACGGATGAGATTTAGCTTTTTACCAGACATAAGTGGACGCAGCCCCGGCTGGCAAATACGCAGTCACCCATTTGCCTTTAAATCGAATATTGAAATTGGTTGGGGCGAGGTTGTTATTTTCAACGATAAGAATTTTCCTGCCGTCGGGGGTTTCAAAAGCAACATTCGCAAGACCGCTGACGAGTGAGCTGGCGATACGAACCGATCCTGCCGGCACAAATTTAGACGCATGGGCAACAATATAATAGCCGACATTCCGGGTAATGGCAGAACCGGCAATGGTCAGTGCTCCTTTACAGGTGGTGCAACCACCCGGCGTATGCGGACCAAAAGAAGCATCGTTTGCCAGATTCCATTCAAGGGCATTGCGGCTCCAGTTATTCATCGATCCGATGATCACATTGGTCATATGCCATTGAAAATCGCCGCCAAAAGCTCCCGTAGAGGGGGTGTATTGTTCGGTAAAATATAAATTCTTTGAGGGGAAGGCATTGTGGATCGGAGTCAGGGCACTGATATCTCCTGCATACAAATGAAAGGCGGCCCCGTCTACAAAGGCCGCAGCCACGGCGTCGCCGAATATGGTTGTCGCATAAGACGGCACATCGCAGTTGTGATCATACACCACAATTTTAGTGGAGAGTCCGGCTGCCTGGAATGCCGGCCCAAGACTGGTTTTAATAAATGCATCCTGATCTGTCGCTGCCATGTATAAGCTCGGATTGTTACCCGGATTGAGCGGTTCATTTTGCGGGGTAATGGCATCAATGGGGATGCCCAATGCTGCCATCTGTTGGATGTATTTCACAAAATACCGGGCGTAAACAGAATAATATTTTGGTTGCAGACTGCCACCAACGGTTGCGTTATTATCTTTCATCCAGACCGGGGCACTCCAGGGTGCAGCAATAATTTTTATAGCCGGATTGATGGCCAGTATCTGTTTCAACAGCGGTACCAGGTCCGTCGTGTCCGGACCGAGGCTGAAATGGGCGAGCAGGGTATCCGTCTGACCGGCCGGCATATCATCATAAGAAAAAACAGCCGGGTTTAAATCTGAAGCGCCGATGGAAAGCCGGAGATAACTGATCGATATGGATGATCCGTCTTTTCCGAATAATTCATTCAGGAGAGGAGCCCGGGTACCCGCACTCAACTGATTGATCAGGGAAGCGCTGCCCCCGGTAAGGGTAAATCCAAAACCATCAACCTGCTGAAACCTGGTGCTGCTGTCCACATCAATATTCTGATAAGAATTTGTTTTTGAATCAAAGCTCAGTACCGGTTGTTGCTTCAATAAACTGCGCATATCACCGGTCGTAAGCCACTGACTCACCGTATCCGATGAAGTTACCGGTGGCGGGGTTGCACCATTATTTTTTTTGGCGCAGGAAAACAACAATACCAGGAAAAACAGACTGAACTTATACATATGATGTCTTCGGATTTTTAAAAAAAATGGTTACTGTTTTCTTTTATAAAGGTACGGTAATGTTTATGGCCGCGGCTCAATGTGGAAAATGGTATACTCGTTATTCCTAAAGCTGATGGTTGTGGGAATCAATGCCAGGTTTTTATAATTTACAAGATTGGCATTGGTCAGCAGTATATAATTGACATTGTATTTTTTGAAGAATTCCGGCGCTTCGGCAGGCTCTCCATCCCGCAAATAGGCAAGCATGGTATTCCGGGCATATTCCCGGGTTTCGAAATTCACATAAGGATTAGAAAAAGTAATTCCAATGGAAACCATTTTCCTTGCGGTGGCCATCATCGGAAACAGGGAGGTTTGTTCTTCAGAAAGAAAAACCTGATCTGTAGGAATATGATCCCTTATAAAATAATATACCTGAATCTGCCCGATGTCACGGGCCTTTTCCAGACAAAGATTTCGGAAATGAACAAAATCATATCGTTTCTGATAAAACGGGAAATAGATAACACCACAAAACAGTACCAGTAAGACGAATGAATTGGAAAAAGTCCTTGGCGTCAGGCGATTTTGGAATTGGGATCTTTTACCGGAAATCCATTTAAATGCCCTGTCTGAAAGAAAGAAAAGCCCAAATCCATAAAATACAGACTGCAAAGCTTTCAAATAAAAGAAATAGTGAAAGGAAGGAACCGTTCCGGGAAGGTGAATGGACTTGTGTTCGTCCAGGGACTGAACCAGGGAGGAATAGAAGTACATAAATACCGCAAACCCCAACCAGTTAAGTAATATTTTCCGGATCAGCGGTTGTTCGAATTTTTTGTAGAACCAGATGAAGCCAATAACCGAAATGATAAGGGAAACCGAAAGATTCTGCAGGATCATATCCTTATAATTCCTCCAGATAAAAATGGTATCTATATATTCAAACGGCTTTCTGTTCTCAAAATGTAAGTGATACTTTCCAACGATATAATATAAAAACGGGGAACTGACTATTAAGAACGGGATGAAAACTGCCAGGGACTGCAGCACCATTTTTTTTAACGAAGCGGAATCCTTTGATTTCAGCGCATGGACCATTTTAGTTCCCTGAAGGGAAATTAAAATCAGAATGATGAGTACGGTGGGCGCTGTATGTCCCAGAAACCCAATGCCAATACCCGTTCCAAGGGCCATGAACCAACCCGTTTTCTGGGATTTGAATGCCAGCCAACAAAGCGCAATGTTGATATAAAATATAAACTGCATAAAAACACCGGAATACATCCAGGGTGAATATGTGGCCGCATAAAATCCGGGTATCACTCCGGTTGCAAAAAATAAATAAGAAAGAAGACCCGCCAGGGCGATTCGAAAATCCAGCATGATCAGCATCATGGAGAAAAAGGAGAGTGGTGCCAGCAGGTTCATGTATGCACCCAGTCGAACCATAACTACATTGATCGGCAGGCCGGAGATTTTAATTACAGCGGTTTGCAGTAGGGACATCAGTGGGTTATACCACAAAAATTCACCGGGATAGTTTGGATCTTTCCCAAAATGCCCATACAGGGTTTGTTGCACATAAGCCATGTCCCGGGAAACATCCAGATCATAGAACCAGTACAAGTCATGGCTTACATGCCAGCATTGAATAAAAGCCGCAAGGATCATGATCAGGCCGGAAAGAATAAAAATGAGTCGCTGATCCCCTGTTTTTTGCATCACCTAAAATATTCAATAATACATATAGAAACTATTTAATTCGGTCCTTTACAGAAACCAGTTCCGGAAGATTACTGACAGGCTGGTCAAGATAAAAATAAGCGGTTGCAGAATAGTCATCCACCCTGTAAAAATTTATCCAACCGGGAGGGAATGCCGGATCGGTAATAGTCATTGGCGAATCCAACAGTCTGGTAAACGATTTTTCGGTGGATACCGTAACCATCTGAAGAGGCGTTTTATTTTCAATTATTTTTTTTACGTTGGCATACATCCCGCCTCCTATTTCCTGAATGGTGACTTTACACCCCCGGTGAAAATATATCGGGTCAGGAACATGAAAGCGATAAAAGGCGAATTTTCCGGCAGAATCATCAGCGAGGGTGCATCCCTGGAACGTATTGGTGAATTTACCCATTCCCCAACCCGTGCCGATATAATCTTCTGTTCCCGTCCCATTTATTGTTGGATGTAAACTATCCCCATCCAGATACATCTTTACTTCTCCCTCTCCCCACCAGGTTTTAATATAGGAGGAATCCACGTTTACACCAACGCTGACACCCAGGAACCTGCCCCTTCCATTCACTGCGGGAAGTAATTCAAAATCTTTTCCCAGGGCAGCATGTATTGAACGGTTCCAGCAGGAATGGAAATACAGCATATCCTCAGGCGGTTTGGATAAACTGGTAAAATCAATATCATAAAACAGAAGGGCAAGGTTTTCGCTGCTTTCATTCGTGATGGTAATCCGGGCTCCTTTTTTGAAGGGCATTTGAATATAACTATTGAAACTGCGCCCTTCCGGATTGGTAAATAAAGCGGATTGAAAGGCTACCGGAATACCCAGTGCCGCACAAAAAAAATCTCCAAAAGGAACATCAACCGCCGGTTTTGACTGATCATCCCAATATATACGGAAGCGTAAGGAACGAAGCATAACCACCGAACGATTATTAATGGTAAACCACATCCTGTTTATCATTCCGGGATCATGAATATTCAGTAACACCTTTGTTTCTCCTGCCAGCAGGGGTTCAGAAGGATTCCCCTTAGCACTCCTGTTGGTTAAACTTCCATTTCCTTTGGTTCCATTCAGGTTCTCAAAACTACTCATCCGGGATTTGGCTTCTCCGGGCATTTTATATATTTCCTGACCCTTCAGCAGGTTGTTGATCAAAAGCAGGGTTATTAACAGAACGAAGGGTAAAATTTTATTGCCGGCAAAAAAACGGAGAAAGGTATTTTTCATGTCCTTGCACTTAGAGGTTGAAGTCATACCAATGTAAGCAATTTAGGATAACCGGCCCAGCAGTAATTTGCCTTACAGATCATCCTTTTTTCCAATCCCACAATATAATATTCCAGCTCAGTCCTCCGTATTCCAGGGTATCGATAATCCTGAACCCGGATTTTTCATGTGCTTTCAACGACCGGATATTATCTGTTGCAACATCCGTTAAACAGTAGTCAAATTCCCCTGCGAGTGAAGATTTATAATAATCATACATCTTTTGTACCAGGCCGAGGCCACGATAATCTCTGGCAACACAGAGCTGCCCCACAATAACATAATTGGAATTTTCAAGAAGCTGTCCATTGTATACTATTTTGTCAATGGTATTAAATAGGTCTGACAAAAGCTCATGCTGATGCCGGACAGATTTAACGGCAACCAGGGCGTATCCGACAATCGTTTCTTTATCCTTTGCGATGATGGAGGGACATGCCCGGTGCAGTGTTTCCAGAAAATCCATAGTATACTCCGCAGTTACAAAACCCTGGGATTCCGCTTCCTGTTCAGAAAGATTTTTTTTCAGGTTTTCCTGCTGCAATTTTTTTATTCCCAGCAATTCAGAAGATTCAGTTACACGTTTAATGGAAATCATGGGCCTTTCAAATATTTAAATATCCCGGTTTGAATTTTATGTGGATACTAGATATCCAAATATAAAGCTATAGCCTCTTTCTTTTGAAGAATGTAGAAGGATTGCGTAAACATGCATAAATTACTGAATTCTTTTATATGCAACACAACATATGAAATTCAAAACTGGCTGCACCCTGCTTTTTTCCTTTCTTATTTCCTGTGAAACAAATCAAAGCACTGATAAACCGATTCCGCCTGCCAATCCGATGATCGGAACATGGAAATTGATTTCCGGAACTACCATTCAGGGAAAGGATACCACGACAACCGATTATACTAAAAACAAAAATTTCTTAAAAATCATTAACGGCACCCATTTCTCCTTTGTAGATCATGACCTGAATAAGGGAAAGGATTCACTGGCTTTTTACTCCTCGGGAGCGGGAACCTATACATTGTCAGACAGCACCTATACCGAACACCTACAGTATTGCAGCGACAGAGCCTGGGAAGGGAACGACTTTACGTTTACTGTATCGATAAAAAATGATTCCCTTACACAGACCGGAGTGGAAAAGGTTGAAAAGATCAATGTGAACCGGTTGAATATTGAGCGTTATGTGCGGGTAAAGTGAACTTTTACATTGTAACCCCTAATACAGCCATATATGAAACCAGTCCTTGCATTATTTTTATTAAGTGTCGGAGTGATAAGTTGTAATTCTGATCCGAAAACGGAACCTGTAAAAACAGACAGTGTCGCTAAACAGGCTATTGTATATCCCTTCAAACCAAAGTATTCTCTGAACTGGCAGGCCGGAGATGAAAAAAATGCCCTTATTGTACTGAACTGTCTGAAGAACTTTAACGATGGAAATATGAAAGCGGTTTTGACCGATTTCGCGGATACGGTAGAATTTATCAAGGACCAATATCATTTCAGGGGAAGCCGGGATAGTCTGCAGTCGATTATTAACGCTACCCGTAGTGAAATGGCTTCGGTATCTAAAGTATTCGATACCTGGATCACTACTTATTACCCTGATCAGAAAGATACCTGGGTAACCTTATGGTACACGGAATACCTGACGGATAAAAAGGGGAAACAGGATTCTCTTTATTACGTAGATGATGTATTGATAAAAAACGGAAAGGTGGTGTTATATGATGAAAAACAGCGTCTTTTTCCTGAACCGCCTAAAATGAAGAAATAGAAAATTGATTTGCCAAGCTCCGGTTTTAAACCGGGGCTTTTTTATTTAGAGACACTGCGGAATTAAGGATTCAATTTCCTTTTCCGGTTCCTGAATAAAAATAAACCAAAACCGGCGGAGGCAAAAAGGCAAACCGTTCCAAACCAGTCACCCGCTCTTGCATAGATAGTAGGATGTGGTTTGATGGAAATATTTCCGGTCAATATGGTTTTTGTTCCTGATTCACTATTTCTTTCGTCCAAAACCTCTCCCCTCCAGTCGCTGATGGTAAGTCTCCCCTGTCGCGCATTTCGAAGCAGCGAAAAGCCGCCTTCCACACCGCGTAAAATGGCCATGCGGGAATGAAGCCAGCCATCAGAAACAAAATCCCAGGCCGGGACATACAGAATAGCAGGACTTTTTTTGCTATACCCCAGAATAAATTGCTGAAAATCCATGTCCTTACAAATTGCCACTCCTTCATTCATGGTCCCGGTGTTGAAAACAGCAATATTATTTCCTGAACTGAATCCATCCAGTATTTCTCCTTCAAATAAATTTACTTTTTGGTAGTCGGCCACCAGGTTTCCCTGACCGGATATCACCCAGGCATTGTTATACCAGTGACCATTTTTTTGTTTGGCTCCTCCGATGATAAGCTGCAACTGGCGGTTTGCAGCCAGGTCCCTGAATTTTTGTAATACGAAACTATCAGCGGAATCCGTCAGGTAAATCACTTTTTCAGGAAGCAATATAATTTTTGCACCGCTGTCTGCCAGATAGGATAGTTCCTGCAGGTAGTGGTTTGCCAATTCGACTTTCTTTGCCGGGTCATGATCAAAAACCATTCTATTATCAGATTCGTCAAGCGATATCATGGCTATGCGGACTGAATTGCCGGATTCCGGTTGATTCAACCTGATCAAAGCGAATATAATTACAATGAAGTAAATGGAAACCGTGATAATGGTCAGTGTATTGGAATTTTTTTTGTTCTTCCGGCTAAACCAGATCAATGCCAGGGATGAAGGAAAAAGACTGATCAGAAAACTTATTCCTAAAATTCCGGTGACAGAAGCCACCTGGATCAGGTACAGGTTGTTGCTTTGCGTATAGGCAATACTGGCCGCTGTTCCATCCTTAGAAAAAATAAATACGATATATTCAAAGGCTGTAACCAGAATGGGGAAAGCGAATGCAGAGAACCAATGTTGAGAAATCAGGCATATTTTTCGCGCTATGATTACAATCAGTGCAAAGACCAGCGGAAGAATAAGCGTAAGTATTATAGCAGGCGGAAGGGGCATTACTTTTTTCAAATAGGGGAACCAGCTGAGCCATCCGATCAGATAGGCCAGGAAAGCCATTTGGAATGCGCGGCCTGGTTTTGCATACAGTGAAATATATAAAACGGGAAATGGAGCGATCCACATCAGCCAGCCCAGGTTGCCATTTAGTCCTAAGCCGAAATACAAACAAATTCCGGAAAACAGCACGGAGAGAATCCGGAAGAATTTTGATTGTGAATTTACCTGCATGCGGGGAAATTATTTTAGTAAATAATCCTATATCATCCTCAGCATCGATAAGTTGGGGTAAATTACTACTAATTAACCCGGCCTCCATAAGATATTCAATTAAAAAATTAAAACAGAAGAAATGAAAAAACAAATGCGAAAAGCGGTCGTTTTTTTATTCCTGTTGATAGCGGATGCCCACGTATTACCTGCACAGTCCACCCGGGATTCCAGACCAAATATTTTATTGATTGTTGCGGATGACCTGGGGTATACCGATCTGGGTTGTTATGGCGGGGAAATAAAAACACCGAATATTGATTTGCTGGCGAAAACGGGGAATTCTGTTTACCCGTTTCCATACATCTCCGCTATGTGCCCCCACGCGCAGTATGATTCTGTCTGGAAATGATAACCATGTTGCGGGTATGGGATCCATGTTTCCGGTAGAAGGTACACCCAGAGAAGGGAAAACAGGGTATGAGCGTCATCTGACCAACCGGATTGTAACCGTCGCACAGGTTTTAAAAGATGGCGGATACCAGACTTTTATGTCAGGTAAATGGCACCTGGGATCAGAAGATGAATATATTCCCTATGTCGAAGGGTTTCGAAAAAAGTTATGCCTTAATGCCGGGAGCCGCAAATCATTTTAGCAACAGGACAATACTTGTCGATGAACCGGTACAATTCCGCCAGGACAAACAGCTGGTGCTTTTCCCTGAAGGAAGTTATTCAACCGATGTGTATACTGATAAGATGATTGGTTTTATTAAAAATGCCAAAAAAGATAAACCGTTTTTTGCCTATCTCACCTATACGTCTCCACACTGGCCATTACAGGCTCCTCCGGATTATATTGACCGGTATAAAGGTAAATATGATATCGGGTATGATTCCTTACGCGTATTGCGATTCAACCGACAGAAAGCCATGGGAATCCTGCCCGCTTCCCTGGTTCTCAGACCGGGAAATCCGCGGATAAAACCATGGACGTCCCTTTCAGCAGAAGAAAAAAAGATCGAAGCCCGGAAGATGGAGATCTATGCAGCCATGGTAGAAAACCTGGATGACCATATTGGTCAGCTGATAAAATTTTTGACAGATTCGAAACTGCTGGATAATACGCTGATTGTTTTTATGTCGGATAACGGGGCAGCCCGGGAGGACTTTTATACACACCCTGATGAGACGGGTGCATATCTCCGGGCGAATTATGATAACCGTTATGAAAATATGGGAAAGGTCAGTTCTTTTGTTGCCTATGGAGCGGGATGGGCACAGGCAGGAACAGCACCATTTAAATTATTTAAATCTTTTTCGACAGAAGGCGGCGTGGTCACTCCGCTGATCATGTCCGGGAAATTTATCACCATAAAACCCGGCATTCAAAATATATTCCTGACGGTTATGGACCTGGCTCCCGGATTCCTGGACCTGGCGGAATTATCCTATCCTGTCGTTTACAGGAAAGAAAAAATGGTACCGATGCTGGGGGAATCCTTTGTACCGTATATCCAGGGAAAAGACCCGGCTATTCATAACCCCGATTACGTATTCGGCCTGGAACATAGTGGTAATTGTCTTTTGATAAAAGGAGACTGGAAGATTACAAATATCAGTAGCCCCTTTGATGTCAATGCCTTTGCATTATATAATTTGACGAATGACATGGGTGAAACACATGACCTTTCAAAAGAATATCCTGAGAAATATACCGAGATGATGGATGAATGGGCAAAATTTGTAAAAAAAACGGGTGTGGTTATGAAGCAGCAGGGAGAGGAATAAATAAGACCGGAATAATTATTTATTGACGAGTTGGTATATTTTTCCATCAGGCTTGGTGAATATATACATCTCCCCTTTTGAGTCCTGGCCGAAACGCAGATCCACGCGGTCCTGTCCGCAAAGTTCCCGCAGCGAAATGCGTTTCCCATTTAAACTGACAAACCATTCTTTGATGACTGCTTCTTTTCCCAGTTTGAGGTCAGCCGTATTCACATAAAACAATCTTCCGGAAGGAATATTACCAAACAGGTATTTACCCCTGAGTTCCGGCAATTCGTGGCCTTCATATACAAATCCGCCTGCGATGGCGGTTCCCTCATCGTGATCAAAAACAGCTACCGGATACGTGATATGAAAACTGCTGTCATTTTCAGGAAGCTTATAGAGGTGATTGATATTTCCGGTGGGATGGATTTCAAATCTGCCCTCCCGGATGGGCCAGCCATAATCATGGCCTTTCAAAACAATATCAATCGCTTCAATATTCGCCTGACCGATATTTGTTGCCAGCATCGTTCCATTTTTCATCCAGGAGATATGACTTGGATTTCTGAAACCATAGGCATATATCTCCCGAACAATATTTGAATCCCGGCTTTTTGCAAATGGATTGGAAGAAGGGATTCCATATTGCCCGTTTGCACTATTGTTTCCCAGCGGATCGATGCGTAAAATGGTTCCCCATATTTTTCCCGGATGATTTGTAAGAAAGGCAAAACCATTTTCAACACTGCCGCCATCACCTACGCCGATATACAATTTTTCATAGTCTTCTTCTCCGGGTTTTGACAGGGGATTAAAAAGTATATCCTGAACTCCATGAATACCGGCCACCATATCGATCCTGAGCAGTTCACGGCAGGTTCCGTTAAACACGGGTGCTTTTGGATCTGTAATCTTCCATTCACAGAGCACCCACTGAAGCGTTTGTTTTACCGAATCCGGAATAGGGAAGTCTGCTTTTTTCGAATGCGGCGATTCGCAATGGGTCGTATAAAAAAGTCCGTTACGGGCAAACCCGGGATGAAAAGCAAAACTGCCAAATCCGGTAGCCAGTCCCGGTTCATTAATAAAATGAGGTTTCCATTTTGAGATATCCAGCCAGGGAATTGATTTCTGGTTGTCCAGTTTATATAATATGCCACGCTGATCCAATACAAACCAGGCATTCAGGGCATTAACCCAATTCATTTTGCTGATGCGGGTTAAAGGCTGATTTTTACTGCTGGCCGGAATTTGTACAAACTGACGGAGAGCGATCTGAATTTCAGAAGATTCAATTTTTGCCGGAATCGGATTGTGAATGACGAGGGGATCTTCTTTTTCCTTATGGCCTTTCTGGGCATGTATATAAGCAATCAGCTGGTCCAGTTCAGGTTCGCTGAAATCGGTGAATGAAGGCATAAGGGAATGATAACTGGCCAGCAGTTTGTTTGCATGGTCATCTCCTGAATCCATCATTATTTTCGGAGACTTTATAAATTCCCTGAGCCATTGGACGGAATCTGTTTCTGTAATTCCCAAAAGGCTGGGACCGATACCGTCCTGTCTGAAATTATGGCAACCGCTGCAGTTTTTCTGAAAATTTATTTTTCCCTGCGCAATGGTCAGCGAATCTGTTGCAATCGTACCGGATGAAGAAGGGTGTCCGCAGGAGGAGAGGAATATGGCTGCGAGATAACCGGTTTTGAAAAAGGAAAAAACGAATTTTTTCATCAGGCTTTTAATCGGCACCTAAGATAGTGAATCAACCGGAAGTTGCCGGTATTAAACAGGGACGGCAAAAGAAAATCCAAATTCGCTTCCCGCACCGATCTGGCTATTCACCCAGATCTTCCCGCCCTGTGCCTCAATGAATTCTTTTGAAATGGCCAGGCCCAGACCCGTACGGGATCTCTCATGTGAACCGGGTACTTTAAAATACCGGTCGAAAACCCGGGTGAGATATTTTTCCTCAATCCCGCGGCCATGATCTTTTACGGATATTTCCACCTGTTTATTTTTATTCATTACCGTGATTTCAATTTGTGAGGATTCAAAAGAATATTTGATGGCATTGGTCAGAAGATTGATCAGTACCCAGGTTGTTTTTTCTTTGTCTGCCTGAATCACCGGAGTTGACAGGGAGGAATATTTGTTTTAATGGAAATATTTTTTTGCTGTGCGGGAATCTGTACTGCATCTACGGCTTCTTCAACGATCTCCGTTACTGGTGTGGATTGAATATTAAACTGAATGTTCCCGGTTTCCACCTGGGCCATATTGATCAGTTCGCTGGTAATTTTCAACAGCCGGTCCGTATCATCATCAATGTTGTTTACCAGTTGTTTTTGATCCTCTGACAGTGGTCCCGTTCTTTCATCCTGCAATAGCTGCATGCTCATTTTGATGGATGAGATAGGCGTTTTTAATTCATGGGAGACCGTTGCAATGAAATTTGTTTTTGCTTCATTCAATTCATGGAAAATGGTAATATTTCTCAATACGATCACCTGCCCGATCACCTCCTTATTATTGGTTACATCCAGCACATCCTTATTGAAAAACCTTTCTTTATCATCCAGGTAAATTTTCAGGTCTTTTTTATCTTCTTCCGTTTGAAGCAGTTTTCTCATCAGGTCATTCTTCAGTGCTACGTCCGGTGCATATTTCCCAACGATATCATTTTCTTTCAGGCCAATCAGTTTTTGAGCCACCACATTCAGGAAAAGAATATTTCTCTTCTCGTCCAGACCGATGATACCATCCCGCATCTGGTTGATGATGGTTTCTATCCGGCTTTTTTCAAACTGCATCTTGGCGATATTGCTGTGTTCATACAGATCCAGTTTCTCCGCCATGGAATTAAAAGCAGAGGCCAGATCGCCAAACTCATCCTTCTGTTTCAGGTAAATTCGTTTACTGTAATTTTTATTGGCTATTTCTTTGATACCATCCGCCAGGGATTGAATGGGTCCGGAAATTATTCCCGGAAGATTAAAAATAAAAGTGAATGAAATCAGGGTGAGCAGGGTGAAAATAATCGTCAGCCAGTTCATGGCATGCCGCGCCGTATTTTGGGCCATGTCATTTTTTCGAAGAATGGCGAAGTATTCAGGTCCAGCATTTCTAATATGGATTGCCTGATTTCCGGGTAATTGCCGGGATCTTTCGGATCAGCTTTTAATTCGTTAAAATTTTTCCGGATTTCATTGGTTATTTCCTTTTCTCCCGGTTCGGAAATATTGGCTTCCTGTTTTTTTAAATTTTCTTCGAAAATATCAATCGCATCTTTTCTTGTATTTATATTTTCCAGGGCTTTCAGCATATTATTCCCGTACAGAATCGATTCATAATTATCTTTTAATATCAGGTCTGCATCCCGGCTCAGCAGGTTTATATTCAATATTCCCAGAATTCCGAATAACAGGATTACACTGAAAAGGAAAATCAGACCGACGGATAATTTGGTTTTTAAATTGACTGCCATATCATGAAAGTATTACAATATCAATATTTGCTTCGGTCAGTTTATTCAGCATTTGATTAAAGACGGCTGTATTCAAAATCACTTTCGTCAGGCTCAAATGCGGTTTGCCGATACATATGGTGGTGATTTTTCTTTCTTCCGCCGTTTCAATGATTCCCCTGGCAATATTATTATTTTTTACTTTAATCACTTCGGCTCCCGATTCTGTTGCCAGTTTGAAATTATTGATCAGGTGTCGCTGGGCGGCCAGACCGATCTTATCTCCGCTTTCTTTGGCAGTCTGTACATATAGTACATACCAGTCAGAATGATAATAGGAAGCCAGCCTGGCCGTTTTCCGGATCACCATTCTGGCGATTTCATGGTTACTGCTGATACAGGCCATAAATCGTTCTTCCTTACCATTGCCTCTGGGAAGTTCGGTTTCTATTTTTCGTTCCACCTGGCTGGCAACTTCTTTTAACGCCAGTTCCCGGAGCTGCAGGATCTTTTCGGGCTGAAAAAAATTAGCCAGGGCCCTTTCGATTTTTTCCCGCGCATAAATTTTGCCTTCTTTTAGCCTGACGACCAGTTCATCGGCCGTCAGGTCAATGTTCACCACTTCGTCGGCAAGCTTCAGCACATTGTCCGGTATCCTTTCTGCCACTTCAATTCCGGTAATTGCTTTTACTTCATCATTCAGGCTTTCGATATGCTGGATATTCACCGCACTGATCACATTGATTCCGGCATCCAGGATTTCCATTACATCCTGCCAGCGTTTTTCATTCTTACTTCCTTCAATATTGGTATGTGCCAGTTCATCTATTATCACAATTTCCGGATGCAGATTGATAACTGCCTGTATATCCAGTTCTTCCAGTTCCTTTCCTTTATAAAATAATTTCCGGCGCGGAATTAACGGTAGTCCATCCAGCAGATCCTGGGTTTCTTTTCGGTTATGGGTTTCAATATAGCCAATCTTCACATCAACCCCGTTTCTCAGCAAGGTCTGGGCTTCCTGCAGCATCCGGAAGGTTTTGCCCACGCCGGCACTCATGCCAATATATATCTTGAACTTCCCCTTCCGTGACTTTCGGATGAGGTCAATAAACTGGGCCGTATTTTTTTCCTGTTCCGCCATCAGGCGATTTATATTGATCCAGGGCAATATTCAGTTTGAGAACATTTACTTTTTCCGGTCCAAACAATCCGAAAAGCGGAGATTCGACCAACTGATCCACGAGGGCATGTATGTTATCTGGTGATAACCCCCTTGCGGTCGCAATTCTCGGGATTTGGATATATGCCCCTGCAGGAGAAATATCCGGGTCCAGTCCGCTTCCGGAAGCTGTGACCAGTTCTGCCGGGATTTGATCCGGACGAACGGTTTTATTATGCACTAGGAAGCTATCTATTCTTGTTTGAACATCCTTTAAATAATCCGGATTGGTTGGCCCTTTATTGCTGCCCGCACTGCCGGCTGCATTATAGCCGGCAGCGGAAGGACGGCTCATGAAATAATCGTCCTGGGTAAAGTTCTGCGCTTCAAGGGCATACCCAATTATTTTTCCGTTGCGCCGGATGGAAACTCCTTCTCCGTGATTGGGTGCAAATTGGGCGATTCCCAATATCAACAAGGTATAGATGCCGGAAAAGAAAATCAGGCATACAAATGTAAGTCTGAGTGCTGGCAAGATATGTTTTTTCATAAATTCATTTTTAAAACCAAAGAGATGCTACAAGATCAATTAATTTAATTCCGATGAAGGGTACTAAAATGCCACCCAATCCATAGATGAGCAGGTTTCTGCGCAACAGGGCACTTGCACCGATGGGTTTGTATGCCACACCTCGTAATGCCAGCGGAATTAATAACGGAATGATGATCGCATTAAAAATAACCGCCGAAAGAATAGCGCTTTCCGGACTATGCAGATGCATGATATTCAGGGCCTGCAAGGCGGGAATGGAAACAATGAACAAGGCCGGAACGATGGCAAAATATTTTGCCACATCATTGGCAATGGAAAATGTGGTGAGCGTTCCTCTGGTCATCAGCAATTGTTTTCCAATTTCTACGATTTCAATCAGTTTGGTCGGATCATTATCCAGGTCAACCATATTGCCGGCTTCTTTTGCGGCCTGCTGTTCCGCTGTTCATGGCAACGCCCACATCTGCCTGTGCCAGCGCAGGGGCATCATTGGTTCCATCACCCATCATGGCTACCAGTTTACCGCCCTGCTGTTCTTTTTTGATATAATTCATTTTGTCTTCAGGCTTTGCTTCTGCAATAAAATCATCCACGCCGGCTTTTTCGGCAATATATTTTGCAGTAAGTGGATTGTCGCCGGTTACCATTACCGTTTTCACACCCATTTTTCGCAAACGTTCAAATCGTTCATGAATGCCGGGTTTAATGATATCCTGTAATTCAATAACACCCAACACCATATTATTCTGACTTACTACCAGGGGTGTTCCACCATTGGCGGCAATATCTTTCACTTTCATTTCTGTTTCTGCCGGAAATGAATTTCCTGCTTTTACTACATAATGCCGGATTGAATCAAAAGCACCTTTGCGGATATGTATCCCACCGGGTAAATCAATTCCGCTGCTCCTGGTTTCTGCAGTAAATTCTATAAATGTTGCGCCATTCGTTGAAAAAGAATTTGGATTGATGCCGCTCAGTTCAACAATGGATTTTCCTTCAGGTGTTTCATCGGCCAGGGAAGCCAGCACACAGGCTTCAATAAAATCCTTTTCAGATATTTTTTGTGCTGGCCAGAAATGAGTTGCCTTCCGGTTGCCGATGGTGATGGTTCCGGTTTTATCCAGTAACAATGTATCCAGATCACCTGCTGTTTCAACTGCCTTACCACTTTTGGTAATCACATTGGCCCGCAGTGCCCTGTCCATTCCGGCAATACCGATGGCACTCAGCAAACCACCAATGGTTGTTGGTATCAGACAAACAAAAAGAGAAATAAATGCAGCAATGGTAATGGGTGTATTGGCATAATCACCAAATGGTTTCAGGGTAACACAAACAATCACGAATATGAGGGTGAAGCCTGCCAGCAGAATTGTTAACGCAATTTCATTCGGCGTTTTTTGTCGGGATGCACCTTCTACCAGTGCAATCATTTTATCCAGAAAACTTTCACCCGGATCGGTCGTTACCCTCACTTTAATATGATCACTTAGCACTTTTGTACCACCGGTAACAGATGATTTATCACCACCTGCTTCCCGGATCACCGGTGCGCATTCACCTGTAATGGCGCTTTCATCAATGGTGGCCAGGCCTTCAATGATTTCACCGTCCATGGGAATGGTATCTCCTGCTTCGCAAAGAAATACATCTCCTTTTTTAAGTTGTGAAGAAGGAACCACTTTTACTTCATCGGTAAAAATTTCTCCCACGGGAAATATTTTTTTTGCAGGTGTATCTTCCCTGGTTTTTCGTAAACTGTCTGCCTGTGCCTTACCTCTTGCTTCAGCAATGGCTTCTGCAAAATTGGCAAACAACAGGGTAAGCAGCAACACAATGAATACTATAATATTGTATAATAAACCACCCTGTGATTTTTCACCCAAATAGATCCAGATACAAACCGCCAGCATAACCGCGGTGCCGATTTCTACGGTAAACATAACCGGGTTATGAACCATACTTCTGCGGATTCAGTTTGAAAACGACTGTTTAAAAGCTTTTTTCACGAGGCTGGGATCGAATAATCTGTTCGCTTTTTTTGACATGTTCGTTCAATTATTTCTGTGAGAAAAATTCAGCAATAGGTCCGAGGGAAAGAGCAGGGAAAAAGGACAATGCAGCAACAATCATGATCACGGCAAATACCATGATGCCAAAAGTTCCTGTATCCGTTTTCAATGTACCTGCAGATTCCGGAATAAATTTCTTTTTGGCCAGAATGCCGGCAATGGCAACCGGACCGATAATGGGCAGGAAACGGGATAAAAGCATGACCAGTCCACAGGTAATATTCCAGAAAGGAACCCCGTCTCCCAGTCCTTCAAAACCGGAACCATTGTTGGCTGAAGACGAAGTAAATTCATAAAGCATTTCAGAAAATCCATGATTGCCCGGATTATTTAACCATCCGGCATATGTTTTCGGATCAGTTGCATACATATGGGAAGACAAGGCAGTAAAGGCTAAAATCAGAAACGTATGCAACAGAGCAATGATGGTGGCGATTTTCATTTCCTTTGCTTCTATTTTCTTTCCCAGGAATTCAGGTGTGCGACCAACCATCAGTCCGGAAATAAAAACGGCAATGATCATGAATACATAAAAATTCAGAAAGCCAACCCCTACTCCACCATAAAAACAGTTTACCATCATACCCAGCATCGCAAACATACCGGTGAGTGGCGTAAAACTGTCGTGCATGGCATTCACCGATCCATTGGAAGTTACCGTTGTGGTAATTCCCCAATAAGCCGACGCTGCAGCACCAAACCTCTACTTCCTTTCCTTCCATGCTGCCGGTATGCTGGACGATACCCAAATGAGCAATGGCAGGATTACCTTTCATTTCAAAATAGACGGATGGAAGAAGGAAACATAAAAACCCAAGTGTCATAACCAGGAAGATGACCCAGGCCAGTTTTTTTCTTTTCAAAATATACCCCAGCGCAAAAATCATCGCCATGGGAATTAAAACGATACAAATATTTTCCACCATATTGGTGAAGTAGTTCGGATTTTCAAAGGGGACAGCTGAATTAGCGCCAAAAAACCCACCCCCGTTTGTTCCGATTTGTTTAATCGCGATCATGGCAGCAGCCGGCCCACGACTAACGTTCACTGTGTCGCCCTGCAGGGAAATATATTGATCCTTTCCTTTAAAAGTCATCGGTGTTCCATTAAACAATAAAATAACGGCCACAACAATGGATAGCGGAAGTAATACCCGGGTACAGGATTTTACAAAGTAGTTATAAAAATTGCCGAGTTTGTCGGTGGTTCTTTCTTTCATTGCATTGAATACAACCGCACAGGCCGCCATACCCACACCAGCACTGATGAACATGAATAACATCAGGGTCAGCTGACCGAGATAGGAAACCCCGGTTTCACCGGAATAATGCTGCAGGTTAGTATTGGAAATAAAACTGATGGTCGTATTGAATGCCAGGTCTGCCGACATGGAAGGATTTCCATCCGGATTCAGGGGCAGCCACTGCATGTTCATGAGGATGAACATGGATAGTACAAACCAGATCAGGTTAATGGTCAGCAATGCAGACAAATGTTGTTTCCAGTTCATTTCTTTATCGGGCCGGATGCCTCCAGCCTTAAAAAATAGTTTTTCCAGCGGACTAAAAACCCGATCTGTCCATGTGGAATGCCCTTCGTATATTTTTCCAATATAACGCCCCAGCGGAATCGCCAGTAATACCATTACCGTATACATCGCCAGGATACCGAGAATTTCTGTGTTCATCTTTCAGGATTGATTTTTAAAATTTTTCTGGTCTTACCAGTACATAACATAGATAGAAGAAAACCAGGATCGAAATGATAAATAGTATGGTCATGGGAATTAGATTTTATCAAAGAAATCAATGGATTTAAAAAAGACCACAAAACAAATAAGTGCGGCGATGATTAAAATGATGGTGAGCATAACGAAAAGTTTACGGTGATTTGCAACATGATTATCCTGTTGTTCATCCGGATACACCAAAAGGATACCCTTTATGTGATGTCCATTCACCATCCACTATAAACCTTTAGTGGTAAATGGTTTATGGTGTATGGTGAATGGAAGGGCCGTTTTTTAGGAAATAAAAAAACCTTCTCAGAATGAGAAGGTTTGTCAAAATGAAAGGGTTGTTTACTGAAGGCTGTATTCTTCCATCTTCCGGTATAAAGTGGACAATCCGATATTCAGAAGCCGGGCGGTTTCTGCTTTATTGTTTTTGGTATGGTTGAGTACCCGTTGTATATGTAGTTTCTCCACGCTGGCCAGGTCGAAAGCAGAGAGCGTATTGCTTTTTGTATCGTTCGTCGAAAATTCCATCGGCAGATCTGCCAATATAAGCTCCCTGCCATTGGTCACGATAAGGGATCGTTCGATAATGTTTTTCAACTCCCGGATATTGCCTCTCCAGTCATGTTTTTTTAAAGCTTCCAGGAAATCCCTGCTGATGGATTCCACCAGCGGGTTTGTTTTTTCGCTATATATCTTTCAGAAAATGTTTCGCCAGGATCGGGATATCGGATTTCCGGTCGCGCAGGGAAGGTAAAACGATGGTGAAAGCATTCAACCGGTAAAAAAGGTCCTCCCTGAATTTGCCTGATTCGACTTCGGTTAACAAATTTTTGTTCGTAGCAGCGATGATGCGTGTATCCGTCCGGGTGGTTTTGGTATCTCCAACTTTTATGAATTCCCCTGTTTCAATTACGCGCAATAATTTTGCCTGCAGTCCAATATCCATTTCGCCGATTTCATCCAGGAACAGGGTACCTGAACTGGCTTCTTCCATCAGGCCTTTTTTTTCTTTTATTGCACCGGTAAATGCACCTTCTTTATGACCGAATAGTTCGCTTTCCAAAAGTCCTTTGTTCAGCGTACTGCAATTCAGGGCAATAAAGGGTTTGTTGCTTCTTTTGCTCCCGTTATGAATGGCCTGCGCAAATACTTCTTTTCCCGTTCCGGTTTCACCAGTTAATAAAACGGTTGCATCCGTGGCGGCAACTTTTCTCGCCAGGGAAATAGATTCCCTGATCCCATTGGATTCCCCGAGGATATTTTCAAAATTGTAATCTTTTTTAAACTGGGATTCCAGGCGTGCAACCCGGTTGATCAGGTGGATCTTTTCAACGGCGCGGTTCAGGAGCGGGATAATTTTTTCGTTGTCATCGCCTTTGGTAATATAATCAAAGGCACCGTTTTTCATGGCCTGTACGCCGTCTGTAATATTTCCATAAGCCGTAAGTAATATTACTTCAACCAGCGGATATTTCTTTTTTAGTTCAGATACAAAATCCACCCCGTTTCCATCCGGTAATTTTACATCACAGAGAATGATGTCTGGCAGATCTTTTTCCATCATCTTCCTGGATGTTTTCAGGTCCGCAGCTTCTTTTACGGAATACCCCTCCAGGCGGATGATCCTTCCTAAAAGACTGCGAAGTTTTTCTTCGTCATCAATAATTAAAATTTCGCCCGGCATTCTTGTTTGCATTTAGCGGGAACTAAGATAGTTTATATTGGTTGACAGTTGACAGTTGACAGTGGCGGTTGACGGTTGGCAGATGACGGATGACGGATGATGGTGAAGGTAGGGGCTGGTCATTGAGCAGGAAAATGGTATATTCATAAACACCATTCAAAGAAGCTGTATGAAAAAGACCCATCTGTTTATCATGGGATTTGTTCTGTTGTATTATACTGGCATAACGCAGAATAGCAAAACAGAAAGGACAGTTATCCTGACCATGGAGCAACTACAGAACAAAATAAAGGGCGGCTGGGCCGGACAAACCATTGGTGTCACCTTTGGCGGTCCTTACGAATTTCGTTTTCAAGGTAGTTTTATCGGCGACTATCAGCCGCTTTTGTGGTATGATGGTTATCTGAAAGAAACCATGCTGAATAATCCGGGACTTTATGATGATTTGTATATGGATCTTACGTTTGTGGATGTATTTGAAAAATACGGACTGGATGCACCGGTTGATTCTTTTGCCAATGCCTTTGCTCATGCGGAATATAGTTTATGGCATGCAAACCAGGCGGCCCGGTATAATGTGTTACAGGGAATGCATGCACCTCAAACCGGATATTGGAAGAATAATCCACATGCAGATTGTATCGATTACCAGATCGAATCTGATTTTGCAGGACTGATGAGCCCGGGAATGCCCAATGCAGCTTCTGCCATCTCCGACAAAATTGGTCATATCATGAACTATGGGGATGGCTGGTATGGTGGTGTTTTTACCGGGGCGATGTATTCACTTGCATTTACAACAGACAACCTGCCCGCCATTATTGAAGGAGCCCTCAAAACCATTCCTGAAAAGAGTGCGTTTTATTCCTGTATTTCGGATGTGATCGCCTGGCATAAAAAATATCCGGACGACTGGAAACAGACCTGGCTTGAGGTTCAAAAAAAATGGGCAGATGATATTGGCTGCCCGGATGGGATATTTTCGCCATTTAATATCGATGCCAAAGTAAACGCAGCGTATGTGGTCATTGGTTTACTGTATGGCGAAAAGAATTTTACGAAAACACTGGAAATTGCCACCCGTTGCGGTCAGGATGCAGACTGCAATCCCTCTACTGCCGGGGGTGTGCTCGGGGCGCTGCTGGGATATGACCGGATTCCGCCTTATTGGAAAATGGGGCTTTCCGATGCTGAGTCCATAAATTTTAAATACACCCGGATGTCCCTGAATACCGTTTATGCCGTGGGACTAAAACACGCACTGGAAAATATCAAACGAAATGGCGGAACAGTTAGCGGCAATGAGGTAACCATCAAAATACAGGAGCCAGTACCTGTCAGGTTTGAAAAAAGTTTTGATGGTGTTTTTCCCATTATTAAAATTCCGGTGAAATGGTCGCCCGAAAAAGATTTCATTTATTTTAGTTTTGACGGTACCGGATTTGTGTTAAAGGGAGAAGCCATTTCAAAAACAATCAACGTGGAATATACTTTCCATACCGAACTCTATGTTGATGGGAAAATGATTGCCAAACCAGTTTTACCTACCGGGTTTAATGGCCGGAGCCAGGAACTTTGCTGGAATTACGATTTACAAAAGGGCAGGCACGAAGTGAAATTGAAAATTATTAATCCCGCACCGGAAGCTGAAATCCGGATAGGGGATGCCATTATTTTTTCTAACCAGCCTTCAGACGGATTAAGAGCCAATCCCTTTTAGGCTGGGATTAACAATATTTTCTGTCCGGAGCGTTTACTTTTCCCTGGATTTAGCGTCTTATATATAGAACCTAAACCCAGTATATGGAACCGAACTCTACACAACAGGAAGTACTACTCTATACGGAAACCCAATTCGCCCACAGGCAATGGGCCGAAACTGATGCTCAGGGATCTGAAAATCTAAACGCCAGGGAAAAACTGGAGAAAGCCTGTTGGGATGGACTGATTAAGGACCTGATTCCCGAATTGGATATAACCCTGAATACAGACAGGAAACTATGGCTCTGGCAAATTCACCAGACACGGTCTTTTCTGGCCCTGGATTTTTATGAATATCCCGAATCCAAAGAAAGCGAATACTCCATTGATCCGTATCTTTTTATGAATGAAATCAGCAGGAACTGAGGTACATCAACTCAGAAGAATCCGGATACCTACCAATCCCAGGCAAACGGCCAGTACCTGGATGATCGTCTTACTTTTGATTTTATGTGAAAGCCAGGCGCCGATTTGTGCGCCGGGAATTACTCCGATGATCAGTCCGATTACCATATGCAGTATTTTCGGATCATTATAACTCCCCTTGATGGCGTGAACGATTACACTCACGGTAGCCATAATGGCCAGGATAAAATGCGAGGTGGCTGTGGCAACAAAAACAGGAAACTGAAGCCATTGAACAAGCGCAGGCACATGAATGATGCCTCCGCCAATCCCTAAAACGGGCGATATATATCCAACCAGGATACTGATTAAGATACCTCTGGTTTGATTATAAGTATAATTATAGGTAAGGCCGGTCTGATCAGTGAGGGAACGATGTTTCCAGCGTTTCTGATTCTCATCCGCTACCACCGGAACCATGGGTTTATTCTGTTTAAAAATCAGGTATACGGATAAGTAGTACCAGCAAAATCCCGAATAGGATATTGAAAAAGTTCCTGCTGATATATTGTGTGGTTAAAACACCCAGGATTGATCCGGGGATGGTAAAAAGAGCAAATAATAATCCGGCTTTATAATCAATTCGTCCTGAACGCGCATAAGCTATGGAACCGGAAATGGCATTGGCAGCAACGATTACAATGGAAATCGCTGTTTTGGTCTCCGGACTCAGTTCCGGATAGGAAAGAATAAGAATGGGCATCAGGATAAATCCTCCCCCTGCACCGATCAGGGTTCCGAACATTCCAATAACAAACCCGGTAAGAATAAGCAAAATCAGGGAATCCATAACGGAAATCAGCCCCCAAGTTGCATTCCTTAATTCAAACCATCCCACAGAAGATTTGAATCATCCCACGAGAAGATTTGAATAATAACAAGCGAAGGGAGCTGGTCGGCACCTTTCCGGAATGCACAGGTTCAGTCCTACTAACAACAGGACTAAGCCGGAATAAGAGTTAATAAACATTGTATATAAAATATCAATTAATTTTAGAATACACCTCTAAAAAAGGTATATTTATGATATAATTATTTGCCATATATCACAATTTAATTGAGTAAATCAATATAATTGTGACTTAACATAAAATATCGTCAACCATGAGTTCATTTTCTAAAAACCTCCGGTATCTCCGTAAAAAGGGCAATCATAACCAGGATGAGATTTCCAATCTGTTCAACAAAAGGGCAAATACGATCGGGAACTGGGAAAACCAGAAAAGTGAACCCAGTCTGACAGAGCTGATTAAACTGGGGGAGTATTTTAACGTGAGTCTCCAGGACCTTGCTTACAACGCAGATCTGGAAGACGGAATCTGTTCAGGAACCTGTGGGCTTAAAGGAACAGGTCTCCGTGATTTCAAGCCCCGTTTCCAATCCTGTACAGGACTCAGCTCCTGGTCAGTGGCAGGAGAGGGAATCCCGATGCTTTCTGGCTCATCCTCCGGGAGCTCCGCGCTGTGAATGAAAAGCTGGATTTATTGAATTCAGGGATGGCATATTACTGGTTCTAAAAAGAATTCGGACAAGAGTTCTCATTAGTCCAGTTCCCAATTTTGGAAAAATTTTCCAAACGGTGGAAAAAATCGATCGATCCGTGCCAAAAAAAATGACCTGCGGAGTAAATTATTATTTCGTTTCTAAAGCTTTCATTGTTAAGCTTCTGCACCTGGCTCAAACGGGCTCTCTTATTCACTTATTATCTGAATTGGTCCCAACCTTGAATTTATAGGTTTAGTTCTTTTAATACCGAAGCAATTAATAGAATTCCATTCGTCGAAAAAATTATGATCTGAATAGTATAATTGCAATATTTGTTTTACGATAGAGTATCTATTCTTCCTATAGGAAAAATACAATATCAAACAGATGCTGTCGTTAATACTGCTAAGTACTACCCTATCATAGATATACCAGGATTAAAACTAAGAAATTTTATTCCTGGAGTATGACTGATGAGAAACCAGACTGATCCGACTCGAACCTTTTGAAAACATAATAAATCCTGCGTCATGAAAACGTTGTCTAAACTCGTATCCACCAGTAGCGTATCGTTGTTGGTCATTACTTCCCCGGTGCTGATTTCCAGCAATCATAAAAAAATTGAAGTTTCTACCAGTACCGCAGTTGTTGCGGCTACTTACCATATTCCTGTTTTAACCAACAGCAATTTCAAAAACTTTAAATACAGCAGTACTGCCATGAATGCTGCAACCGCTGCAGAAAGCTGGCTGCAGCAGATAAAGCGCCGGATTTTAATGCAAGTGCTGCAGCTAAAAAAGCTTTTGAAGTAAAGATGGTTATCAAGCAGGCACTTACCCTGTATGATTCCATGAAACTCGAAAAATCGGGTTTGAATCAGAAGGCTTTTGAATATGCCTGGAGAGGATATCATAACCTGTTGAAAACAGGTCAGCTGAAAAAATCATATGTTTTACGGTATGTGATTTTACGCAGTCTTCCAGCAGCAAGAGGATGTATGTGATTGATGTGGCCCATAAAAAATTATTGTTTAACACTTATGTATCACATGGTATGAATTCAGGTGTTGAATATGCCACTATCATTTTCAAACAAAGCGAATTCATTTAAGAGCAGCCTTGGATTTTTTATAACGATCCAAAACCTATGTTGGGAAGAAATGGTCTTTCTTTAAAAGTTAAGGGTCTTGAAAAAGGATATAATGACCAGGCAGCAAAAAGACATATCGTTTTACATGGTTCTAGATTATATCAGTCCGGAATACTTGAAAGACAATGGTGAAATGGGAAGAAGTCTGGGTTGTGCAGCGATTCCGAATCTCGATGAGCCCTAAGATTATCAAGACGATCAAGAACGGTAGTTGTTTATTTATATATCATCCGACAGTAAAGTATCTGACGCATAGCAATGTCATCAATGGTTAATTTAAATCAATAGGATTTAAGCAGAAAAGGGGTCAGTTATCTGTCCCCTTTTTGAGTTTAGTTTATTCGTTTTTCAGTTTTACGTCAGAATCCAATCCCTTTGATATGAACCGACTGCTCTATTTCACTCTGTGCCGCCTGCCTGATTGCAGGAAACGTTCCGGCCAGTCACTCGATTCTTCCCTGAGCCACTATAACAGCAGGTTATCCCCAGGAAAAACTTCATATTCATTTCGATAAAGACACTTATCTGCCTGGTGAAACGGTTTGGATGAAAGCTTATCTGCTGAGCGGATCAAGACCTTCTGATGTAAGTAAGAATCTTTATTTCGACTGGACAGATGCCGATGGCCGACTGCTGCTTCACAGCATTTCTCCGATAACGGAGGGGGTGCCAGCAGTTTTTTTAAAATCCCGGCCTGGGTAAAAAACGGCGTCATTCATGTTAAAGTCCTATACCCAGTGGATGCTGAATTTTGATAATGATTTTTTATTCAATAAAGATATTCCGGTGCTCATGCCGGTGGAAGGGTCAATTCCCGCAACTGCTAAAGTCCAGACAACCATTAACTTTTTTCCGGAAGGGGGTGACCTGATCAACGGAGTTCCATCCGTTCTTGCATTTGAAGCACTTGAACCAGCATAATAAACCGGTGCAGGTAAGCGGAGCATTCGAAAAATTCGAATAACATCCTGATCGATTCCTTTTATACTGCATATAACGGTATGGGTTTAATACATTTTAAACCCGCAGGCCGGAGAGCACTATACGGCGTATTGGGACCGACGAAAGCGGAGAAATACATACAACTCCCATTCCGGATGCAAAAGTCAAATGGTCTGGTTTTGCATGTAGATCCATATAATAATGATCAGCTTCATTATAAACTGGAGAAATCGGTCGATGCCACCAATCTGACCAAGATTATAGTGATCGGAACCATCAACCAGAAAGTAGTTTACCGGAATAGTCTGATCCTGGAGAATAATATGGCAGAAGCCACTATTCCTGCAGCTGCATTTCCCGGCGGTGTTATTGCAGCTGACGGCATTTGATGGCGATATGTCGCCGCTTGCCGAAAGGGTTGTTTTTGTCAACAACCAGAAAGCCTATGCGAAGATTCAGATGAAGCGTGAAGCGGTGAATCTGAATAAAAGAGCCCGCAATGAAATTTCTATTGAAATGCCGGATAGTCTGGTGACACATCTTTCTGTTTCCGTTACGGATGCCGGACTCGGCTATGACAGCAGTAATAATATTTATTCTGACCTGCTGTTAGCCGGCGATCTGAAGGGAACTATTCCTTATGCCGCATCTTTTCTGAAAATACTTCGAACACAACAGAATGCCAATGAACATTTGAATCTTTTACTGCTTACGCATGGATGGAGAAGATTTAACTGGGAATCCGTGGTATCCGGAAAATTTCCTGATTTAAAATATCCGCGCGATGCCGGATTTCTTTCTATTAAGGGAGAAATCAAAAATAGTACAGGCCTTGACGCCCAGGATTCCATGGCACTGCTGATGATTTCGCGCGACCGGAAAAAACATGTATTAAAACTTCCGGTTGATGAAGATCGGGAAGTTTGGACAGAATGGTTTGTTTTTTTATGATTCTGTGCAGGTTGTTTACCGATTTAATCATATTTCCAAGTTAAACAGCAATGGACAAATCAGTTTATATTCCGACCTTCTTACCGGCCCTTAGCTCCTGCAAAAGCAGATGAACCTGCCTTTTCCTGGGTAAAAGTTCCGGATGTAATCCTGGAAAAGGAAATGAATGGAAATCTGATAGAAATCCATGACAATTCAGTTCCTTCCACTGCTATGAGTTATATCGTGAGTCCGAAAACGGATTCAATGGGGAAGAATTCAGAGAGTGCAGCCCATTACCTCAATGACAATTTTGTTGACCTGCGTTTCCCGGCCTCCCTAAAAGAAAACGGACCGGATGGAGATGGCAGACTGGCTTCCTATAAACCGGGCAGTTCGTCTGCTCCGCGGAATAATGTAAATGTTACTCTTGATGGAACTCCGGTTGCGATGGATGATTTGAAATCCTATAGTATGAAAGAAGTGTTGTTTATCAAGTTTCTTCCGAAACCTTCGGCAAAAGGACTTCCGACTCTGGCCATTACCAGCCGGCAGGCACTTGATCAGGCCAATATTCTGGATAATAAAACCGGTTTTGCAGTGATCACCGGTTATACGCCGGTAAGAGAATTTTATCAGCCCCGGTACGCCGAGAAGAATGGAAGATTTCAAGGCTTCGGATTTCAGGTCAACCCTGTATTGGAATCCGAAAATCCGACTGGATAAATACACATCGTAAAATGAGTTTTACTTTTTATAATAATGATATCAGCAATAAATTCCGCATCGTGGTGGAAGGAATGAACCAGGATGGAAAACTTTGCCGGATCGAAGAAATTATTAAATAAAATCTATAAATCCTTATAACCTATACTATGCTTAACGTTGAATTTACCCTGACCATGCTTAACCTGGTTATCATGATTACAGGCTGCCCTGGTCACCGGGTATCTGCTGAGAAGCCGTCAGTTAAAGAAAAAGCAATTCAAAATTTCTGAACTCAGGAAGGAAATCGTGTACAACCATGCACAGATTCTGGAATTGCAAAAAGAATATGTTGGATTGGAAAAATCAATGAACGGTACAAGGACTCCTGTATTGCCGATGAATAAAATCATTGCGGAAACAAAAGAATCTGCTGCACTGTAAAATTATTTACCGGTAAAACAGGGGAGACCGTTTTTGCAAAAAAGCGGTGACACCTTCCATAAAATCCCTGGTATGTCCGGCCTTATGCTGAAATTTTTTTTCAAGTTCCAGCTGTTCTTCCAGGTTATTGGTAGAGGATTCCAATAGGGCTTTTCTCGTCAGTATCAGCGCAACCGTGGGCAGTTTGGCCAATGTATCTGCAATCTGACCGGTTTTTGAAACAAATTCATCTTCTTCAAAACAGGCATAAATCATCCCCATCTTTTCCGCATCAGCTGCGGAAATTTTATCACCCAGCATCATCAGCGCTGTTGCTTTTTGTAATCCGATCAGACGCGGAAGAAAAAATGTTCCGCCGCAATCGGGAATCAGACCGATTTTAGAAAATGCCTGAACAAATGCGGCTGATGAAACGGCTATCACAATATCACAGGCCAGTGCAATATTGGCCCCGGCACCGGCAGCAATTCCGTTTACGGCGCATAAGACCGGTTTGCGTATCGTCTTTAACAAGCGGATAACCGGATTATAATTTTCATCAATGGCTTTTTCAAAGTCGGGTAAACGATCCGGTGGGAATTCAGAAAGATCCTGACCGGAACAAAATGCACGGCCGGCTCCGGTAAGTACAACAGCCCGGACAGAATCATTTTCGTCACAGTACCAGCAAGTTGATCCTGCAATTCCAGCGCCATGGAACGGTTAAAGGCATTCAGTTTTTCCGGACGGTTTAAAGTGATGAAGGCAATACTATCTTTAATTTCGAAAAGGATTTCTGACATAGAGTATAGTTTTAGTGACATTTAAAATAATCGAATGGTTCACGGCAATCCAGGCAACGGTATAATGCTTTACAGGCTGTTGATCCGAACCGGCTGATCAATTCCATATTATCGGAATGACAGTGGGGGCAGGATTCCGGTTGATCTTCCCCGTTATGGGAACAGCGAATGGTTTGCGGGTGCGGCAATTCCATAGGCCAGTAATTTTTCCTTTCCCTCTTCTGTCATCCATTCGGTTGTCCATGCCGGTGAAAGGGATCTGTTTAATTTCTACCTGGTTTATTCCGTGTTTTGCCAGCTCCTGGCGGATATCCTTCCCGGATGGTATCCATCGCCGGACAACCGCTATAGGTAGGTGTGATCTGAATGGATATTTTATCCTCCTGAACATCAACACTGCGCAGGATGCCCAGGTCGGAAATGCTGAGTACCGGAATTTCCGGATCTTTTACTTCTGATAAAATTGATATGATTTCTTCTTTGTTCATAATTGAATCTTTTATTTCATTCTCACATCTCACACTCTCACACTCCCATACTCTCATACTTCCCATACTCCCACACTTGCCTCTACCATTCGCATCCGGGATAGGTTCGCTGCAGAAATTGCATTTCGACAAGTAGATTCCGTCAGATGTTCCGAGTGAACACCGTTTTTCCCTGAAAGAATCTGCATGGATTTTTTTTCCGGCTGTAATAACAGGCAGGGTGGCAGTTACAAATATTTCGTTTACCTGTTCATACCATTGCGGCTTTTATCTGTTCCGGTAAAATACTTATTCCCAGATGCAGCCGCTTCATATTCAAAATCTGCTGCCGGAATAATTCAGCAATGCAGGGATGCAAGTAGTTTCAGGGCATCCATCATACGCCGCCTGGCTTTCTTCAGTACCATCTCCCAGGCGGATAACCCATTCACTGCTCCATTTCACATGATAACGGGTTTCTTTAATGGATTTTTCAGCGATAGCTGATAATTCAGAATAGGGGCTTTTCATCAACGCTGCAAATAACAGGTACTGGTAAGTGCTGAAGTAAAATTGACGGAGAATGGTTCTGGCCCAGTCGCCATTGGCCTGCTCCACGAGGATCAGATTTCTGAATTCATGGGCATCGCGGAAATAAGCCAGATCATCTTCGGTTAGTATCTGACCGGTATCCGTTTCATTCAACCGGATTGCTGCCAGCTGATAAAAATTTCTTGCCTGTCCGATCAGGTCCAGGGCGATATTTGAAATGGCAATATCCTGTTCAAGTATGGGACCATGACCCGTCCATTCGCTGTTGCGATGGCCGAGGATCAGGGCATTGTCTGCCTGGTGAAGAATATATGTTGAAAGCAGGTCCATCATCAGATATTTTTCAACTCATCGGGAAGATGATAAAAACTGGGGTGCCGGTAAACTTTATCGTTCGCGGGATCATACAGGGAATCGGATTCAGACGGGTTCGAAGCATGAATATGTTTACTTTCCACTACCCAGATGCTGATGCCTTCATTGCGGCGCGTATACACATCGCGTGCATTTTCAATGGCCATCCGGGCATCTGCTGCATAGAGACTTCCGGCATGTTTGTGGTCAAGACCCTGTCTGGCGCGGATGAAGACTTCCCAGAGCGGCCATTTTTCACTTTGCGGATTGGGCTTCCATATACTACCGGATTATTTAAGTTATTTTTTTTCATGGAATGTGCTGCAGCGGCTTCGCGAACCCAGCGTCCGTCAGCGTGTGCTTTTTTTCGGGCTTCCAGTCTTTCATGATTACAGGGTCCGTTTCCTTTCAGTACTTCATAGAATTCTTCCCAGTTTATTTCACCAAAATCATAATGGCCGGTTTCTTCATTCCATTTCAAATCTGGATCCGGTAATTCCATACCCAGTATTTTTACCTGATCCACACATACATCTACAAATTTCTGCCGCAGTTCATCATTGCTGAATCGTTTGATCTTCCATTGCATGCTGCGCTGCTGAGTTGGGAGAAGCATCGTCGTTCGGACCGAACATCATGAGGGAAGGCCACCACCAGCGGTTGATGGCATCCTGACACATTTCTTTCTGGGCTTCGCTTCCCCTGCTCAGGGTAAGCAGAATTTCAAATCCCTGCCGCTGGTGAAAACTTTCTTCCTTGCAGATACGGATCATGGCTCTGGCATAGGGCCCGTAGGATGCGCGGCATAAGGGAACCTGATTCATAATGGCAGCACCATCTACCAGCCATCCGATGGCACCGATATCGGCCCAGGTAAGCGTGGGATAATTAAAAATGGATGAATATTTTGCTTTGCCGCGTGTAACTGTTCGATGGTTTCTTCCCGGGTAATGCCCAGGGTTTCAGTCGCAGAATACAGATACAATCCGTGACCCGCTTCATCCTGCACTTTTGCAATCAGGGTGGCTTTTCTCCGAAGGGTAGGTGCGCGGGTGATCCAGTTTCCTTCGGGCAGCATGCCGACAATTTCACTGTGTGCATGCTGGGACATCTGGCGGATCAGCATACGTCGATAATCCTCCGGCATCCAGTCTTTCGGCTCGATGCGGACCTCCTGATCTATTTTATGATCAAATAATTCCTGTTCGCTGGCATGCATCCTGCAAATTACAGCTTAATGCAGAAAAAAACTAACAGTTGTTAGTTGCACCATAAGAAATTCTTTATGGTTTATGCTTAGTCGTATATCAGGTTTAACAGGCTTTTGTTTTTGTAATGATTAGCGGATATCAAAATCAATCACCAGGTTTTCCGAACCGGGATGCGACTGACAGGCCAGGATAAATCCCTGTTCCAGTTCTTCTTCGGCAAGCGAATAATTCTGATCCATGGTTACCTGACCCTTTACCAGTTTTGCCCGGCAGGTGGCGCAGACACCTGCCCGGCAGGCATAGGGAAGATCAGCGCCGGCCTGTATGGCGGCTTCGAGGATTGTTGGTCCGGTAAAAGGAATTTTATAATCCGTTGAAACGCCATCGAGCCGGATCGTTACCAGGCTTTCTTTCTGTACGGGCCCTTTTTTTTCGGTATTTATTTTTTTAACGGAAACGCCGGCTTCGCCCGGATCGGAGAACAATTCATAATGAATTTTTTTTTCATTCACACTGCTGATTCAACAGCCAGTCACGAACAGAAAAAATCATCGGTGCCGGCCCGCATAACAAATATTCCTGATCTGCTGCCAGCGGGATAATTTTTCCGAAGATCAATTCGCATTTCCCCTCGTCAATACGACCCTCGAAAACCGGGGCTTCCATTTTTTCACGACTGAAAATGGAAATCAGCTGAAACTGTTCCGGGTAATCATTTTTCAAAGCCATGAGTTCTTCACGAAAAATAACCCCGCTGCGTCTGCGGTTTCCATATACCAGCGTAAAACGACTCCGTGGTTCCTCTTTTAATATCGTTTTCAATAATGAAATCACGGGCGTGATTCCACTTCCCGCAGCAAAAGCCACATAATGTTTTTTATTTTCTGCATCCAGGGGCAGAATGAAATTACCGGTGGGAGCCAGCACTTCCAGGGTCTGGGTCGTTTTGAAATGCTTATGTGCATGAGCAGAAAACCGGCCGTATTCCAGTTTTTTAATGGCTACCCGCAATTCATTTTCATATGGACTGCTGCAAATAGAATAGGACCTGCGCAGTTCCTCACCTTCAATCCGGGCCCGCAGGGTAATATTCTGACCCGCTTTAAACTGAAATTCTTCTTTCCATTCAGGCGGAATATGAAATGAAACAGAAATACAATCCGGTGTTTCATTTCGTATATCCTTTATCGTCAGGAGGCGAAAATGTTTGGCCACTTTTATTTCTTTAATCCTTCAATCAGGTATTTAACCATATTATCTTCCAGAACGTCCGGTGCAATCGTTTTCCTGGAACGGTGCCAGGATTCAATGCCGCTGATGGCAGAAAGCATGGTCAGGACCGCTACATAGGGTTCGATGGATTTCATTTCCCCCCTTTCTATTCCCCGGGCGATCAGGTCGGATAAACTCCGGCGGTAATTTCTGCGCTGATTCAGGAAATTTGACAAATAGGGTTCAGGCAGATGCCGCCATTCATGATCTGAAATATAAACATATTCATATTGATCCATCATCATCCGGATATGAAAACGGATGATCTTTTCCATTTTTTTCAGAGACGGGTTCCGGACTTGCCTGAACCGCTTCCAGATGGGAAAGAAAATCGTTGGCCACCTTAAAACAGATGGCCTGCAGGATTTCAGATTTCGACTGGATATGATTGTACAGGCTGGCAGCTTCCACCCCCACATGTTCCGCCAGGTCCCGCATGGACGCCGCACCAAATCCCTTTTCCCGGAAAAGTTTGGATGCTTTTTCAATGATCACGTCTTTTTTGCTGCTGTTTTTTTTGCTTCGGATCTTGGCCATAGAGTGCCAAAGATAAAACGAACGCTCGTTAGTTAAAATCCTTTTCATGCTGCCCGCAAAAACCTGTAGGTTTGCAGCGTTTTACCGGGTCTCCGGGTATCATTTATTTATTATCATTTTATGTCACTTATCTGTGTTGGAAGTATGGCCTATGATGCCATCGAAACGCCTTTTGGAAAAAGAGACAGGATTGTTGGCGGCTCAGCCGTATATGTTGCCTATGCGGCATCAAATTTTGTAAAGCCCGTAAACCTGGTTGCGATTATCGGAAATGATTTTGAGGAAGCAGAAATAAAATCCCTGGAAGCGAGGGGAGTTTCTTTCGAAGGAGTGGAAAGGGTAAAAGACAAAAAATCTTTTTTCTGGAGCGGCCGATATCACCTGGATATGAATACCCGCGATACCCTGGTGACTGACCTGAATGTACTGGCAGATTTTAATCCGGTTATCCCGGAACATTTTCAGGATTCCGAATTCCTGATGCTGGGCAATCTGCATCCGGCAACACAGATCAGTGTGATCCGGCAAATGAAAACGCGCCCGCGACTGATCGCCATGGATACCATGAATTACTGGATCAGCTCCGCCATAGAAGACTTAAAACTTGTGCTTACCATGGTTGATGTGCTGATGGTAAATGACACAGAAGCGCGGGAGCTCACCGGTGAATTTTCCCTGGTGAAAGCGGCCCGGGAAATTATGCAGATGGGACCAAAGTTCCTGATCATTAAAAAAGGGGAACACGGGGCTTTATTATTTCATGGGAATGAAGTTTTCTTTGCGCCGGCACTTCCGCTCGAAGAAGTGTTTGATCCAACCGGTGCGGGGGATACTTTTGCAGGTGGATTTATGGGACATCTTTCCCGCACAAAGGATATCTCTTTCAAAATATGAAAACGGCCATCATTGTCGGTTCTGCGATGGCTTCTTTTTGCGTGGAAAAATTTGGTCCCGAACGCCTGAAGGAATTGAAAAAAGAAGAAATTGACGACCGCATCAGACAGTTTGTTGACCTGGTGAATTTTGATATAGCACTGGTGTAAGCTTAAGGCGTAAAGCTTGAAGCGTAAAGCAAAGCCAATGGGAGAATGGCCACTATATTTCACTCCCATACTTTCACACTCCCATACTCTTACACTTTCCTCACCGTCTCGCGAGGGTGCAGACGAGCTTACTTTTTTAAAATCGTCCCATCCGGCAGGAATAATTCCACACAAATCACATAGTGACCCATCGGCAACAGGTTCTGTTCTTCATCAAGCCCGTCCCATCGGTATGTTCCGCTTGTTCCCCATAAAATATTGTTCACCAGTTTGCGGACCATTCTTCCGGAGATATCATAGATGGAAATGCTTCCCGCATATCCGGATGCCGGCAGCTGATAGTTTATAAAACAGAAATCATGGTAACCGTCCATGTCAGGTGAAAAAATTTCCGGGTCGATGCTAATAAACTGGTCCACCGGATCTCCGGAATTGGATTCGGAATTTTTGTATCCGGGGGTGCCGTTTCCAGCGGCTGCGGAGGCAGAGATCCAGTTTGATGCAAGCGCAGTGGAAAGATCTGTGCGGATTCTTTCCAGCGCAACTCCACTTTCGTTGGCCAGCAGTGGCGAATGCCAGTGATGATCATAGTCGAGTTCATCCAGTATTTCTCCGGCTGGATTCAGCAGTACACATTTTCCCTGATCATCCGGCAGCGAAGGAAGGGAAGCCACCGGAATGATCTGGGCGGCGGGGGCTGATGGATAGTTCCCCAAAACCCAGTCCGGATTTTCTGTTAGTAAAAGATATTCTCCCGGAAAAAAACCGCGTTCATCTTTTACCATGGCTACCGGATTTTTCAGTGATCCATCCGGATCCCTTCCCGCAATGAATAATTCCGAACAGGGGATGATTTTGGAACTCCGGTTATACAATTCCAGGTAATCGTAACCGAAGACCGGCGGGTTAAAAAGTATTTCGTTAAAAACAATATCACCGGGATCTGCTTTCTCCATCAGACCGGCCGGGCAGTGATTGTGTAAACCGATTTCATTTTGACTGCAATCCCGGATCTGCTGAACCGAGAGCTCATATATTTTTTTCTTCATAAGCGGCTTCGGAAGGTGAATTTGTACACGGTTAAAAAAGGGTGGAATGGTGAATGCGGAATCCGGTTGACCGATCCCGTCTGATATTTCGTATCCCGCAACAGATACTGCTGTAACGCTGTCTATCGCCTCATCAAAGTACAAAACGAGCCGTGAAGAATCCAGGGCAACAGCCCGGAGAAGGGAGGGAGGCTGTTCATCCGGATTGGGGAAGTTGACTGAATTTTTTTGACCGGGTGTTCCTCCTGCCAATGCCGTGCTGGATGACCAGTTTTCTTTTCCACCGGACGGATTGGAAAGATCCATCATCTCCAGACTCCATCCGCCTCCTGCTTTCAGGTCATTGTGAAACCAGCTTTTATCATAGTGCAGGGCATGAATAACATTTCCTGCTCCGTTATAAAGGATAATATTGCCTTCCTCATTATTCAGGGACGGGAACCCGCTTAATGCGAGTGCGGAACCATATTGACTAAAAGCAACTGCGGAATTAGTATTGCAAAGAATCAGCATACTGTCCGGTTTCAGAATAAAATCAGTTTTTATGGTTGCAGAACTGTTTCCATTGCTGATAATAAAATGATACAGATTAATCTCTGTTCCGGAACGATTGGTGAGCTCAATGAATTCACTTTCCGGAAGTGCTATGGAAGGTGAAGGATCGGAAAGAAATTCAGTTATTAAGATATCATTGCGGTTCTGAGCAACTGCAAAACCGGGCAGCAGCACAAAACCAAGGCAGGAAACCGCGGCCCAAACCGGAATAATAAACAGGCCGCATACTGGATAATATTTGCCGGTATTCTGCATAAATCAACCTTTTCTTAAAAATAATTTGGTTTAAAAACATGCTAAGGTTATTTTTACGCCAGAATGAACGTGATTACAACATATACAAAGAAGAACACCAAGAAGCCCTGGACCAGGGAAGGTGCCTGAATTTTGTATATTCAAAATAGTAGAGCCTTCCCAGACCGGGGAGGCTTTCGTTTTTTAATTAATTAAAATCTGTAAAAAAAGATGAAAGTCGCTGTTGTCGGTGCCACCGGACTGGTAGGTACCAAAATGTTAGAAGTACTGGCTGAACGAAATTTTCCGGTTACCGAACTGATCCCTGTTGCTTCCGAAAAGTCAGTCGGCAAAAAACTGGTTTTTAAGAATAAGGAATGGACCGTTGTCAGTGCAAAGGATGCGATTGCAGCCAAACCGGCGATAGCGATTTTTTCTGCCGGAGGCGGAACCTCCCTGGAACTGGCGCCTAAGTTTGCAGCAGCCGGAATTACGGTGATTGACAATTCTTCCGCCTGGAGAATGGATCCTTCAAAAAAACTGGTGGTTCCCGAACTCAATGCCGATGCCCTCACGGCCCAGGATAAAATCATTGCCAATCCCAATTGTTCCACCATTCAGATGGTGGTGGCGCTCAATCCGCTTCATCTGAAATATAAAATAAAACGAATCGTGGTAAGCACCTACCAGAGTGTTACCGGAACCGGAGTAAAAGCGGTGACCCAGCTGATGAATGAACGCAGCGGCGTATCGGGAGAAATGGCGTACAAATATCCGATCGACCTGAATGTTATTCCGCAGATCGATGTATTTCTGGATAATGGATATACAAAGGAAGAAATGAAGATGGTGAATGAAACCCGTAAAATTATGCGGGATGATTCCATTCGGCTTACTTCCACTACGGTACGTATTCCCGTAATCGGAGGTCATAGTGAAGCAGTGAATGTGGAATTTGAAAAAGATTTTGATCTGGCCGAAGTGCGGTCATTACTTGAAAATGCACCTGGTGTGGTTGTGGTGGATAATCCGGCTAAACAGGAATATCCCATGCCCAAGGATGCACATAACCGGGATGAAGTGTTTGTGGGCAGGATCCGGAGAGATGAAACCCAGCCCAATACCCTCAATATGTGGATCGTGAGCGATAACCTGCGCAAAGGCGCAGCCACAAATGCAGTACAGATAGCGGAGTACCTGGTGAAAAAGGGACTTGTTTAATTTAGTATGACCGATGACCGATGACGGATAACCGATTTTCAAGGCCGTCATCTGTTATACTGTCATCCGTCATCTTAAACCCTGCCCCAGTTCTCCCCGCTCTTGATCCGGTACATCGTCATTTCGCTGACGCCGTATTTATCTGCCAGCTTTTTGATGGTGAGCTGGCGCGAACTACTGGAAAGCGTTTTTTTGATGGACTTGACCTGGGTGGCCGTAAGTTTTAAACCGACCGGGCGGCTGGACTGTATTTTTTTATAAGCCACTTTGGCCGGACTTTTCTGCTGGTGCAGAATCATATCATCCAGACTTACCCATTTTAAATTCCTGACCGAATTATCGGTTTTATTATGGTTCAGGTGGATGACAAATTTTTGACTTGCTGATTTTTTCTTCACAAACATCCTCGCAATTTCACGATGCAGGTACAGTGTGCCATTGTTACCGGGCCGGTGCAGGTTCAGTGTTTTATAACCCGTGGTCACGGAACCCTTCAGCAGCTTACCATCCGTATGGACGGCGTCATAATAACTGGCTACACGGCCGGCAGAAGAAAGGCCATATTTTTTGCGAAGTTGTTTCCAACCCGGAAACATGAGCGGTTTCCAGGTTTCGCCAGGAATTTTTTTTATCATGGACTTCGGTTTTATTAAAGTTACAAAAAAACAACAGCCAACGACACTAGTTTCCCGAGACAGATCCGATAAACCGGAGAAATTCTTTTTCGGTGAGAATTTTTATGGAGGCTATTTTTTTGGCCTTTTCCAGCTTTGATCCCGCCTCTTCCCCTACAACCAGGTAGTTCAGCTTGCTGCTTACCCCGCTTAATATCTTTCCGCCCTGTGCTTCCACCATGGCTTCCGCTTCGCTCCTTTTCAATTCATTCAGGGTTCCGGTAAAAAGAAAACTTTGTGCATCCAGACTTCCTCCGCCCGTTCTTTCAGATCGGGTATTCCGCAGGTTAATACCCAGCGTTTCCAGTTTCGCCAGCATTTTCATATTGTCGCTGTTTTCAAAAAACTGCCGGATACTGCCGGCTACTTTCGGTCCCACATCTTCAAGGGCTAATAAATCTTCCTCAGAAAACCTGGCGAAGTCCGGCAGGTAGTTTACGGCTTTGGCCAGTGTCTTTGCCGTTGTTTCGCCAACATACCGGATTCCCAGTCCGAAAATAACCCGGTGCAAAGGCTGTTTTTTGGATTCTTCGATGGCAGACTGCAGATTTTGGATGCTCTTTTCACCAAATCCTTCCAGTCCGGAGATCCGGCTGAAGGGGAGTTCATAAATCCCGGGAACATCTTTTAAAAATCCGAGGTCAAAAAATTTCTGCACATTCGCGGCTCCAAAACTGCGGATATCCATGGCATCCTTACTCACAAAATGAATGATTCTTTCCACAACCTGCGCAGGACAGTTGATATTCACACATCTCAAAACGGCTTCATCGGGAACCCTGACCAGTTTATCACCGCAGGCCGGGCAATTTGAAGGGAAAACAATTTTTTTCTCTTTACCCGTCCTCAGTTCAGCAAGCGGTTTTACAATATATGGAATCACATCCCCTGCACGCTCAACCAATACAGTATCCCCGATGCGCAGATCTTTCTGTGTTACCACGTCTTCATTAAAAAGCGAAACCGAAGCCACCGTGACACCGCCAATGGGAACCGGTTCAATTTTCGCAACCGGCGTAATACTGCCGGTGCGGCCCACCTGAAATTCCACTTTAATCAGTTTACTGGTGCCCTGTCGCGCTTTAAATTTAAAGGCGATTGCCCAGCGTGGGTGATGGGTGGTCATACCCATTTTATCCTGTAAAGCGAAATCATTTACTTTAATAACCATGCCATCAATCTCATACGGAAGTTTATCACGTCCCGATTCAAAATCAAGGCAATAGTCAATCACCTGCCGGATCCCTTTGAATACTTTTTTTTCTTTTTTAGGACTGCGGAAACCAAGCGTCCATAACATATCCAGCGATTCGCTGTGGGTATGCGGTGCTTTTTTTCCGGTGGAAGTAAAATAACTGATATGATAAAGAAATACTTCCAGGTTACGGCGGCTCACTTCTGCAGGATCTTTTATACGAAGTGATCCGGAAGCTGCATTACGCGGATTTGCGAGCGGCGCCAGCTGCTGCTCCTCCAGCTGCTGATTATATTTTTTAAAATTTTCCTTATTCATCAGTACCTCTCCCCGGATTTCAATCTGTTCTATTCCATAGCTGGAGAAAGCAGCGGAAAGAGGAACGGAACGGATCTGCCGGATATTGGTTGTGATCTCATCGCCTTCAACCCCATCCCCCCGGGTAGCACCCCTGACCAGTAAATCATTTTCGTAAATCAGGGAAATGCTGGCCCCGTCGAACTTGGGTTCCACACAGTATTCTACGTTTTCCAGTCCGGCCAGTTCCCTGGCTTTCCGGTCCCAATCCAATAAATCTTCGGCATTATAGGAATTCTCGAGAGATAACATGGGAACCAGGTGGCGGACTGTCGGAAAATTTTTGGTCAGTTCCCTGGCCACCCGCTGTGTAGGGGAGTCGGGGGTGATTGCATCCGGGTTTTCTGCTTCCAGTTTCCCGAGTGCCTCAAACAACGTATCATATTCTTTATCGGAGTAGAGCGGATCATTTAATATATAATAACGGTATTCATGAAACTGAAGTACCTGGCGCAGGGATGTCATATCTTTCGCCTGAAGGCCTTTTTGGGTCAGGCGCTGAAGAAGTTTATTACTGGTTTCCTGTAAGGAGCGGGTCTGATCTGGGCTGTACATAACTTTGTTTGGCTTTTACAGTTCAGCGGATCTGATTTATATTTAATGAACCGGACGATGACTACAAATTTACGGGTATGAAAATGGAAAAGTCGCCAAAGAAAAAGGATATCAAAGTTGTTTTGAAACAATTGCAGAGTGATGGACTGATTGGCATTTCGGTTGACTGCGTAATATTTGGTTTTGACGAGAATGAACTTAAACTACTTATGATCAAATCCGATCTGAAACAGTTCGAGGGAAAATGGTCCCTGCTTGGAGACCTTGTTCACAAGGATGAAAACCTCGATGAAGCAGCCTACCGGATTTTAAAGGAACGTACCGGTATGGATGACGTGTACCTGGAGCAGGTGATGAGTTTTGGTGAAGTGAGCCGTCATCCTGCCGCCCGGGTGGTTACGGTTGCCTATTGTTCACTCATAAATATTCAGCAACACCGCTTACAGAAAACGGACAATGAACTGCACTGGCAGAAACTCAGTCCGGTGATGGATATGGCTTTTGATCATCAGCGGATATTTGATGTTTGTCATGAGTGGTTGCAAAAACGCATCCAGGAGCATCCGCTCGGGTTTAGTCTTCTGCCCCAGAAATTTTCCCTGCGGGAATTACAAAATCTGTATGAAGCCATATTGGAAATCAAGCTGGACCGGCGGAATTTCAGGAAGAAGTTTTTTTCCCTGGATGTGCTGGAAGATACCCATGAACTGGAATTTGATGTTCCCCACCGTCCCGGCAAACTGTACCGGTTCAATTATCAGAAGTACAATACCCGGGAAGGACGGAAATTCCTGCGACTCAATTTCTGACGCAACCACCAAAAGGTTTGCAGCGTTTAATTAATATATACTGTCTAATCGTGATTGGGTTTTAATCGTATTTCCAACATTTGTAGTTTTTTTTAACAATATTGTTAAATTCTGCAAAATAAATACTATTTTAGCTGCTTAATTGCTTAAACCATTGATTATGACCATGAAACGATTGCTTAAGAGGCTCTCTGTCCTCTTGCTATGTGTATCTTTAACACAGTTAGCATTTTCTCAGACTACAACTTTAACAGGAAAAATTACGGACGACAAAGGGTTAGCGATATCCGGAGCGACCGTTGTGGCCAAGGGTTCCAAAGGAGGAACGACCACGGCTGTGGATGGCAGTTTTACCCTAAGTGTTCCGGCAGGAGTGAAAAGCATTGTGGTTAGTTCGGTTGGTTTTGCCACGCAGGAAGTCAACATCAACGGACAGGCCTCCGTCAGTGCAATTCTCCTGGCTTCATCACAATCACTGAATGATGTGGTTGTTATTGGTTACGGAACCGCCAGAAGGAGAGACCTCACGGGTGCCGTTACCACCGTTCAGGCCAAAGATTTTAATCCCGGTTTCATAGCCTCTGCTGACCAGCTGGTTCAGGGTAAGGTTGCGGGGCTGGATGTAATTAATAACAGTGGTCAGCCGGGAGGTGCAACAACTGTAAAAATCAGAGGTAACTCCTCCATTCGTACGGATGCGGGTCAGCCGCTCTATGTTATCGACGGAGTTTCACTGGATGGCAGAACTGCCCGTCCTTCACTGAACCTTTCCGGTGTCGGAAATTCTCCGAACATCGATCCCTTACTTTTTATCAATCCCAATGATATTGCCAGTGTGGAAGTATTGAAGGATGCTTCTGCAACGGCCATTTATGGTTCACGCGGTGCATCCGGGGTAATCATTTATACTACAAAAAAAGGAGTTGCGGGCGTATCCAAGCTGGATGTCGGGTACTCCTTCGGACCAAGCATGGTACTTAAAAAATATGATGTGCTGGATGCAACCGGATACAAATCCGCACTAAAGCAGTATGGCCTGGCCAACGGAGATCAGGGTGGAAGTGCAAATGCACAGGACGCCATTCTTCGCACATCCTGGTCTCAGAATATGAACCTGGCTTTTTCCGGCGGAACGGATAATAACGTATACCGTATGTCTTTCGGATACCTGGATAACGAGGGTATTGTGATCGGTTCAGGATTGAAAAAATATATGGGTAATATCGTTGGCCAGGCGAAATATTTGCCGGATAACCGTCTGAAAATTGATTATGGCGTTAACGTAGTTCATACCACAGAAAATGTTGCCCCGGTTTCCAACGATGCCGGTTATACGGGAAGTATGGTGGGTGCTGCGCTGGCCTGGAACCCAACCCAGAATCTGTATCAGCCGAATGGAGATTTTTATCAGCTCGGTGTAGGATCCATTCTGAATCCGCTGGCTTTGTCCGCCGGTGTTAATGATGTGGTTAATATCACCAACATTCTGGCGTATATCGCTCCAACCGTAAAGATTTTCAAAGGACTGGAATACCGGTTCCTCTACAGTGTCAATTACCAGGATGGTATACGTAAGACCACGGAACAAAACTGGCTGGATATCGGAGGCGTTAAAGCTGATACGGCTGCTACACCTCCTTTCAACGGTGGTTTGGCTTTCTACGGAAATACCGAACTTCTTTCCCAGTTGTTCCAGAACACCCTTACCTATAACACTAAGCTTACCCACGAACTTAACCTGAATGTACTGGCAGGGTACGAAGCCCAGAAATTTGTTTATCAGGGTATGAACGTCAATGCCGGAAATTTCACAAGCAATCAGGTTGATTATATTAACATTCTTCAGAACGCACCGCAGAACAGTCTGGGTACAAGTTCTTTTTCCGATCCAACTTCTTCCATCCAGTCTTATTTTGGACGGGTTGTGCTGAATTGGAACGATAAATACATTGTTACAGGAACATTCAGGGCAGACGGATCCAGTAAATTTGGTGCGGATCACAGATATGGTTATTTCCCATCCTTTGCTGCGAAATGGAATATGACCAATGAAGATTTCCTGCATGGTTCTTCTGTTTTCACCAACCTGGATCTGAGGGTAGGATACGGAATTACCGGTAGTCAGGAATTCCCTTCCGGTGCTGCACAGGGACAATATATTTTCACCCAGGGAGCGGTTAAACTGGTTAACGTTGCGAATCCTGACCTCCAGTGGGAACAGGATAAACAATTTGATATCGGTACCGATTTCCAATTATGGGGAAGACTTAGCGGAACCATCGATTACTACAGTAAAAACACAACCAATCTTTTATTCAACCAGCAGGTGGCTTTGCCTGGTCCTGCAACAAAATACTGGGTGAATCTTCCTTGTAATGTGTACAACAAGGGTCTTGAAGTTACCCTGAATGCAGACATTATAAGAACAAGTGAGGTTACCTGGAATTTCGGTGTGAATGCGGCATTCATGAGTAATGACCTGGAAAACTATCATGGAGCTACCATTAATACTGGTGCTATCAGTGGACAGGGACTTTCAGGGGTAACCTCACAAACCATTGCCAACGGGAAACCCATCAATGTGTTTTACCTGAAAAAATTCAATGGCTTTGATCAGGCAGGTAACAGCATTTATGAAAATGACGGATTGACCAAGTATTATTTCGGTAGTCCGAATCCGTCCACGCTGCTCGGTATCAATACCAGTGTATCGTATAAGAAATTGGTTTTAACAGTGCAGATGCATGGTGCATTTGGATATGAAATCTACAATAACACAGCGAATGCTGTGCTGGGTTTGAGCAACCTGGGTAAATCGAATGTCGCTACTGTTAATATCGGTGGAACAGAAAGTGTTACCAATGGATTGTCTGCTTCTTCCAGGTATCTGGAAAGTGGCAATTACATGAAACTTTCCAATGCGACGATTATGTACAATGTCGGAACGATTGCCAACGGAGTAATTAAAAATATGCGGGTCTTTGTAACGGGTACCAATTTATTAGTGTTTACCAGCTATACAGGATTTGATCCTGAAATAAACACGGATAAATCAGTAAACGGGGTGTCTTCATTAGGAATTGAGTACACACCTTATCCTCCTGCGAGAAGCGTTTTGTTAGGAGTTAATTTTTCACTTTAGTTTCTATTTAGCATGAACACAAAATTATTTTTTATGAAGATGAAATATATCGTACCCGTTCTGGCTCTCTACGGGTTGATGTCCTGTACAAAATTGGATGAAAAATTAAATAATGCACTTACGCCCGAGCAGGCTACCGCATCCAATACAGCTGACGGATTGTTGAAATCCGCCTACTACTCCATGAACCCGGCCCTGATCGATCAGGCGGGATGGATGTCACTCACGGAGCATACCTCCGATGAATATTGCGGACCCACCCGGGCAACGAACTGGGATGATAACGGTGTATGGAGGGTGCTGCACCAGCATGCATATGATGCGAACCATACTTACATCACGGCAACTTTTGAAGGATTGCTTGTAATGCAGTATAATGCAAGTAACGTGTTGAATTTTTCTCCGAATCCGTCACAGGCCGCTGAAGCCCGTTTTTTACGCGCTTATTCCATGTACCTGACATTGAGTGGATGGGGACAGGTTCCTTTCCGGGATTATAATGTACCATTAAGTGCTGTACCGCCGGTTTACCGCGATACTGCGGCTTTGGATTTTATTATCAGTGAACTGAACGCGATTCTACCAACCCTTCCTGCACATTCTGCTGTTCCCAGTACAAAAGCCAATCAGGACGCAGCGAAATTCCTGCTGATGAAATGTTATTTAAACCGGGGTACGTATGAAAACAGGACGAGTCCGACTTTTGATCCGGCTGATATGCAGCAGGTGATCACCCTGGCGGATGGATTAACCGGATATACGCTGACTGCGAATTATTATGATAATTTCTCCCCGACCAGCCTGACAGCATCCACGGAGAATATTTTTGGATTTGTATCTACACCGGCATCTGATGCTGCGGGTGGAAATAATGTGCGTTCAAGATGGTATTGCGGGCTGAACTATAATAATAACCCCGGTGGCTGGAACGGATTCTGCACCCTGTCTGATTTTTATGACAAGTTTGAAAATACTGATATCCGCAAGTCATACGCCTACCCGGGCCTGGCTGCCACTTCAGGTTTAAACGCAGGGTTCCTTATCGGACAGCAAAAGGATAAGAGTGGCAATCCGATTAATGTGAGTTCTTCTCTGGCAAGCGGACCCCCACTGGTGTTCCTGGCTGCCATCAGCCCTACTTTACAGGAAACAGACCCGGCTACACTGGATATTACCGGTATACGCGTCATAAAATTTGTTCCGGATTACCAGAACGTCAATGATCCGAGTAATGAACTTCCTTTCTTCCGTTATGCAGATGTACTGCTGATGAAGGCAGAAGCTGCTTTCCGTTCCGGAGATGATGCCACTGCACTTACGATCCTTAACCAGATTAAAACAGCGCGTGGAGCTTCTACCATTACTACGGTTACAGATTCCGAAATCCTGGATGAAAGAGGACGGGAATTATATACTGAAATGTGGAGAAGAGAAGACCAGATCCGGTTTGGTACCTTCCTGCAGGCAAACCAGGCTAAACCAGCCGCCAGTGATCCCAAATATTTATTATTCCCCATTCCGGCGAATGACTTAGCCGCCAATCCGAACCTGGTTCAGAATGACGGTTTCGGGAATTGATTTATTTATAATATAATTTAGCAGACAAAAGGATATTAATTTTAATATCCTTTTGTTTTTACAGGCACCGATGAAAAAGGTTCAGAGAGGTTTTTTTTTCTTATTAATCATAACCGTTTGTTTTTCCTGCGGGCATAGCCATGAAGAAATGCCGTTGTTTGAACGCATGGAGAATACCGGTATTGATTTTACCAATAAGGCCGAAAATGACAAGGACTTCAATATTTTCACTTACCGGAATTTTTATAATGGTGGCGGCGTCGCCATCGGTGATCTGAATAATGATGGTCTGTCGGATATTTTTTTTACCGCCAATCAGGGCGCGAATAAATTATATCTGAATAAGGGCAACTTGAAATTTGAAGACATTTCAGCGAAAGCAGGATTCACGGATAAAATGCAATGGAGCACCGGGGTGGTCCTGGTGGATATTAATAATGACGGCTGGCTGGATATTTTTGTTTGGAATTCGGGCAGTTTACAGGATTCTTCCCTGCGGAAAAATCAACTGTTCATCAACAACCATGATCTCACCTTTACCGAGTCTGCTGAAAAATATGGTTTGGCGAATGCAGGCTACACCACACAGGTTTCCTTTTTCGACTATGATATGGATGGCGATCTGGATTGTTTTATGATCAATAACAGTCCCATTCCGGTAAGCACCCTGAACTATGCGAACCAGCGCGATCTGCCTGCTGCAAACTGGCCTGTGGCGGATTTTCTTAAAGGAGGTGGCGATCATCTTTTCCGGAATGATAATGGCCATTTCGCGGATGTTACCAGCCAGAGCGGAATCCATGGCAGTCTACTGAGTTTCGGGCTTGGCCTGAATGTGGCAGATATTAATGGCGACGGCTACCCGGATATTTATGTTTCGAATGATTTCTACGAAAGAGATTATCTGTATATCAATCAGAAGGATGGCCATTTTAAGGATGAAACAGAAGAATGGCTGGAACATACCAGTCTGTCTTCCATGGGCGCCGATATAGCGGATATAAACAACGACGGGTATCCGGATATCTTCACCACTGATATGCTTCCTGAAAATGACTTCCGGTTAAAAACAACCACCTCTTTTGATAATATTCAGATATATACGCAGAAGGAGAAATCCGGCTTCTATCATCAGTATATGCAAAACTGCCTGCAGGTAAATAACGGAAACGGGAAATTTTTTGAAACCGCCCGTTACAGCGGGGTGTCTGCTTCTGACTGGAGCTGGGGCGCATTGTTATTTGATGCAGACAATGACGGTTTGTCTGATATATATATTACCAATGGTATTTACCATGATCTCACCGATCAGGATTTTATTAATTTCTTCGCCAATGATATCATCAAGAATATGGTGCTGAAAGGGAAAAAGGAAGAGGTCGAGAGTATCATTGGTAAGATGCCTTCCCATCCCCTGCTGAATATGGCATACCGGAATAAGGGGAACCTGAATTTTGAGGACGAGGGGAAAGCCTGGGGCTTTACAGAGCCATCATTTTCCAATGGTGCGGCTTATGGCGACCTGGATAATGACGGTGACCTGGATCTGGTAGTGAATAATGAAAACGGACCGGCATTCATTTTTAAAAACAATGCCCGTTCCCTGAATAAAAATAATTATATCGGAATTTTATTAAAGGGCGGCAGCAAAAATAGTTTTGCCATTGGAAGCAATATAAAAATCTATGCAAACAGGACGGTGTTTACACGTGAAGTAATGCCCAGCCGGGGCTTCCAGTCATCGGTCGACTACAAACAGATTGTTGGCCTGGGAGCAGTCACAGAAATTGATTCTATGATCATCTCCTGGCCCGACCGTTCTGAAACCCGGATCATTCATCCGGCAATTAATCAGGTTCATACAATTGCCGAGACCGATAACCACCCTATTGTCCCGGAACCCAAAAAACCGGATAGTGCCCGGGTTCTCCTTCGGTTGGTAAAAACTGATTTCGAAAAACATGCAGAGGACGATTATTCTGATTTCTATACCGAACGTAATCTTCCAAAGTTGCTTTCCCGGGAAGGGCCTAAAGCCACCACAGGTGATGTGAACGGAGACGGGCTCACGGATATTTATATCGGGGGAACCTCCGGTCATCCCGGTCAGTTATATCTGCAGACCAGGCCCGGTGAATTTGTCCGTAAACCGGTTCCGGCCATCGAACAGTTTCTGGATGTGGAAGATGAGGCCGTACAGTTTTTTGATGCAGACCATGATGGCGATCTCGATTTATTTATCGGACCCGGAGGAAATAATAATGCCCCTCAAAGCAGGCAAATGCAGAACCGGTTATTTATTAATGACGGGAAGGGGAATTTCAAACTGGAAGCAGACGCTTTCCCGGATAATCCGGAGGGCATAAATACTGCTGTGGCCATTGCCTATGACTTTAATCACGATGGATTTGAGGATCTTTTTATCGGAGGAAGAAGCATTCCGAAATCATATGGATATTCACCACGCAGTTATTTGTTTGTGAACGACGGGAAGGGACACTTTACGGATATTGCTGCTACTAAAAATCCCGATATTGCGCATATCGGAATGGTCACCGATGCCGCATGGTCCGATATCACGGGAGATAAGGAAAAAGAACTGGTCATTGTTGGTGAGTGGATGTCGCCCAGAATATTTTCCTTTAAAGGAGATCATTTTGAAGAAGTCAGGACCAGCCTGGAGGGCATGGATGGATGGTGGGAATCTATCGGGATAGCGGATCTGAACGGAGACGGTAAACCCGATTTGATTTTAGGCAATGTTGGGGATAATTTTTATCTCCATCCGGATTCCCTGAATCCGGTTAAACTCTGGTTGAATGATTTTGATCTGAACGGAATACATGATGATATCATGACCCGGACAATTCAAGGCAAGGATTTACCGGTGTTTTTAAAACATGAAATGGAGGACCAGATTCCTTCATTAAAAAAACAGAATTTAAAAAATAACGATTATGCCGGCAAGGCGGTCCAGGATTTATTTCCTGAATCAGTTTTGAAATCTGCAACCGTCAAGAACTTCAATTATACCCATTCCGTAGTTGCAATCAATCAGGGAAACGGTAAGTTTACCATCCGGGTATTGCCCGTGATGGCACAACTGTCATCGGTAAATGCAATCCAAAGCATGGATGTAAATGAAGACGGGTATCCGGATTTAATACTGGGTGGAAATGAATTTGGATTTTTACCCCAGTTTGGAAGACTGGATGCCAGCTTTGGACAGGTTTTTCTAAATGATGGCAAAGGTCATTTTGAATTTGTGAAGCCGGTAAAGTCAGGCCTGCAGCTGACGGGTCAGGTAAGGTGTATTGCGAAAATAGCAGACGGGAGTAAGAAATTTTTGCTGTTTCTGCGGAACGATGATTTCCCCGTTTTATTTGCAGTCGAAAAATGAATTTATATTGGTAGTTTATGATCCATGTAGTTAAGTCGGTACTTTTTATCCTGATTCCTGCGGGTTGTATGCTCTATTTATCAGGTTGTGTTTCTTCTGAAAAAAAAGAAGATCCGGTATTTGAAATATTGGAACCGCAGAGAACGGGGATAGATTTCGTTAACAAGCTGCATCCTACGCAGGAGTTCAATGTATTTAAGTACATGTATTTTTATAATGGGGGCGGTGTTGGTGCCGGAGATTTCAACAACGACGGCAAAATAGATCTCTTCTTTTCCGCAAATCAGGGAAAAAACAAATTGTTCCTCAATACCGGAAATCTCCATTTTAAGGATGTTACTGAAGACGCTAGAATTCCGGAAGACAGCGCCTGGTCCACCGGTGTTTCGGTAATCGACATCAACAACGACGGACTTCTCGATATATATATCTGCCGGGTTGGAAATTATGAAATACTCCACAGTCATAATCAGTTACTGATATGCCAGGGTATCGATAAAAACGGGGTTCCTTTTTACCTGGATAAGGCCAAAGAATACGGACTTGATTTTTCCGGATTCAGTACACAGGCTGTGTTTTTCGACTATGATATGGACGGGGACCTGGATATGTATTTACTGAATCACTCCATACACGAGAACGGCACTTTTGGATCGCGACAGGAAAAATTACATTCCTATAATCCGCTTTCCGGTGATCATTTATTTCGCAATGACGGGAACAATACATTTACGGATGTTACGAAAAGTTCCGGAATTAATAGTTCCGTGATCGGATACGGACTGGGAATCACCGCTGCAGATATCAACCTGGATGGCTATCCCGATCTTTATATCGGGAATGATTTTCACGAGAACGACTACATGTACATCAATCAGCAGAACGGAACATTCAGGGATGAGCTGAATGATCGTGTAATGCATACCAGCCAGTTCTCGATGGGAGTGGATGTGGCTGATGTGAATAATGATGCCTATCCTGAAATTATAACGGTTGACATGCTTCCCGAAGATCCCTATATTCTGAAAAGATCAGAAGGGGAGGATACATACGATATTTTCAATTTAAAGATCGGGTACGGATACAATTACCAATATACACGGAATAGCGTTCAGTATAACCGTCGTAATGGTGTATTCAGTGAAGTGGGACTGTACGCGGGTGTGGCAGCAACAGATTGGTCATGGAGCCCGTTATGGATTGACTTTGATAATGATGGTCTGAAGGACCTTTTCATTTCAAATGGTATTCCTAAAAGACTCAACGATATTGACTATATAAATTTTGTTTCGAATGAGGATATTCAGGACAAGATGCAATCGAAGAGCCTTGACAAGAGAGATCTTGAAATGATCGATAAATTTCCCCAGATAAAAATACCCAATAAATTTTACCGGAACAGTGGCGATCTGCATTTCGAAGACCTCAAAAACTACATAGGCAATGACAGAGGCAATTATACGAATGGATCTGTATTCGCAGATTTTGACAATGACGGGGACCTGGATATTGTGGTAAACAATATTGATGAACCTGCCCTGATTTATGAGAATAAGGAAAGTAAAAAGGGAAGAAAAGATTTTGTGGAGATATCACTAAAAGGGGATGTTAAAAACATCAATGCCATCGGTGCAAAGGTCCTGATCTATGCCAATGGCGGTATGCGTACCTATGACAAATATCCCGTTCACGGATTTTTATCAAGTGAGGAAATTCCCATCCATATCGGAATGGCCAATACAAAGGTTGATTCTGCTTTTTTGATCTGGCCCGATAATACTTACCAGCCTATTACCCTGGACACAAATCATTCCAGCATGTCAATCCGGTACCAGAAGAACCTGCCTAAGTTCGACTATAAAAAAATTACCGGATTTTGGAAAAATCCCTCCAGGCCAATGAAGGATATTACCGCCGAAACAAATTTGTTATTGCGGCACGAGGAAAATAATTTTCATGAATTTGACCGGGAACCGCTGATCCCGCATATGTTATCCACGGAAGGGCCGGCACTGGTTGTAGGTGATTTTAACCAGGACGGGTTGGAGGATGTATTTGTCGGGTCATCCAAATGGAAAAAAAGTTCCGTCTTTCTGCAAAACAAATCCGGTAAATTTTCGCCACTTATCCAACCGGCTTTAAATGCAGACAGTGTTTACGAGGACGTGGATGCCTGTGTAACGGACGTAAATATGGACGGGAAACCCGATTTAATTGTTGCCAGCGGGGGTAATGAATATTATGGAAGGGATACGGCGCTTACACCGAGGGTTTATCTCAATGATGGCAAAGGGAATTTTAAAAAGCGGGTGAAGGCCTTTGACAGCCTTTTTGTAAATGCATCCTGTGTTGTTCCCTATGATTTTAATGGCGACGGGTTTCCGGATTTATTTATTGGAGGCAGATCCGTTCCTTTTAATTACGGTATGATACCGCAGTCCTACCTGCTGCAAAATGATGGGACCGGCCATTTCACAGATGTTACGGATAAATACAGTAAAAGCTTATCGCGGATAGGTTTTGTTACTTCGGCTTTGTGGTTTGATCTAGACAATGACGGAAGCAAAGATTTAATTATTTCCCTGGAATGGGGTGGCATTATAGCCTTTATGAATAGCCAGGGCAAGTTGCAGGAGAAAGTGCTGACAGATAAAAAGGGCTGGTGGAATTTTATATTGCCCGTTGACCTTAACCACGATGGCCATATTGATCTGATTGCAGGAAATCTGGGGATGAACAGCCGGCTTAAAGCTTCGGCAAAAGAACCCGTGAGATTATATTATAATGATTTTGGCGGAAGCGGGAGGAAAACGCAGATCCTTTCTTATTACCTGAATGGGAAAGAGCTGCCCTTCGCCAATATTGAAGAATTGGAAAAACAAATGCCGGTATTAAAAAAGGAGTTTTTGTTTGCAGAGGATTTTGCAAAAGCCTCCATGGATGAACTTTTCACAAAAGATAAACTGAAAAAAGCCGATACACTTACCGCAGACTATTTTCCGAATGCAGTTTTAATGAATGATGGAAAACTCGGATTTACAGTAAAAGCACTTCCCTGGGAGGCCCAGCTTTCTTCTTACCGGGATGCCATAGTGGTGCAGGCAGACGATGACAGCCTGCCGGATATATTTATGGTTGGGAATTACTACGATAATAATATCCAGATGGGCCGCTATGACGCTGATTACGGAACGATGCTATTAAACAAGGGTAATGGAAACTTCGTTGCGGAACCGATAAACGGACTACAGATAAAAGGGCAAACCAGGCATATCCGGAAAATAGAGATCGCAGGAAAAGCTGCCTTTATTTTGGCAAAAAATAATGATAGTGTGCGGGTCATTCAATTTAACGATCCCGGGAAGTAGGCGCAATTTAATATACGGGATAATATGCTTTGGTTACCCATCTGGCGGTATCCGGTTCTTCCCTCCTGTCTGTTACCAATGATTGGAATGGCATCGCAATTTCCATTTCGTGATAATCGGAAATATAAGTTTTAAGCGTCAGAATCGATTGAGCGGCGGTGACCGGGCCTCCCTTTACTTCTGTTTCCAGAATATTTCCGGGAACCATATGTTTAAAGAAAATCTCTTTATCGTCACCTTTCAATTTTTTATCCGTTGGCACCGCAACGGTAGTAATGTAGTGGGTTGAATCCAGTTTATGGATATTCAACATGGGATATCCCACGGCCCTGCCTCCCTGGCTGCTGATATATTGTTTAAGCATGTCTATGGAATGATATACCTCCCGGGTTCCCGGCTCTTCCCTGGTTTCCCACCTGGTGGCAATCAGCAAAGTGTCTTTCACTGTCGATTTCAGGATCTCGACACCATAAATGTTCTGTTTGTTCTCCAGAAATACAGTAAGGTGACGGAGAATTTCATCCATATTTTCCTTGAGGACAGTTGCATGTTGATATGATTGTATTTTCTTAAAAGGATTTCTGCCAGGAGTAATCATGGTTTCCCATACAAGGGTTGTTGAATCAATGGCGGAGGGAAGAATGTTAACACGGCTGCTGACTTCAAAATTGTCCTTTCGTATAAGGATTTCAACCGCGTTATAATAACTGTTGATAATGGAATACTGGTAACCCCGGAGTGTAAAAACATCAGCTCCGGTACCGGAGGAACTGTCGTTTGGCCTGATTACTTCTTTCGGCCACCACCGGTTCCATCTGTTTTCATAGGTCAGATAGTGCGCTGTGGAATTGAGGGTGCATCCTATCTTGTTCGCTTTGGACACTTTTATTTCTGTGGGAACGGCAAAATAAATTCCAATCAAAATCAATCCAAGCAGAATCCCGATTCCGCCAAAAACTTTCTTCATATGAACAGACTATTTATCCGGCGACAAAATAAGATATTGCCGGTGCAGAAAGACGGAGTTTTTTAAACAGATAAATTATTATTGAATATCAGCAAGTTATAAAGGTGCCTATGAAAAAAGCCTGCAAATTTTTGGGTGGAAGAAAGGATTACCCCTACCTTTGCCGTCCTTTAAATGAGCTACCGGGATAGCGGTGGTAAACAAAAATCAGAATTATGAGCAAATTACATTTCGTTACAAAACATGCGAACGAGGCTACCGTACAACGTGACTGGTATGTTGTAGACGGTACTAATCAAACCGTTGGTCGCATGTGTGCCCGTATTGCCGCCATTTTGCGCGGTAAGAATAAGGCTTATTATACTCCCCATGTAGACTGCGGTGATTTCGTCATCATAACCAATGCAGACAAAGTGGTGTTCACGGGAAACAAACTGGAAGATAAGATCTACATCAACTTTTCTGGTTACCCGGGCGGAAAGAAAGAAGAAACAGCCAAGAATCTGCTGAAACGCCGACCGGAAGCCATTCTGGAAAGGGCTGTAAAAGGCATGTTGCCTAAGAACCGGCTGGGACGCAAGATGTACAAGAAGTTATTTGTATATGCCGGCGCAGCACATCCACATGGTGCACAGCAACCAAAAACATTAAAATTTTAATTTCAACACGCTTTCATAATGGAAAAACAAAAACTTGCCACTGGACGACGGAAAACAGCCGTAACGCGCATTTTTCTGACCAGGGGCAAAGGCAAAATCGTTATTAACGATAAGGATTATAAGAATTATTTCTCCCTGGCTTATTTGCAGAACCAGGTGGATCTTCCTTTGAAAACGATTGAGTCCATCGACAAATACGATATTAAGATCAACGCAACCGGTGGTGGTATCAAGGGACAGGCCGAAGCCTGCAAACTGGGCATCGCCCGGGCATTGCTTGAAGTGAATCCGGAATTTCGTCCGGCCATGAAAGCAGCCGGTTTGTTACATCGTGATCCGAGAACGGTTGAACGTAAGAAACCAGGTACGCAAGAAAGCCAGAAGAAGCTTCCAGTTCAGCAAACGTTAATCAATTTATTTTAAATCAGTTGAATGCCAGGTTCTGTAACCGGGCTCAAAGTTTAATCATATGGAACAGAATACTTCACTACAGCAGCAGTTATTGGAAGCCGGTGTGCATTTCGGTCACCTGCGTAAGAAATGGAATCCCAAAATGCTGCCATACATCTTCGCGGAGAAGAAAGGCATTCATATCATCGACCTGAATAAAACCACGGAAGCCTGCAGGAAGCTTCAGCCGCTTTAAAGCAGATTGCCAAAAGCGGTAAGAAGATCATGTTCGTCGGCACTAAAAAGCAGGCAAAGGAAATCGTTACCGAATGTGCCAAAAGAGTAAACATGCCCTTCGTTACAGAACGCTGGCTGGGTGGAATGCTGACCAATTTCAATACCGTTCGCAAGAGCGTGAAGAAAATGCAGAGCATCGAAAAAATGCTGACTGACGGAACATTCGACAGCATCACAAAGAAAGAACGCCTTACCCTTGCCCGCGATAAGGATAAAATGGAAAAAGTATTGGGTGGTATTGCCCAGCTGGGTCGTGTACCCGCTGCTTTGTTCCTCATCGATATCGGGCACGAACATATTGCTCTGGCTGAAGCCAAACGACTGGGTATCACTACATTCGGTATGGTGGATACCAATTGCGATCCGAATAAGGTGGATTTCGCTATTCCCTCGAATGACGATGCAACCAAATCCATCGCCATCATTGTTAATTATATCGCCGCTGCCATTGCCGAAGGACTTGCAGAAAGACAGGCTGCCAAGGAAGATGATGTGGAAGAAGTAACCAGTGATGAGAATGAAAAGAAAGCGGCACGTATTCAGGCAGAAGCTGAAAGTGAAGCAGCCCGTGGAAGGGGTGTTGACAAAACAGCCAGAACACCGGGTGCACCTAAACGCCGTGTTCCGAACAGTGGTCGTCGTACCGGAGCGAGATAGTTTAAGCATAACGCCCAAAGCTTAACGCTTAAGCCAGCACTTGACACGGAAGACGGGAATGGATTGGATACGATCAATCAAAAAAAATTACATGTCAACAACTACAACTATTACAGCAGCTGAAATCAATAAACTGCGCCAGACAACCGGCGCCGGTATGATGGATTGCCGCAAGGCACTTGTTGAAAGCGACGGAGATTTTGAAAAAGCCATCGATTATCTGCAGAAAAAAGGGTCAGAAAGTTGCTGCCTTACGCAGTGACCGGGAAGCGAAAGAAGGGGTGATCATTGCTAAAACCACTGCAGATAATAAAACCGGATTTATCATCACCCTGGCCTGTGAAACGGATTTCGTTTCAAAGAATGCGGAATTTGTTGCCGTTGCACAGGGTATCATGGATGTTGCCATTAAGAACAATGTAAAATCGCTGGATGAGCTGAAAGCAGCCAAACTTGAAAACGCAACGGTATCTGATAAGATCAACGACCAGGTTGCCAAGATTGGTGAAAAAATACAGCTTACACGTTTTGAAAGAATCGATGCCGAAGCGGTTGCTTCCTATATTCACGGGGCATATCGTATGGGTGTGCTGGTTGGCCTGAATAAGAATTCAGCCGCAGCCCTGGAAGCCGGAAGAGAAGTGGCGATGCAGATTGCTGCAATGAATCCGGTGGCAGTGGATCAGGACTCGGTTTCTCCGGAAATGATCGAAAGAGAAAAAGCCATTGTAACCGACCAGATACGAAACGATCCGAAGATGGCAGGTAAACCGGATGAGATGATCGAAAAAATCGCAGTCGGTAAGCTCAATGCCTTCTTTAAAGAAAATACATTAACTGCCCAGGCTTTTGTGAAGGATCCTTCCAAAACAGTGGGAGACCACCTGAAGTCAGTAGATCCGGCACTGAAGGTGATACAGTTTAAACGAGTTCAGCTTGGATAAAAAAATACCGCCAAATGGCGGTATTTTTTTATCCCGGAATTTGGGAATTTGAAAATTCGAGAATTCGGGAATATTGATCTTATTCGCAGATGGTCGAGAAACTTACCTGGTAAGACGGGTTTATTTATCAGGATTCATTCCCAAATTCCCAAATTCTCAAATTCCCGAATTTTCCTCTTTCTTTGCAGTAATCAAACCGACTATGCTCCCAAAATATACCCGAATTCTGCTGAAATTGTCCGGAGAGGCCCTGATGGGGGATAAAAGTTTTGGTTTCGATAATGCGGTAATTGCCCAGTATGCGAAGGATATCCAGAGTATTGTCGAACTGGGTGTACAGGTGGCGATTGTGATCGGCGGCGGGAATATTTACCGGGGGATGAATGAAAAGGAAACAGGCATCGAACGGGCGCACGGAGATTATATGGGTATGCTGGCTACGGTTATCAACGGAATGGCCATGCAGGCCGGACTGGAAAAAATCGGTGTTTTTACCCGTTTGCAATCTGCCATCAAAATGGAACAGATCGCTGAACCTTATATCCGTCGACGTGCCATCCGGCATCTGGAAAAGGGGCGGGTGGTTATTTTCGGGGCGGGCACAGGCAATCCTTATTTTACCACGGATACTGCCGGTTCTCTCCGGGCCATCGAAATAACGGCTGATGTGATCCTGAAAGGCACCCGGGTAGACGGGATCTATACGGCCGACCCGGAAAAGGACAAATCTGCCAAAAAATACAGTACGATCACTTACCAGGAATGCATTACCGGCAACCTGAAAGTGATGGATATGACTGCTTTTACGCTTTGTATGGAAAATAACCTCCCGATTATCGTTTTTGATATGAACAAACCCGGAAACCTGAAAAAAGTGGTTACCGGGGACCAGGTAGGTACGCTGGTAACGGCCTAGATGCGTATTTCTACTTTAAATTCAGGCCCAGCTTGTATTTATGCGTGGTTATCCCTATTTTGTAAGCCATAAAAACCCTGTTTTTCGCTATTTTCTACCCTTAGTCCGGTATCCCATAAATTACCTGCCAGGTCCACGGGAAAACCTCTTGTTTGAGTACCGAACTATATGAAGACATTACCCCTAATACTTGGTTACACCTTAACCGTCAGACTACCTGAAATCATCATATTTCTTTTAGGAGCCCTTATACTGGGCTTCACCATTCACTATTTCTGGACCTCCCGCAATTCAATTCGTATACAAAAACCTGTAGCCGATGAGGGCATCCTGGAGAATGACAACTGGAAACTGAAGTATTATACGGATATGGAGGTACAGGAAAAGACCTTACAGCAATTACGGGAACGTTTGTCAGAGTCTGAAGAAAATGAAAAGAACTATCAACTGGAGACGGAGGAATTACGCGAAGAGCTGGCGCTTCTGAATGAAAAATATACAAGACAATCCGCGCAGATAAAACCACCTTCTGTTACGGAAGATTATTTACAGCAGCTTAAACAGGCACAGGATAATCTTTTTCAATACAATCAGCACATCAATAAACTTCTCCAGCAGATACAAATGCTGAAGGAATCAGAAAAAAAGTATCAGGATCTTCAGCATCAGCATACCAGTTTTGAATGATCAGTTATCCGGCCTGTACCATCAGCTTGCTGAAAAAGATGCGGAGATCCACCGGATCATGCAGGAGCAGCGACTGGTATTGGAAATGAATGAACGTATGGATAAGGCGTATTCCGATTTCACCCAGATGCAGGAAAAACTCCGAAAACTTGAGCAATACCTCGACCAGCCCCATACGAGAAGAATTGAATACGATCAGTTGCAGGAGTCTTATTTTAAAATCAGCCGTGAATTTGATGAAGTAAAGGGCAAACAAATTTCTCTCTTTGAAGAAAACCAGCGCCTGAGCCGAATCCTGGCCGATACGGAAGACAAACTGAAAGAGGCCAATTTCCAGAGACAGCAATATCAAAAGAAAATGCTCTTTCTCGAGGAGCTGAACCGGGATATGCAGGATGCAACCGAACAGCATAAAAAAATGGAGAGTCAGTTAAGACGCATCAGCGAAATGGAAGCCATTTTATCCCGGTCATTCCCTAAGAATACTCCCGAACAAAACAAGCCGATTATTTAGTTGGCGGTTGGCGGTTGACGGTTGACAGTTGACGGTTGACGGTTGACGGTTGACGGATGACAGATGACAGATGACGGATGACAGATGACAGTCGCGTGCAATTTGAGGTATCTTTCGTAATTCCCCCTAATCTTCTAATCACCTAATCTTCTAATTCCCCGATTTCCTGATTCCCAAATTTGCTTCGTAATTTCAGGTATGGCCGAATTGCAGGATATCAGAAAAGAATACCGCAAACGCAGTTTGAATGAAGAATCTGTCGCAGATAATGCAATGGATCAGTTTGACCGCTGGTGGCAGGATGCATTGAAAAGTAATATTGAAGAGGTAAATGCCATGACGCTGGCAACAGCATCTGCAGACGGATTACCCGCTGCCCGGATCGTGTTGCTGAAAGGATATCGATGCAAAAGGATTTCAGTTTTATACCAACTATAATAGTTTCAAGGGAAAACAACTCCTGGAAAACCCCCGGGCCTGCCTGGTATTTTTCTGGAAGGAACTGGAACGACAGGTGCGCATTACTGGAATTGTTGAAAAAACAAGTCCGTCACAAAGCGATGCCTATTTTAATTCGAGACCGGCAGGAAGCCGGATCGGGGCCTGGGCTTCCCCCCAAAGTGAAGTGATTGAAAACAGTGAATGGCTGGCCTATCAGGTCAGCGAGATGGAAGCGAAACTTGGTCAGGACGATATTCCCCGCCCACCCCATTGGGGCGGATACCTGGTAAGACCTGTTACGATAGAATTCTGGCAGGGCAGGCCTAACCGTTTACACGACCGGCTATTGTACTCATTGCAGGAAAATGGTTATTGGACGATAGAAAGACTGGCCCCGTAATGGATGACCGTTGACCGTTGACCGTTGGCAGGAATGATAACATTTATTTTCACACTCCCATACTCCCATACTTCCTCACTTTCCTAGGCTTCTTTCTTCTTAACAACCACTTTCTTCTCATTCTTCGGTCTGCTTTTTCCGAAAGAACCTTTAAAAATTTTACCCTTCTTGGATTTTTTATCTCCTTTGCCCATTGTATTTTTTTTAAGAGTGTAAATATCCGGAAAATTAAAAGCTCCGGCTAATTTATAATTATTTAGCCGGAGCTCTCAAATCTGTTGACATGGCATCAATATTATACTTTGGCAGCCAATTCCTTACCCGCTTTAAACTTTGCTACTTTTTTCGCTTTAATTTTTATCACAGCGCCAGTCTGTGGATTGCGACCATTACGGGCAGCTCTCTTGGAAACGGAGAAAGTACCAAATCCAACCAGTGTAACTTTTCCACCACCCTTCAATGTTTTAGCTACTGCTTCAACAAATGAATCAAGCGTATCGTTGGCCTGAGTTTTTGTGATGCCGGCATCTTCGGAAATTTTCGTAATCAATTCTGCTTTGTTCATAGTGTAATATTTTGTATCGGCAAATATACCAGCTTTTAATTCCCGTCAAAATATTTCAGGCCTGTCATTTCTGGTATAATTCAGCACAGGTAAGGCTTTCAGGGTAATTGTCAATTATCAATTGTCAATTATTAATTATTAACTTTATTGAAAGCCTTGCTGGTAAAGGGTTTGAATGGATAATGCCAGAACCCGTGCCGATACAGGGTTTGAAAGGAATGTACTGTATTTTTATTAACACCTCCCTGCTTTTTTATTGTTTTCCACATTTAACGCACAGGCCAGGTGAAACTTTTTTACAGGGCCGCATTGAACAGGATTAAAAAATGTTTTCCCGGTTACGGATTATTTTGTCTTCAGCTCCATATACACGGGACAATGATCGCTGTGTTTAATATCCGGATATATTTCCGCATTCACAATCCGGTCAGTCAGATTCCTGGTTACATTAATATAGTCGATCCGCCATCCTTTATTATTGAGTCTGACAGAAGGGAATCGCTGACTCCACCAGCTATATCTATGTGGCTCGGGATGTTTTGTCCGGAAACTGTCTGTCCATCCGCTGGTAAAAAATTTATCCATCCAGGCCCTTTCTGCCGGAAGGAACCCGGATGAATTTTTATTTCCCTTCGGGTCATGAATATCAATATCCTTATGCGCAATATTGTAATCACCACAAAGTATAATTCGCGGGATATTTTTTCTTCATTTCATCCAGGAACAAATAGAATTTCATCCAGCCATTGGTATTTATAACCCTGCCGGATTTCACCGGATGTGCCTGAAGGAAAATAAGCATTGATGAGACGGATATCACCAAAGTCAAGTTGAATTACCCTTCCTTCCTCATCACTGAGCGTATGACCTGTGCCATATATTACCTGGTCGGGTTTAATTTTGGTAAATACAGCCACGCCGCTATAACCTTTTTTCTGCGCGCTGAACCAATAATCCTGATAGCCCAATGAAGTGATTTCTTCATGAGCAACATTATCTTTTTCTGCTTTCGTTTCCTGGAGGCAGATAATATCTGCCGGATTTGTTTTCAGCCAGTCCACCAATCCTTTTTTCATGGCGGCACGAATGCCATTTACATTATAACTGATGATGCGAAGGGAAGCCATACAGGTTTGCTTATATTCGATATGCAATTTAGTCTTGTTTTTTAAAGAATTTCTACTACATGTCTGACCATACTCCCGTTTCCAATACCAAAAATGCAGACGGTGATATTCCGCCTGTAAAAGCTAAAAGACCTCTTTACCTGGACGGCCCTCAAAGCCGCAGTTTCGAACTGAAATTTGCCTGGAAAGTATTTCGTCAGATCCTGGCGGGAAACCGGGCGCTGTATTTTGTAGGTCCCTGCATTACCGTATTCGGATCTGCCCGGTTCACGGAAGACCATCCCTATTACCGGATTGCCAGGGAATTCGGAAAACGCATTGCAGCGATGGGCTTTACTGTGATGACCGGCGGAGGTCCCGGAATAATGGAAGCGGCCAACCGGGGTTCTTTTGAACATGGCGGTAAATCGGTGGGATGCAATATTCATCTTCCCGAGGAACAACAGCCCAATAAATACATGCACAAATGGATAACATTTGATTATTTTTTTCTACGGAAGGCCATGTTGCTGAAATATTCCTATGCTTTTATTGTAATGCCTGGAGGTTTTGGCACGATGGATGAATTATTTAATACCCTTACGCTGATTCAAACAGATTCATTAACCCAGTTCCCGGTTGTGTTATTTGGAAAGGAATATTATCAGCCATTACTGGAGATGATTCAAAAAATGGTAAAGGAGGAAACAATATTAACCGCAGATCTCGATCTCTTGCTGGTAACGGATGATATTGATGAAGCGATGAATCATATCAACACGTATATTTCGGGAAACTATATTCTCCAAAAAAAACGTAAACGGTTCTGGTGGCTGTTTGAGAAAGGTCTTAACGGTTGACGCCTGCCTGCCGGCAGGCAGGGATGACGGATGACGGCGTTAAGCGTTAGGCGTTAAACGTTAGACGTTAGGCGTTGGGCGTTACGCTAAGGCACTACTTTTCCAACAGGAAAACTAACACCGAGATTCAGAATCATTTCATAGGTTCCAAAAGCCTGTTTCGCAGTTCCCTGGTAGATTTTCAAACCGGAATAACGGGCATAGTCCAGTTTGTTTCCGTATTCCAGGAAAACATAATGGAAGAAAGTAACTTTCAGATCTCCTTCAACACCTACATTCCATCCGCCAAACTGAAAATGCGGATCATTTTCCGGCTGGTCAAAAAATTTATTCTGTACATGAGGGATCACCGGACCAATTCCGAATTTTCCAAGTCCGTCAATACGGATGGTTTGTTTTTTATTGATCCAGATTGGCCAGCGTTTTACGATGTTGAATAGTAAAAAATTGGCACCATTATTCAGATAATAATAGGAACTGTCCACAGACCCGGTGAGCTGTATGCAAACAGCACCTGTCCGTCCACCGGTTTACCGGCATATTGTGCCTTTGATATGGACCATCTGGTTATCGCCAAAAATAAATTTCGTATGATCGAAATTGATTTCAACTCCCAGTCCTTTTTCTTTATTGAAAATATAACCTATGCGGTAATTATACTGGGGAATACTGATGGGTTTGGTGAATAATCCATCATCCCATCCTTATGGTCATGTCCGTGATATCCACAAATGTAAAATCATTACCAAGAGAAGGCTGGTTGATTTTCACATTACTGTGGGTAAACCATTCTGTATTATATCCCCAGGAGAAATAAAATTCTCCTTTTCTTTCCTTCTTTTTTGAAGCAGAATAATTAGCGGAGGTTCCCTGTGGAGCCTGGCTCTGGGCCATACTAAACAATGGAAGCAGGATTATGCCAATCACACCAATCTTTCTCATGAATTTCAGGTTAATCATATTAGGGGAGGAGGCCTCATTTTTCCAGTGCGCGAATTTACGATCATTATTGCTATTAAGAAGTTAACACTGTCTACGACAGGCAGGCATCAGGCCTCATAATCCAGTACGGGCCGCAGCCATCGTTCCACTTCGGTGATTTCCATATTTTTCCGGGCAGCATAATCTTCCACCTGGTCCTTGCTTATTTTTCCAACTCCAAAATATTTGCTTTCCGGATTGGCAAAATACCAGCCGCTGACGGAGGATGCCGGATACATGGCCAGGGATTCGGTCAGGGTAATACCGGTTGTTTTTTCGCCACCCAGTAAATGAAATAATTTATATTTTCTCGGTATGGTCGGGACAGGCAGGATAACCCGGCGCAGGGCGGATACCGGCATATTCTTCTTTGATCAGTTGTTCATTGGTCAGTTGTTCCGATTTCTGATAACCCCAGTATTCTGTCCTCACTTTTTTATGCAGCATTTCAGCAAATGCTTCAGCAAGCCGGTCGGCCAGCGCCTGCAGAATGATTTTATTATAATCATCCAGTTCTGCCATAAATCGTTCTGATATGTTTTTCAATTCCCTGAATGGTTACGGAAAAGGCGCCGATATAATCTGTTTTACCCGTTTCTGCCGGAGCAATAAAATCTGCAAGAGAAATATTGGATTGACCGGCTGCTTTTTTGATTGCTGACGCAGGAATTCCAGATGAACAGGTAAATTATCCGGTCCTGAAGCCTCAATAGTAACCGTATCCGGCGCAGTGGCATTGGCGGGCCAGATACCGATCACACCCCTTGGGATAAGCCATTTTTCATCAATGATTTTTTTCAGCAGTGCCTGCGCATCATTATACAGACGGGTGGCCGCTTCACCGATTACCTCATCACTCAGAAGCTGCGGGAATTTTCCATGCATTTCCCAGGCAATAAAAAATGGCTGCCAGTCAATATATTCTGACAATTTCCTGCAGATCCACCGATTCAAAAACTTTTACTCCCAGTAAATGCAGGTTTCACCGGCTTCGAAATTGTTCCAGTCTAATTTTGATTTTATTTTCCCAGGCTTCGGCATAGGATAATAATTGTTTACCTGATTTTTTATTGCTGAAATCGGTCTTCAGTTTGATGTATTCCGTTTCAATATTTTCGAGAAAAGGTTTTTTCAATGTTTCGTTCAAGCAGACTACCGGCAACGGTAACACTTCGGGATGCATCCAGCACATGTACCACACCGTGTTCATATTCCGGAGCAATCCGGATGGCCGTATGCATGCGGGAGGTGGTTGCGCCACCGATCATCAGCGGCAGCTGCATATTCCTTCTTTTCATTTCCCGGGCCACATACACCATTTCATCGAGTGAAGGAGTGATCAGCCCGCTGAGCCCGATGATATCTGCTTTTTCTTTGATGGCGGTTTCCAGGATTTTGTCGATGGGAACCATCACACCCAGATCAATGATATCATATCCATTACAACCCAGCACAACGCCAACAATATTTTTTCCGATATCGTGCACATCTCCTTTTACGGTTGCCAGCAGAATTTTTGCTGCGCCTTTTTCTTCATTCGCCGTTCCGGTTGCACTGGCTGCTATCCGTCTGTTATAGTTTTCAATTTTTTCCTGTTCAATATAAGGAGTAAGCACGGCCACGGATTTTTTCATCACCCGGGCACTTTTCACCACCTGGGGCAGGAACATTTTTCCGCTGCCGAAAAGATCACCCACCACATTCATACCTGCCATCAGCGGACCTTCAATCACTTCCAGTGGTTTGTGGATATTTCAGGCGCGCTTCTTCTGTATCCGCTTCAATAAATTCTGTGATGCCGTTGATCAGCGCATGTTTCAGTCTTTCTTCCACAGAAGTCAGTCGCCAGGTTTCATCTTTCTTTTCTTCCTTTGCCTTTCCTTTTACTGTTTCTGCAAATGCGAGCAGTTTTTCGGTGGCTTCATTATTGTCGTTATTCCGGTTCAGGATCACATCTTCGCAAAGCTGGCGAAGCCCGGGTTCAATTTCATCATAGATCACCAGCTGACCGGCATTTACAATGCCCATACTCATACCGGCCTTGATGGCATAATACAAGAAATACACTGTGCATGGCTTCGCGCACAGGTTCATTTCCCCGGAATGAAAAAGATAAATTACTCACGCCGCCGCTGATCTTAACCAGGGGATGCATTTGTTTCAGTTCCCTGGTGGCTTCAATAAAATCAACGGCATAGTTATTATGTTCTTCGAGACCGGTGGCAATGGCAAATATGTTCAGATCAAAAATAATATCCTGCGGATCGAAATCGAGTTGTTTCGTTAATATTTCATAAGCCCGGTGGGAGATTTCCACTTTGCGCTGCCTGGTATCTGCCTGACCTTTTTCATCAAAGGCCATCACGACCACGGCGGCGCCAAAACTTTTACAGATGATGGCCTGTTCAATAAATTTTTCTTCTCCTTCTTTCATGGAGATGGAATTGACGATACATTTTCCCTGCACACATTTCAGACCGGCCTGGATGATACTGAATTTGGAAGAATCGATCATGATCGGAATCTTCGCGATATCGGGTTCACTCTGGATCAGGTTCAGGAAATGGGTCATGGCTTTTTCGCCATCCAGCAAGGCATCATCCATATTCACGTCCAGGATCTGTGCACCATTTTCCACCTGCTGCCGGGCAACGACCAGGGCTTCTTCATATTTATTTTCCCGGATCAGCCGGGCAAATTTTTTGGAACCGGTGATATTGGTTCTTTCACCGACATTCACAAAATTGGTTTCCGGCCGGATCACGAGTGGTTCGAGACCGGATAAACGGAGATAGGGTGTAAATTATATTTTCTTCACTCATGTAATAATCAGGATTTAAGCTACCAGTTCCTGTAACCGGCAGTTTTCTGGGTTGAATATTCTTCACCTGTTCTGCAATATGTCGGATATGATCCGGCGTGGTACCGCAGCATCCGCCAACAATATTCACATACCCTTCCCTTGCCCATTCTTCCAGGAAATGTGCTGTTTCTTCCGGCTCTTCTTCATATACACCCATGGAATTCGGAAGTCCGGCATTGGGATAGGCCGAAGTATAACAGGAAGCGATTTTCGAAAGCTCTGCAATATGCGGACGCATTTCCGCAGCACCCAGTGCACAGTTCAATCCAACACTCAACGGCTTTGCATGCGCAACGGAAGTGTAAAAAGCTTCCAGGGTTTGACCGCTCAGGGTTCTGCCGCTGGCATCGGTGATGGTGCCGCTGATCATGATGGGCAGGGCTGGTTTTTTTGTATCCCGGAAATATTTTTTAATGGCGAAGATGGCCGCTTTGGCATTCAGGGTATCAAAAATAGTTTCGATCAGGAGCAGATCCACCCCGCCATCTACCAGTCCGCTCACCTGTTCGTAATACGCTTCAGATACTTCATCGAAACTGACAGCCCGGAAACCGGGATTGTTTACATCCGGGGAAAGGATCAGGGTTTTATTCATCGGGCCGATGGCGCCGGCGACGAATTTTTGGTTGACGGATGACGGTTGACGGATGACAGTACCGTTGACCGTTGACCGTTGGCCGTTGGCCGTATTGCGTTAGCGTTGGCGTTGGCGTTAAGCGTAAATTCATCAATCGCCGCTCTTGCGATTTTTGCGGAAGCAACATTCAGTTCATATGCCAGGGACTGCATATTGTAATCCGCCTGGGCAATGGCTGTACTGCTGAATGTATTGGTTTCAATAATATCTGCGCCGGCTTCAGGTATTCGATGATGGATATTCTTTGATAATATCCGGGCGTGTCAGCGACAGCAGGTCGTTATTGCCCTTCAGATCGGAAGGCCAGTCTTTAAAACGTTCACCGCGATAATCTGCTTCTTCCAGTTTATAACGCTGGATCATGGTGCCCATCGCCCCATCAATGATGAGTATGCGGGATTCCAATGCCGATTCGATATTTGACATGATGACTAAATTTAATCGCGAAATGTAAATTGCCGGGTGACAGTTGGAAGGATTACTGAAACGGAAGGAAAAGTATACAGGACTTACCTGGCGTTTATTAGTTCAGTTATTCTTCAAAACTGCCAGGCCGAACAATAAACAAATCTGCCTGTGAGGTGCAAAATTACTGCAAAATAGGCGTAAATGCCAACTGGCTGGATGGTTAATGGTAGTGTAATGGTGTAATAGAAAGTCATCATATAACCATATACCATTGACACTATAGTCACCGTCATATCGGTGTGACACATAGCTCTCCACCGGCAGCCGGTTCGAAATCGACCGGGCAAGGGTCATTTCATCGGCATATTCCAGTTCGCCGCCAAAGGAAATACCCCGGGCGATGGTGGTGACTTTAACCGGGAAGGCGGCCAGTTTTTTCTGTATATAATAGATGGTGGTATCTCCCTGGATATTCGGGTTAAGGGCAAAAATGATTTCTGTAACTCCTTCTTTCTGAATCCGGTCGACCAGGGAATCAATCGAGAGCTGATCGGGACCGACACCATCCAGCGGTGAAATGATGCCACCGAGTACATGATAGGTTCCACTGAATTGCTGGGTGCTTTCGATGGCAATCACATCCCGGATGGTTTCCACCACGCAGATCATATCTTTCCTGCGCATGGAATTGGCACAGATGGAACAGATATCTGCATCGGCCACATTATGGCAGCGCTGGCAGAACCGGATATCCTGGCGCATCCTGAGAATGGTTTCTCCAAAAGCCTTTGCTGCAGCCGGATCCTGTTTCAATAAATGCAGTACCAGCCGGAGGGCAGTCTTCTTTCCGATACCGGGTAATTTGGCGAATTCATTGACCGCCGTTTCCAACAGAGCCGATGAAAATTGCATGGGATAAAATTACAAAGTTATATCCACTTCATTGTCCCAGTTCGCCTTTACGGTAAGCTTTTTCCTGAGGGGCACTTCGATCTCCGGCTGCCGGTGTGTCCAGAAATCGCCCGGATCCCAGACGCCATTCTGATTGGTATCGTAGAGCATGCGTAGTTCATATTCCCCGGGATCAAACAGTTTATTATTATAACGCATGGATTTTCCGATGGGTGAGGTCAGCATGATTTTATCGCCCTGATAAAATATGGCCACCGGATGACGGCTCATGTCCAGATTTTTGAATCGCAGGCGCAGATTCCCATAATCAGATTCTTTCTTGGTTTTGAAATTGATGGTGTCAATCTTTAACAATTTTTCACCGAGTGTATCTTCAGCAAAATCTTTCTGAAGAATTAAATGATAGAGTGTATTTTCTTTCCAGGCATAGGTCAGTGTCATTTTTTTCATCTGACTGTCAACCGCGATCTTGTACTGGGTTATGTTCACAAAACTATCCTGGCTAAAACTGATTTTAGCCGTATCAACATATTTAACAGGCTCCCCGAAACTGATTACCAGCTGCTGATGGAGGTCAAGCAGACCGCCCGGAAGATTGCCGGTCAGCACCAGCCTTTTCACTTTGTCTTTGTCCTCTTTTGATTTCTTCGGTGGGAGATTGAGCAACGGTTTGGGTTTTTTTTTGAATTTGTCGTTGCTGGTATCGGCATAGGCATAAAGCAGGAGTGGCGATGTGTTCCGGGTCAGGTCAACCGGACTGTCGGCAAAAGCAAATATCTGGGCCTTGGTGGTATATTCATGTGTTCCGGATTCATCTTCCAGTGCATACAGGGCATATTTGCCGGGTTTGAGAAATCTGAATGTAAAATTCCCGGAACTGTCGAGACGTGCAATATACCGGGGTCGTTGTTTGGCAACGGCGGAATCACTGAGATCGGTATGCAGTATGGCAATCAGGTTGCTGTCAGGTTTTCCGGTATGCGCCATGATTACGCGGCCGCTATATTGCAAAGAATCGATATAGTTTCCGGTTGAAAAAGTATAGGTGAAATTCTTTAAAACATTCCCTTCATTAATATCGGTTACTGCTTTCCCAAAATTAAATGAATACGTGGTATTGGGCTGAAGGGTATCTTTTATCTCGATGGTGATGGTTTTCAGATGCGATCTTACCGTGGGAAAAATTTTCGGAACAGGGGAAACTATCAGGTTTTTATGAACATCTTTCAGGTCAATGTATTCATCGAAAGTCAATACTATTTTATTGGTTTCCACATGCAGAGAGCTTGGGGAAGGCAGGCCTTTGAGCAATACCGGCGGGAGTGAATCCCTTGGACCTCCGGTAGGCGGAACGATATTGGCACAACCCGTGATCAGGGGAAAACGCATCAGGACAAAACAGACCAGGAAAAAAAGAAGAATTCGCTTCATGTGCTTGGTCTGCAAACTTAGGGGACGGGGACGGGATTTAAACAGTTTTATGATTTTATAAACTCGGATGTTCTTCCTCTCCGGCCATTACGGCGTTTATATCCAGCTTATTGGTTTTAACAAAATTGCACCAGTGACAATCTTCCTTTCCGCATCCGGTATAAAAATCATGGTTCTGGATCTTTGACCAGGTATCGGTGATCTGCCGGGTAACGATGGCTTCGTCCTGCGGCGTGATATAAATTTTTTGTTTTTTGTATTTTTTATTTATCCGGTTCGATGAAATCAAATTCCGTACTGACCACCTGCCAGCCAAATGCACTGCGGTCCACCAGTAATTTATAAAATACGGCCTGGCGCCAGTAGTCCCCACCGTTTGGTGTTTTTTCCGAAGGTCCTTTTGTTTTTAGAAGGGCATTTTCCGGATTACCCGTTTTATAGTCCACCACATTTACCTGTTTGCCGTCAAATTCCAGTTTATCGAGTTTGCCCTTCAGCGGAACGCCTTCCATCACCACGTTCCCGATATTTCTTTCAATGCTTACGATCCTGTTCCAGGATTGAATATAATTTTCATAGTAGGCCGGTAAAATGATTTGTCCATATTCCATCCGCCGGCTGAATTCCTGTTTAGTAAAACTTTCCCGGTGGCGGGACATATACTGTTCAAATGAAGCGAGGAAAAAGGAAGAATCGGGAAACTGGTTATTGTTATCCTGCATATTACGGAAAAGTTTTTCCAGTGCATCATGCACTGCAGATCCGAATTCAGTGTTTTCATTTTTCGGGGAAGGAATCCGGATCAGGTTTTTGAAATAAAATTCCAGCGGACATTTCAGGTAATTATTGAGTGCCGTCACATTCATCTGGAATTTTTCCAGTACCCGGTTGATAAAATCTGTTTCAATTCTTTCCATTTCCGGCGGCTGTTCCCCCTGAAGCAGTAAAAACTGAAATTCACTGATGGCATCAGGAGACAATACGGGTTTTTCCAGAGGCAGGTCGAAGTCTGCCCGGATTTCTTCAATGAATACGGAAGGTTCTGCTTCCTTTCCATTGCTTCGAAACCGGCTGAAGGATATATATAAATGAGTTTCTGCCCGCGTAACAGCCACATAAAAAAGCCTGCGTAATTCTTCTTCATCATTGGGAACGCTGTGAAACAGGGTATCGGGAAAATGAAATCCGCTGCCGGGCTTTTTTTTCTTTTCCCAGTTATGGGAATTGCAACCGGCAAAAAATACATGGGTAAATTCCAGACCCTTGGATCCATGTGCCGTAAGCAGGTTTACTGATTCCGCGCTGCCATTTACTTCAATCATGGGAAGTGCAATGGCTTCTTTCTCCATCAGGTCCAGATGGGTAACCAGGTCCTGGAGGCTGAGCAGGGGCTGACGCCGGGTTTCTTCTTTAATAAAATCAAAAAAGGAAGTTAGCGTCTCCAGCATTTTTCGCTTATCGGGATGTTCCATGGAAAACGTCAACAAACCGGTTTCGCGGTAAATGCTTTCAAAAAGCGATTGCAGGGTTTTATTGGAGACTTCGGAAATCAGGGCCTCCAGTATTTTAACCGCAGACAATAATGCCGGCTCCAGTTCATGGGAGAAAAGATTCCGCTGCGGTTTGCCGGCTTTATCATTGAGCAGTTTGCGTAAGGAGGATTTATCCCTATAGGCTTCTGCGGTAATTGTTGCAATTTCAATAGCCGGAATATGGAACCATTCGGCATGCAGGATTTCAAAAAGCATTTCATCTCCGTTAAAAGGAACTTCATGTTCATGCGCTGAAGCCAGATAACGGATGAGCAACAGCAGCTGCCTGATCACGGGATCTTCCAGCAAATTCACACTTCGTTTATTATAGACCGGTAGATTCTTCAGTTTGAAATAGGAAAGCAGTTCCTGTCCGTATTTATTCTCCTTATATATTATAGCGATTTTTCCGGGATGGACACCGCTTGTAATTAACTGTTCTATCTGCGTAACCAGGCTGATCATCTCCAGCCTTTCCGTTTCATATTCACGGATCACAGGCCGGGTTGTCAGATGGGCAATTTTGCTGTTTGAAGAAACCAGTTCTTTCGACAAACCCTCCATTTTATATATCAGTCTGCTTTTATTCCTGCTGATCAGTTGTTTGGAAATATCCAGGATCGGCTGGGTGGAACGATAATTATTGGTTAGTACTACTTTGAGCAGATCCTTCTTATAACTGTTGGCAAAATCCAGCATATTGTCTTCACTGGCGCCCTGGAAGCGGTAAATGGACTGGTCATCGTCGCCCACTACAAATACATTCGGCTTGTCCCAGTAATTGATGAGTAGTTCCACCACTTTATTTTGTGTACCGCTGGTATCCTGGTATTCATCCACCAGAATGTATTGGTATTTTTCCTGGTAACGCCGCAGCAGATCTTCATTTTCTGTAAACGCCCGGATCACCCAGTTGATCATATCGTCATAATCATACCGTTCCCGGATATGCATCAGGTGCTGAAAGCGGTCAAATTCATGTATGGCAGCCCGCAGTTTTTCCATGCGCTCCTGCTGTTCTTCCAGATCGGCCCGTTTGAGATCTCCCTTCTTGTATCCCGGTCCGTTTTTCTTGTAGATATATTCTTCGCGGGTTGGAATATCGGCAAGATATTCGTTGATCTTTCCTTCTATAAAAGCAGGCGTCTATCCTTCACGTTTCATGGTGCTGAACAGGGAACGGAGGTTCTTCACTTCAAAGTAAGCATCACCCCGGTATCGTTTCAGCGGATGATTTTGCGGGAATCCATCTACCAGTTCCCGAAGCAACTGAATCTGTTCCAGTTCGGAAATGGGATCCAGGCTGTTTTTTTCAAACAGGGAGAGATTATCCTGGATGATATCATTGCAAAAAGCATGGAACGTATAGATATTGACTTTATAGGCATCCGGACCGATAAATGAAATCAGCCGACGGCGCATGGCGATGGCGCCAGCATCCGTATAGGTTAGACAGAGAATATTTTGCGGATCGGTATCCGTTTCCAATAAAATCTTACCGATCCGGGCTCCCAGAATCTGGGTTTTTCCCGTTCCGGGACCGGCAATAACCATCACCGGCCCTTCAATTGTGTCCACTGCACGTTTCTGTTCGGGGTTGAGTGCATTATAATACTTGGAAAAAGTCTCTTTTTGGTTCATAATCAATACTAAAAAGCTTTAGGATCACGTTATACACCGGTATAATCCGATATAATCCGAAATATGAAGAACAACCAGTCGTTCAAAGTTTTCATTGTTGAAGACGATATGTGGTACGGCTCCATGCTGGAACATTACTTATCCCTGAATCCGGAATATGAAGTTAAACGATTTGAATCACCCGTTGATTTCTTCGCTCACCTCCATGAAGTTCCCGATGTGGTTACCCTGGATTATTCCCTGCCGGACAGCGATGGCACGGAAGTATTAAGGAAAATCAAGGAATTTAATCCCGACATCCGGGTCATCATTATTTCCGGACAGGAAGACGTAGCAACCGCCATCAATCTTTTAAAGAACGGCGCATTCGATTATATCGTAAAAGACGATGATACCAAGGACCGGCTCTGGAACAGCATCCTGCATTTGCGGGAAATCAGCAACCTGAAACAGGAAGTGGAAAGCCTGAAAAAACAGGTGGGTCGCAAATATGATTTCTCCCAGATCATGGTCGGTAACAGTGAACCGATGGAAAAGGTTTTCGCGATGATCGAAAAAGCCTCCAAAACAAATATTACGGTTTCTGTTACCGGTGAAACCGGTTCCGGTAAGGAACTGGTCGCCAAAGCCATTCATTATAATTCTGACAGAAATACGCTGCCTTTTGTGGCCGTAAATGTGGCTGCGATACCCAAAGAATTACTGGAAAGTGAACTGTTCGGTCATGAAAAAGGATCATTTACCGGTGCGGTAACCCGAAGGATCGGAAAGTTTGAAGAGGCCGATAAGGGAACCCTGTTCCTGGATGAAATCGGCGAACTGGATATCAACCTGCAGGCCAAACTGCTGCGCGTTTTACAGGAAAGAGAGATCACACGCGTCGGCGGCAATGCGGTTATACCTATCAATGTGCGCATTATCGTAGCGACCCATAAAAATTTACTGGAAGAAGTAAAAAATAAAACATTCAGGGAAGATCTTTACTATCGCCTGATCGGTTTGCCGATCATGTTACCTCCCCTGCGGGAAAGAGGAAATGATATTGCCATCCTCGCCAAGAATTTTGTGGATGGATTCTGCAAAGAAAATAAAATAAATAAAAAATCTCATTAGTCCGGAAGCCCAGCAAAAACTGATTGCCTATCCTTTTCCCGGTAATGTGCGCGAGTTGAAATCCATTATGGAACTTGCCGTGGTGATGAGCGATGAAGAAAATATTCTTCCGGAACATATTACCCTGAATTCTTCCACCAGCATCAATGATTTGCTGAACCGGGAAACCACGCTGAAAGAATTTGAAAGCCAGATCATTCAGCATTATCTCGATAAGTACAATAAAGATGTTCTGCTGGTTGCCCGGAAATTAGATATCGGTAAGAGTACCATTTACCGGATGATACAAAATGGCGAACTGAAGAGCAAGTAATGAGGAGGAGTGCTGCCGTAGAAACAACCGAAACCATGCAATCTCCCGGAACAGATAAAAAACTGTTTGGAAAAACCATTCTGGTTGCGGAAGATGTTGAAATGAATCAGCAGCTTATCCGTCATATCCTCGAATCCAGCGGTGCCCAGGTGGTTATTGCAAAAAATGGTGCCGAAGCCCTCGAACAGGTAAAAAATCAGATTTTCGATTGTGTTATTATGGACGTGCAGATGCCGGAAATGGATGGTATTCAGGCCACGGAAAAGATCCGTTCGCTGGAGGATCCCCTGCTCTCTGCCATTCCGATTATTGCCCTTACAGCCAATTGCCAGCCTGAAGATCTGATGAAATACGAGCAGGCAGGTATGGATGACTATCTCGCCAAACCCTTTGTGGAAGGGCATCTGGTAGAAGCCATCCTGAGCAATTCGGGAGGCGCAGAGACCGGATCCCGCCATCACCTTCTTCCGGCAACACATTATTTGATCTTACGATGATCCGTTCCGTTTCCGGCGGGGATACTGCATTTATAAAAAAGATGATTCTTCTTTTTATTGAAACGGTTCCGCAGAATGTACAGGAACTGGTGAATGCCATGAACCAGGAAAACTGGGAGCAGGTTTCCAAAATGGCCCATAAATTAAAATCCACGATTGATTCGATGGGCATCCGTACCCTCCATGATCAGATCCGCACCGTGGAAATGAATGCAAAGAACCGGGAACATCTCGATCACCTGCCCATTATGGTGAGGCAGGTGGAATCCGTTGTTTCAGTATGTATTCAGCAGCTGTCGAGAGAAGTGGGTTGAGACCTGCCTGGCAGGGATGACGGATGACGGATGACCGATGACGGATGACCGATGACGGTTGTCCGCTTCACGCCTCAGGCTTCCCGCTTTATCCACAATTTCCCAAACACGCTGTAAAATTCCCAGCCTGGGACAAACCGTATTTTCCGCAAAATACAAGACTTTGAAAATGAACACTTTACACCGGAAAAAATTCCGGCACTCTTTTCGAAATGCTTAGGTATCACTTAATTAACTAACTCATGCATTTGCAAGCTTCTTCGGGCATATTTATCGTAGAGGACAACCTGTTGTATCAGCAGTTGATCGCCCGGGAGCTGGAATCTTTTGGAGGCCAGCTTTTTTTCTACACCTCAGGAGAACATTGTGTTGCCAATCTCGGTCGTAAACCTTCCATCGTTGTACTGGATTATAACCTGGATGGCGAGATAAACGGATTGGAAACGCTGGAAGAGATCCGGAAATTCGATCCTTCCATATTTGTTGTATTATTTTCAAACCAGAAGGAAGTATGTAGTTGTGAGAATCAGCAGCGCTATGGATCTTTTGATTTTCTGGAGAAAAAAGATCATTCATTTTTCATGCTGAAACAGTTACTGCAGGCAAAGATCAGTCTTTAAATAAATAATCATTCGAAACTTTAGTTATCAATCTATATGAAAAACACAACACTATTACACAGTAAACAGGAACCCGAAAAGCGGATGCAACCGGAAGAAGAATTTGAAATTGGCGCTGCCTATCAGTTCTTCCCAGAAGATTTATATGAAATCATACACAGCACCCACGATTATACATCTGATTCCATCAGATATATCCGTTCCTCTCCTGATCCTGGATTTCAGTTTGGAATCCGGAATACGAATATAAATTTCTGGGTGGAATGTAAATACCGGGAAAACAAAGAGAACAATGACCGCCTGACTATTTTTAATGACGACCAGCTGGCTAAATATAAATCGCTGGAGCATTCTTTTCTCTTTCTGTGTACAAACAGAAACGGGAAACCGGCCAACTTCTTCATACCCTTTAATCACATCTCGGATAATGAATTGAATTTTTCCTTTATTGAACCGTACCGGTTAAATGATGGATTGGGTATAAGACCCGGAATGGTACACAAGTATCTGAAACTGGAGTATTCTGCTCCAAAGAACAAAGCTAGATAACAGGAATAAGATTACTGTAAATCGCCTAGCCGGGTATTCTGGAAATATATTTCTCGATTTGTTTGATCTGGTCCACGATCTGTGGCGTGGTGGGCTTCAGGTTTTTTGCCTTTCTGAAAAATTCCTTGGAAGCGCGGAACTCCCTTTTCGTCATCATAATGGAACAGAGCTGAAGATAGGCAGCGGCCTGGTTTTCCTTATCGGGCAGACCTTTGCTGAGCGCCTGACGGATTAAATTCTTCTGCTTTGCGGATATCATTTTTCTGCATGGCCAGCATACCCATTTGCAAAAGACTGGCACCTTCGGCTTCCTTCATGGGCATACCCAGGTCGAGACCCTTTCGCATATTTATTTCCGCCCCGTCAAAATCATTTTTCATCATGGCGATATTGCCCTTGAGGGTAAAATATACGGAGCGGATGGGTTTGTATAGCAGGTTGGGAAACCGGATGGTCGCCAGCACTTTTTCCGCGCCTTCCAGATTGCCGGATTCCATATGTTCCTGGATCAGGCGGAGCGGGCCGAAAAAGAAATGGCCGACAATGAGCACCACACCGATCAGGTAGGGAAGGAAGGCGGGCCAGAAACTGCTGTAAATATTGGTCAGTACGCCAAGTGACCAGCAGGGCGACGCCGATATATAAACGGTATTTAATGATAATGTTGTAAAACTTCATAACCTCAATTTGGGCTGCAAAGATAGGCAGGTTTCAGCTGCCAGAGGGGTTAAAATGCGGTGATCAGAATGTATCGTTGTTCACTTCGATCCAGTAGCCGTCGGGATCCTGCAGATAGATCTGCTGGATCTGATCGGGCCGAAGTGCAATTTTATTCGGTTCCCCCTGCGAAATTGCCATATTTAATGCCCAGCTTGTCGAGGTGTTTCATAAAATCGGGCAGAGAAGAGACAGAAAAGGCAAGGTGGATATTTACATCATGCGAAATATCTTCTTTGGCGCCGCTCACCACATGCAGCTGGCTATGTTCGCCCATTTTGAACCAGACATGCCGGTGATCGTGAAAGGGTTCCGGAATGGTATCCAGCATCATCACCCTGGAATAGAAATCTGCTCCCCGGGCCAGGTCGGTCACATAGATGGTGGTATGGTTAAAATGTGGTTTCGACTGCGCTTTCGACTGTAAGCTGCAAAAGCAGATCATTAAAATACAGGGGAATACAAGTAACCGGTTCATGCAATCAATTTGAACATGAAGTTAAGGGATAGGGATTCTTAATTGAGAAAATCTTACTTTTGCACCTTCAATTTGAAGCTCGGTCCCGTAGTTCAATGGATAGAATAGAAGTTTCCTAAACTTTTGATGCAGGTTCGATTCCTGTCGGGACTACATCTTCGGCATTCACCCAAAAACAAAGAGAGAGCAAACAGCATGCAAGGACTTTGTCCGTTTAAGCATGATTGACACAGGAGTATTCCGGAATTTTGTGTTTCAATCATTCTATATGAAAGCTACACCTGAAAGCAGGAAATCCGCACAAAATCATTCTATTTACGATGTAATCATTTCCGGCGCAGGGCCTGTAGGTCTATTCCTCGCCTGTGAACTGGCCCTGGCCAAATGTTCAGTCCTGATACTGGAAAAGGCGGAGAATCCGCACTCGCCATTAAAGCAACTTCCTTTCGGGATACGGGGACTCTCGGCACCTACTATTGAAGCGCTTTACCGCCGTGGGTTGCTAAAAGAACTTGAGGTACATAAACGCCTTAAAAATCCCCACCAAAATGCCGGACAAGGGGCACGTCGTCAGGTTGGACACTTCGCCGGCATTCCATTTCATGAAGGCGATATTGACACCTCACAGTGGAAGTATCGCCTGCCAGGCTCGACCGATACCAGTTTGATTTCTGAAATGCAGGAGCTTGAAACGGTGCTGGCCCGCCGCGCAGAAGCCCTGGGTGTAGAAATCAGGCGCGGGCTTGCCATTACTGACTTTCATCAAACCGCGGACGGGGTAACTGTTCAGTCAGGTGACCAATCTTTTAAAGGTAAATGGCTCGTGGGTTGCGATGGAAGCCGTAGTGTTGTTCGCAAGGCGGGCGGTTTTGAATTCGCCGGTACGGAGCCGGAATTTACCGGCTACACCGACTCAGGTTGACATTGCCGACCCGGAGAAGCTCAGCCCGGGCCGAAACGTGACACCAACAGGTATGTACCTGCAATCGCAACCAGGTTACCTGATGATACAGGATTTTGATGGCGGGGCATTTCATAATTCAGAAAAGCCAATCACGCTTGAACACGTGCAGGAGGTGCTGCGCCGCGTCTCGAACACCGACGTTACTATCAGCGCCCTGCATATCGCAACCACCTGGACTGACCGGGCACGGCAGGCCACAACCTACCGCAACGGACGGGTACTTTTAGCCGGCGATGCCGCGCACATTCATGCGCCGTTGGGAGGCCAGGGACTTAACCTTGGACTGGGCGATGCCATGAACCTGGGCTGGAAGCTCGCCGCAACCATCCAAGAGAAAGCGCCGGAAGGCTTGCTGGACAGTTATTATACCGAACGGCACCCAATTGGTGCACAGGTGCTGGATTGGTCACGCGCCCAGGTTGCCATCATGAAACCAGACCCACATGCCCGCGCGCTGAATGCAATTGTCCGCGACCTGATGAATACGCGCGATGGCGCCACTTATTTTGCAGGAAGGGTGTGGGGCATTTTCACACATTACAATCTCGGTGGCGACCACCCTCTGGCAGGCCACAGCGTTCCCAACTTTGAGTTCGAAGACGGTACAAGAATTGGCGAGTTAATGCACGATGGCCAGGGGATACTGCTTGATTTTGATATGAATGCTTCACTTAAAACTTTGGCGGGTGAATATGGCGATCAAATGAAGTATGTTTCGGGCCGGGCGAAAGAACAATTAGGCTTGAGCGCTGTACTGATACGCCCTGATGGGATTATCGCCTGGGCTTCTGACAACGATCCGGATTGCAGCGAACTCCAAAAGGCTGCCGATCGCTGGTTTGTTTGTAATTCAGGGTCAGGCATTAAAAAAGCTGAAGGTTGAGCAGCCTCAGGTTATTTGTCCGACAAATTCCGCGGATTGGTTGCGGATTATTTTTTTGCTTTTTTGGCTCAGGAAACGTCCGCATTTTTTCATCAATTTCGTGAATCTTACCATCCTTCAATCTGACATCTTCCGCAATATAAAAAGAATCCGATTTTCCCATTTTTCAGAATCCATTTTTGAACTCCCCAAACAGTAACCCATGTATCGTTTTTGTCAGGATAATAGGCCGTGAGCCAGGTGTCGGGTTGAAAAGTCATGGAAGCTATTTGAGCACGCATCGGAGTCATCAGGTTTACCAGACTGTCTTTCGTACCTTTAAAAAGAAATTTGTCCGCGATGAATGTAATGGAATCAGCAAAGTCGCTGAATGACTCCTGTTATATCGCCGTCCATATATTTCTTAATGGAATTCAGAACCACAACCGCATTCTGTTCGTCACCCGGTTGCCAGTTCAAAGAATATTTCGCAGTGTAAGGATAATTAAGCACTACTTTTTTTGCCGTGCTGTCTGTTTTGGTTTCCTCCTGTTTCGGCTCGTT